>JAZKFX010000001.1:0-147072 GCA_040386215.1 Pseudomonadota bacterium
TTGATCATTGTCCGTATCGGCGGCAAGGTTGGAACCTTTCACATTCACATTGCCTGCACCTGCAATCAGCGTGACGTCTTCCAGACTTTCAATGTTGGATGCTTCCATAGCCGTGGTCGTGCTTTTGCTATCAACGGAATCAAATTGTGCATCGGCGACTTTCACCGTTGCGCGGCCATCCTTGTTTTGCACCAACTGGTCGGGACGTGTAGCAGCCTTGGCTAAATCACCAACACCCACCGTCATAGTTTTGTCGTGGCTATAAGCTTGGGTGGTATTGCGAGCCGCAAGGACGTCCAGATCACCGGCATCGGTAACGAGCTTAACGTCCGTATCGCCAGTGATGTTGGAACCAATAATTTGCGCTGTGCCTGAATGAGCCGTGACTTGACCGCCTGCGTGAATATTGGAAGCTTGTGCCGAGGTCACACCTTCGCCATCTTTGTGTTCGGATTTACTGTAAAGACTCTCGTTGGTAAACAGGCCGGATTTCTTACTCCATTGCTCGCTATTACTAATCGCTTCACCCGCCGTGATCAACAAATTATCCACGGCTTGCAGATCCACGTTGCCCTTGGCTATAACATTGGTCGCAGCCAGAGTGATATCGTTGCCTGACAGCACATGGGCATTGCCACCAGCGCTAATGCTCGCGTTTTGCAAATGCTTATCGCTGGCTACTGCGCCTTGTTCCTTTTTGCTAAAACCGAGTGAACCGGTTTTTTTGGTGTCCTGATAATCCAGTGTTTCGTAATGGGTGCCGGTGACAGTCACGTTTTCATCGGCAGCAATCGCGACATCATTTTTAGCCGCTAAGGTCACGCCTGCTAAATTGACGTTGCCACTTTGCTCGGTAATTACTTCGCCTTCGGTATTTTTATGGGCATTGATGAGTACATCGCCACCGCTGCTAATGGTGCCACCAACCACGGTTTCGTTGAGGGTTTCTGTGGTGGTCGTGGTACGGCGACCAAAGGATTTGTTGTCGGTATCTTTGCTGTAGTGGTATTCCGAATCGACTACCGAGCTGATATTGGTATCACGCAGCGCACTGATCGCTGTATCGCCTGCGGAGGTAATCGCAGTACCGGTGAGGTTCGCATCGTTACCCGCTTTAATGCTGACAGCGCTTCCGCTCGCAATGTCCACTAAGGTATGGGTGACGATAGTATCCACGCCTTTATGATTACTGGTAGTTGTTTCGCTGTGTTGCTCGTTAGCAACGGCCGTTAAATTAAGATCATGTGCTGCATTCAGACTGACATTGCCATCGGCATTGAGCTGGCTCGCTTTGATACCCAGGTCATTACCGGCGTGCAGTTCCAGATCACCGGCGGTATCAATAACCGTGCTCACCTCGGTGTGGTGACTGTCAGTGTGGGTATTCGTTTTAATTGCGCCGACCCCGATCCCACCCCTTGTCATTTCACTTTTTGGGGCATCATCCGCTAGGGTTTGAGTGGCGCTTTCGGTCAGGCTATTGATGTTGAGATTGTTGCCAGCGCTGAGACGAGTGCTTCCACCTGTGTCGGTGCCTAAACCTGCACTTGTAGGCGCACGGTTGATAACTTGAGCTGCGCTGATTGTTAGATCGTGGCCTGCATTGGCAAGCAAAGTACCGTTAGTGCCGGTGACATAAAGCCCAGCCACGCGATCAATGGTAGTTCGCGTACCTTGTACACTGGTGCCGGTGCTGGTGACGCTCGCGATAACGATATCGTGCTGCGCCTCCAAGCTCATGCTGTGTACCGCATCAATTTTGCCACCGAGGTTCGCGATATTCTTGCGGACATTGAGTGCCACCGTTTCAGCGCTTAATCGTCCACCTAAATTCTCAATGTTTTCAGCGTTAAGCTTGAGTGCGGTGCGGCCTGCCACAGTGCCGCTGTTGGTCAGATCACCTGTCAAATTCAGATCAATACTTTTGCCGGAAATCAGAGTACCGGCACCGTTAATATCGCCTTCGCGGACTCGGACATACACCTGCGGCACCAAGGCTTTTGTGGTGCTGCCATCGGCTAGTGTGACCGTGGTTTCGACAAGCCAAACGATATCGCTGGTCAGTGCTGCCATTTGTTCAGCAGTGAGTGCAATGCCCGGGCGCAAGGTGTAATCCTGCACATAGGTACTGGCGTTGTTCATCAGTGCCTGATACTGCGCTTCATCATCCGCATAGCCTTCCAGAAAACGGCGACCCGTCAATAACGCGATTTGTTCACGAATTAATTGTTGTTCGTAAAAGCCATCACCGAGGCGTTTTTGTGTGAGCGCGGGATCAATGGCTAGGGCATTGAGTAAATAATCAGAATTCAACCACAAGCGATTATTGGTAAACGCGGGGTCAGTCTCTATCAAATAATGTGCTGTGGCACTGGGGTTGAGTTGAAACAGGCTGTTGTTCGGTAAGCGGGTATTGACACCTCCTGTGCGTACCACGGTTGCTGTACCGTTGGTGGTGGTATGGGTTAAGGCTGCGATTTGCGTAATAGGACTCACGATGGGCGCGTTATTGATAACAACGGTCGGTGCTGTTGTGCTCGTGGGTGTTTCGCTAATAGAGGTAGTGGCTAATTCTGCAACTTGAGTGCCTGTACTCGTGGGTGCTGTGAGTTGTTGATACGCCACCGGAATTAACGTGATAGTTTCGATGGTGGGTGGTGGCAAATAATCACGTTCTTTACTGCCTGTGGAATCACGACCCTTGTTAAAGTTTCGCCAGTAATCCGTCAAGGTGCCTACATCCGTGGTCACACGCGGTGCTTCGGTATTGGAATTTTGTAGGTCACCGACAGTACCGGAAATAGCGCCACCGGCAATTATCGTACTGTTATCGTTGATCAAAGTTTGCACCGCAAAGTGCATACCGTTACCTGACGATATCTGTGCGGGGTCGGAACTGATCAGTATGGTTTCGCTGACGGTGCGGTTGAATGTGTAAGCTTGCCACTGCTCGTAATCACCCTCCGGCGTATGCAAATGAAGCGACTGATCTTCAAAGACATACACATCAGGAGTATCTTTCCGATAAATTTTTTCGACACCCTGATTGTTAGTAATACCTTCGTAATTCGTTATATCTTCGTTGGTGGTGATTGCTTGGGTGACTGCATGCGCATCGGTGTTATTGAGCTGTTGAGCGGCAATATCCAGATTGCCTAACGCCTCAATGGTGGCGCTGTTGTTGTTCAACACAGAAGCTTGACCGGTGACGTGATGGTTCGTATCGAGACTACCGCCAATCGCTATATCGCCCAAGCTAAACATCAGCGCATGTTCGCGATTGGTGATGGTTTGCGCACCCAAATCCAACCGAGTGCGTGCCGCTATTACTGCGGCATCGGGAGTTCCCTCTGCATTAAGTTCTGCATCGTTGGTAATCGTTGTGGCATTGATCGCCAGATGATCACCATAAATCCGGCCTGTGCCAATATTGTTGAGGGTAATCGTGTCGATAAACGTATCAACACCATTGATCAAACCACGGTTGGTGAGTGTATGGCTATCGGTCGCTGTCAGCGAAATGTTAGTAGCGCTGATTTCTGCACCGACCTGATTATCAATGGTGGCGGCTTTAAGGTTCAGTGCTGCGCCGCCGAGCAAGCTGGACTTGTTAGTCAAAATTCCGGTAGTTTCAAGGCTCGCTGTACCATTGGCGTGAAGTTCGCCTGTCTGTGTGTAATCTTGCGTGAGCGTGATAGCCAAATCGCCTTGGCTCAGCAACTTGCCATCACTGGTCAAGCTTGCACTATCGATGGCTAACATTTGCCCCGCAATCAGGGTGCCGCCGGTATTGGTAATGTGTAAGTGTTTCCTGAGCAAATCGGTATCTTTTAAACTCGCAGTGATACCGGCGGACATTAACCCTTGGCTATTGTCGATAATGCCGTGACTGTTAAGACTTAGGTTTTTATCAGTGCGTATTGCGCCTTGGGTGTTAGTGATCTGTGCCGCATTCACGCTAATAGATTGCGCTTCTATGCCTTGGTCTACCGCTGTGGTATTGGCATTGGTGAGGGTCGCTGCGGTTAGGTTGAGTGTTTGTCCTATGCGTATCAGGCTGGCTGTATTATCCACACTATCGGTGACATTAATGTCCGCATTGCCCAGCGCTTTAATTTGCCCGCCCTGATTATTCAAGGTGGCGCTGTTGAGATCGAGTGCATCGGCACTGGCAATGTTACCGCCCAACGTATTTTTGATAGCAGTACTATGGGTCGTGAGTTTACCTACACTGCCAATGTATCCCGCGCTATTGTTCAACTCGCCAGTAGTAAGACTGATAGCAGAAGAACCAATAATACCGGCACTACCGGATTGTGTATTACTCAAGGTTTGGCTGTGTGTGTCTGCCGTTAACGCTCCCTGTGCGTGAATTAAACCTGCATCATTGATCAGCGCACCGGTTTGCAGATCTAGCGTGCCGCTGTCATGTGTGCCAGACGTGGTGAGTGTGCCACGTGTATTATCAAGCGTTTGCAGCTGGCTGCTGGCGGTCAAACTGCTGCCATTGATTGTTCCACCGGTATTGTTTATTCCTGCCGCAGAAACATTGACAGCGCGTGCGGCTTCGATGCGTCCAGCCGTGTTGTCAAGATTACCTGAGGTGGCGGTGACCTGGGTGTGCTGTTGAACGGAACCAATGGCACCCTCACTATTATTAATCTGGCTTGCGTTGATCGTTACCGCTTCATTGCCTGCCAATAACCCTTGTTGATTATTGAGTGCTTGGGTGGTTGTGACGGAGAGCGCTTGTATTGCACTCACATGTCCTTCGAAGTTGTTCACAGTGTTGGCATTTATCACCGCGTTACCAGTCGCGGTGATCGTGCCTGAAACACCTTGTTGCGCACTGTTGTCGATAGCACCGCTGGCATCTATGTGTAAATTCGCTGTGTTGTTATTACTGCCGACCTGAATCTTTCCACCTTGATTGACAAGCGCACCAGTCGTTAATGTGGTCGCGCCATGACTAATCAGTGAACCACTGGTGTTATCAAATTGCATGGTGCTTGTGATGTCAGTCGCAGCCGTACCGCGTTGGGTGATAGTACCGCCGCGATTCGAGAGTTGTTGGCCATCAATTTGTAGCTGCTCAGCACTCAAAACCCCTCTATCTACATTGGTAGAAGTTGCTTTGATGGCTAATAAGCCATTGCTGGAAATCTGCCCTGCGGAATCATTCAGGATATTGGTGGTGATGCTCAGCGCACCCGTTCCGGCATGCTCAAGCGAACCACTGCTGTTATTGATATTTGCGGCTTTAAGATTCAGGTTTTGGCTATTGCTGGCAATGCGGCCTTGCGTATTGTTAAGGCTACCCACGAGATTTAGCGTTAAATCGCCAGTGCCTACCTGTACCAATTCGCCTTTACTATTCGAAAGATCGCGAGCACTGACGGTAAGCTGATTTGCAGAAACGTTGGCTAAATCAGTGCGCAAGGTTTGTGAGGTGTTCGCGGTAAGTGTGTGAGTTGTAGCAAGGGTTGCACCGGTCAGCGTGATATCGCCGCTGCTCGCAGTCAGGGTAAGATTGTTAGCGCTGTTGGTGTTCCCACTGAGATTCAGTGCTTGTGCCGTAAGGGTCTGGTCGCCACCACTTAAGGTTTGCCCTTGAACGCTGATAGTTTTAGTGGCCGCAATACCGAGATTACCGCTGGTTCCCACACTGCCATCATTGTCTATCCCTGCGCCTAAAACAGAACCCTGAATGCTGGTAATCTGGCTATTCAGGCCGCTGGCGACAAGAGCGGTATTGTTTTTAGCGGCGATAACACCTTGGTTATGTATGTCACTTTGACTGGTAAGTTGAGTATTGTCTTGTGCGTAGACAGTGCCAGTGTTTTGGATATCGTGTTTTGTATTCACTTCTACATTGGCTGATGCTGTTATCTTGCCGTTGTTTTCTATCATTCCATCAGCCGTAACGACCACGGAACCTGCACTCGCGCCAATCGTACCCGTATTTCGGATTCCGACTCCGGCATCCGTACCCACCAGCGTAATCACACCGGCATACATACCGCCAAGCTGCGATACATCAATGGCAAACGCAGGCTTGGCACTCGTACCTGATAGCGGTGTTGTTCCTGAATGCACCACATCAATTTGATTGGCTCCAGTAGTGATGTTGAGATTGTTTGCCCAAATACCGGCGTTGATTTCAACTGCTCGCGCCATGATAGCGGTGTAATCGGTTTGGCTCGTATCCAGCCCTGCGCCTTCAATACGGACTATTCCTTTTTGCACGCCATAAGCGTTCAGATTTCCGTCCAGAAATTGCGGTACACCTGTGGTCAGTGTGGCTTGACTGGCATTGATGAAACCACAACCATCGCAGGTAATGCCTGAGGCATTAGCAATGATCACCTCGGCACGACGACCAGCTACCTCGATATAACCGAGCAATTGGCTGGGGTTACTGCTATTCACTTCATTTAAAATAATACGCGCTTCGCCCTTGGCCAGCCACGGATTCGCCTCAACCCAGCCACCCAATTGGGTTTGTACATCGGTGCGCGAATTGTTCAAAATCGCACCCTGTTTATCGACATCAAAGGTGGTGAAACTGTTGCGCGATACACCGCCATCACTTGCGGTTTGGATATTAACTTGCGGTACGCCATTGGCTGCATTCAATACCGTAGCGCGCTGGCTTGACGGTGCATTGATATCGACAATAATTTCTGCCTGTACTGGCAGGGCTACCATGCCTAATGCTACCCACAAACTAAAGGTTAATGAGCGCAGACTGGCAACCAAAGGCTTTTGTGCAACTGACATGCTGCTGGCTGCTGTTGTTTGACCAGCGGCTTTGCTGTGGCTGGTTGCCGTTTCAGCCACGGCCATAATCAAGCCACGCGCTTTGTTAAAAATAAGACGAAAGCACTGTTTGTTCACGAGAAATCCTTTTGGGTTAAGGTGTATCGTTGGTTATCAGGTTTATTGATAATCGGATGGGCGGCAAACCATTCATTCGCAATCTGTGGAAACACAGCCCGACCGCGAAACTCTTTCACGGTCAAGCCTCGTTTCTCTCCATACCGATCCAGTTCATGGCCGCGATGATAGAGATGGCGCATAAAACGATTCGCGAAAAGCTGGCGTTCCAATAAACGACTCATGACCTGTGTATGACCAAAAGGCGCAATCCAATCCAGAATCCAGCCTCGGTCGCCACTATTCCAGTCGCTATTTCGCATATGAACAGGGTGGTGCTGTAAGTAGCGTTCTTCGGCCTCAAGGTTCAGGTTTGCCCATGCCAGATAAAAGACAGGACGGTCTGCCTCTGAGGCAAGGATAAATTGCCCATGTTTGAGTGCAGGCAATAATAAGGCTGAGAGTGTTTTAAGCGGTAAATTCTGATGTGCCTTGGATTGCATCCACAGCCAGGTTGCACTACCCAGCACTTCGGCTTCGTGCCAATCCTGATCAATTAAACCCGGAGCGATGACGTTGAGTTGTGCGGTCTTAAAAAACATGCTTACTCCTAAAATGTCCAGTTGGCTGTGAATCCCGCTACCTGGGACGAGGTTTTAAAACGCTCAGGCTTTTGGAGGGGTTGACCGACAAACACGTCATAGCTCAGACTTTTATAACCACCCTTGATACCGAGTACTGCACCGCTCAAGTGTGTTCCTACTAATTGTTGGCTACTCGCACCGCTGACACTGCCGTAATCCACGCCCAGATACAGGGCTTGTCCCGTTTGTAAAATACTCCACGCTAGATCATTACGAATCAACCAACCACGTTCAGCCAGTAATGTTGTTTCACCATCAAAACCACGCACACTGTAGCGTCCACCAATACTGAATCTGTCTTGTGGTACGAGCGGTGTGTTGTTGTGTTGAGCACGCAAAATGCCTGAATAGCGCAAGCGTTGTTCGCCAAGCGTGAAGGGTACGAACAATTGAACTGTGGAAGAAATGATTTCAGGACGTGCCGTCCCTTCGCCAAAAGCTTCTTCGGGAGCCGGTAGTGATTCCATCGCACCAGAACCCTTGCGATAATCGAGCGCGATATCCAGTGTATTGCGACCCATAATTTCATGATGGGCCACACCCAAATTCCAGCCTGCCATGCGACGGCGCTGCACTTCTACTTCCGTATCATTGATGAAATTTTTCGAGGCGCGTGACCAGCCGTGCAGCGACAAAGTGGTTTTGCGCACGGCATCGCGGTAAATAAGTCGCGACGCACTGATATCCGTGTTTTGACTTTCACCGCTGTAGGTGTAGGTTTCAAACGCACCGGCTACGGCTTGATGATATTCATTGTTGCTGGTGGTGACCGCGAACAACCAATAGCTGAAAGGGATAGAGTAATAGGCGTTGTAACCCTTGGTGCCACGATCTCCAGTGTCACCGCCACCCAGATCTTTATTTAAGGTGAGGTAAAACAAATCGCTCAGCGCCCACCAGTTATCAAGCGATAGCGTAAGACTGCTTTGATATTTGCCAGTGGCTTCCGTACCGGCATCATCCACTGAGACATTGATCCGATAGAGTGATTGTTTAATCCGGTGGATCAGAATGTCGCTTTCACTGGGTTTGGCATCCGCGTTCTCTGCGGGTGCAATTTGAATATCGGATTCTACCGTAGGCACTCGGCGCAGGTTTTCGAGAGTTTGTTCAATATCCCGTAAATTCAGTAAAGCGCCTTCGCGAATGGGCCGCGCATTCCATTTTTTGGTGAACACGTTATCGTAACGAATCTGCCCCACACGTCCTGCTACTAATGTCAGTTTGAGGATACCGGTTTTTAAATCCTGCGCACCCGCAAGCACTCGGCTAGTCACGTAACCGCGTGCAACTATCGCGTTTTGAATGCGGCGCATTACTTGGTTGATACCATCCGTTCCAAGACAACGACCTATTGCCTTATCCGATAATCCAGCGAGTGTTTTATTGGCAGCGTTGAGTGACCATTCGAATTGCTCGGATGCTTCGCCCCCCAAGCTAATCGTATTAATCGTAAAACAAGGGTTTTCGTTAGCAGGCAAATAGCCGTCTTGCGCTGTTGTGGGCGGTTGTAAATGCACATCAGGAATAGCCGTTTGCTGCTCACGCAACACACGTTCACGCTCTTGCTGGCGAATGAGTTCCTGACTGCTGTCTGTAGTAGAAGTGGTTTGTGCGTAGATAGGCACAGAAATAATAAATAGTGCTAAAAAACCTAGGGTTGTTACAAGAGTGGGCTTGCTAGTAAAAGGGATCGAGTGGAACAAGTTCTGCTCTCCGTGCAAATGAGCCTAAGGCAAAGAATCATCCTTATCTCAATTCATTGTTTATTCAGTAGGTTATGAAGCCGCCAATGGTAACCTAAACCTCATCCTGCTCCCAATAACTTAATTAAAAAATGCGAGCAATTTACAGTGATATTGTCATGTAATAACGCATAAAGCTGCCTATATCTGTTATTTAAAACTTTATGCGACACTCGGCTTCACGAGGCTGGATTTATTGGACGTGCCTATGCAGGAGAACAAATTAGAGACCGGCAGCGGTAATCAAGGGTTAAAAAACTGCACCATAAGTTATCTTAAACATATCTTAAAATTATCTTGATAATATCTTACTTCAAGCCTATAGTTTTTGTATTGAAATCGTATGGAGCTGAATTATGTCAAATGAAGAAAAGAAAGTTTGGGGTGTGTTTGTTGGTGATGGTGGTGATCAATTAGAAACTTTTAACTCTAAAACTGGCCCATTTCCACCAGAGCCAGGTTCCGAAGGCTACATTGCTATCGGATGGCCAGCGGTCGGCGATATGAATCTATATCAAAATAATTATTCTGATTACATTGAGAAATTTAGAATCGTTTACCCACATGACAATGAAAGAGCGTTTAAAACACAGGCTAATATGCCGTGGAATTTTGCATTTAAAATAAGCGATGGTGATTGGGTAATATGTCCTTCATCTACTTCAGGTTATTTGCTTGTTGGTAAGATTGATGGAGGCTACATTTCCAGTTTCGATTACGGTAACAAGTCTCTTCCTCGCTCCAATGACCGTCGTGATTTCGTGCATCTTCGGCGAGTCAAATGGCTATATGTGATATCAGAAAAAGATAGTCGCTACGAAAAACTACACCGAATTGGTCAGCTTACTGTTGTTCAACCAGATATCTCGGTCGACAAGCTGCAATCCATTTTAAATGGTGAGATCTAACAAGTTAGCCTTCAATTAGCGTTAAAAATATGGAGTAGAGTAAAAATTGGAAATCAAAAAACCTTCTAAGCTGCCCGTTATGGGTGATGAAAATCACCCATCTTCACTTTCATACTGCAATGGTTGTGTTGAGTATTTAAATCAACAATTCTATATCTGTGTGATTTTGCTTGTGTGTGTACTTTTAATATTTTTAATGCTCAACTTTTTGGCGTTTTTAAAACCTGCTGAAGAGTCTATCGGTTCTTGGCTAGAGCGCTCTGGGGCAATAATTGGCGCTATTGCGTTAATTGTAGAGTTTCGAATTAAAAAATTAGAAAGTGCCATGTCCAGTGCAAGCATGAGGCTTGCACCATCGCTATATGCAAGAATTAACAAATATGAAATACACTTGAAATGGTTACATCGCATCGTTTTATTCTATGGAGTTTCAGGTGCAATTATTTGGAGTTACGGTGAGCCATTGTATAAATTTGTTATTAGATTCTAATATTAGAAACACTGTTCCGTTTCGCACCACAGGAAAGTTTTAAGTAGATCCTATGAACTATCTAAGTAAATTCAGAAAAGACCATTGCATCGATAGCAAAGCAAATTTATCAGATATAAAAGTTTCGGTAGAAAGTGTATTTGAAGCTAATAAAATCGCTTGGGACTTTATAGCCAACATAGACAATAAGACAGAAAAAGATGGATTTATTACTCATACTCACTTAAATCTAATTGGTAGAATATTTGAACAAGTTGAAGGCATGCTCACATGCATCGTAAATAAATGTCCAACTAGTTCTGAGGCGCTGGGTAGAAATGTTATAGAGGGTTCTGTAAACCTTATGTATATTGCTTGTTTGGGAAATGAAAAAACTATAGCTGCATTTTTTAGCAGTTGGCTAACGGAACACACAAGAAAGTTAAGTGAATGGAAAGAGAAAATTCAATGTAAAGAATACTCCGAGAAAGTTGGCAGTATGATTAATGCTAGGCTATCTGCTATGGAAGGCTATAAATGGTATGTAGATTTAATAGTTAATAATTTTTCGTTGGATATAAGTGATTTTTCGCAAGCATGGCCTAAATCCATTTACAAGCGGTTTGAAGCGCTGGATATGGAAGAATCATATTACGAAAACTATCATAGATTAAGTGGCTCAAGTCATCTTACTGCTGAAGACACAATTGCTTGGCTTATTGCATTACAGGTATCTGATGAACAAAAGCATAGGTTAGCTGAAGAGGCTTGGGCCTATTCGATAATGATGTCGAGATTGTCATGTGTGTTTTTTGTTAATGCTGTTGCTGCTTGTTGTATCACACACGGAATGGAAGACGAAGAAAATATTAAAAAACTGAAGGCTATCAGAAAGAATCTTCATATTTCAGCCATGGAAATCTCAAAAGCAGCTGGTGTTCCAGAGTAGAAAATTTACATAAATCGCCCCGTTTCATTACACAGTTTTTAAGAGGCAGTTTTGCTGTTGCGCAAAACTCCTTTAATAACAGCTACTTATCCTTCTTTATTGATGTATTCATAGACATTTAATTGCGATTTCAGGTTTGCACATTGGTTTTTTTGCCATTGTTGGCTTTTTTGTAGGAAATTTTATAGGTCGATTTTTGCAATTGGTTTGGCATACTTGCCCATCGATGCTGTTGGGCCATTTTTTTGCGTTTTTCTGCGCGACATTTTATAGCGTTATTGCAGGTTTAAATATTCCAACCTTGCGCACGTTAATTATGCTGGGAGTAGTGCAATGTTGTTTTGCCTGGCGCAGGACGTTTCGTGGTAGTGATACTTTATTGCTAGCATTAATGTTTGTCCTTTTATATGACCCATTGGCAGCATTCGATATTGGGTTTTGGTTATCGTTTGGTGCTGTAGGGATGCTAATTTTTTGTTTTTCTGGTCGCATTAAGGCGCGACAGAAAATGCCAGGATCCGCACTGCTTCCGGCGGTAAAGCTGCCTTTTTCAAATATCCTTTTGCTGCATAGATACTGCTTCGAGTTTATCCAGTCACAGTGGGTAATGTTTGTCGGGCTTTTAATTCCACTTGCCATGCTGGTTCATACTTCTCCACTTTTAGCTCCGCTAGCAAATGTAGTCGCTATTCCTCTAGTTACTTTTTTTGTGGTGCCCTGCTTAATTGTTGCGGCATCTTTTCATGTTATTTGTGCAGAGATGGGTGCAGGTTTAGAAAGTTTTTTTCTGCATTGCGCCGAGCTTGGATTGTTATGGTTGCATCTGTGGTTGCAATATTTGTTGGAGTTGGGCGCAGGAAAATTAAATCCGCTGATAAATTTTAATTCCTCCGCAATTCCATTGGCTTGCATCAGTGTTTTTTTAATTTTATTGCCACCTAAATTAGGCAATAAATGGCTCGGTATTACAGGTGTGTTGATTGCCTTAATAATTCCATTAAAACCTTTGCCAGCTTTGCAAATGCTGGTGTTTGATGTGGGGCAGGGCACTGCTATTTTGTTGCGTACCCCGCATCATCAATTGCTTTATGACACAGGCCCTCTGTACACCGAAAATTTCGATGCGGGTAGTGCTTTAATCGTGCCCTATCTACAAAGTCATGGTGTACAGAGATTGGACACAGTTGTGGTCAGTCATAGCGATAAGGATCACTCGGGAGGTTTAGCGGGAGTTTTAGCTGAAACACGGGTGGAAAAGTTATTGTTAGGTGAACCAGAAAAATATAACGCGGCCTTCGCTGCTGATAAGCAGCTAGCTAAGTTAGATCAATTTGGAGTAAATCAATTTGGCAAAAAGCCACCGCATATTGATTCCTGTCATCAAGTTGAGCCCTGGCAGTGGGAACAAGTCAGGTTTCGTTTCCTAACCTGGCCTGTAAATGCCTCCGCAAAATCAAACAACCAATCCTGTGTTTTATTGGTTGAATATCTAGGCCACAAAATTTTGCTAACGGGTGATATTGAAAAAGAGGTCGAGGCTATTTTGCTTACCCAGGAGAGTCTTGCTCAAGTGGAAGTTTTAGTGGCGCCGCATCATGGCAGCCATACATCATCAACTCAGGCATTAGTGGCACAGACGCAGCCTGATTACGTTATTTACAGCGCTGGGTATCGTAACCAGTTTGGACATCCGCACAAGGCGATCCAGGCACGTTATTTGGCTGTAAATGCTAAGCCGTTAAATACCGCTTATAGCGGTGCCATTGAGGTTAATTGGAGCTTGGGCAAATTGATCTCGATGCGCGAGTATCGTTACTTTTCAAGACGTTATTGGTTTGATGCGAATGCAGAGTGAGCATTTAGTTATTTAGCGCTGGAAAATTGATGCGTAGCATGGTTTTCTGTTTCGCTTGTGGTAATGTACGCCGCACTTAAGGCAAGGTTTTTACTAGCCTCATATTAATTGCTATGCCCCACAAAATTAACGAGAGGAGTGTTGCGGTGCTTGAAATAATTATATCTGGCGGCATTATGATGATCCCTATCATCTTGTGTTCAATTATTGTTATTGGAATTAGTGTTGAGCGATTTTGGACATTAAATCCCGCTAAAATTGCACCCAAAACTTTGTTAGCGCAAGTCTGGGCGTGGATAAAAAACAATCAAGTTGATGCGGCCAAGCTGCGCGAATTAAAACAATCATCACCCCTCGGTAAAATTCTTGCGGCCGGGCTAAGTAATTCTCGTCATGGTCGTAATGTGATGAAGGATAGTATTGAGGAATCTGCCAATCAAGTGATTCATGATTTGGAACGCTATATAGGTGCCTTGGGTATTATTGCCAATGTTGCCCCACTCTTAGGTCTCCTGGGTAGTGTGATGGGAATGATAGAAACTTTTAACGAAATCATGTTGCAAGGTTCTGGCAATGCAACCGTGTTAGCGGGCGGTATTGCCGTCGCCTTGATTGCAACGGCGGGCGGTTTAATCGTTGCTATTCCTGCCACAATATTGCATAGATATTTTTTGCGTAGAGTAGATTCTCTCACCGTTATTCTGGAAGAAGAGGCTATTAAGCTAGTGGATGCATTACACACTGATCGTAATGTTGATGTTAAATTAGTTTAATTTTTAGTTTAATTCGGACTCCTTTACTTCAGGGCTCGTGGTTTAATTTAAAGTAGAACCTTCTATGAAATTCCGTCGGCAATCGCGTGAAATCGAGCCAATGAACCTAATCGCATTGATCGATGTGATGTTTTTTTTGCTCATATTTTTTATGATATCAAGTACCTTTACTAAAGAGACACACTTGAGTGTTGAGCTGCCCCAAGCGACAGGTGAAGTCTCCACGGATACGAAAGATCAAATTGAAATTCTGATTAATCAGCAAGGCAATTATTCAGTGAATGGCCAAAGCTTGGCCAATGTTGAAATTGAGACTTTAAAATCAGCAATTGTAAAAATTGCCGCAGGTAGAAAAAATCTCCCTCTGCTGGTTACCGCTGACAGTAAAACTCCACATCAGTCGGTGGTTACAGCAATGGATGCAGCAGGACAGCTAGGCTTTGTAAAGCTTAGTATTACGACTCGGCAAACAGAAGTTGTAAACAAGAAAAAATAATATTTTAAGACCCTTATAGTCGTCGTCACCCAGGGCCAGCTGTGAAAGAATCCCATAGTGTTTGGTTAAATGCGTGGTACGGTAAATCGAAATGGGTTTACCTATTGTTGCCGCTGAATTGGTTGTTTTGTTGTGTTTCCTGGTTGCGTAAATGTTATTTAATTCAATTTGCGCAAGAGTCACTTGCAGTTCCGGTTATTGTTGTTGGTAATATTTCAATTGGCGGCACAGGAAAAACTCCGCTTATTATTGCATTGGTGGAATACTTGCAGCAGCAAGGCCATACCCCCGGTGTAGTGAGTCGTGGTTACGGCGGTAAAGCACCACATTACCCCTACTTATTGAATGATCTAACTCAAGCCAAGGAATCGGGCGATGAGCCGTTACTTGTTTTTCGTGCGACAAAATGCAGTGTGTGTGTTGCGCCGGATCGTGTTGCTGCGGCAAAGTTATTGGTGGAGCAGGGCTGTAGTATTGTTTTAAGTGATGATGGTTTACAACATTATCGTTTGGGGCGCGATATTGAAATAGCTGTTGTAGACGGCTCGCGGCGTTTTGGCAATACTTATCGTTTACCTGTTGGCCCCTTGCGAGAGCCCATTTCCCGTTTAAAAGCCGTTGACATTGTGGTGCTAAATAATTCTCTGCAATCGCAATTCCCGGTTTATGATTTTCCTTTATTTAACATGAAATTGCATGCCAGTGCATGGCGGCAAGTGCAAGGCCAACAGTTAATTTCATTAGATAAATTACAATTTGAAAAAAGTGTTCATGCGGTTGCAGGCATTGGTAACCCGCAACGATTTTTTAATACTCTTGATGGTTTGTCGTTAACTTATCAGCCACATATATTTGCAGATCACCATAAGTTTTCGGCGGCAGATTTTCAGTTCGCTAATAATGATCCGGTTGTTATGACTGAAAAGGATGCAGTGAAATGTCAATCTTTTGCAAAACCACAATGGTACTCGTTAATTGTTAACGCACAATTGGATACGAAATTTTGGCAGCTGTTCAAGCAAAAATTACACTCTGTGCAACAGAAATTAGAATCAGTTCAATAAAATTAAATAGGCTACAGAGAAAAAATCATGAGTTTTACGGTAGTTATTCCTGCACGCTACGCCTCAACTCGCTTGCCTGCCAAGCCATTAAAAGAAATTGCTGGCAAACCAATGATCCAACACGTTTATGAACGCGCATGTGCGAGTGCGGCAAATGACATTATTATTGCAACGGATGATATACGTATAGAAAATGCAGCTAAAAAATTCGGCGCCAAAGTATGTATGACATCTGTAAATCACAACTCAGGCACTGATCGTTTACAAGAGGTAGTCAGTCAGTTAAAACTTGCCGATAATAATATTGTTGTTAATGTGCAAGGTGATGAGCCCCTGATTCCAGCAGAAGTCATCAATCAAGTTGCTGATAATTTAGCAAAAATGCCGGGTGCCAGTATGTCCACCTTGAGTGAGCCTATTTATAGTCTGGATGATTTTCGCAATCCAAATATTGTAAAAGTGCTTACCGATATTCATGGCAAGGCGCTTTATTTTTCACGCGCCCCTATCCCCTGGCCGCGCGATCATTTTGCAACGGGAGCCGCGCAAAACTTACCTGATGGTTTTATAGCGCAGCGGCATATAGGAATATATGCCTACCGTGTTGCGCTTCTCAATCGTTTCATTACCTGGCAGCCAGCACCCTTAGAGAGAATTGAATCGCTGGAGCAATTGCGGGTGATTTGGAACGGTGAGGTCATTCACGTTGCCGAAGCTCTTGTGGCTGTTCCCGGTGGGGTCGATACTGAAGAAGATTTATTGCGCATAAAAAAAATATTAGAAAGCTAATGCTATGTCTATAAAAGTATTATTTGTATGTCTTGGCAATATTTGCCGCTCACCAACTGCTGAGGGCGTTTTCTTAAAGCTTGTGGCTGATGCTGGATTAAGTAAGCACATTGAGGTTGATTCGGCGGGTACAGCGGGTTGGCATCAAGGCCGCGCTCCCGATCCACGCACCATCGCTGTCGCAAAAGAACAGGGTTATAATCTTTCAATGCTGCGTGCGCGTCAGGTGATAGCGGAAGACTTCGAAAAATTTGATTATATTCTGGCGATGGACTCTGAAAATTTACGCAACTTGACGCATTTAAAATCCGTAACTCATACGGGCTTTCTTGGCTTGTTTTTAGCGTTTAGTTCGCAAAAAAGTTATTGCGAAGTTCCCGATCCTTACCACGGTGATAATAAGGATTTTGAATTGGTGGTAGGTTTAGCTGAGGATGCAGCGAGCGGCTTATTAGCTTATATTCGTAAGAATCATAACCTTTAATTTGTTAAACCGGGAATCATTGTGCCACTTTACTTGCCACATTTTAATTTGCAGAATCACAACACGCTGGCATCACCTGTGTTTGCACAATTTTTTGTCAGTGTTAAAACAGAAGCTGAGCTGCTCGAAGCGATTAAGTTTGCGCATGCAAAAGAATTGCCTCTGCTGGTGTTGGGCGGCGGCAGTAATATTGTATTGCGTGATGATTTTCCAGGTGTTGTACTGCATATTAATTTACTTGGCAAAAAATTAGTGTCTGAGGATGATAACTTTTTTTATGTCAAAGCAGCTGCCGGTGAAAACTGGCATGAATTTGTTACCTATTGTTTAGGTTCTGGCTATTCAGGCTTGGAAAACCTATCGCTAATTCCAGGCAGTGTAGGTGCTGCACCAGTGCAAAATATTGGCGCTTATGGTGTCGAGTTGCAGGATGTTTTTAGTGAGTTGACGGCGCTTGATGTGCAATCAGGTTTATCGGTTACTTTTACTAAAAGCAGCTGCCAATTTCAGTATCGAGACAGTGTATTTAAGGGCTCATTAAAAGATAAATACATTATTACTTCGGTTACATTTAGGCTTGCTAAAAAAGTGGAGCTAAAACTGCAATATCCGGCACTGCAAAATCGGTTGTCGCAATATTCTCAAAATGAGATTTCTCCGCAATTGGTTAGCGAAGTTGTTTGCGACATACGCAGTGATAAATTACCTGATCCACACCAAATTCCGAATGTTGGCAGTTTCTTTAAAAATCCTATTATCAGTGCAGCACAATTGATTGAGCTTCAACGATTACACCCCGAAATTGTTTTTTATCCTGCCGACACTGGAGAAGTGAAATTAGCTGCCGGATGGTTAATTGATCAAGCGGGATGGAAAGGCTACAGCGATGGCACCGCCGCTGTTCACAGTCAGCAAGCGTTGGTATTAACAAACCCTTATAAGCAAAAAGGCGATGTGGTTTTAGCCTTGGCGCAGCGCATACAGGAATCTATTTTTAGTGTGTTTGCAGTGCACTTGGAGCTGGAGCCAAGAGTTTACCCATAGATGGAATTGTTTTAAAGAAAAGTACGGCACCTTAGTTATTAAAAAGTAAATAATAAAGCGAATATAGGCTATAAATGTAGTCTATCTTTATTTCTCTGTGGTGGTTTGCCTCAACTGTCGTTACAATTCATAGCACGTCACAGTCGCGTTTTTTCCAATAAAAAATAATGCCTGCCTTAGGGCCTGGGGGCCAGTTTGACAAAGATATTAGTTGTCGATGATCACGATTTAGTCCGCATGGGAATAGTGCGTATGCTGGCCGACGTCGCAGGATTTCATGTGGTTGGAGACGCCAAAAGTGGAGAAGAAGCTGTAATAAAAGCACGCGGGCTCTCACCCGATGTCATTTTAATGGATGTAAAGATGCCTGGTATGGGCGGATTAGAAGCGACTAAAAAACTACTTGCAGCAAAGCCTAGTATTAAAATAATAGCTGTTACCGCCTGCGATGATGACATGTATCCGACCCGTTTAATGCAAGCAGGTGCAGTTGGATATGTCACCAAGGGTGCTGAATTTTCCGAAATTGTTAATGCAATTAATAAGGTCATTCGCGGTGATTTATATATGAGCAATAGCATTGCTCAGCAACTAGCCCTGAAAAATTTTTCAGGGGCGGGCAATCAAACCACGCCGTTTGAAAAGCTGTCGCCACGTGAATTGCAAACAGCAATGTTGATTGCCAATGGACAAAAAGTCGTGGATATAGCCAATACCTTTTGTGTGAGCCCCAAGACAGTGAATAGTTACCGCTACCGTATTTTTGAAAAACTTGCTATTAATAGTGATGTTGAGTTAACTCTTTTGGCGGTTAAATATAATTTACTTGACCCTGAATCGGTTGTATAACAACCTCGTGGAGCGGTAATATTGCCGGGTAAATTTCGTTGTTAATTACTCGCATCTATGGCTAATATTTCGTTAACTTCTCATTTTGATTCAATTCGCTTTCTTGCTGATGCCTCACAGCAGCCTGGCATTTATCAAATGTTTGGTGCGGATGGCAATATTCTGTATGTCGGTAAAGCTAAAAATTTAAAGTTACGGCTTGCCAGTTATTTTCGTAAAGCAGGGTTATCGCTCAAAACCGCTGCATTAGTTGCACGTATTCATCGCATTGAAGTGACCATCACTGCGAGTGAAGCTGAAGCCCTCATTCTCGAACAAAATTTAATTAAAGCTAATCGCCCGCCTTACAATATTTCTTTGCGCGATGATAAATCATATCCCTATATTTTTGTCTCTAGCAGCGAACCCTATCCGCGTATTAGTGTTCATCGCGGTGCTAAAAAAAAGCAGGGCGATTACTTCGGCCCCTTCTCAAATGCGGGTGCAGTACGCGATAGTTTGCAGTTTTTACAAAAAACGTTCCGCGTACGTCAATGCGAGGACAGCGTTTTTAACAATCGTTCGCGTCCCTGTTTGCAATATCAAATCAAGCGCTGTACCGCGCCTTGTGTTGAGTTCATCAGCAAAGAAGATTACGCCAATGATTTGCGTCACACGCGCATGTTTTTAACCGGTAATAGTCAAGAATTAATGACTGAACTAGCTGATCAAATGGAGGTGGCTGCAACATCACTGGCATTTGAACAAGCGGCGAATTTTCGTGATCAAATTACTTTTTTGCGGAGTATTCAATCACAACAAATTATCGAGGAAGGAACAGGTGACATTGATGTGGTCGCCATTGTTACGCGGCCAAATGCGATATGCGTGCATATTCTGTTTGTGCGTCAGGGCAGAATTTTAGGCAGTAGAAGCTTCTTTCCTAAAATCGGGCTTGCTGAAGCTCCAGCTGACATGCTCGCGCAATTTGTAGCGCAATTTTATCTCGCCAGTTCAGGGCGTGATATCCCTCGTGAAATTATCACCAATTATGAGATGGAGGATGCAGAGGTTTTTTCAGCGGCATTGCAGCAATCCATTGGTCGACAAGTTCATCTTACGCATAGTGTTCGCAGCCACCGCGCCCAATGGTTGCAGATGGCCATAGCTGCTGCCGAACAAAATTTAATTGCGCATCTCAATAGTAAACAAAATTCCCTTGATAGGTTTATTGCATTGCAGGATGTTTTGCAATTGGATGAGGTTCCGCAGCGCCTGGAGTGTTTTGATATTAGTCATAGCAGCGGTGAGTTGACCGTTGCTTCCTGTGTAGTATTTGATACTAATGGCCCGCTTAAATCTGATTATCGTCGTTTTAATATTGAAGGAATTACTCCCGGCGATGACTATGCTGCTATGGAGCAAGCGCTTGAGCGGCGTTACACACGGTTAAAAAAAGGCGAGGGGAAGCTGCCCGATATTTTATTAATTGACGGTGGCAAAGGTCAGCTCACCAAAGCAATTGCTGTGCTTGCTGAGCTGGGCATCAATGATGTATTAATTATTGGGGTTGCCAAAGGATCTACACGAAAAGCCGGGTTTGAAACACTTTACAACGCCCTGACGGGGAGTGAGATCGTATTAAATAATGATTCTCCCGCTCTGCATCTCATCCAGCATATTCGTGATGAAGCGCACCGTTTTGCGATCACCAGTCATAAGCAGCGGCGCGATAAAAAACGTAAGACCTCTAGCTTGGAGGATATCCCTGGGGTAGGTGCTGTGCGTCGACGTGAGTTGCTGCGGCATTTCGGCGGTATTCAAGAGATTCAAAAAGCAGGAGCTAATGACATTGCTAAAGTTGCCGGTATAAGTCAGCATTTGGCAGAAGAAATTTACGCATTTTTCCATAATGATTAGATGATAGTGTATTATCGCGATCTATTATCTACAGCTTCCCCTGCTCATCGTTGAGATACTCTGGTTATGAATCTAGCTAATCAGCTAACACTCTTGCGGATCGTTTTTATCCCGTTATTTGTTGTGATTTTTTATCTGCCGTTTTCCTGGGCTCATCTATCCTGTGCGGCCATTTTTGCGATAGCTGCTATTACTGATTGGTTGGATGGGTATGTTGCCCGTAAATATAATCAAACCACATCTTTCGGTGCATTTCTTGACCCTGTTGCGGACAAGCTAATGGTTGCCTTTGCGCTGTTGCTGTTAGTTTCTATTCATCATGATTCGGCATGGTTTGTAGTAGCAGCCGCTATTATTGTTGGGCGGGAAATTGTTGTCTCTGCACTACGCGAATGGATGGCTGAAATAGGTCAACGTGCCAGTGTAGCGGTCTCTTTTATTGGGAAGATTAAAACCACCCTACAAATGATCGCAATCATTGTTCTGCTTATGGATGTTAAGATTTTAAATGGGTTGGGGTTTGTAGCACTTGCCGGAGCCGCATTTCTAACCTTGTGGTCGATGATCTTGTATTTGCGGGTGGCTCTGCCTTTTCTGTTGGCCGATTCGACTAAAAAATAAACGTATTGATCATTGCTCATCTTGGAAAAAATTGCTTCACTAAAAAACTTAATATAAGTATCAGAAAATACTAGGATTTTTTAAACGACTCCGTTAAAATTGCGCGCTCTTAGACTGGCGCGATAGCAAAGCGGTTATGCTCTGGATTGCAAATCCAGTCAGTCCGGTTCGACTCCGGATCGCGCCTCCAGCTTTTCTTTTGCGTTTTCTACCATTAACGTAAAGGCACTCTGCCCGAGTGGTGAAATCGGTAGACACAACAGATTTAAAATCTGTCGACCATTGGTCATGCCGGTTCAATTCCGGCCTCGGGCACCACATTTGCACTATGTTGAACTGCATAAAATTCAGTAGACATAAAAAAACCCGCATAATTGCGGGTTTTTTTATGTCTACTGAATTTTTTAACAAACGTGGATTCTATCTTTAGCCAAAAAATAATAAATGGGTTAGCTGAACATTGCGCATACCTAAAACGTTAAAAAAAAAATTATCTTTTGGGTTTTAAGCGCAACATAAACACGCTGTTTGGTGCTATCTCTTTTGTTAATGGTTGTTGCGTGTTGCCCTCCGCTTTGGACCAGACGTCAAGCCACTGGTATGTTGTTTTAGTAAAATCAACTGAGCGCTTGCTGAAGTCATCGCGCAATGGTCGCCACTCGTGAGTGTACGCCAGTGGCTGTTTCCCGCGATTTAAAAATAGTATTGCCCATTCATTGTTTTCAAGTGGTTTGATCCATATTTCCAATGCGCCTACGCTGAATGTCCGTAATGCTTGTACGCCTAACTTGTCCTGATTAATTGCAATCACATCTTTGTTCGTAAGAATATTGCGCGTGGTTTCTGACATGCTGCGTAAATCATTTCCCGCTATTAGTGGTGAAGCAAGCATTGCCCACAATGAGAAGTGCGCACTATCTTCGTTTGGACTCATGCCATTGCCTACTTCAAGCATATCCATATCGTTCCAGTGGCCGGGGCCGGCGTATTCGCGCAGTCCTTCTTGTTGATCAAGAATGCGCAATACACTTTGTGATGACATATAGCGAGTGCTGATTACGCAATCCCAGCAAGCATAAATATCGCCCGTGGTGCGCCACGAGTGACCTATGTCTTTCGCCCACAGCCAGGGTTTATTCTCGCCCCACTCACACATACTAAATAACATGGGTCGGCCAGCTTTTTTTATGGCATCACGCATCGTTGTGTAAGCTACTTGCGCATTTAAACCCTCGGTATCACACCAATCGTATTTTACGTAATCGATACCCCAGCTCGCATAGGTTACTGCATCTTGATATTCGTAATTAAGGCTGCCGGGGTGGCCCGCGCAAGTCGCTGTCCCTGCATCTGAATAGATGCCCAGTTTTAAACCTTTTGCATGTACATAATCTGCGAGTGCTTTTATGCCGGAAGGAAAACGTTTTTTGTTAGCGTGAATAAAACCTAAAGCGTCGCGTTCGCCGTGCCAGCAATCGTCGATATTAACGTATTCATAACCCGCATCCTTCATGCCGGTTGTCACCATAGCATCAGCAGTAGCACGGATTAATTTTTCATTAATATTGCATGAAAATTTATTCCAGCTATTCCAGCCCATTTGCGGCGTTTTGCCCAGCTCATCAAATTTTTGCGCGTGAGCATTTATGCTAATCAATTCGCCAATACATACCACTAACAAAATTAATAAATTTTTATTCATGATGTTGACCTTTTAAATTTAAATAGCGTTCATAAATTAAAACAGCGCACTAGGCGCTGTTTATGTAAAGTTATTTTAAATTTTTTGACGTTAAGGCGTCGCGTCAGCTTCAGCCCCTTCCTTCACTGTCGGCATCAGATCTTCTTTAGAAATGCCTAGCGCTACTGTGGTATTAGCTGCGATATAAATTGAAGAGTAGGTGCCAATAACCACACCGACCAACATAGCTTTAGAGAAACCGGCGAGTAATTCTCCGCCGAAAATAAACAGTACGATCATTACTAAAAATACTGTCATGGACGTCATGATGGAGCGGCCCAGTGTTTGTGTCATAGAAATATTAACGACGGTGAGCGCATCCATCTTACGCATTTTGCGAAAGTTTTCACGAATTCGGTCGAAGATAACGATAGTGTCGTTAATGGAGTAACCAATAAGTGCAAGCACGGCAGCTAACACGGTTAAATCAAAATCCCATTGGAACAGCGCGAAACAGCCGAGGGTCACGATGGTATCGTGAATCAATGACACAATCGCGCCTGCTGAGAACTTCCACTGAAATTGTACTGCTACATATATGAATACTAATAAAAAAGCACAGAGTATTCCAAGGCCGCCTTGATTAAATAATTCTTCTCCCACTTGTGAACCTACTGATTCACTGCTTAATATTTTTATTTTTGCCCCGGTGACCGCCTGTAATTTATTGAGCAAATAATTGGTGTACATGGCATCAAGTGATTTTTCAATAACAACAAGGGTATTCGCATCATTAGTGGTAATGTTGATTTTTCCAAAACGCTCTGCGGTAAAAATATTTGCCTGTGCTACTTGTTCAGGTGTTGTATTACTAATCGTTAGACTTTCTGCAAAGCCTTCCTGTTCCAGGGTAGGGCGGTTAACACCCACTAATGCTGCACCATTGCCTAGCTTTGCGGTTATCTCGGCTGCAATTTGTTCGCGGCCTTTATCTTTCATAATATCCTGGGTGCGAATCATTACATTGTATTCGGAGCCAAATATCACAGCGACTGGGCTGCGTAAATGTTCTTCTTCAAGCGCGGCGTGGATTTGCGCGGTATCGGCAGGGCGATCTAATAATATTTCAAGTTGGGTTCCGCCGGTAAAGTCGAGTCCCAGTTTGAAGCCATTGATTGCCATGGCAGCAATGGCAACGATTGTTATAACAATTGAAAAGCCGGAGGTGTATTTCCGGATGCCCATAAAGTCGATAATTTTCATTTCTTGTGACATAAGTGTGCTCTCTTAAAAAGCGAATTTTGTGTAAGCAATTTTTGATAATGCTTTTTTTACAGTGCGTTTTTTAACAAAAACTTTATATGGAAACTTTTTGTAAATTTTTACGGCTGCCATAAAACAAATTAGCCATTGCCCGGCTGATCATAATGGATGTAAACAGAGACGTTACCAGACCAATCCACAAGGTAATTGCGAAACCTTTTACGGGGCCAGTACCTACGGCAAACAAAATAATGGCAACGATCATGGTGGTAAGGTTGGCATCGAGAATGGTAATAAATGCACGCTCGTAACCCGCATAAATTGCTTGTTGAGGCTGCGCACCATTTTGTAGTTCTTCACGAATCCGCGAGTAAATTAGCACGTTAGCATCGACCGCCATACCCATAGTTAACACAATGCCGGCGATGCCGGGCAGTGTTAAGGTAGCACCAAACATGGAAAGTACAGTCACCATCATGACAATGTTTACCGCTAGTGCCACGTTGGCAAACAGACCAAACATGCGATAAAACACCATCATAAATATAGACACCATCACTAGCGCCCAAATACATGAAGTCACACCCTTCTTAATATTTTCAGCACCGAGAGATGGGCCGATGGTGCGCTCTGAAACAAATTGCATAGGTGCAGCCAAAGCACCCGCACGCAATAACAACGCAAGTTCAGAGGCTTCGCCGGGTTTATTCAGGCCAGTAATTTGAAACTGGACACCTAAAGCTGATTGGACTGTTGCAAGGCTAATGACTTTCCGTTCAATGTATTGAGTGTTTTTCTCTGTTTGTTCGCCGGCTTCGTTAGTTAAAAATTCGGTGTGAGTTTTATATTCAATAAATACAATACCCATCTTGCGACCTATGGCATTACGGGTCACATGGTTCATTTTCGTACCACCGATGCTGTCGAGTTTGATACTGACAATGGGTTCGTTGTTTTGCGAATCGAAGCTACTTTTCGCATCCGCGACCTGGTCGCCGGTGAGAATGATGGATTTTTCTAAATAAGCTTGTCCGTAAACAGGATTTTCACTTTGAGGAAATTGTTCCTTAGTGGATACCAACGCGTCAGGCAATGCTTCCATGCGAAATTCCAGGTTAGCGGTTTTACCAATCACACGTTTTGCTTCCGCTGGATCTTGCACACCTGGCAATTGCACGATAATGCGATTGCGTCCTTCACGCTGTACGATTGATTCAGATACACCCAACTCATTAACGCGATTGCGTAAGGTGATTAAGTTTTGATTAAGCGCATAATCCTCAATTTCTTTTATCGCTTGCGTACTGAGTTCGGCTTTAAAGGCAAATTCTTCAGCGCCTTCCGTAGTATTGGCATCCACTTCGCTAAACAGCAATTGAGGATTATCGCCGCGCAGTTCGGCCATTGCTTTGTCGCGCATATCAGCTGCGCGGAAACGGGCCATAATCACGTTGTCAGCGGTGGCGGTGATTGAGCTGTAACGAATTTTGGCTTTGCGTAGTTTCTCTTTGAATTCGTCAGCAGTAATAGCCTGACGTTTTTCGACAGTAGAAGCAGTATCTACTTCAAGCAAAAAGTGAACGCCGCCCGCCAAGTCCAAGCCCAGTTTCATCGGCGTTGCGCCAATTTTTTGCAACCATTGCGGAGTAGTTGAAGCTCCTTGAAGGGCAACTACGAAGTCATCGCCTAAGGTTTGTTGTACGCGTTTACGCGCTGGCATCTGCTGATCGAGATTATGAAAACGAATCAGTGCAGTTTTACCATTTACTTCAGCGCCGAAGTAATCGATGTTGGCTTCTTTTAAAGCAGCTTCTGCTTTGGCAAGTACCGATGCATCAATAACTACACCGCCAGATTGACCAGAAATTTGAATGGCTGGATCGGGAGCATAATAATTAGGAATTGCGTAAATCACTGATAGGACAGTAATTGCCAATAACAATAAATATTTCCAAAGCGGGTAGCGGTTTAACATAAAGATTCCCGAGGCGAAGATAACTTTTATCTTGATTAAATTTACTATGTCGCCATCTTCGTGTAGCTAAGGATCCATGTGAAAAGTAGGATCTCGCTGCGAGACGGTGGCGATTCTCTAATTAAAATGCTGACTTATTGTAATTTTTTAATAAGAGAGCTGTAGTGCATGAAGCGCCGGATTATACCGATTTAATGGGTGGTAACAATGACTTACCGCCGGTTTGGCTTCATGGTCGTCTATTGTTGGGGCGCTTTTGGCACTTCCAACCCTTGCAAGCTGTAAAACTCCGTTAAAAAAGCATCAAACGTGCCTTGACTAAGTGAAGTCCGAATATCTGACATTAGGTTTTGATAGTAGCGAAGGTTGTGAATTGTATTCAGTTGCGCACCAAGCATTTCATTACATTTGTCTAAATGATGCAGATAGCTGCGGCTAAAGTGCTGGCAGGCATGGCAATCGCAGCGGCTGTCGAGAGGGCCGGTGTCGTTGCGATATTTTGCATTACGTAATTTTACAACGCCCTCGCTGGTAAACAGGTGGCCATTGCGCGCATTACGGGTAGGCATTACGCAATCGAACATATCAATACCGCGCCGTACGGCTTCAACTATGTCAGCCGGTTTGCCGACTCCCATCAGGTAACGAGGTTTGTCTTGCGGCATATCTTTGGTGAGGTGTTCGAGTACGCGCAGCATGTCTTCTTTCGGCTCGCCGACTGATAAGCCACCAATCGCGTAGCCATCAAAACCTATATTGGTAAGACCATTTAAAGATTCCGTGCGCAGATGTTCGTACATGCCGCCCTGCACAATACCAAATAGAGCTGAGGGGTTATCACCATGTGCCGTTTTTGAGCGAGCCGCCCAACGCAGCGAAAGCTCCATAGAATCGCGAGCTTGTTTTTCGGTTGCGGGGTAGGGTGTACATTCGTCAAAAATCATAACGATATCCGAACCCAAATCGCGCTGCACTTGCATGGATGTTTCAGGGTCGAGGTATACCTTGCTGCCGTTAATCGGCGATTTAAAAGTCACTCCCTCTTCAGTGATTTTGCGCATTTTCCCTAAGCTGAAAACCTGGAATCCACCGGAGTCCGTAAGAATGGGCCCTTGCCATTGCATGAAATTATGCAAGGTTCCCGAACCATCAGGGCCATGGGCTTTAACAACCTCAGTGCCAGGGCGCAGCATTAAATGAAAGGTATTGCCGAGAATAATTTGTGCGCCTATCTCTTTAATATCCCGTGGCAACATACCTTTTACCGTACCGTAGGTTCCCACCGGCATAAATGCGGGTGTCTCTACCACCCCGCGCGGGAAAGTCATTCTGCCACGACGTGCGCCTTCATTTTGTGGGCTAGGTAGTGGGTCTAGTTCAAACTGCATAAAAGAGTGGCTCACAGCATTTTCTCGACATTAAAGTTAATAAATTTAAGGAGTTACAGAAATGACTTCATGCTCTGCAAGAGTATTTTTAGTAATGAACATCGCATCACCATAACTGAAAAACCGATATTCCCGGGCAATGGCTTCTTCATAAGCATGCATAGTATGACGATACCCGGCAAACGCCGACACCAGCATCAAGAGGGTAGATTCAGGCAAATGGAAATTGGTGAGTAACGCGTCGACCACAGTAAAGTGGTAGCCCGGATAAATAAAAATTGCAGTCTCGCCTTGGTAGGGGTGAATCTCGCCCTTTTGGCGGGGATCATCAAAACCCTGGGCTGCACTTTCCAGGCAGCGAACGCTAGTAGTACCTACCGCAATAACGCGTTTGCCAGCCGCTTTGGTCTGGCGAACCAGCGCACAAACTTCCGGCGATAAATCCATCACTTCCGAATGCATATGGTGTTCAAGGATATTGTCGACGCGCACGGGTTGAAAAGTGCCAGCACCCACATGCAGGGTTACGAAAGCAGTGTTAACACCTTTTGCGCGCAACTGTTCCATCATCAAGTTATCAAAATGTAAGCCTGCAGTAGGTGCTGCTACCGCGCCTTGTTTTTGGCTATATACAGTTTGATAACGTTCGCGGTCGCTCGCGGCATCTTCGCGATCAATATAGGGTGGCAATGGCATGTGACCAATACGATCCAATACTGAAAGTACCGTTTCATTACTTAACACTTCAAGTTCAAATAATGTTTCGTGGCGCGCTAGCATTTTTATGCGAGTACCGTCTTGCAACAGAATAATAGAATCCACCTTAGGGGATTTGCTGGCGCGAACATGGGCAAGTACCCGATGCGTGTCCAGTACCCGTTCAATCAGAATTTCTACGTGACCACCGGTTGCCTTTTGCCCGAAAACCCTAGCCGGAATGACTCGAGTATCGTTAAACACCATCAAGTCACCAGGGTTTATTAATTCCAGCAACGCGGGGAATTGGCGATGGTGAAGCTCGCCACTCGGGCCATCTAAACACAACAGGCGGCTACCGCGGCGCTCCGCTGTCGGAGCACGCGCAATTAACGAGTCTGGAAGCTGATAAAAAAAGTCTTGGCGACGCATAGCAATAGGGCTTTCGGTAGATAAATGGGGAGAGCGCTTGGAGTAGATAAATAAAGGGCGGCAGGGTATACCAAAATGACGAAAGATGAAAATCTGTTTATAAGTTTTGTTATCAAGAATTTGCTACCACGAAAATGTCTAGATGATTTCTGCTTTTACATTAACGGGCCTTTTATGGTTTGCCATTTGTCATATACATCTTTCGTTTTGATTTCCAGTTAGCTCCCGCGTGAACTTGCCTGGACAAAAATTTGACTTCCCTCGCAACCTAATATGGTTGGGCTTAGGTAGTTACAGGCGC
This sequence comes from Pseudomonadota bacterium, assembly GCA_040386215.1. Taxonomy (GTDB): domain Bacteria; phylum Pseudomonadota; class Gammaproteobacteria; order Pseudomonadales; family Cellvibrionaceae; genus Cellvibrio. The sequence continues at coordinate 29,202 of JAZKFX010000001.1, forward strand.
TAGTATTACTTGTTAATAAATTAAAAATGATGGCCCTCCTGTGATTTGGTTTTAGTACGTTGCCGAACATACATTTTTGGTTCCTTTATTTAATCTTATGTCTTACTTTGCGATGATTTTAGAGAACTTATAGTGATGATTTTTATGAAGGATTATAGGAAAAGGGTCGTACTTACTCAGGGTTAACAAGTGGTTTACTGTAGCTAAGTCGACAAAAAATAAAACAATTAGCCTGGATTTAGGCAGCCGATTTGGGGATTCCTTAATGACATCTAAAAATTCAACTATTGCAGTGTCCGAGATAGAAAGCGAGTTAGATTTAAATTTGGAAAAACCTAATGCTGCACCGGTGCATTCGTTGCGCATTTTAACGTTGAATACTCATAAGGGATTTACGACTTTTAATCGACGTTTTATTTTGCCGGAGCTGCGCGATGCGGTACGCACTTTATCAACCGATATTGTTTTTTTGCAGGAGGTTCTTGGTACGAATACTTTTTATCCCAAACGCTACACCAATTGGCCAGTAGCGCCGCAATATGAATTTCTGGCTGATAGTATGTGGTCGGATTTTTCCTATGGTCGCAATGCTGTCTATCCGCATGGCGACCATGGCAACGCGCTACTATCGAAGTATCCAATTATCCGATATGAAAATTTGGATGTTTCGATTGGCACCATTGAGCAGCGAGGTTTGTTACATTCAGTATTAAAAGTACCTGGGCATAAAGAAGTGCACGCGATTTGTGTTCATCTTGGTTTACGTTCATCGCATCGTCGTCAACAGCTAGAATTGTTGGGTGAGTTACTAAATAGTTTTCCTGCAGACGCTCCTGTGATATTGGCAGGTGATTTTAATGATTGGCGCAATCACGCCGACGCTATTCTTAAAGATTATGGAATGCGTGAAGCCTTTGTACACGAGTATGGTGCACCGGCGAAAAGCTTTCCGGCGAACTGGCCTTTCTTAAGTCTTGATAGGATTTATGTGCGCAACGCGACCACACATAATCCCGAAGTACTTTTTCGGCGCCCTTGGTCACATTTATCGGACCATGCGCCCTTGGCCGCGGAGATACGCTTATGATCAATAATTGGCACTATGGCAATGAAGTGGAATTGCTAATCAACGGGGAAGGTTTTTTCCCCCGTGTTTTTGCCAGTATTCGCAATGCGCAACACGAAATATTGTTGGAAACATTTATCTTAAAAGAAGATAAAGTGGGTAAAGCGTTGCAGCTTTCTTTGATTGCTGCAGCGAAGCGGGGCGTACGTGTAGAAGTCAGTGTCGATGATTATGGTAGTGGTGATTTGAGTGAACATTTTGTGGCGGATTTAGTAAGAGCTGGAGTTGCACTACACGTATTCGACCCAACACCACGTTTATTAGGTGTGCGTCTCAATCTTTTTCGTCGTCTACATCGCAAAATTGTTGTGGTGGATTCTGAAGTAGCTTTTATAGGAGGGATTAATTATTCTTCTGACCATTTGCTGAGTTATGGTCCCGAGGCGAAACAGGATTATGCAGTTCAAGTGCGTGGCCCGGTTATTTCTGACATTCGCGAAGTTTGCCTTGAATTGTTGCGTAGCGGCTCGGAACGAAAAAATAAAAAATTTGCTCCCGTCACTCCAACTCCAGATATTAAGCCGGTTGGCACTATGCGCACGCTCTTGTCAATACGCGATAACATTAACCACAAAACTGATATTGAACAACATTATATTCGCGCGATCGCCAGCGCGAAGCGGCGATTATTTATCGCCAATGCTTATTTTTTCCCTGGCTACCGAATACTTAGGGCTATCACTAAAGCCGCAAAACGTGGTGTCGCCGTGACTTTAATTTTACAAGGCCAACCGGATATGCCGTGGGTATCTGCATGTACCCGTTTACTCTATGGATACTTGCTCCGTAGCGGCGTAGTTATTCATGAATATTGTCAACGACCCTTACATGGCAAAGTAGCCTTGGTCGATGATGAATGGTCCACTGTAGGTTCAAGTAATCTGGATCCTTTAAGTTTGGCATTGAATCTTGAAGCGAATCTAATAATAGAAAGTGCGGAATTCAATCAACAGCTTTATGAACATTTACAAAGTTTGGCAAAGGCACATTGTACGCCGGTGAATATGAAGGTAGCCAAACTTGGCTATTGGTGGCGGTTACCTTTTATATTTTTAAGTTTTCACTTCTTGCGTATCTTCCCAACCATGGCGGGTTGGTTGCCGGTGCATTCTCCCAAATTAAAATTGTTGGGCACAAATGCGGTAATCCATAGCAGTGCAGCCAGTAACATCTCCACAGCTAGTGTTACAACCAGCCGCACCGCGGTAAAAGATAAGGCAACTATTGTCCCTAAAATAAAAATTTTTGGTAAAAATAAAAAAGAATGTGATACGGAGAAAATGTCTTGAATGCAACCAAGCTATCATTCAAGCAAAAATTAAAATCTAAAAAATTCGCAAAGCTTAAGCAAGCAGTAACGATTTTTTTCTTTATGCTGGTGCCAGTACTATTATTTTTTTTAATAAAAAATGTTGACTGGCAAGAAGTAAAGCAAGCAGTGCAAGAGATAAAACCTACTACTCTCGGCTTGGGTCTGTTGATTAGTTTGACGAGTTTTATGGTGTACGGTTGCTATGATGTGCTTGGCCGAAAATACTCAGGTCACTCGTTACCCATTTATCAAATACTACCCGTTGCCTTTGTGTGTTATGCATTCACGCTAAATTTAAGTTCTTTAGTGGGTGGCTTTGCTTTACGTTTTCGCTTGTATTCACGTCTTGGTTTGAATGCTCCAACTATCACTAAAATTTTTACGCTTAGCGTAATGACCAATTGGCTGGGTTATATGGCTTTGGCTGGCACTATATTTTCGTGTCGTCTAGTGGATTTACCTGATAACTGGAAAATTGGTACGACAGGCTTACAAATAATTGGCTTTATATTATTGTCGCTAGCATCGATTTATTTGCTGGCTTGCCAATTTTCGAAACGACGTTCCTGGAAATTTTTTGGTCACAAAATCGATTTACCAAATGCCGGTTTTGCGTTACTGCAAATTATGCTGGCCTGCCTTAATTGGTCATTGATGGCCTTGGTAATCTGGACTTTTTTACCGGCAAAAATAACTTATATACTGACCTTAGGTATTTTTCTTCTTTGTGCTATGGCGGGGACTATTGCCCGTGTTCCCGGTGGGCTAGGTGTGCTTGAAGGTATTTTTGTGGTCATGCTGCAACATCAATTATCTAAAGGGACTATTCTCGCTGCGCTTATCGGTTATCGTGTTTGCTATTTTTTAGTACCCTTGTGTATAGCCGTAGTGACTTATTTTATTATTGAGGGGCGCGCAAAAAAATTACGCGCAACGAATTCTTCTTCAACTACTAATCCAGTCAAAGGCTAGAGTACGGACTTTATATAATTATTGATCGAGCTTGATGCATAGCTGTTATTTTTAGCGAACTGCATTCCTTCCACCGCAACCTCGAAACTCCGCAGCGGCATAGTGGATATCCACTTAGGCGTCGATCGCGCTCGCCCTTCGCATAGCTAATGTTCGCTTCTGCTTGGTTTAAGTTTAAAAAGTACGATTTATTAGTGTTATTTACAAGTAGGCACACCTCTTGCGATACCTCCATCACAACGCTTCCCAGCGTCAAGAATCCGTGACCTCTTGCAGATAATATCTATGGCGATTCCAACCTTTAGTCAGCTAAACAATGTCGGCGGCAAGACCGCTATGCAATCCATGAGTGGTGTTGGCAAAGGCAGTTTTGGAATTCCGCTGCTGTTGATGATGATCCTCGCCATGATCATCCTGCCCATTCCCGCCTTTTTGCTTGATGCCTTCTTCTCTTTCAATATTGCCTTAACCCTGGTGGTACTCCTGGTCAGCGTTTACGCTTTGCGGCCACTGGATTTTGCAGCTTTTCCGACGATTTTGCTGGTGGCAACTTTGTTACGGCTGGGTTTAAACGTAGCCGCAACCCGCGTGATTTTGATTAACGGACATGAAGGTGGCCATGCCGCCGGTAAGGTTATTGAGGCCTTTGGTGAGGTAGTGATTGGCGGCAACTACGCTGTGGGTATTGTGGTATTTATCATTTTGATGATCATCAATTTCGTGGTAGTCACCAAAGGTGCGGGGCGTATTTCAGAAGTCAGTGCAAGGTTTACCTTGGATGCAATGCCCGGTAAACAAATGGCCATTGACGCGGATTTAAATGCGGGCCTCATCGATCAGGATGAAGCACGCCTGCGTCGCAGAGAAGTTTCTGCAGAAGCCGATTTTTATGGTTCTATGGACGGTGCCAGCAAGTTTGTCCGCGGTGATGCAGTGGCAGGCATCATGATTATGATGATTAATATTTTCGGTGGACTCGCAGTCGGTGTTTTACAGCATGATCTCGAGTTCACTGATGCGTTACAGAAATATACCTTGTTGACCATCGGTGATGGTTTAGTTGCGCAAATCCCATCTTTGTTATTGTCAGTTGCGTCCGCCATTTTGGTGACACGGGTTAATACCTCGCAAAATATGGGCGAGCAAATGGTGTCGCAGATGTTTACCTCACCAAAAGCGCTCGCTGTCTCCGCCGGCATTTTGATTGTAATGGGGCTGATTCCCGGCATGCCTCACATCGCTTTTATTGGCTTCGGCTTGTTGTGCGCGGCTATGGCTTATTACATTCACTGGAAAAAAGAACAGCCTGCAGCAGTAGAGGATGGCAGTTACATTCCTTCAGGCAGTCGTTTGGCAAATGATTTTAACGGCGGCTCGGCGCCTGCTCCAAGTGCAACTATCGCCCCGCAACGTCAGCCATTGGCATTGCCTCCGGGTGCGCCTGAGCCAGCTGAATTGGGATGGGACGATGTGCAGCCTGTGGATGTTATAGGTTTGGAAGTAGGCTATAGATTGATACCCATGGTGGATAAAAACCAGGGTGGAGAATTGTTAGGTCGCATCAAAGGCGTACGCAAAAAGCTTTCTCAAGAGATGGGTTTTTTAATTCCTTCGGTTCACATTCGTGACAATCTTGATTTGCTGCCTACGGGTTACCGCATTAGTTTGATGGGGGTAGAAGTCGCGGAAGCGGAGGTCTACCCGGATCGTGAACTTGCGATTAACCCCGGGCAAGTATTTGGGTCCATCGATGGCCTAAAAACTAAAGATCCGGCCTTCGGCCTGGATGCGATTTGGATCAACACCAGCCAGAAAGAGCAAGCGCAAACTCTCGGCTATACAGTGGTTGACCCCAGCACGGTGGTTGCCACCCACCTCAACCAAATTCTGCAACAACATACCTTCGAGCTCTTGGGTCACGAAGACGTACAAAAATTGTTGGATATGTTGGCGAAAACTTCACCCCGATTAGTAGAAGAGTTAATACCCAATACTATCAGCCTAAATGTCCTGCTTAAGGTATTGCAAAACTTGCTGCGCGAAAGAGTGCCCATTCGCGATATTCGTTCCATCGCCGAAGCATTGGCGGGAAGTACCAGTAAGAGTCAAGATCCCGTCGCTTTAACCGCTATGGCACGGGTGGCTTTAGCGCGACAAATCATTCAAAACATCATTCCTAACGAGCAAAAGCTGCCTGTTATCACGCTTGAGCCTGGCTTGGAACAGTTATTGCTGAATACCGTACAGCAGGCACAAAAAGCTGGCGCTGATGACGGCGCGTTTATTGAGCCAAGTTTGACTGACCGGTTGCAACAGTCATTAGCGAAAGCAGCGCAAAAGCAAGAAATGGCAGGCAAGCCTTTGGTACTTCTGGTTGCCGCTCCTTTGCGAATGATGTTGTCCCGTTTTGTTCGCCACAGTGTTCCGGATATGCGGGTACTGGCCTACAACGAGATACCGGATAACAAACAAATTACGATCGACGCGAGTGTTGGGGGTTAGATTTCATCTCCCACAGTTCCTAAACGGCAAAGTCCCAAGGTCGCTGCTTGCTGCGCCCAACAGAATATCAACACACAGTCGCCCAACTCACTGGGCAGGAGCAGAGTATGCAAGTTAAACGTTTCGTAGCCGCTGATATGCGCCGTGCGTTAGAGCTGGTACGTCAGGAATTGGGACCAGATGCCATTATTCTCTCCAGCGGTCGAATCCCGGAAGGGGTTGAGTTGCTGACGACCATGGGTACTGACAACGAGCTGATGCAATTACAACAACAGCCCTTGGGCAAGATGGCGTTTGCCAGCGCATCGCCAATGATGAGTGATGGCGCCTGGTCGGAAACGGCTTTGGTTGAGCGCGCCCCACAACAACACTCGAATCTAGCTGCGAGTTTTGGCAGAGATAATTCCGCTAATCTTTCTAACAGGGCTCCAGGTAGTAATAACAGAGGCAAAACGGGCCAGCAATTAGTTGATGACATAGAGCAAGCACGCCTGCGGATGATTGCTGCCCGCAAGGCAGAAGCCTCAGCTCAAGAGTTCCTGGTAGCTAAAACCACTCGCCCAACCGTTGCTAATCAATCTGTAGGGGCGCCGCTTGCAGCGCCTTCTCCAGCAACACACCAAAAACCCAAAACCGGCACCAGTGCTGCCGAACGCTATCCGTTAATTGATCCAGCGCCGGTAATGGTCAAAGTGCCAGTAGCCAAGCCGACCAGCAATGCCAAACCAGCTCCAGTTAGACAATCAGCAACTGCCGTTAAGTCAGCAATAACGCCAGCCGCCGCTACTGCTGCCAAGCCGGTAATGAAAGCTGTGGCTGCAAAAGCGCCCGTTCCTGCGGCTAAGCAAACAGCACAAGCAGCAACTAACAACTTCCAATTACAAGAACTTCAGGCTGAAATTGCCGATATGCGTTTTTTGTTGGAAAAACAATTGGATCGTTTGGGTAGTAGCGCGAATCATTTACCCGGTTCGCCAATTTTGGGCAGCGTTAGCCGTCGCCTCGAACGTTTGGGTTTACCGGCGGACGTGGTCAGCAAAGTGGTTAATCATTGTAAAAGCAGCAGTAGCTTGAGCGATGCCTGGCCAGATGCTTTGGCCAATCTTGCTCATCAGTTGCCGGTGATTGGTCGGGATATAGTGGATCAAGGTGGCATTTTTGCTTTCGTGGGCCCCACTGGAGTCGGTAAAACAACAACCATCGGAAAATTGGCCGCACGCTACGTGTTAAAGCACGGTGCGGAAAATATTGCGATCATCACCACCGATACTTATCGCATAGCTTCTCACGATCAACTGCGTTCTATTGCCCGTATTTTACGGGTGCCAGTGCGGGTGGTGGATGAAAATAATACCTTGGAAAATCTGTTGTATAGCCTGCGCCATTGCTCGCTGGTGTTGATTGATACCGCGGGTTTTCGCCACGGTGACCCGCACCTCAAAGCCCAGCTCAACAGTTTGGCAAAACAACCACAGGTGAAGAATTACCTGGTGCTTTCCTGCAATAGCCAGGAACAAATGCTTAAAGCTTCTGTACATGCTTACGGCGTGGCGAAATTGGAGGGTTGCATACTCACCAAGTTGGATGAGACTGCCAGCATGGGTGAAGCACTGGGCGTGGTAATCCACAGCCGCTTGCCGGTGGTATATACAACTGATGGCCAGGATATTCCGAAGAATATTGAAGTCGCTCGAGCTCATCAGATGGTTGCCAAGGCGGTGGCTTTGCTGAAAAAGAATCCTGCGTCGGCAGTTTCTTAAATCCTATCTATACTCCATTTCAAAGCTGGTTAACGACAGCTTCACAACGGGTTGTCAGGAGTTAATAGTCCATGCGTCCAGTACAAGTTATTGCGGTATCCGGTGGCAAAGGCGGGGTTGGCAAAAGTAATATCTCCGTTAATCTCAGTATCGCGTTGGCGGAGCTCAATCGCCGCGTGGTCCTGTTAGATGCAGATTTGGGTCTCGCTAACATCGATGTTTTGCTGGGTCTTAAAGCTACTTACACGCTGGCGGATGTGCTTGCGGGAAGCCATTCTCTAGCTGAAGTGTTGGTAAATGGGCCTGCCGGTTTAAAGATTGTTCCGGCATCTTCCGGGGTGCAGCGTATGGCCTCCTTAAGCGCTTCGGAACATGCCGGTTTAATTAATGCTTTCAATGAGTTAAGCGATCAAGTTGATGTATTGGTTATAGATACTGCGGCGGGAATTTCCGACACAGTTGTCAGCTTTGTCCGCGCGGCTAATGAAGTTATTGTAGTTGTCTGTGACGAGCCATCGTCAATAACCGATGCCTACGCACTGATCAAACTCCTCAATAAAGAATATGACCTGCAGCGTTTTAGAGTGGTTGCCAATATGACTCGTAACCCGCAAGAAGGCATCAGTATGTTTAACAAACTGAACACGGTTTGCGAAAGGTTTCTCGATGTCACTTTGCAATTTGTCGGGCAGGTGCCGTTTGATGAAAACGTGCGCAATGCAGTTCGGAAACAAAAAGCGTTACTGGAATTTGCTCCCAGTTCCAAGGCTGCAGTAGCGATTCGCAGTCTGGCCAAAACAGTGGATCAATGGCCTTTACCCAGCGGCCCAAGTGGACGTTTGGAGTTTTTTGTGGAACGTTTACTTCACGCCGCCAATGCGCGTTACTAACGATGAGCTCTATTCGTTATTGTTGTGAAGGAGGCCGTTATGAGCAGGATGGGGTCCCTAGTCGATAGGAAAGCCATGTACGATAAATCGCAGCAAAGTATTATCAATCTCCGCGTGGAAGAACACGCACTCCTGGTGAAACGCATTGCCTACCACATGATGCTACGCATGCCTGCCTGTGTTCAGGTGGAAGATCTGATTCAGGCGGGCATGATTGGTCTTATTGAAGCCGCACAAAAATATGATGGGGCGCGCGGCGCCAGTTTTGAAACCTATGCTGGCATACGCATTCGCGGCGCTATCGTTGACGAAATGCGCCGTGGCGACTGGGTACCTCGTTCAGTACACCGTAACGCACGCCGTGTATCCCAAGCGATAAAAGTAGTGGAATCCCAGGTAGGGCGCGATGCTCGCGACGCTGAAGTTGCAGCGGAATTAGGCATGAGTCTGGATGAATATTTTGCGATATTACAAGATACCAATGGCAGCCGCTTATACAGCTACGAAGAAACATTTGGTGAAGAAGATAGCAACATTGATGCAAGTGAAACCGGTAATGATTTTTCCAGTCCACTCGACGGTATCCAACGCGATAATCTCAAAAAAGCATTGGTCGATGCCATCGAGCTACTGCCTGAGCGCGAGCGCATGGTGTTGGCGCTTTACTACAATGAAGAACTCAATTTAAAAGAAATTGGTTTAGTGTTAGGTGTAAGTGAATCGCGTGTAAGTCAAATTCACAGTCAAGCCGCAGCGCGTTTAAGATCACGCTTGTCCGGGTGGCATAACGGTTAAATATTTATCCATGGCGATACCTACTAACAGCTTCCGTTGCGCGAATACGACGATGGCAATTTAAACAGTTTGTATGTATTTAGTACGCGAAGTAGTAAAAAAATGCTTTTAGAATCAAAAAACTGGCTAGATTGCCAACACTGGCTAGACTCTTAATAAAGCTAATTCCTGCAGATGTAACGGAGGTTTCCTTTGGATAAAAACATGAAAATCTTAATTGTCGACGACTTTTCGACAATGCGGCGGATCATTAAAAATCTGCTAAGAGATTTGGGTTTTACAAATACCCACGAAGCCGATGATGGCGTCACTGCTTTACCCATGCTTAAGAGCGGAGACTTTCAGTTTTTGGTGACTGATTGGAATATGCCAGGAATGACGGGGATCGATTTACTGCGCGCAGTGCGCAGCGATGAAAAGCTTGCGACGCTGCCCGTCCTGATGGTCACTGCCGAAGCTAAACGCGACCAAATTATTGAAGCTGCGCAAGCCGGTGTTAATGGCTACGTGGTTAAACCATTTACCGCGCAAGCACTTAAAGAAAAGATCGAAAAAATCTTTGAGCGGGTTGGTTAATATTAACCATTAATAATTAATGTGTTCTGCCGCCTCAATCAAAGCAATAAGGCATATTCATGGCATCTAACATCCATATAGGTTCCGACCACCGTTTAACCCACCCTAACAGTGATTTAATTGCCGAATTAAAATTATGCGCAAAATTATTAACCGAAAAATTACAGAGTGATCAATTTGAAGATGCCTCAGTGCTTATTCAAAGTATGGTGCAAACACGCGATCATCATATGTTTCAATCGGTGGGGAAATTAACTCGTGGTTTACATAACGCTATTGTTAATTTTCATGTCGATGCCGACCTAAGTAAAATACCGCCAAAAATTGCCGATTCCGATATTCACGATGCTTCAAGCCGCTTAAATTACGTCATTCAACTAACCCAAAATGCCGCTGACAGAACCATGGATATGGTCGACGAAGCTGCGCCGATTGCCGCAAATTTAGGGCAGGAAGCGCGAGTTCTGCGTGCAGAATGGGCGCGTTTAAAACGTCGTGAAATGAGCGCCGCAGAGTTTCGTGGTTTTTACGATCGCATGAGTGATTTTCTCGAGCAAATGGAAGTTGGTACCGAGCGATTGAATAAAAGTTTACAAAATATTGTTCTTGAGCAAGGTTTTCAGGATTTAACCGGTCAGGTATTAAAACGCGTTATAGGTTTAATTGGCGATGTCGAAAAAGATTTAGTACAGCTGGTTTTACTGGCGGGCCATGTAGAAGAAGTTGCCGGGATCGCAGCACCTACAGCAGATGACAAAGAAATGAAAGTATTAGTAGAAAAACGTAAACATGAGGCTGAAGGGCCACAAATAAATAAAGCGCGTGACAATGTAGTGGCTGGACAAGACGAAGTCGATGATCTTCTTTCAAGTCTCGGTTTCTAGGAAGTCACGTCCCTGTTTTTAGCGGTCAGTTTTAATTTTAGAGGCTTAGTTCTTAGAGGCTTAGTTCTTGGAGGCTTGGTTCTTAGAGGCGTGGTTTTTAGAGACGTGGTTTTTAGAGGATAGGTGCATGAGCTTCGGCGATGACGAAGATATTCTTCAAGACTTTTTAGTTGAAGCAGGCGAAATTATTGAGCGCCTGTCACAACAATTAGTCGATCTTGAGCAACGCCCTGATGACACTCAATTATTGAATGCAATTTTTCGTGGTTTTCATACGGTAAAAGGTGGGGCGGGATTTCTCGCGCTGACGCCAATGGTGGAGTGTTGTCATCTCACCGAAAATTTATTTGATATTTTGCGTACTGGCAAACGAAAAGTAACACCAGAGTTAATGGATGTTGTCTTGAAGGCGTTGGATGATGTTCATATTCAATTCCAAATTGTAACTGCTCGCGGTGAGCTTCCGCCGGTAAATCCTGCGCTAATTGCCGCGCTTGAACGTTTAGTCTCCTGCGCCGATTTAAAGGAAGACGCTGCGCAAAACACTATTAAAAACCAAAATAATTCCCTGGCTACATCGGTTGCGGCAACGAGTAGTCAGGAAGACGATTCACAGGGTGATATTACTGATGACGAATTTGAACAATTATTAAATTCTATCAATGGTGTGTCACCCGCAAATTCCCAAAAAACAGAATCACTTCCTGGCCTTGCCGCAGCAGCTGCCGATGATATTAGTGAGGACGAATTCGAAGCACTTCTTGATCAATTGCATGGTAAGGGTAAAAGCCCCAGCGCCCTAAACAATGCAACGAATAGTACAAAAAAAAGTGAAGAAAAAATAACTGAAAAAATCACAAAACCTGCTCAGGAAAAGTCCGCCGCTGCAACGTCTGCATCCTTACCCGCGGCGAGTGTTAAAGCAACTGCTAACTCATTGTTTCCCGCAACAGAAAATGGTGGTGATGATATATCGGATGATGAATTTGAAGCCTTGCTCGATCAATTGCACGGTAAGGGGAAGGGGCCCGGTCAGGATACTCTTAAAGAAATCAATAAAACCCTGTTGGAAAAATCCCACTCTTTGGAAAAACCACTAACATCCGGCAAAGGCTCGCCAACGCCCACTGTGGGAACCGGTGATTCGGACATTATTAATGAAGATGAGTTTGAACTACTACTTGATCAATTGCATGGCAAAGGTAAAGCACCCGGTGTTTCACCCGGGACAACACCCTCTGCCAATACAACCACAGCCAAAGCCATACCAAGACCAGTCATTAATTCTGAACCTGTAAACGCTGCACCTCTAAAATCTAAAATGGAAACTGTGAAAGCAGAGCCCGATAAAATTTCCGCGAGTGCAATAGCTTCGCCGTTAATGGACCGAGATGCACAGCAGGGCGTTGAAACCACCGTGCGCGTGGACACCCAACGCCTTGACGATATTATGAATATGGTTGGCGAATTGGTATTGGTGCGAAACCGTTTAGTGCGGTTGGGCAATGCGTCTGGTAATGAAGCTCTGGTAAAAGCCGTTGCTAATTTAGATGTTGTCACTGCGGATTTGCAAATGTCAGTGATGAAAACTCGCATGCAGCCGATCAAAAAAGTATTTGGCCGGTTTCCGCGTGTAGTGCGCGACTTAGCGCGCAGCTTGAAAAAAGAAATTAATCTGGAGCTAATCGGTGAAGAAACTGATTTGGATAAAAATTTAGTCGAAGCTTTGGCTGATCCTTTGGTGCATTTGGTACGCAATTCGGTCGATCACGGTATTGAATTTCCGGATGTGCGCGCGGCCAACGGCAAATCGCGCATTGGCCAGGTTGTGCTTTCCGCTGAACAGGAAGGCGATCATATTTTATTGTGTATTAGTGATGATGGGGCCGGGATGGACCCCGAAAAATTACGCCGTGTTGCTGTCGAAAAAGGTCTGTACGATGAGGATGGGGCCGCACGCTTATCTGACATTGACGCCTTCAATTTAGTTTTTGTACCTGGCTTCTCCACCAAAAAAGAAATCTCTGATGTGTCCGGTCGCGGTGTGGGCATGGATGTCGTAAAAACCAAAATTAATCAACTTAACGGTACGGTTGAAATTGAATCAGCGCTAGGAAAAGGTACACGTTTTATTATCAAAGTGCCGCTGACATTAGCGATTATGCCGACCTTAATGATCATGGTGGGAAAACAAACTTTTGCATTGCCCTTAATTAGCGTTAATGAAATTTTTCATATGGATTTATCAAAAAGCCATGTGGTGCATGGGCAGGATTGTATTGCCATCCGCGATCAAGCTATACCCTTATTTTACCTGCAAGATTGGTTAGTGAAAAATGCTGAGAGTCATTCGCGAGAAGAATTTGCGCATGTGGTTATTGTCACCGTTGGCACGCGCCGTGTTGGTTTTGTGGTGGACCAATTAATCGGCCAGGAAGAAGTGGTGATTAAACCGCTCGGCAAAATGTTACAGGGCACTCCGGGTATGGCGGGCGCTACTATTACGGGCGATGGCACCATCGCATTGATTTTGGACATTCCGAGTTTATTGCGGCGTTATGCAAAAGGCAGCACATCCTGGGGGCATACCTAGATTTTGAGAGCGCAACCAGAATATTCTGGAACGCATTTCTTAGCCGAGGACGCATAATTTTTTATTTATCCTTAGCATTTTTGCTGTGGAGTGGATGTTAATGACATTTCGGGTTTTAGTCGTCGACGACTCTAATTTCTTTCAGCATCGCTTGAAAGAAATTATCAATGAACATCCCGAATTAAAAGTCGTTGGTATTGCCAGTAATGGACGCGAAGCCGTAGAAAAAGCCAAGGAATTAAGGCCAGATATTATTACTATGGATTTTGAAATGCCGGTTATGGATGGCGTAACCGCTATTAAATTGATTATGGCCGAGCGGAAAGTACCCATCTTAATGTTTTCATCGCTCACCTATGAAGGTGCACGTATTACTCTCGACGCTTTGGCCGCGGGTGCGCTGGATTATATTGCTAAAGATTTTGCCGAAGTATCACGTAACTCTCTTGGACTTACACAAAAGCTGCATGAACGTTTAATTACCCTGGCTCGCGTTGGCCAAAATATAGTGAACAAACCCATCACGATTGAGCCACTGGAAAAAAAAATCACAACGACTGCTTATTCTCCCATTAGCAACGCTCGTTCTTATTCGACAACTCCAGCGACTACCTTCACTACACCAAATCTACAGAGCGCTTCCGGGTCGGGACAAGTGCATAACATTATGCCAAACGTGGCCATGGCTAAACCTTCCAGTTCGCATACGGCACCCGATAATTATCGTTTAAAAAAGCAACCTAAAATAATTGTGATTGGCGCATCCACTGGTGGCCCAGTGGCGCTGACAGATGTGCTTATCCAATTGCCAAAAAACTTTCCCCAGCCCATCGTTTTAGTTCAACACATGCCGGAAAATTTCACTAAAGCGTTTGCCGAGCGTTTGAACAAGCAATGTAATATTCGTGTGCGTGAAGCTGTTGACGGCGATATGTTAGAGCCTGGATTAGCACTACTGGCACCGGGTGGTAAACAGCTTATGGTGGATAAGCGCAATGGTGGCTGCGTGCGTATTTTTGCCGATGATGAGCGTGTTACTTACAAGCCATCTTTGGATATTACCTTTGGTTCTGCCGCCAACAGTTTTGTCGATAGAGTATTGGGAATTGTCCTCACCGGTATGGGTGCAGATGGTTGCAAAGGCGCACGTTTATTGAAGGAGGCCGGTTCAGAATTGTGGTCACAAGATGAAGCGAGCAGTGTAATTTATGGTATGCCAATGGCGGTAGCGCGCGCGGGTTTAACTGATCGGGTTTTAAGCCTTAGCGATATAGGTTCGCGTTTAGCGCGTGAGGTTATTTGATGGATATTCTGAGTATCCTGGGAATTGTGCTTGGCTTTGCCGTCATTATCGGCGGCAACTTTATGGAGGGTGGTTCAATCCACTCTCTACTCAATAGTTCAGCGGCGTTAATTGTTATTGGTGGAACTCTCGCAGCGGCTATTTTGCAAACGCCGTTACAAAGTCTTAAGCGTTCACTGGCTATGTTCAAATGGGTTTTTCAACCGCCTTACAGTCCGTTTAAAGAAGGCATTACTAAATTAGTGAGATGGGCCAACGCTGCGCGTAAAGACGGTTTACTAGGACTTGAACATATTGCTGAAACAGAAAAAGATCTCTTCGCGAGAAAAGGTTTGCAACTATTAGTCGATGGTCGCGAGCCAGAAGCTTTGCGGAGAATTTTGGAATCCGATTTAATTTTGGATGAGCAGCGCGATTTCGACGCAGTGAAATTTTACGAAAGTATGGGTGGCTATTCACCAACAATCGGCATTATTGGTGCAGTGATGGGGCTGATTCATGTGATGAATAACTTGGCAGACCCCGCGCTTCTGGGGCCAGGAATAGCGGTAGCTTTTGTGGCGACAATTTACGGGGTGGCTTTGGCAAATTTATTTTTTTTGCCCGTGGCGAATAAATTGCGTATGTGTGTGAATGAGCGTTCGCAATACCGGGAATTAATTATTGAAGGAATTATTGCTATTGCCGATGGCGAAAGTCCGCGTTCAATAGAATTAAAATTAAATGGCTACTTGCATTAACGGACCAACCAGTAATTTCATCGATATTTTTTAAAACTGAAACTGAAACTGAAACTGAAACTGAAATCTTCATTTTATGGTACGACGTAGAAAGCAGGAAATACATGTAAATCACGAACGTTGGCTGGTTTCTTACGCCGACTTCATTACTTTATTATTTGCATTTTTTGTTGTTATGTATTCTATTTCGCAAGTCAATCAAAGTAAGTATCGCGTTTTATCGGAATCCTTTGTGGAAGCTTTTAATCTACCTAACGATTCACAAACCAACCCCAATCCCATTAACAATATCAACCCTTCCAATGCTGTCATCGCCCCCATCGAAATGAGCAAAACAGCAACGGCGGACGGTGAGAAAGAATCGCCTATAGAGCTAGTGGAAGCTGCAGTACAACCCGAATCCACATCGCAGAGCTCCGTGGCTACACCCACTGATGCCGCTAAACCGGAAAACAACAATGAACTAAAAAAAATTCAAGAACTGGTAAATCAAAAATTTGGGCAGCTTATTAACGACCAAATGATTAAAGTTTCCAGTAATGAGTATTGGGTGCAAATTGAATTGAATGACAGTATTTTATTTCCGTCAGCCAGCGCTGATCCAAGCGCACAAGCGCAAGCTATTTTTACCGACATAGCTAGCATTCTTAACCATTACACTAATCCAGTACAAATTGAAGGCTTTACCGATAATATTCCCATCAACAACACGCGTTATCCAACTAACTGGGAATTATCTTCTGCGCGAGCCGCAGCAATTGTGAAATGGCTTGTGGGTAAGGGTGTTGCTCCCGACCGTTTATCGGCTGTAGGTTATGGCGAGTTTCAACCCGTAGCAAGTAATGATGATGAGGCTGGGCGCGCGCAAAATCGTCGTGTCGCAGTCATGATTGCGAAACGAAAAATCGAACGGCCCAGAGCCACGCCGACACAACTGGCACCACCTCCTCAAGTTAAATAAATTAACTCTGAAATTATTTACAGTTAAACGCATTCATTTTTTAATACCAGCGCACCTTTCATCACAGTGACGCAGCTGCCGATGAGCCTCACTCTGGTATCCAGTACCTCTAGATCCAAAATGCCACGCCGTGAAGACAACTGTTCTGCACGTAAACTATTTTTCCCTAATCTTTTACTCCAGAATTCAGCCAGGCTGCAGTGTGCTGAACCTGTTACCGGGTCTTCATTAATGCCTGCGCGCGGTGCAAAAAATCGCGATACAAAATCTCTTGCGTTGGTTGCACTTTTAGCCGTAATAATAAGGCCTCGTGTGTTAATCCTGGCAATCATTGTAAAGTCCGGTTGGTATTGCAATATATCGTTTTCACTTTCCAGTTCGAGAAGAATATCTTCCCCGGCTTGATAACCTGCCACAATATGAAGGTTTAGCTGATTAATGCCTGTATCCTTATCATATAAAAAAATTCTGCTTAATAATTGCGGAGAAATTTTTGGGAAGTCCAAGGTGATTTTGCCGTTATTACGGGTGGCTGTTAAGGTTCCGCTCAAAGTTGAGAAAATAAGTTCTTGATCAGCCTGGAGCAACTCGGTTAACAATATATGCGCGGAAGCCAAGGTTGCGTGGCCACATAATTTTATTTCGCAGGTTGGTGTAAACCAGCGGAGTTGCCATGAGTTTTCAGCTTGCTGAAGTAAAAAAGCCGTCTCGGATAAATTGAATTCGGCGGCCACTTGTTGTAACCATCCATCAGTTTTTTCCTCCGGTAAAATGCAAACGGCTGCTGGATTCCCACCAAAAGCATTAGTCGTAAACGCATCGACAATATAAGCGGTGATAGCTTGAGTTGGCATTTTGATACTCTCGTTAGTTGTTGTAGGTTATACATATCTCGCATTGTAAATTTTAGCTTGTTAATTAAAACGATACAGATTTAGAATAAGTAATATTTACAGGTACAGATAGCTGTTTTTCAATCTGTACTGGTTACTTTTTTGCGCTTCTGTATTGTCCCCATATTATGGAATTAATCTATGGCTAATCTTTATCATCAGGTAGCGAGTGAAATCATTGGGCAAATTGAAAATGGTGTTTATCGGGTGGGCGATAAATTGCCCGGAGTGCGGGCCATCAGCCTACAGCGAGGCGTAAGCCCGGCGACCGTGGTAGCAGCTTATGATCAATTGCTTAATGGCGGTTACGTAGAATCACGGCCGCGCTCCGGTTTTTACGTACGAATTCGCGCGCAGGCAGATTTTTTAACACCAAAAATGTCGCAACTCAGTATGAGTCCACGTGAAGTAGTAGGGCAGCAGCTTGTTCTACAGTTGTTGCAGCAAACGCAGCAATCCAGCGCGACGCATTTGGCTAGCGTGATTAATTTAGGCGCTGCAGTGCCGGATGTCAGTATTTTGCCAACCATAGCAATTGAAAAATCTATTACCAAAATGGCACGCCTAAAACGTTCGCAGTTGTGCGCTTATGAATTTCCCCCGGGAAATTATGAGTTGCGCTTACAAATTGCAAAACGTATGGCGCAGTTAGGTTGCCAGCTAAGTCCTGCCGATATAGTGATTACCAACGGATGTCAGGAAGCTTTGTTGTTGGCTTTAAAAGCGATTACCCAACCTGGCGATGCTGTGGCTATAGAGTCGCCTACCTACTACGGGTTATTACAAATCATTGAGCATTTAGGATTAAAAGCCATAGAAATTCCCACTGATCCGCAAGCCGGTATTTCATTGGATGCGTTGCAGCTTGCGATTGAGCATTGGTCCATTAAAGCCTGCCTGGTGGTGTCCAACTTTAGCAATCCTCTGGGTGCCACTTTGAGTGATGCGCATAAGAAAGCACTTGCGCATTTGTGCAGGAAAACTAAAGTCGCTTTAATCGAAGATGATATTTATGGCGATTTGGGTTTTAGCGCACAGCGCCCCAGTGTGTGCAAACGTTTTGATGAGAAAGTTATTTATTGTTCGTCATTTTCCAAATCGATTGCACCAGGTTTGCGAGTAGGGTGGGTGGCATCGAAGGCACTCGCCCCGGCGATTTCACAATTAAAATTTATGAGCAACTCTGCGTTACCAACCATAGTGCAAATTGTGGTGGCCGATTTGTTGGCAAGTGGAAAATATGATCGTCATTTGCGAGCTATGCGCAATAAGCTAACAAAAAGTATGCACGAAATGATTATTGCTATTGAGCGATATTTCCCGCTGGGTACCCGTATTACCCAGCCATTGGGAGGTTTTGTATTATGGGTTGAGTTACCGCCTGAGTATCAAAAGCTTAACAGCGATGTAAAAGTGAATGGCTCTACAAAAGCAAAAAAAATAGATACTTTTCATCTTGCGCTACAAGCGCTTGAAGAAAATATCGCCATAGCGCCGGGAAAATTATTTTCTGCAGCACAAAAGTACCAACATTGTTTACGGTTATCGTCAGGCGGCGATTGGACGCCAACTAAAGAAAAAGCGTTGAAACGTTTAGGTGAACTTATTAAAAGCTTTCTCAGTCATTAATATTTGCAGCCATTAAAAGGTGAACATTATGAACGGAAGTTGTTTATGCGGAAAAATTAAATTTGCAATACAAGCGTTATTGCCAGATCTCGCAAATTGTCATTGCTCAATGTGCCGAAAATTTCACGGCGCTGCTTACGCCACATACGGCACTGTAACGCCGGAAAACTTTAAATGGTTGGCGGGCGAAGACTTGGTTAAAACCTATGTCTCGTCCGCAATTGCAGAAAGAGGTTTTTGTTCTCACTGTGGTTCAAGCATTTATTACAAGCTGCGCAAACAAGGTTCGGGTTATGAAATAGCGCTGGGTGTTTTAGATGACGAGCCAAA
This sequence comes from Pseudomonadota bacterium, assembly GCA_040386215.1. Taxonomy (GTDB): domain Bacteria; phylum Pseudomonadota; class Gammaproteobacteria; order Pseudomonadales; family Cellvibrionaceae; genus Cellvibrio. Next base: position 48,468 of record JAZKFX010000001.1, read on the forward strand.
TTATCCGGTGAATGCCAATATTTATTGGTCCTCAAAACCAGATTGGTCAAAGGGTATTGAAAATCTTCCGAACTTTAGTAAAACGCGCCCAAGTGATTAAATGCGGTATGCAGTGAGCGAAGGCGATTTTCTGTAAGTGAAAATAGGGTCGATAACAAAATGAAATTTAGCGGCACAAACATTGCAAAAGCACTGCTGCCAGGTTGCGAATAGGCAAACTGCGCCTAAACTGACATCAGCTTGACGCTTTGAGGATTGTTTCCGTGCGTGTTATTACCGTGGCTAACCATAAGGGTGGAGTAGGCAAAACTACTACCAGCGTAGCACTTGGCGGTTTAGCTTCTGCTCAGGGTTACCGCGTGTTGCTGTTAGACATGGACCCGCACGGTTCGCTTAGCACTTATTTTCGTCAAGATCCCGACACACAAAAATTTAGTACTTACACGCTTTTTCAAGAGCGTAGAGAATTAACTGCTGCCAGTGTTAAGCGACTTATTTTAGCAACCGATTATTCCAGCCTGGATTTATTGCCTGCCGCGACAGCATTAGCAACCTTGGAGCGGCAGGCAATTGGCCAGGATGGTATGGGGTTAGTGATCGCTCGCGCCCTGGCATTAATTTATGAAGATTATGATTTCGTATTTATCGACACGCCGCCGTTACTCGGTGTGTTAATGATAAATGCATTAGCGGCCTGCCAACATTTAGTGATTCCGGTGCAAACAGAATTTCTTGCACTTAAGGGATTGGAACGCATGGTACACACCTTAAATATGCTGAGCAGCTCGCGAAAAAAAGCCTTGTCTTATTCTATTTTACCGGTGATGTATGACCGCAGAACGCAAGCTTCGGTCAGCAGCTTGCGCACAATTCGCAATGGTTATCCGAACGAAGTTTGGCCGGGATACATTCCTGTGGATACGCGTTTTCGTGATGCCAGTAAAGCGGGAGTGCCGCCGCATTTGTTTGACGAAGCTACTCGTGGAGTAGTCGCTTATCACTCATTTTTTAAATGGCTTGTACAAAAAATTTCTGCTGAATTTACACCGGTTAGTGCAAGTGTTAATTTAAACGGCATTGCCAATAAAATCGGGAATAACGCTGCGAAGTCAGGTAATGCATTGTGACCGATATCAAAAATCCAAGTGACAGTTTGCATAATTATTTTGCTGAATTATTAGCAGATGATGATGTGAATTCGTTAACCGGTTCCCATGTCGAGCAATTATCTATTTTTCCTGTAGATGATGTATTCGATATTGCCGCTGCAGCTACCACAACTTCTGTTTCCGCAACCTATGTCGTCGCCAAAAAAATTGCCGTCGAAGCGAATTCCGCAAAAGTAAAGGTCACCACAAATTTTGCGGACCCGAGCGCTGACCAAAAACAAAAGCTGCAAAAATTATTGCATAGTGTGCGACCTGAAATTGAAGTGACGCCAGCAGAAAAAATTGAAAGTATTTCCTCTTCGCGTGTTATCACCCGCTTTCAAACTGACCCAGACGAAATACAAGAATGGACTATCGAACCGATTGTCTCCACTGCTGCTGCGGACGGCGTTTTGGACAGCAGTAATGCGTTGCAAGATGTTGAAACAACTTACCAAATGCCAAACCTGGAATGGTTACCTAATGGTTTGCCGCAATGGGCGCAAACGCGTTTTGATGTACTACTTTTTCAAGTGTCAGGATTGACCCTGGCAGTACCTTTGATTTCATTGGGGAAAATTCGGCCTATTACCGGTGGGCTGGCGCCATTGCCTGGACAGGCTGATTGGTTTATGGGGTTGCAGTTAACAACTACCAGTAAAATTTATACGGTGAATACTGCCAAATTTGTTATGCCAGAACGCTACGACGAGAATTTTGCCAAAAATGCGAAATATGTAATCTCGATTAACGGTGTGCCCTGGGGTTTGGCCGTTGACTCGATAAACCAACCCATCAGGCTGGTGCCGGAGGAGGTGAAGTGGCGCACTAATCGCAGCAAACGTCCGTGGCTTGCCGGTACTGTAAAGGAGCATATGTGTGCCTTGCTGGATATTCCTATGATCGGTCAAATGCTAATGGATGCTGATAAAAATCGGGTTAAAAGTCCGTTAATCTAAGCCCTGTTGTTAATCCGTTCTGGCATTACAAATCAGCATACTGGCAGAGCAAGCAGCCTCAGCTATAGTTATAGCAAACCTACCCCCAATTGAATTTCGAACCCATTAATCCGCGTGCCTTAGGCTTAAGTTATCTATCAAGATGAGTAAAAAAAGTTAGCACTTAACAACGGCATGGCTCTGAGGAAAAAGTATGGCTACTGATGCACTTAAAAATAATAGTTCTGCTGACCCTATGTTGCAGTGGGTTACCTTTCGACTAGATGGCGAAACCTATGGAATTAATGTGATGCAGGTGCAAGAAGTTTTGCGCTATTCAGAAGTTGCTGCTGTGCCAGGAGCGCCTTCCTACGTGTTGGGGATCATTAATTTGCGCGGTAATGTGGTAACCGTTATTGATACGCGCCATCGTTTTAATTTACCTAACGGTGATATTACCGATAACACGCGGATTGTTATTATCGAAACTGATCGGCATGTTATTGGCATTTTGGTGGATAGCGTGGCTGAAGTTGTTTATTTGCGGCAATCGGAAATCGAAATGGCGCCCAATGTAGGCAACGACGAAAGTGGTAAATTTATTCAAGGCGTATGTCATAAAAATAATGAGCTTCTTATCCTCATTGAATTAAATAAATTGCTAACCAGTGAAGAGTGGTCTGACCTGGAAGAAATATAGCGGAGAAAGCGCTGTATCTTCTGACCCTTTTAAAAATTTGAATGAGAAAAAAATGGTGTTATCGATATTGGAAATGGGCTTGATTGTTTGCCTGATATTGAGTGTTGTTGCCTTAGCTTTGTCTCTGAAAAGTCTGTCGAACACTCGGCAACAAGGTGTGCAAACTGAAAAATTAATTCAGCGATTAACACGCGAACTTTCAGTTTCTGCCAGCGGTTCGGTGGGAATGGGGCAGCGTTTATTGACCATGGAAAAACGTTTACAAAGTGCACCACAAACGAATCAAAAAATTGATTATGGCAATGATGAGGATTTTCAACCCTACGCTCAAGCAGCACAATTATTTAAATTAGGATTGGATAGCGAAGATGTCGCACGTCGTTGTGGTTTGTCGCGCGCGGAAGCTTCGCTCATTCAAATGATGCAAATAAAAACTAGTAACCTAAGATAATTTTTATTTATTTTGAAACAAATTACGGAAAAACTATGAGTGAACCTATTGTTCATCAAAACCCTTTATATAATTTGCTGCGTAGTGAAAACATCGATGAATTTAACCGTCGAAAAAAAATGGGAGAAGTTACCGCAGAGCATTTGCGTGGCGGAGACTTTCGTGGCTTGGACTTACGCAACCTGGATGCGGATGGGCTTGATTTCAGTGATGCCTATTTTCGTGCAGCAGATCTGCGAGGAATTGATTTTCGCACTTGTAAACTTGAAGGTGCCAGTTTTTGTCAGGCCTATATTTCAGGGTGTTATTTTCCCGCAACTTTATCTACCGAGGAAATTCGTCTCTCTATCGAGAAAGGGATTAGAGTACGCTACGGCACATAGCGAATATAATTAGTTACGTTTTTGTAAAAATTCCCCCAGAATAAAACTCATAGTAAATGGAATATCTCTAGTAGGGGTGCCGCTTGCCGCGCCTTAAAAAACAAAAAGCGGTGCGGTAAGCGGCGCAACTATGAAAATACATGCAGCACTCGGCACCCGTTATACAAACATCTGCTTAAATTCCTAAATAAGGCGGCGAGTGTTATAGCACCGTCGTTTTTTGCTCAAAAAAGCAAATAACCGTTAAATTAAATTAATTATTTTGCGTTAACGCCTATCCTTAGATAATGTGCCGCGAATTTTTTATCAACAAGCTTCTTTGCATTGCTCGATTTCATATTGCTCTATTCCATATTGTCCTACCCCATTGAGGTGTTAAACATGCAGTTTCGGAAAAAAATTAGCCTGCTCGCCATGGCCTGCGCTTTAGCCGCAGTTGTACCTGTGGCTATCTCTGCCGAAAGCCCTAAAGTAAAAGCCTCCGGGAACACTGCGGTTACTGATGTAAAGCCCTGGATGGATAAGGCTTTGAATGCTGACCAGCGTACTGATTTGGTATTGAAGGAAATGACGCTCGATGAAAAGCTAACCTTGGTTTATGGATATTTCGGTACAGATGCTCCGCAGCTAAATTCAAAACGACCTAAAGAATCGATCAATCTTTCTGCTGGATATGTTTATGGTATTCCACGGTTAGGGATCCCGGCACAGTTTCAAACAGATGCAGGTTTAGGCGTGGCTTGTCAGGCAGGTGAGGGCGCAGTGCGCGAACGAACGGGTTTAGCCTCAGGGTTAAGTACAACCTCCAGTTGGGATTTGGAGGTAGCTTTCAATGGTGGTGCCATGATTGGTTCTGAAGCTCACTCGTCAGGGTTCAACGTTATGTTGGCGGGCGGTGTTAATTTAATGCGCGAGCCACGCAATGGACGAAATTTTGAATACGGTGGTGAAGATCCGTTGTTGGCCGGGCACATTGTTGGTCAACAAATAAAAGGTATTCAATCGAATCATGTTATTTCAACCTTAAAACATTTTGCGCTTAATGATCAGGACCAGGGACGTACTCTGGCTAATTCCCTGATTGAAGATTCAGCGGCACGCATGTCGGATTTATTAGCGTTACAAATTGCCAATGAAGTGGGCAAGCCTGGTTCGGTGATGTGCTCGTACAATCTTGTAAATGGTTTTTACGGTTGTGAAAATCAATATTTGCTCAATGAGGTTCTTAAAGGAGATTGGGGTTTTAAAGGTTACGTTATGTCTGATTGGGGTGCAGTACATAGCACCATACCTGCTGCTAATAATGGTCTGGATCAGCAGTCCGCATACTCTTTTGATAAATCCCCTTATTTTGGCGCGGCGTTGAAAGAAGCTGTTGAGCAAAACTGGGTACCCCAGGCACGTCTAGATAATATGGCCCGCCGTATTCTGTGGGCTATGTTCGATAAAGGGTTATTTGATCATCCTGCGAAGGAGGGTGGCACTATCGATTTTGCAGCCCACGCGCGAGTTACGCAAACGGGTTCGGAGCAGGGTATGGTGCTCTTGAAAAATTCCAACAGCATTCTGCCATTAACGAAAAGTTTGAAAAAAATTGCTGTGATTGGTTCGCATTCAGATGTGGGTGTGCTCTCCGGCGGTGGTTCTTCCAAGGTGTATCCAATCGGGGGTATTGCTGTAAAAGGGCTGATGCCAGACCTTTGGCCAGGTCCAGTAATTTATTTCCCATCCTCTCCGCTTAAAGCTATCAAAGCGCGTGTTCCTGAAGCGCAAGTTTCCTACAGTGAAGGTACCGATGTAAAAGCTGCTGCTAAGCTTGCTGCTGAATCAGAGCTAGTGGTGTTATTTGTGAATCAATGGTTGGGTGAAGATTTTGATGCACAGACATTATCTTTACCTGATAACCAGGATGCATTAGTAGCAGCTATTGCAAAAGCAAATCCAAAAACAGTTGTGGTGTTACAAAACGGTGGTCCAGTGTTAATGCCATGGCTGGACAGTGTTAGTGGCGTGCTTGAAGCCTGGTATCCGGGTACCAGCGGTGGCGAAGCAATTGCACGCGTATTGTTTGGCGAAGTCAATCCATCGGGACATTTACCGGCAACTTTCCCAGCCTCTGAAAAGCAATTGCCACGTCCAGTGTTGGATGGAAACCCTAATGATAAAGTAACGAAATTTAATGTTAATTATTTTGAAGGTGCTGCGGTTGGTTACAAGTGGTATGAATTAAAAGGCTTGAAGCCTTTGTTTCCGTTTGGTTATGGCTTGTCGTATACACAATTCTCATACAGTAATTTAGCAGCGGAAGTTAAAGAGGGTGTGCTTACTGTGAATTTCAAAATGACTAACACCGGTAAAGTGAAAGGTAAAGATGTTGCGCAAGTTTATGTGGCGCCCGTAAAAGGTGGTTGGGAAGCGCCAAAACGTTTGGGTGGTTGGAGTAAAGTTGAATTAAACCCCGGTGAAAGTAAAAATGTCAGCGTAACTGTGGAGCCTAGAGTTTTAAGCATGTATCAGTCCGCCGCAAAAACCTGGAGCATTCTTGAAGGTGATTACAAAGTTATTCTTGCACAAGATTCAGCTGATGCGAATGCAACCAGTGTTATCGTTCACTTGAATGCAAGCACGTTGAATTCTCTCGGAAAAAGAGTTAACTAATCGTTTTAGGGTTAACCAATGTTAAGAAGCCAATTCAGAAATGAGTTGGCTTTTTTTTATGAATTCATTCCTATCGTTTGACGGAACTGCTCCCGCATAATCGAGGTGTCCCTGTAATTCGGCAATAATGATAATAATTCTCATTGCCATTCGCATTGAGATGCTTTATTATTCACCTAAATTTGCATCTTGTTGCCTCCTACAAAGCTATGAAAACAAATAACACTCCTTTTTACTCCTTCTTGTTGGTCTTGTTGCTGCATGTTGGAGTATTGGCCGTGGTATTGCTGGTTCCAGCAGAATCTGAGTCGCTGGAGATAGTTCCACCAACAATTCAAGGTGTCATTGTGGCAGCGCAGCCGCCGGTACCTCCGCTTGCTGCATTGCCACCCCCACCAATACCTGAACAAAAACCCTTACCAAAACCTAAGATGCTTGTCCCAAAAGCGCCGCCGTCAGAGCGTGCCGTACAGCAAGACGTTACGCCTGTAGTTGTTGCGCCTGTCGAACAAAAAACTGACGAGCTGAGTGTGATGCAAAGTCCAGAGCAGCTCGTGCCACCGCGTATTGACGCCAGTCAGGCAAATAATCCGGCGCCTGTATATCCCGCTGTTTCAAGACGTTTACGTGAACAAGGCGTGGTGCTATTGGAGGTTTTAGTTCTTGCTGATGGCTCTGTCGGCGAGTTACGTGTAAAACAATCCAGTGGTCATGCTCGCTTGGATGAAACGGCCATTCGCGCGGTAAAAAATTGGCATTTTGTAGCGGCAACACGCGCTAACCAGGCGATTGATTTCTGGTATGAGTTACCGATTGAGTTCTCGTTAAACAATTAATGATAAACAGATAGTTACTAATAAATAGTTACTAATAAATAGATAGTCAGCAAACCGTTATTTACGCACTTTAAACGAGGTTTATATGAATTCACCCTACGGCATTTCTTCCATTTGGCAGCAGGGCGATTCTGCCATCAAAATCGTCGCCATTATCTTGCTATGTATGTCGATCACCAGCTGGTTTGTCATTGTATTGCGCGCTTGGGGATTAATGCGTTTGCGCAAACCAAACCGCGCTCTAGCAGATTTTTGGCATTCACAAAGTTTTGCTGCCGGCTTACATATTCTGGGCGATGAGCGTAGCGATAATCCTTATCGTCATTTGGCCGAAGAAGGGCAGGCGGCACTTGATCATCATCACAATCACAAAAGCGATTTGCATGGCCATCTGCCACTTGCTGACTGGCTCACTGCCTGCTTGAAAGATTCTATTGATCATAGTAATGACAAATTACAAAGTGGTTTGGCGCTGCTCGCCTCAGTAGGTTCAACCGCACCCTTCGTAGGTTTATTTGGTACTGTTTGGGGTATTTATCATGCGCTTGTTAGCATCGGTGTGTCAGGTTCTGCCAGCATTGATAAGGTCGCCGGCCCAGTGGGTGAAGCTTTAATCATGACTGCGTTTGGTTTGGTGGTCGCTATTCCTGCAGTGTTGGGTTACAACGCGCTTAACCGCGGCAATCGCACGGTTAACAATAAACTCAACCGCTTTGCTCACCAGCTCCATGCCTACTTTTTAACGGGTGCACCCCCTGCCAGTTCAAAATCAAACAACCCTGGCAACGGCAATAACATTAAACCCATTGCGCGTCACAACGCGCAGGCAGAGTAGGGAATTCATATGGCTTTCGGTGGTGATTTTGACGATGACAAAGGGGCGATGAGCGATATCAACATGACGCCGCTAGTCGACGTGATGTTGGTGTTGTTGATCATTTTTATTATTGCCGTACCGGTGATAACGCATTCGGTGAAAGTTGATCTTCCGCGCGAACAAAACACGCTTAACGACATAAAACCTGAAACGATTACCTTATCCATTACCGAAGATGGGCAAGCCCATTGGAATGAGACCACTGTCACCCCGGAAGAGTTAAGTCAGCGTTTGCTAGCTGAAGCTGGAAAACAACCGCAACCCGAGGTGCATATTCGCGGCGATAAAAAAGTGGATTACGAGTATGTGTTAAAGGTGATGGCAGCGGTCCAGCGTGCGGGAATTCTAAAGTTAGGGTTTGTCTCGGAGCCTGGAGCTTAATAAGAATTAATATCATATGATTACAGGGATCTTATGTAATACAATGCCATCAGTTAATTCATACAATATTATTTAGGAAGGTATCATGTTGAAGCGTCATCTTTTGGTACTGGCCATTGCCAGTAGTTGTTTTAGTCTCAGCAGTTTCGCGGATGAAAATCTGTTTGGTTATGTAAAAGGTTCAGAAGTTTTACCCAAGGACGCAGTGGAGTTTTACCAGGTCGTCACCCAGCGTAGTGATAAAGGCACTGGTCACTACACTGCTTATAACACCACGACTGAACTGGAATACGGAGTCAGCGACCGTTTTACTGTTGCCGGAGAGCTTAAAGGTCAGAAAATAAATACCTCGGGTATTTTAATTGATGGATATATGCCGGGCGACGAAAGCTACGGTTTGCGTTTTGGCGGTGCTGAAGTTTCTGGTAAGTACAATTTTTTAAGCCCTGCGCTGGATAATTTTGGTCTGTCGGCAATGGTAGGTTTGGATTACCTGACACTTGACCCGCACTCCGGTCGCGATAAAGACAGCATTAGCATTGCACTCGATTTGCAATTGCAAAAATACTTTATGGAAGGTCAGTTAGTATGGGTCGGCAATATTGGCACAGAAGCGACTCGCGCAACCCGTGCACCCATTGATAATTTGCCGGAAGGCTTCGAATGGCCAACAGAAATGGAAGTTGAAGTTGAATTTTCGGCAGGCACAGGTTTAAGTTATCGCTTTGCGCCTAACTGGTATGCAGGTCTCGAAACTGTTTATGAAACTGAATACGAAACTGGCGTCGCCATGGAGCGTTACTCTGTGTTTGCTGGCCCGACTTTGCATTACGGTGGCGAAAAATATTGGTTGACCCTCACCTGGTTTGATCAAATTCGCGGTGGTGGCGAAACTTATGAAGGCCAGCCATCAGGATTGCATCTGATTGAAAAAACTGAACAGGAAATCCGTTTCAAAGTAGGTTTAAATTTCTAAGTGTATTATCCATGCCTGCGCGCCCCGTTGCGCGCAGGCATAGTAATGCCATGTAATTTCAGGTTCCATCATGCGTAATTTACCTTTTTTCCTAACGCTACCCGCAGTGGTAATAAGCTCTACTGCCATTGTTGCTTCTGCACAGGCAGAAGATTTTTTGACTGTTCAACAAGCACAGCAAGTATTGTTTCCGCAGGCCACCTTATTTCTTGATTCGGCTATTTCTCTCAGCGATGCCCAGCTGGATAACATCAAAAAAATAGCGGGCGTACGTCAACGTCAAAAAGTCCAAAAAGCCTGGCGCGCTGAAAATAAAGGCGAATTGTTAGGCTGGTTTTTGGTGGATGATGTGATTGGTAAGCATGATTTTATTACCTATGGCACGGCAATTTCTGTGGATGGCAAGGTGCTGGGTGTTGAAATTCTCAGCTACCGCGAAACTCATGGAGGCCAGGTTCGCCAGCCGCAATGGCGCAGTCATTTTGTGGGTAAAACGCTGCAAGATAAATTTAAGCTTGGTCAGGATATTCCCAACATCAGTGGCGCAACATTGTCATGTCGCAATGTGACGGATGGCATTAAACGGCTATTGGCAATCCATCAAATTGCCTTGAGTTCTGCTGTTATAAACCCGGCTGGTATAACGCCAACTCCGCCTGCCTAGTCCGCATTGATAATCTTATGAATAACTTGCAAAAGCGAATGCGACCACTGCTGGGTTGTTTCGTTGAAATTGCACTTCCCGTTGCCGCAACCGGGGCACAGACCGCATTTAATTCCGCTTTTGCACACATTGAGCTTATCCAAAAATTACTGAGTTTTCACGATCCCGCAAGCGACTTGTCGCGGTTAAACAGTGCGCAGGGCAAAGCAGTAAATTGTCATCCGTTGAGTATTCAATGTTTACGTCTTGCCCAGGCCATGACACGCGTAAGCAGCGGACGATTTAATTGCACATTAGGAGCTGCGCTCACCGCACGCGGTGCCCTGCCAAATCACAATTTTCAGAATCTGTACGGCACAAATCTTTTAGCTTACGGTGATTGGCAAGATATAGAACTCACCCGCAATTCTGCGCGTTTGCGCAAACCCTTGTTGATTACGCTGGACGGTGTCGCAAAAGGTTTTGCGGTGGATTGTGCCGTTGCTGAATTGAAACGCGTCGGTATTAATGAGGGTTGGATTAATGCCGGCGGGGATATTCGTGTGTTCGGTGAAGTCGTTTTACCGATTTCGGTGCGAGATCATCTCGGCTTTGATCATCTGTTGGGTGGTCTGCAGAATGCTGCTATAGCGACATCAACTAGTAATGCTAGCCGTGAATTTCCGGGTTTATTATTGGATTCAACAGGCGATCAGCTTGTGCCTTTGACTAGCACAGTTATTGCTCACAGCGCCTGGCGTGCTGATGCGCTCACCAAAGTGGCTGCTGCGACCTCCGCATTAGAACGCACAGCGAGCCTGGCCAAATTGGGTGGTCGATGGGTGCCAATCGGTAACGACGACCAAGGCATCTAAGAATAATTGGCTTGTCCGCATCAGCATTACTCACTGCTATTATTTTTAATCAAGGTCTGTAGAATGGCCGCCTTCATGAGCGCGGCTTTGCAAAATATGCAAAGACAATTTTTCCGTTCTGCGTAAGCTAGCCGAGTCTATTCATTCATAAATAATCGATATCAAAAATAAAACGTAACCATGAAAAAATCGCGTGTGTTGTTATGGTTTGTCGTAATAGCGATCAGCATTACCGGAGTTGCCCTTTACTTTATGGCGCCCCCTAGTGAAGACGAACTACCGCACCCATTAAATGGTTTGTTTCGTGAATTGCACGGAGTAGCATCCGCCATGGCTATTTTTATCTTTGGCTACTTTTTTGCCGATCATGTGCAAAAAAAATTAGCCAAATATAAAAATCATTGGAGTGCACAGGTGTGGGATGGGTATTTGCATTTAACGGTATGGGTAGTGTTAATTATTAGCGGCTTATTGCTCTATTATCCTCAAGAATCTTTAAATGCTATGGGTATTAGTATTGCGGATCTGCATTGGTACGCAGGACTAATACTCATAGGATTATTTCCGCTACATTTCTGGCATAAAGCAATAACGCGTTATCAGTCCCGTAAAAGATGGGAAAAATCGGTTGCACAGAAAGAGCACTAAGCCACTTGTACTATCTATTTCATTGCTGAAACGATGCAATTTCACCGGGGCGGCGTAACATTTTATCCACTTCATCAAGATGCAATTCTTCTTGCACAATCATCTCGCGCGCATACTCTTCCAGCAAAATGGATTTGCCTTGGGCGATAGTAAGCAAGCTGTAGTAAGCGTTGATTGCATTCTTTTCGTGCTCAAGGCTCTCGCGCAGTATATCGCCAATATCGTGTTTTTCTGTCTCCAACAACGAACCTATCTTCAATGAAGGGTGCCCGCCCATCAGCGTTAGCAATTCACCGGCTTTATGCGCATGCCCCAATCCTTCAGTCGCATTGCTTTTCAGCCAGGACACAATCGGAATGCGGTTATAACCGAATACCATCAATGAATAGTGCGTATAGCGCACCACGCCTGCTAATTCTATTTCCATGATGCGATTTAAAGCTTCAATAGCCAGGTTTTTATCAATATCGTTCATGTGTGAGATTTCCTATACAGGTAGTAGGGAGAAGGCAGCGTTTAAGTGGCTTCCTGACGAAAAGTAATTATTTACCATAGAGGCATTAAAGTCACGGAGCAGAATGCATATGAAAACACAGAGATCTTATGAGTAATTTTTTATGGTTATAAAAAATATTCCTAAACATTATTGATAATTGTTATCATTTGGGTTTTAATGGCGCACTTCAACTCATTTAGGAAAACCACATGAACACTTTTAACAAAGATCTGGTTGCAGCTAAGGGCAAAGAAACTAATTCAGCTGGCCGCACTCCTGGCATAGTTGCCAAAAAACACTCGACGGTGCGTCAATTAAAAGTATCCGCATTATCCTCGATGATGCTGTTGGCTTCCGGCGCTGCCTTCGCTGCAGACGAACCTAAAAAAGAAGAAGCTGGAAAACTAAGCACGGTAAAAGTGAGTGCAGATGCAACTGAAGCAACCTTTAAAGCTGAAAAGGTGAGTTCTGCAAAATTTACCCAACCACTCGTTGATACTCCACAAACCATTGTAGTGGTTAAAAAAGAGCTCTTTCAGCAACAAGCAGCGACCAGCCTAAGCGAGACCTTGCGTAACACTCCTGGCATTACATTGTTGATGGGCGAAAACGGTAATACCGCAACCGGCGATTCGATTTTTATGCGTGGCTTTGATACGCAAGCCAGTATTTTCGTTGATGGTATTCGCGACCTTGGCTCTATCTCTCGTGACACCTTCAATACCGAGCAAGTGGAAATTGCAAAAGGCCCAGCGGGTGTAGACAACGGTCGCGGTGCTGCCTCGGGTTATATTAATTTGAATAGTAAAGCTGCCAATCTGGAAGATGCCACTTTTGGCAATGTGACTTTGGGCACTGGTGATTACAAGCGCGCTACCCTTGATGTCAATCGTTCCATCAATGACACAACTGCCTTCCGTACCAATGTGCTGGTACAAGAAGCAGGTGCTGATGGCCGTGATGAAGTTGAAAACAACGCTATGGGTATAGCCACATCACTAGGGTTAGGTTTAGGCACTGATACACGCACTTTTGTGAATTTGTACCATATTCAACAACGTAATTTGCCGGATGGTGGTGTGTCCACCGCAGGCCTTGAAGGTTATTACAGCGCTCCTTATGTAGCGGCTTTTCCCACTGGTGGTCCGAAAATCGATAAAGTCGATACGGAAACTTTCTTCGGTTCAACCAGTGACTACAACGATGTTGATGCAAGCATGGTAACCCTGCGTATTGAACATGATCTGGCTAATGATGCAGTTTTACGGAATACCTCACGTTATGGTCGCTCGACTCAGGATATGGTGTTGACGGGTGTGAATGCATTGAGTTTTCCTGCGGCTACCAAAAATGATCCAGCGACTTGGGAAATTGCTTTAACCCGTCAGGGTCGCGACCAAACCAATCAAATTCTAACTAACCAAACCAACTTGACCCTTACATTGGATACGGCTGGTATTAAGCACGATATCGCATCTGGTGTTGAGTTTATTTACGAAAGCCAATTCACGAATAATGTTGGTCTTCCCTTTGTTTCGCCAACTTCTTCTACGCGTGTAACGCAACAAGCCGCCAATCTTTATAATCCGGATAGTGCCAATATTGTCTATCAGCCAGTCATTTCTGATGGGACAAAAACCGATGGTGAAACTACTACAGCGGCGCTCTATGTATTGGATACCATCACGTTAAATGATCAATGGCAAGTCAGCGCCGGTTTTCGCGCAGAGCGCTTCTACGCCAAGACTGATCAAACTATTCGTCAGGCCGCAGTCACTGCCCCTGCAGTGCAAACCATTCCGGTGGGAACCTACCTGGGTCGCGATGCAGAGCTTGCCGATAATTTAATTAGCTGGAAATTAGGTGGTGTTTATAAGCCAGCTGAAAACGGTTCGATTTACGTATCTTATGCAACGTCACAATTGCCCCCGGGCAGCAGCAACTTCGCGTTAAATACTGACCCCGCGACATTCTCCAGTAACGCTAATAGCCCTAACCTGGATCCACAAAAAGGTACCAATCAAGAATTGGGCACCAAGTGGAATGTGATGAATAATAAATTGGCCGTCACTGCAGCTGTATTTAAAAGCACTAACGACAATGAAATTGCCACCAATCCTGATGGCACTTCGGTTGCAGTTGGTCAGCGTGAAGTATCAGGTATTGAGTTAGGCTTGGCCGGTATTGTGATGCAGAACTGGCAAATCAGTGCGGGTCTGGCTTATATGGATCCGGAAATTACGCGTGGTAACCGCACAGCAACAAATGCGGGTGCCAGCCGGACTGAAGGCGGTGTGATTCAGTGGAGTCCAAAATATTCATTTACCTTATGGAACAGTTATCAATTTGCGAATGGTTTAACGATTGCGGGTGGTGCGCGCTATATTGATTCAGTAGCCAGTTCAAGCCTCACCGAAAGTGCAGCGCAAGCGCAACGTTCAGTGTTAAATGTTCCAGAGTATTGGGTGTTTGATGCTATGGCGTCTTACGTAGTCACCAGCAATGTAACCTTGCAGTTGAATATCTTAAACCTCGCCGATGAAGAATATATCGGCAGTTTAAATAACGGTGGTTCACGCTATTATCCAGGTGCGCCTCGCTCTGTACGCTTAGGTGCGAACTTCACCTTTTAATCAATTTTATTGTTCGTGATACTCAGCAAGGCGTCCCCACTTGCGATGATCCAGTTTTTAAAAGCTGGATCATCGCTACCTTGGGGTTACAGTTAAAAATATGGTTTTATTCTTTTATGCTAATTCATATTCCTGAAATTCTTAGCAAGCAACAAGTAGCGGAATTCCGTGGACAACTCAATCAGGCTGATTGGGTTGATGGCCGCGCAACCGTGGGCACACAAGGCGCACAAGTAAAAAAAAATCGTCAATTAGCAATTGATAGCATAATTGCCCGCCAACTCGGCGAAATTATTTTAACCGCAATTTATAACAATCCCATTTTTATGGCGGCGGCACTACCGCTACGCACAGTACCACCACTATTTAATTCATATGAAGGCGGTGAACACTATGGTTTACATGTGGATGGTGCCATTCGTTTGGTTCCGGGTAGCAACTTAAGCCTTCGTACGGATATTTCTTCAACTCTATTTTTAAGCGAGCCTGATGAATACGACGGTGGCGAATTAGTTGTGCAAGACACTTATGGAACCCATGAAGTGAAATTGGCTGCGGGCGATTTAATTTTGTATCCATCGAGCAGCTTGCACAAAGTAGAGCCGGTCACTCGCGGTGCGCGCGTGTGCAGTTTTTTTTGGACCCAAAGTATGGTGCGTGATGATTGGCAGCGCAGCATGTTGTACGAGTTCGATACCAATATTCAGCAGCTCCGGCAAAAATTGGGAGATTGCGATGAAGTAGTGGCCCTAACCGGTCATTACCATAATTTGTTACGGCAGTGGAGTGAGCTGTGAGAATTACAAAAAACATAACAAGCAGGAGAACATTGTGACAAAACAAGAACAAATCGTGGCTAACCAGGAGCGCATTGTGACAAAAAATAAAAAAACTGCCGGGAGTTTTTTTAGCATCAGCCTAATGACAATTCGCAAGTGGCATTGGATGAGTGCGGCGCTCTGTTTTATTTGTATGCTGCTATTTTCTGTTACAGGAATTACCTTGCATCATTCGAAAATCTTTTTACCTAAACCCACTGTCACCCTCACCGAGGGGCAATTGCCTGTAGAGTTTTTACCTGATTTGGGATTGCACCTTGAGCAGAAAAAATTGGGGCTTCCAGTACCAATGGTTGAGTGGTTCGAGGAAAATCAAAATATTCGTGTGATTACTCCAGAACCAAAAAGTGTTGACGCAAAGCCCATGGAAGGAAAAGCCAGTGGCGAAAAGAATAGTGCAGATGCAGAAAAGAACAGTGAAGTAAAAAATGCTGAAAACAAAAACCTGGCGGAGAAGGGTGAGGCGAGAGATGGGGAAATAAAGCCTGCTGAACGAAACAATAGAGAGAAAGGCCCGGATGTAAAAGATGGCAAGTTGCGCATACCCCAAAGTCGCCCAGGTGAAGCAACGGCCTTGACTATTAATCTTACGACGGGAGCATTCACCTACGAAGTAACCGACAAAGGTTCGCTTGCCTATTTAAATGATTTACACAAAGGAAAAAATACCGGCGATGCCTGGGTGTACTTTATTGATATCTTCGCCATAGCTTGCATTATTTTTTCAATTACCGGCTTCTTGTTGTTGCAGCGTTACGCTAATACCCGTGCAAAAACATGGCCATTGCTGATCGCGGGCCTTGTTTTACCGATATTTTTCATGATGTTTTTAATTCACTAATAATGGTAAAGTTAGCCAGAATTTTTTATGTGAATGATACATCGTATTGAGAACTGTTATGTCTGGCATTCTTTCCTCCGCACGCCAAGGTATGTCACCTTGGCGTCATCCCTTTAAAGCCCTGTTGTTAATTATTTTGCTTGTTGCGTTTTTAGTGTGGAAGTTTTTTATTAGCGCTAATGATCAAGCCGCTGATTACATCACCGCAGATGTTGTAAAAGCCGATATTCAAAACCTTGTTACCGCTACCGGAATTTTGCAGCCACATGATTATGTGGATGTAGGTGCGCAAGTGTCTGGTCAACTCAAAAAACTCTACGTTGAAGTCGGCAGTAAAGTTACTGCGGGCGATTTGTTGGCGGAGATAGATGCAACCGTCTACACCGCAAGAGTGAATGGAACTCGCGCGCAACTGACTAATCAAAAAGCGCAATTGGAAGATAGAAGAGCACAACTGACTCTGGCGAAAATTCGCGTAGAACGACAACAAAATTTACAAAAAGATGATGCCACCACTAAAGATTCTGTGCAGGCCGCAGAAGCTGCCTACTTGTCGGCGCAAGCGCAGATCAATGTAGTGCAAGCACAAATCCAGCAAACCGAATTTAGTCTGCGGGTCGAAGAGGCCAACCTGACTTATTCGCGCATCTATGCCCCTATCAGCGGTACAGTGGCCTCAATCACATCACGGCAAGGTCAAACCTTAAATGCGAATCAGCAGGCGCCCACTATTATGCGCATTTCCGATTTGTCAGTAATGACAGTGCAGGCGCAAGTGTCCGAAGCGGATATTGGTAAATTAAAAATTGATATGCCCGTGTATTTCACTACGTTGGGTGGTAAAGATTATCGTTGGCACAGCAAATTAAACCGTATACAACCCACCCCGGAAGTCACCAATAATGTCGTTTTGTACAATGCATTATTTGAAGTGGCGAATGAAAATCATGCGCTCATGACGCAGATGAGCACGCAAATATTTTTCGTCGCGGCGCAAGCGAAAGATGTCTTGGTTATACCTGCCTCAGCGGTTAATTTTGTAATACCCGATGCCAATGAACGGGACGGTAAACCGGGCGAAACTAGCGGGGATGAAAAATCCAGCTGGAAAGAGCGTCAGCAAAACTATAACAAAACTCCTGAAAAATCAGCAGCCAGTACAGCGGCCGTGAGTACAGATGGAAAATCGGTATCTAGCGCCGGTGGGAAGATAGATGAGAATAAAATAATCGCCGATAAATCTGCAGCCGATAATAAACCTCGCGATGATAATAAAATTTCATCTGAGCCGCGCTCTGACTCATCGCCCCGGCGACGTAGAGGTTCCAGGACTATTGTTGAAGATAATTTGCCAAAACCGGCAACAGTTCAGGTTGTCGATGAGCGCGGAAACTTAATAGAAAGAAAAATTACCATAGGTATTAGCAACCGCGTACAAGTACAAGTGATTGATGGTCTACAGGAAGGCGAAAAAGTGGTGTCGGGAATTCGGCAGAGTGAAAAAGCAGCCACACAGGGCGCCACGCCTACAGGTGCACCTGGCGGCCCCGGTGGCCAAAATCCTGCGCGGATGATGCGTTAACCATTTCTTTCATTTTGGCGAATTCATGACTGACACACAGCCTTTAATCAAATTAACCGGCGTAACTAAAACTTTTCAGAACGGTGAATTAGCTGTGCAAATTTTGCATGGCATTAATGTAGAAATATTCGCCGGTGAATTTGTTGCAATAATGGGGCAATCGGGATCCGGGAAATCTACCCTGATGAATATTTTGGGCTGCCTGGATAAGCCCAGTAGCGGCGAATATTATTTTGCTGGAAAAGAAGTTTCTACTTTTGATGCTGATGGTTTAGCACAGCTGCGTCGTGAAGCGTTTGGTTTTGTCTTTCAAAGTTACAATTTACTTGCTGGCGCAACTGCTTGCGAAAATGTAGAAATGCCTGCTACTTATTCGGGTATGGCTCCGCAAGACCGGCGCGTGCGTGCCGCTGAATTGTTAACATCACTGGGGTTGGCTGCACGGTTGGATCATCGTCCCAATCAGTTATCGGGTGGTCAGCAGCAACGCGTTTCGATTGCGCGTGCATTAATGAATGGCGGCCAAATTATTTTGGCAGATGAGCCAACGGGTGCGCTCGATAGTAATAGCGGCAAAGAAGTTATTAAGTTGTTGCAACAATTGTCTGCACAGGGTCACACCATTATTTTAATTACTCACGATGCGCAGGTAGCGAAAAATGCGCAGCGGGTTATTGAAATCAGTGATGGTTTAATTGTTGCGGATCCTGGCCCGAGTGAAGTTACTCATCAACCACTCAAGCTTGATGTTCATGATGAACCGAATTTATCAGTTGAACTCATGGAAGGTGCAAAAACGGCATTTCGATCTTTGCGCAGCAATGTTTACCGCACCATACTCACACTGCTTGGAATTGTCATAGGCGTTGCCTCGGTTATTACCATGCTAGCCATTGGCGATGGGGCAAAAAAATCCATTGTCGATAGCATCAGTGCTATGGGCAGTAATTTGGTATTGGTTCGTTCTGGTGGGCCGACACAGCGTCGCGCATGGGAAATTCGCACACTGGTTGCTGATGATTTGGAAGCTATTCGCAGCCTCCCTCATATTGCTGCAGCATTTCCGGAAATGACCGGTAGTCACACCTTGCGTTATAGCAATGCCGATGCAACAACCGATGTTAATGCAACTTCATCTCAGTATCCCGTGGCAAGAAAATGGAACATCGAGCAGGGCACTTTTTTTACGGAAGAGGACGAAAAAAATTATTCCACGGTAGTTGTATTGGGTAAAACTGTCGCTACTAAATTATTTGATAGCGAAGATCCGTTGGGCAAATTCATTATTATTAAAAATGTTTTATTTCAAGTGATAGGTGTGATGGCAGTGAAGGGCGCTGACCCGGGCGGGCAAGATCAGGACGATAGAGTATTTGTGCCTTATACGACCGGCGGATTACGTATTATCGGGCAAAAACATTTCCGTAATATCACCATCTCAGTTACTGACGAACAAGCTATGGATGAGGTACAAGATTCGGTAAAAAATCTTTTGCTGGAGCGCCATGGCACCGAGGATTTCACGATTCGCAATATGGCGTCGTTGATTGATACCTTGTCAGAAACGCAAAACACTATGACAATTCTGCTGGGCTCCATCGCTGCTATTTCATTGCTGGTGGGCGGAATTGGGGTTATGAATATTATGTTAGTGAGCGTGACTGAACGCACGCGTGAAATCGGTGTGCGAATGGCAACCGGTGCACGGCAGCGCAATATTATGCAACAGTTTTTAATTGAGGCTTTAACCGTTTCTGCATTGGGCGGTTTTATCGGTGTTGTGCTCGGATTAATGTGTACGGCTATTGTCGGGAATTTCGGTACTCCAATTGATTACTCGTTGGCACCCGTAGTGCTCGCATTTGGTTGCGCTTTTTTAACAGGATTAATCTTTGGTTATTTGCCAGCGCGCAAGGCGGCGCGCTTAAATCCTGTAACGGCATTGGCTGCGGAGTAACGAGTGTGAATTTATTTGTTAAAAATCCAGGTTTAGTTTTTCTTGTGACCATTATCTCTGGCTGTTCTTCCATGGATAAAGTGCCACCGGCAAACATTGAGTATGCTCCACTATGGGAATATTCCGCTGAATCCCCCACCACAATTAATATCGAAAAAGAATGGTGGACGTTGTTTGAGTCTGCGCAATTAACAGAACTTATTGCAACAGCGCAGCAAAAAAACTCTGATGTATTAATTGCCGGAGAGCGGGTAAGACAAGCTGAGTTGCAAATGCAAATTGCTAATGCCAGTTTATTTCCATCGCTGGGTTTAAGTGCTTCCAGTGGTGAAAATAAGACTAAAGCAAGCGATGGCAATTGGGTTGCCAGTGAATCAAGCCGTGTTGGCTTAAGCGCAAATTATGAAGTGGATTTGTGGGGCGGTATCGCTGCAACACGACGCGCCGCCAAAGCAAATTATAAGGCTACGGATTTCTCCCGTGAGGCAACCCGTTTAAGTGTTTCTGCAGGCGTCGCTATCGCCTGGTTTAATTATTTAGCGCTGCAAGAGCGCATCATAACCGCACAAAAAAATATCGCTATCGCCGAGCGAATTCAAAATATTGTCGATTCACTTTATCGCAATGGTGTTGCAACCACAGCGGACGTGGCGCAACAACGAGCCAACTTGCTAACGCAACAAACGGCGCTCTTACCTTTGCAGTTACAGTTAAATCAAACTCGCTCTGCTATTGCCTTATTGGAAGGGCAGGTGCCGCAAGCTTACCAATTAGCTGACGAAAAATTTTCTGATTTACAGATTCCAACTATTCATGCCGGCGTGCCCGCTGATGTGCTTGCGCGCAGGCCCGATATTGCGAGCGCTGAAGCGCAGCTGCAAGCTGCTTCCGCGAATGTATACGCTGCCCGTACGGCATGGTTGCCCAGTGTAGAACTGGGTGCAAATATGGGTAAATCCGCCGCAGAATTATTTTCGCTAAATCCTGCAATCCAAACTGCAGGGTGGAGTGTGTCATTGCTGCAAACAATTTTTGCCGGTGGCAGGATTACTTATCAAGTGCGCTTAAGTGAATCGCGACGCATAGAATTATTAGAGCAATATCGCCAAACTATTCTGACCGTGTTGCAGGAAGTAGATGATGCGCTTAATCGCGTTGCGATTGCGCAACAACAAGAGATTAACCAACAAGATATCCTTCTGCAAAGCGAACGGAGTTTGCAGTTAATTGAAACTCTCTACCGCGAAGGGGGCACCAATTTGTTGGCGTTGTTGGATGCGCAGCGCAGCTTGTTTCAAGCACAGGATTCGCTGGTGCGGCTGCGTCTGGCACGTTTGGAGGCTACGGTTGATTTATATAAAGCGCTGGGCGGCGGTTGGCAAAAAATATAATTTATCGTTGGATAAATTGAAGCGGATTGTAATTTGGTTTTGCAGTAGCGAAACTTTATTAATATTTTAGGCTAGGAATTTTTTGTGTTAAATAATCAAATCCCCTAAGGTCCTTTTAGGGGATAGCACTCAATGTAAAATTAATCTTTAGAGCGTGACTTGTATTCGTGAGTACGGGTATCAATGATAATTTTATCGCCAATTTCCACGAAGGCAGAAACTTGCATTTCAGTACCGTTAGTTAAACGTGCAGTTTTCATTACTTTACCTGAAGTATCGCCGCGCACAGAAGGTTCGGTGTAGGCAACTTCACGTACCACTGAGTTAGGTGGAGTGATAGAAATAACTTTGCCTTCAAAGAATACTGCTTCGCAGACATCTTCCATACCGTCTTCGATGTAGGGCGCCATATCACCCAGTTCTTCTTTATCAAGTTCATACTGCTCGTAATCGCCATCAACGAATACATAGCGTGGCTCGGAAAAGTAAGAGTAAGTCACTTCTTTACGATCCAGAACTATATCTTCAAATTTGTCGTCAGCTTTGTATGGGGTTTCGGTTAAGTAACCGGTGAGCAGATTTTTTAATTTTGTTTTTACAACGGCAGTGTTACGGCCGGATCTGCTGATTTCAGCTTTTTGGATTAACCAGGGTGAGCCATCGATGTTAATAACATGACCGGCACGCAATTCTTGACCTGTTTTCATGATAAATCTCTACTGAGGATGTGGGAAGGTGGTGCAATTCGGCGCGAACTATACCTTTTTTTAGCGAATTTCTACAGGTTTTTTTTGCGCAAAACAGACTAAGTTTGTAGCTAAATCGGGCATTGCGCTTAAGTGTTTGTGCCAATGTTGGTTGTATTGTCGCCAATTCTGCAACTGCTCCATCAGCTGGTTCCATGGGTCGCTACAATTTTCACCCCAATTCCAGCAATTCCAGAGCTGGTTAATAGCTGCGGCTAATGCGGGTTCCATAGTGTGTGTGTACTTATCCAAAAAGGCGTTCAGCTTTATCAGATGAGCGGCTTCATCCTGCGGATAAATATGCCAAACAAAGGGTCTCGCTGCCCATTGTGCTCGCACAAATGAATCTTCACCGCGCACAAAATTGATATCACACGCCCATAACAGCCGGTCGTAATCCATTTGATTGAGAAACGGAATAACTTTTAATTGCAGCGAACCTATGGTGTGATGGCCACCGCTAACGAAGTTGAGATTTAGCGCAGCATTGACAGACGCTAAGGCTTTGCTCGCAGGTACCAAACATATAATGGGATTGAGCGCTTGGCTCCAGGTCGTTATTAAGCTAGCTATAGCCTGATTCTCATAACTAAATAACGAGATAATCAATGCGTTATCAAGGTTCTCGCTCACCCCAAGTTGAGTAAGAAATACACTTCTTGCTTCCTTTAATAAAAGTTTGTCGCGTTGCGCTAACAAATTGCTCTCACGCAGAAGGCCACCGGTTTGTTGGTTAAACCCGGGAAAGAAAAAAGTTTTTTTCAGCCCATTTTGTGGGTGCATGGAGGTTAGCTGGTGGCAGCCTTCCACCCAGGATTCAGCGCTCAAATATTCGAGGTTTATCCAACAGGGAGCCTTTGCGGCCTGTTTCATTTGCGCGATATAGTTTTCGGGTAAATGGCAGGCGAAAGCCTCAATTACCACCTCGGCGACTTGCTCGGTGTGGAAATCTTCTTGCCAGATACACACTTGTACCTTGGCCAGCATTTGCGTTGATGTCAGTTTTGTTTCCGGCCAGATTTGTTTGAGCGCGGCAATTTCGTCTACCCACAAGCGTACGCTGAGCTGATGTTCATCGGCGAGCTGGCGAGCTAATCGCCAGCAAACACCTATGTCGCCATAGTTGTCGACAACGCGGCAAAAGATATCCCAGGTTTTTAGATTGGTGTCGGCTGTAGCTAAGGATGTTTGCATTGATGTTAAAACTTGCTGAAGCTAAAAGTAGGGCGCTATTATGCGTAACATTTTACTGATTGTGGAAACATCTTATGGCATCCCTGCAAGATCAACTTCTTAAAGCTGGTTTAATTGACACTAAGAAAGCCAAACAAGCCAAAAAAGAAAAACGCAAAGATACTAATGTTGCCCGCCGCGCTCCAGAGCCCGTGGTCGACGAACTGAAGCAACAAATTGAGCTGGATCGCGCCGAAAAGCTGGAACGTGATCGTGAATTAAATCGCAAGCGTGTATTAGAGCTGGAACAAAAGGCCATCGCCGCACAAATTAAACAATTGATTGAAAATCATCGCCAGCCAAAAGATGCTGGCCATGATGCGGTGGATTACAATTTTACTCATGGCAAACTGATTAAAAAAATTCGCGTATCGCCTTTAGTTCGCGAACAAATTGCGCGCGGTTTATTAGCAGTAGTGAAACTAGGTGAAGGTTACGAATTGGTACCGCGGATAGTGTCTGACAAAATTGCACAGCGCGATGAAAAAGCGGTTGTGGTATTGAATACAAAAATTGTGGCGAAAGAAGCGGAAGATGATCCCTACAAAGATTATGTTATTCCGGATGATTTAATGTGGTAAAAACAATATAGTTGCGCTCGTAACTTGGTGATAGATGATATGTCGGGGCTATGGATAAATATGAACTCCGAAATGAGGCAACATACATTCGTCCAATAGTATTAGTTCAATGGTGCATATCACCATGGCGGCAATAAAATAATTCAGCGGATCGGATGAGGCGCGTATAGACGGATGTTTTGCGGTTGATTGGATGGCTCGCCTGTCAGGGTCGATATGGCGAATACCCTTGCTTGAGTCGGTCAGCAAAGAACGATCTGTGATATAAATTTCTTCAATTTCCAGGTTTGTTGTTTGCGAAGGTTTAAGTTCCCCAGGGTTTACCTTAAGACGTGTTGATGCAGTTGATGAACAACCCGCTAAACCAATACACGCGATAAGTAAAATTCTGATCAGAGTATTGCGCATTCGACGTTTCCTTTTACTAGAGCTGCCCTTATTGATTTCAATTATAGGAAATTCATTCTCCCTCTGTCTGTAACAGGTCAATGCTATTTGTATCAAATTGTAACCTGATAGTGGTTAGTCTGAGTGCGAAAGGCATAAGATCACATCTCTCCTAAAAATCCGCCAGATTGCCGCTCCCAAAGTTGTGCGTAAATTCCTTGTTGCGCAATAAGTTCTGCGTGTGAACCTTGCTCAACGATATTGCCCTTGTCTAACACTATTAATCTATCTAAAGCCGCGATAGTCGATAAGCGGTGGGCAATGGCGATAACCGTTTTGCCTTGCATTAACAATTTTAAATTTGCTTGAATCGCCGCTTCTACTTCTGAATCCAATGCCGATGTGGCTTCGTCCATAATTAAAATGGGTGCGTTTTTAATCAGTACGCGAGCAATGGCAATGCGCTGGCGTTGGCCACCGGAAAGTTTTACGCCGCGCTCACCAACGTGAGCGTCGTAACCGCGGCGGCCTTTGTTGTCAGTCAGTTGCAAAATAAAATCGTGTGCTTCAGCTTGTTTTGCCGCCTCTATCATTTCGGCTTCGCTAGCATCGGGTTTGCCATAGAGTAAATTCTCGCGAATGGAGCGATGTAACAAGGATGTATCTTGCGTGACCATACCAATGTGAGCGCGTAAACTTTCTTGCTGTACTTGTGCGATATTGTTTCCATTTACCAAAATATTTCCACTTTCAATATCATAAAAACGCAGCAATAAATTTACCAGCGTCGATTTGCCTGCGCCAGAGCGTCCCACTAAACCAATTTTTTCTCCGGAATTAATTTGCAAATTAAAATGGTTAATAACACCGCTGCCTTTGCCATAATGAAAACTGACATCATTAAAATCTATATTGCTCTGCGTTAATTGCAGTGGTTTTGCGTTGGCAATATCTTGAACTTCACAGGCAGTGGATAAGGTGTTTAAGCCATCTTTCGCGGTGCCAATATTTTCAAACAAGGCAGAAACTTCCCACATAATCCATTGCGCCATACCGTTTAAGCGCAACACCAAACCTATGGCCGTAGCGATTGCGCCCGTGGTAATTGCCACGTTGCTCCATAACCAAATTGAAACGGCAGCTACTGAAAATATCAGTAATATATTAATGGCCCACACGCTCGAACCAAGCGCTGTCGCAAGGCGCATTTGCGGATGAACCGTACTTAAAAAATATTCCATCCCTTGTCTGGCATATTCAGCTTCGCGATTGGAGTGTGAAAATAATTTTACGGTGGAAATATTTGTGTAGGTATCGACCAGGCGTCCCGTCATGTCGGAGCGAGCATCGGCCTGACGAGTAGAAACTACCGTTAAACGCGGTAAAAAATAATAAAGCAATCCAGCGTACGAAAAAATCCAGATAGCGAGGGGGATAGCTAAACGAAAATCCAGCGTCGCAAATAATACGATAATGCTAGAAAAATACACTAAAACATACAGCAGCACATCCAGCAATTTCATAATTGTCTCGCGCACAGCGAGCGACGTCTGCATAACTTTTGTTGCGATACGACCGGCAAAATCGTCTTGATAAAATTGATAACTCTGGCCCAATAAATAGCGATGCGCTTGCCAGCGAATTCGCATTGGGAAATTACCCAGCAAAGTTTGATGCATTATTAAGCTATGCAAAAGTACGCATAAGGGCAAGCCAATTAATAAAATAGCGCCCATCACAAAGAGTTCGTATTTTGATTCCGTTAAAAGATTTGCCGGTGTGTGGCTGTTTAGCCAATCTACTAATCTGCCCAAGAAACCAAACAATGATACTTCCATCACTGCAATACTAGCCGTTAGAATTGCCATCATTATCAAATAGGGTTCAGCGCCGCGTGCATAGTAGCGGCAAAATGCAAACAAGGTATTGGGCGGTTGCTTAGGCGCTTCAGCGGGGAAGGGTTTAATTAAGCTTTCAAAAAAACGATACATAGAGACGGCTTCTAGTGATGGTTTATATGTGTGCAAAAAGTAGACGCAATTCTATCATCTTAGTTTTGCGTTGGCTGCCACTTTATCTCGCTATCACCTTATAATAAACATCACGTGACATCTGTAATCTCAGCCACTATGTTTCAATAACAAAAATTTATTTAATAATGGGAAAGCTGTATGAAAAATTTACTCGTTGTATTTGCTGCGGGCTGCCTGGGTGCGTTAGTGCAAATTATCGCCATGAATCTTGCCACTCGTTATGGGTTAATCCATTCGCTGCATGTGCAATTGAGTGGTTCATATTCACCTTCCTGGGTTTATCCACGTATTGTCTGGGGTGGTCTTTGGGGCTTTGTGTTTTTATTGCCCATACTCGCCAGTAGTACTTTTATGCGCAGTTTTGTTCTGTGTTTAATTCCCACGGCTGTGCAATTATTTGTCATTTACCCTTTTTATGAAGGTAAAGGCGTTGCCGGTTTGTCATTGGGTATGCTAACACCCTTTGTCGTATTATTTTTTTACTGGTTATGGGCCCTAACCACTAGCCTCACATTGAGATTGGCAAAGTGATCAATGCATAAATTTATTTACGGAAATTTTTCTATGAGCTTTTTGAAAACTATCGTAGTGACATTGCTCTGTGTGTGCGGTTTTGCTGAGGCACAATTATTACCTGATAATTCCACGCTCAATGTACAGTCGGTGCAGCGGTGGATGGACTCCAATCGCGATTTTAAAATAGTGATTGAAACTGTAGATACTATGTTTAAAACGGAAGAACAATTAAGCACATTTGATTTGCTGCCACCAGCTGAGCAAGATGAAAAAATTAACAGGTTTTTGCAGCAACAGAAAATGTTCGAGGCCGCTAAAGTAATTACCTATCAACGCGGCTGGAAATCAGTGGGCGAATATCGGCGTTTGAGTACCAAATTAGGCAATGCCATAGCTGCTGGTTTTCTCGCCAGTAAAATGAATCACTTAACCGCTGACGAGAAAAAAACGCTGCGAGAAAAATCTGATCCAGCGGTAGTTGCAGTTCCTCCTGCGGATATTGCTTTTGTTAAAACGAATGAGAAATTACTTAAGCAATATATTCAGGCCTATGCTGCCACGCGTTAATTCGGCAAAAACCACCATTAATGCGTTAATACGCCGTTGCGATAATCGTCAATGGCTTGTTCGATTTCCTCTTGCGTATTCATCACAAAAGGCCCGTGTTGTGCAATAGGTTCCTTCAATGGAATGCCTGCTACAAGAATAAACCGCGTGTCGGGTGCCTGGGCAACGACATTGATTTCATCGCCTGCTCCGAGTAAACCGGCATTACCTGCCGCTAATTTACGCTGCTCATTGTCCGGGTCGCCGATCCCAACTTCTCCCTCGTAAACATAAATAAAGGTGTTGTGGGTTGCTGGAATGGCATGCGCAAAAGCAGCTTTTAAGGGCAGATGCACATCCCAATAAATCGGATCGGTGGTTAAACCTTGTATAGGTCCACTGACTTTTTGGCCGTTGATAATTGCAGTATTCGCAATCACTTTTATGCAGCCGCCGTTGCTTAAATTAGCGACGGGAATTTCACTGCTAGGGATATCTTTATAAGCAGCAGGCTTCATTTTTTCTGCTGCAGGTAAATTTAACCACAGCTGAAAGCCGCGCATGACACCTTCTTCTTGCTGCGGCATCTCCGAATGGATAATGCCGCGCGCAGTAGTCATCCATTGCACATCGCCATTTTTTAAATGGCCTTTGTTGCCCATATGATCTTCGTGCAACATGTGGCCTTCAAGCATATAAGTGACTGTTTCAAAGCCGCGATGCGGATGTGATGGAAAACCTCCAATGTAATCTGTAGCGCTGGTTGAGCCAAATTCATCGAACATCAAAAATGGATCGAAACGGGCGCGCTGAGATTGGCCCAAGCTGCGTTTTATGCGTACGCCAGCACCGTCGCTGGTCGCATGTCCTTGAATAATGGATTGCAGCTGTTTTTGCATTATGTTTGCCTCGTCTTTGATATTAATTTTTCACGATTTTTTTAATCCGTCATGATTGCAAATAACTGTTCAGTTTTTGCTGCCATGATTAAATCATTTTCGTGTATGCCTTTAATTTTGTGTGTCCACCAATTTACTGTTACTTTTCCCCACTCGGTCAGTAGCGCTGGGTGGTGATTGTGTTCTTCTGCTAAAGCACCCACTGCCTGCGTAAATGCTAGAGCAGCTGCGAAATTTTTAAATTTGTAACTGCGTGTTAGTTGGTCTTCACCATTAATTCGTACAAGTTTCCATTCGGGTAATTCTGCAAGTCCCTCAGTTATTTGTGCTGTTGTTGCTTTAGGTGCGTCAGCATTGCAAGCAGTACAGGTTTTTTCATTTAATAGTTGCATGATTATCATCCTCAAGTTTTGTCGAAGTAATCATCATAAAATACTTAAGCAGCAGATGCCTGCTCTATTTTATCGCGAGCATTGCTGAGTGACTGAGCTTTTTCTGCAGTCAAATTTAAGCCTTCTGCATAAATGTAATGAATCGATTTAAGACCCAGGAAATTTAAAAAAGTATTTAAATAAGCTGTTTGCGAATCTGATGTTTTGCCCATATGAAAGCCACCGCGAGCAGCGATAATATGTACAGGTTTATCCGCTAGCAGTCCCACCGGGCCCGTTTCGCTGTATTGAAAAGTTACCCCGGCACGCGCTAACTGGTCGAAGTAAGCTTTCAATGTCGAGGGAATGCCGAAATTATATAAAGGCACCCCAATAACAATAGCATCAGCTTTTTTTAATTCATCAATTAAAAGATCTGAATAATCAACAAAGCTTTGCTGCAGTTCGTTGCGCTCTTCAGCCGGAGTAAAAAAGGCCGAAACTTGCGCAGCATTTAAGTGTGGTACAGCTTCTTCGGCAAGATCGCGAACCACCACTTTGCCGTTCGTATGTTTTGCCAGCCAGCTTTGGACGAATTCATTGCTTAAGTTACTTGAATTGCCATTATCGCCAAACAGGCTGCTTTTGATCTGTAATAGCGTATTCATGTCATATCCTCTGTGTATCGGTGATTTTTTAGGCTGAATCGTCACGAGGCTATTAAATGATTTGACGGGCCAATGATAAATAGCGATATTTAGCAGAATTTCATCGAAAAATTGGATTGATAATCTATGAGTGTCCCCAAGAGCGCGATTGCTTTTCCTAACAAAGTGACATTAGAGCAGTGGCGTTCATTGCTGGCAGTGATTGACTCAGGCGGTTACGCCAAAGCGGCTGAACAATTGGATAAAAGCCAATCGGCGGTTTCCTATGCTATTACTCAGTTAGAGCAAGCATTGGATGTCAAAGTATTTAATCTTCAAGGTCGTAAAGCTGTGGCTACACCCGTTGGCGAGTTACTTTACCGCCGTGCGAAATTGCTGTTGAATCAAGCAGATCGTTTGGAAAAGTCAGCGGGATGCCTGGCGGTACATGTCGAGCCACTGGTAAAAATTGCGGCTGATTTAATTATTCCCCCCGTTAAAGTACTCCATTGTTTGGCGATATTTGCTCGGGATTTTCCTGATACGCGGGTAGAAATTTTCGAATCTGTACTGAGTGGTACTGAGGATGCGCTGCTCCAGCGTCAAGTGGATTTGGCTATTGCAACTCACGTACCCACTGGGTTTATGGGCGAAAAAATAATGAGTGTGACTATGCATGGCGTGTCCAGTCCCAAGCATCCATTACAACTTTTGGGCCGTCCGGTTACCTTTGAGGATATGCGCGAGTATCGGCAAATTATTGTGCGCGATTCCGGTCAATACCGACGTCATACTGAAGGCTGGCAGGAAGCGGAGCAACGATGGACGGTAAGTCACATTAATACTTCGTTTGAAGCAATTCGTATGGGGTTGGGCTATGCATGGTTACCTGATGCTTACACACAAGAAGCCATAGCGGCGGGCAGCTTAAAATATCTTCCGGTGGAAGGTGGCGGGGAACGCGAAGTCGCTACCTATTTAACCTTTTCTGATAAAGATTTCGCCGGGCCAGCGACACGGAGGCTGGCAGAAGTTTTGAAAGAACAATTGCCAAATATTTGCTAAGTTGTTAGCGTGACTTATAGTGGTATTTAATCCGTTTGGAAAACTATGCAGCTTGATGGAAAAAGCTAGTCAACCTTACAGCCAGATAGAAAGTTATGCAATCTCGTTGAAATAGCAGCTTGTGCGCATCCTGGACATAAGTTGTAGGACTTAATGAAAACAATATATCAAACACGCTATCGCAAACAAAAGAATATAGCGGAAATTATTATCGATATGGCAGTCGAAAATAAGCAATTATTATTTAAATAGCGTTAAGAAAATATTTGAGAGAGCTCTTAATGACCGCATATGTTTTTATTCCTGGTTTTGGCAATTCACGCGGTGAGCACTGGCAAAATAAGTGGTCCAAAAAAATCTCCAATAGTTATTGGCTGGAGCAAGAAAATTGGACTGAACCGGAATGTAGTGTATGGGTCGACTGTTTAGAAGCTTGCGTAAAAAAAATAGACGAGCCAATAATATTCATTAGCCATAGCTTGGGTGGCTTAACCTTGGTTGAATGGACCAAGCGTTATCGAATGGGCAATGAAAAAAAAATTGTCGGCGCATTTATGGTTGCTGTACCAGATCCGCTGCAATCAAACGTTCCCCCCAGTATTCGTGGTTTCTCCCAATATCCATTAACGCCCTTGCCATTCCCCAGCAAAATGATTGCCAGCACCAATGATCCTTATTGCAATGTTAAACGCAGCGAGTTCTTTGCTAAAAATTGGCAGAGCGAATTAGAATTTATTGGCGCAAAAGGGCATATCAATCCTGGCGCTGGTTTTGGAGAATGGGATGAAGGATTAGAGAAATTTCAGCAATGGTGCAAATTGCTTGAAATTTAATGCTCGATGACTAGATCCAAAATGATTATTCATCATTGCTTTTAAAAAAATGATCGAAGCAGGGCGCTGTCATATTTTCTGTGTTGAATCCATAGTGTCTAGGTGTCTACTGACAAACACTGTCAAGAATATTGATTAATATTTTGGGTGAATTTTATAATCCAGACCAATGTCAATTCTTTGTGCCGTGATTATCTGATGTTTATAAGCGCTGATTCCGATACAATCTCACACCCATTTTTATAGCAGCTACCAGGTTAGTGCAGTCAATATGTCGACTAAATTTGTAATTAAAAGTGATTTTGAGCCGGCTGGAGATCAGCCAACAGCCATTGCCGGTTTAATACAAGGTATTGAATCAGGTTTGGCGCACCAAACTTTGTTGGGTGTTACTGGCTCAGGTAAAACTTTTACCATTGCCAATGTGATTGCTCATGTGCAAAGGCCCACGTTAATCATGGTGCACAATAAAACTTTGGCGGCGCAGCTTTACGGCGAGTTTAAAGAATTTTTCCCCAACAACGCCGTGGAGTATTTTGTTTCATATTATGACTACTACCAACCTGAAGCCTATGTGCCCTCATCCAATACTTTTATTGAAAAAGATTCGTCGGTTAATGAGCATATAGAGCAAATGCGGTTGTCTGCCACTAAAGCTTTATTGGAGCGCAAAGATGCCATAGTGGTGGCTACAGTTTCTGCAATTTACGGCTTGGGTGACCCTGAGGCCTATATGAAAATGTTGCTGCATTTGGTGCGTGGCGACAAGATAGATCAGCGTGCAATTTTGCGTCGCCTTGCAGAATTACAATACACTCGCAATGATGTTGATTTTTACCGCGCTAATTATCGTGTGCGTGGTGATGTTATCGATATATACCCTGCTGATTCAGATTGCGAAGCAATTCGCGTTGAATTATTCGACGATGAAATTGAGAAGCTTTCTATTTTTGATCCGCTTACCGGTGAAATTTTACGCAAGGTTCCGCGCTTTACGGTATACCCAAAATCGCATTACGTTTCACCACGGGAGACCATCGTGGATGCGATTGACAACATTAAAAATGAATTAAAAGACCGCCTGCAATTTTTACGTGAAAATAATAAGCTGGTAGAAACACAACGCCTGGAAGAGCGTACGCGTTACGATTTGGAAATGATGCAAGAGCTCGGCTACTGCAACGGTATAGAAAACTATTCGCGTTATTTGTCGGGCCGTAACCCGGGTGAGCCGCCACCCACATTGTTTGATTACTTGCCTGCTGAAGCATTGCTGGTTATCGATGAATCGCACGTTACCGTTTCGCAAATTGGCGCTATGTATAAGGGTGATCGCTCACGCAAAGAAACATTGGTGCAATACGGCTTTCGTTTACCATCCGCGCTGGATAATCGCCCCATGCGTTTCGATGAATGGGAACATCTTGCCCCGCAAATGATTTTTGTATCGGCAACGCCCGGCAATTATGAAAAAGACCACGCAGGGCAGGTGGTGGAACAGATTGTGCGGCCCACCGGTTTAATCGATCCCGAAATTGAGATTCGCCCAGCGGGCAAACAAGTGGATGATGCGCTTTCGGAAATTGCGTTGCGTACAGCAAAAGATGAGCGAGTGCTGATTACCGTGCTCACCAAACGTATGGCCGAAGATTTAACAGATTATTTAGCCGAACATGGCATACGCGTGCGTTATTTACATTCGGATATTGACACTGTGGAACGCGTAGAAATTATTCGCGATTTTCGCCTGGGTGAATTCGATGTTCTGGTGGGTATCAATTTATTGCGCGAAGGTTTGGATATGCCTGAAGTTTCGCTGGTTTGCATCATGGATGCAGATAAAGAAGGTTTCTTGCGTTCAGATCGCTCGCTGATTCAAACCATTGGCCGTGCGGCACGAAATATTAACGGTAAAGCAATTTTATATGCGGATAGAATCACCGGTTCCATGCAGCGAGCTATTGAAGAAACTGATCGCCGCCGCGAGAAACAGGTTGCACACAATCTGAAACACGGCATCACCCCTAAAGGTATTCGCAAGAGTATTACTGACATTTTGGAAGGTAATCAAACCCCGGGCTCTGGTGGTCGAAATTCCCGCAACCGTGCCGCTGTTGCTGAAAAATTGGGTAAATATACGGTTGAAGTTGACCCTAAAAACCTATGGAAGTCTATTGAGCTACTGGAAAAGCAAATGTTTAATGCGGCCAAAGATTTAGAATTCGAAGTTGCCGCGCGATTGCGCGATCAGATTGAGAAGTTGAAGATGAAAGCATTGTAGGTTGAATCTACTCTGTATAGAATTCGACAATTCTTATATATACCCAAATTAGTCGCAACTATATGTCTCAATCGCAACTGTATATCTCAATCGCAACTTTATATCTCAGTAGCAACTAGCCGAGGCACACCTGGCACGGCGCTAGGATAGATTAAGTTTAACACTGACAAAAATAACTCACTTTAACGATCACCAACAAGATCAACATTAACAACAGAGAGACATGATGAAAAAAAATAATTTTTCTTTCGTACCTTTTACTGCACTGACTTTATCCATGTTGGCGTTGATGGGCTGCCAAAAAAAATCTTCTGAGCCTGCAGATATAGTAGCAACACCGGCTGAACCTGCGCTTGTTGCACCCAGTTGCCCTGGTGTCGCACCTTCCGGTGACCTGGTTGCTGATCGTATTCCCGGTGCCAATACCACTCGTACCGAGGCCGGCTTATATGAAGGTCCGGTGTGGATAAATGGTTCACTTTATTTTTCTGATTTCACATTTGCTACAGGTTTTCCTTCACGTATTCAACGTTTGGATGCGCACGGTGAAATGGCCACTGTGATCAATGACAGCGGTAGTAATGGGTTGGCGGTGGATGCGCAGGGTAATATACTTGCCGGCACGCATAAGTTTAAAGGCCTCTCGCGCTACAATATCGCTACCCTCGAGCGCACCTCTGTTGCTGAGCAATTCAATGGTAATGTTTTCAATTCACCGAATGATTTAACACTAGCAGCTGACGGTACAATTTATTTTACTGACCCTTCTTTTCAACGTGATGCAGCGCCTGGCGGTCAGGAAAAAACCAGTGTGTATCGCGTAGCGACGGATGGCACTGTCTCTGTGGTAGATGACACAATGAGCAATCCCAATGGTATTTCGTTGTCGCCAGCTGGCGATGTACTTTATGTGGCTGGTGGCGGTGAGCAAGGTGTGCTGCGTGCTTATCCAATTGTGAATGGTGTACCGCAAGCTGGCAAAGATTTGGTTTCTGGCGTAGCCGTTCCTGATGGTATGGCGGTCGACTGCCTCGGTAATATTTACGTTACTGAACATACCTCGCAACGTGTGCGAGTGTTTACTTCGGCAGGCAAACAAATTGCCACGATTAAAGTCGATGCCAATGTTACTAACGCGGCATTTGGCGGTCCACTTGGTAAAACCTTGTATTTATCGGGTGCTGGGGCTATCTGGAAATTGGAACTGGATGTCACCGGGTCGCCTTATTAATATTTCACTTTGTTTTTTTGCCTGATTGATTTATGCAATTATTTAAACCGGTAAAGACTCCCTGTATTGGCGTATGCTCAACCGGTATTGGTGATCAGGTATGTCGTGGTTGTAAGCGTTTCTCTCATGAGGTCATTGATTGGAACGCTTACGCCCACGAACAGCGGTTGATCATTGCGCAACGCCTGGAAAATTTTTTAACGCAAGTTGTACAGCAAAAAATTGCAGTTGTTGATGAAAAAAAATTGTTAACGCAAATAAAGCATCAACAATTTCAATTTAATGCAGAGCAAAATCCTTATTGCTGGGTGTTTGATTTGCTGCGTGCCGGAGCCAGTCAAATTGATAATCTCAGTATTTATGGTCTACAACTATTGCCTGCCTGGAAAAATACTTCCTTAACAGATATTCGCGATTTTATTGATCAGGATTTTTACCTGCTTTCTTGCGCTTATTATGAGCGTTATATTAATCCGCACTTTAATTTGCAACTACCCGATAACCAAGCAACATAATCATGAATTCACTAGAGCGAATCCAGCAATTTTTACATTGCCCAACACCGGATGCGTGGATTACTTCCGCCATCCAGCAACAAAATTTATTATTGCTTGATCACGCTAATTGCGAAAAAAAAGCAGCGTCTACCGCGCTTACCTTAATGTATCGCTACGTGGGCGATTTCGACATGATGCATAAAATGTCGCGTTTGGCCCGGGAAGAGTTGCGTCATTATGAACAGGTGATGCAAATCATGCAGGCGCGTGGGATTGCCTATGAGCAAATCACACCTTGTCGTTATGCGTCGGAGTTGCGTAAGCCAGTGCGTACCCATGAACCTGCGCGATTTGTGGATACCTTGATTGTGGGTGCCATTATTGAGGCGCGGTCTTGCGAACGATTTGCGAAATTAGCGCCGCATTTGGATGATGAATTGAAGAACTTTTATTTGTCCTTGCTTAAATCAGAAGCGCGTCACTATGAGGATTATTTGCATCTTGCGCGAAAGGCAGCAGGTGATGAAGATATTTCTCCACGCATTGCTATATTTCTTGAATTGGAAAAAACCTTGATAGAAAGCCAAGATTCGGAATTTCGTTTTCACAGTGGTGTTAGCATTAGTGATGTAATAACAGCGGCCTAATAATTGCAGCTTTATCCACATCACGCATCCTTCTCTGCGAAACCTTCGCCTTCCTGATAAATAATTTCTTCGATAATTTCTTGTGGTGTTTTATTTTCGCAGCTAATAACAATGTCAGCGTATTGTTGATACAGCGGGCGGCGCTCGGCAAATAAGTCGGCAAAGGATTGGTCGGGACGCCGGGCAATTCCTCGGGTGTCCATATCCTGGATACGTTTTAATAATTCTTGTAGCGGGACGTCTAAAAATATAATGGGTCCAAATTGCTTAAGGTGGTGCATGGCACTTTCACTATAAACAGCGCTGCCACCAGTTGCCACTATGTGGTTAGGGTAGTGCGTCTGTAACAGGATCTGTTCTTCAATTGCGCGCAGCGCCAAATAACCCTGTTCATCCAGGATATTTTGCGGTGATTTATTTTGCTGTTGTTGAATTAAATGATCTGTATCGACTAAATCTTTTTTCAGCGCAGTAGTTAACATAGCTCCTAATGTACTTTTCCCCGAACCCGGCATACCAATCAATATTAAGCTGTTGCGATAATAATTCATAAGTTAATCCAAAAATTTTCTTGCTGTGAAGAATGTTAAATTGATTTTAAAGTAGCTGGGAATTATTGCGCGTACTGCTGTGAAAAATAGCCACTAATGAATATTTAAAAAATTCGCTGCAGGTTGTTAAATAATCATACAACCAAAATTGGATCAACTCAGTAGTGGTTTGTGTTTGTTCTGCACGTGCAGCTGGAGTAAGTTGGTTTAATGAGCGGTTTAACTCTAAAAACACACCTGTAACTTTCTGGCAAGCATCTTGTTGTTTGGCTGCATCGGTGAGAACGATGGTTAATATTGAATCTTCAGGGCTCCACTCGAACATAAGATAGAGCGATTCATCTTGAATGTTATCTTTAAGTATACTAACTGCTTTTCCGGCACAGGCTTCCATGGCTAATTTCAACTGCTCATTGCTAAGGGATACAAAATCACAGCTATGATTGATTTTTTTGTTATCGGTAATAGTATTCCACGTATTCATATTTTCATTTCGAAGAGTTGAAGTTTATCGCAAACGATTAAGACTAAATTTATGTTTAATGCTTTCGTTTGCTGGGGCTGGCGCTTGTAGTTAAGCCATAAAAGACCCGTCAAGCGCAAAAGAAATTAATTGGATAGATATTAACTTTTATTTTTTTATGCTGAGTAACTCCACTTCGAATGCCAGAGCTGCGTAGGGCGGCACACCAAGAGTTCCTTTTTTGCCGTAGGCCAATTCAGCAGGAATATATATCACTAGGCTTGAGCCTGTAGGCACTTGTAATAAGGCCTGAGAAAAACCTGGAACCAGCGCTTTTAATTTAAAAGTATCTGGTTTGTTGCGTTTGTAACTGCTGTCGAATTCGGTTCCGTCCAGCAGCGAGCCTTTGTAATTTATCGTCACAGAATCTGTTAATTTTGGTATTTTGCCATCGCCTTTTTTAAGGAATGTAAATTGCACTCCAGAATCCAATGAAACAACGTCAGGTTTAATAATGTTATTGGCGAGAAACATTTTTTCTTCATGAATATAATAGTGATAGCGACTTTCAGCCCAATCGTTATCGGGTTGCTGCATTTTTTCTTTTATCATCTTAACAATAGTTTTTTCTTCAGCCGCTGAAATTTTAGGGGCGCTTTTTGTTTGTGCGTCTTTTAATCCAATCATCATGCTGGCGGGCAGCACTGGAATACCATTTTTGCCAAAACCTTTAGCAATTGCTTGTGCAACGACATAGCTCAGGCGCTCTTCTGTGCTGCGTAAACCACTAGGCGGCTCGGAAATGGTTTCGTCTGTTGATTGAGTATTGCTAGCTACGGCGGCGGTGCTCAGGAGGGGGGAAGCGCTTTTGCTCAGTGCTTCAAGTAGATCGTTATAGCTCGCCGCAGGCACGCGATCGGGAATTCCATCGCGAACATCAAAGGCGCCTAATAGAAATGGTTTTTCAAGCAGTTGAATATTCATATCGGTCATTTTTTTGCAGGTATTTTTGCTGCTGATGTAGTTTGCATGGGCTGCGAGCGTATCCAGATTGGCGCCCTTGTTGGGGATTTCCGGGGTGCTGCTGCAGCCAGTCATTAAAGTGATTAACACTAAGGTTCCAATCGTCAACATTGTGCGCATAATTCTAACTCTTGAAAAATTGGTCAATAAATAATGAATAAAATTTAGAGGCACATCATAAAGCAAATGATGCAAATTCCTACTGAAACACTATAATGCTCGCCAGTTTTATCTGTACTATCTAGCCCGGCCTGGCCTGGCGCTGGCGCAAAATGCCATCACCCTTTGTCTCTTAACCCCATACTACCCGTAAATGGAGTCTCATCGTGAAATCACCTGTTAGAGTTACTGTCACTGGCGCCGCTGGTCAAATCAGTTATTCCTTATTATTCCGTATTGCTGCTGGCGATATGCTGGGTAAAGATCAACCAGTTATTCTGCAATTGCTGGAAATTACTCCCGCCCTTAAAGCCCTGCAAGGTGCGGCAATGGAATTGGACGATTGTGCCTTTCCGTTATTGGCCGGGATTGTGACGACTGACGACCCTGCGGTTGCCTTTAAAGATGCGGATTACGCGTTGCTCGTGGGTGCTCGCCCACGTGGACCGGGTATGGAACGCAAAGATTTGTTAGCTGCAAACGCGGCGATTTTCTCGGTGCAAGGTCAGGCAATTGATGCTCATGCGTCACGCAATATTAAAGTGTTGGTAGTGGGTAACCCCGCTAACACTAATGCCTTAATCGCACAACGCAACGCACCAAATATTAATCCACGTCAGTTCACTGCTATGACGCGTTTGGATCACAACCGTGGTTTATCACAATTGGCTGCTAAAACAGGCACCAGTATTAACGACATTACCAAGTTAACTATTTGGGGCAACCATTCTTCAACTCAATATCCAGATTTGCACGAAGCTCAGGTTAAGGGTAAGTCAGCCATGGGTTTGATTGATCAAGCCTGGTACGCGGCAGATTATATTCCTACTGTGCAACAGCGCGGCGCTGCAATTATTGCTGCGCGTGGTGCATCGTCTGCTGCTTCTGCGGCAAACGCGGCAATTAATCATGTGCGCGATTGGGCACTGGGCACTCCAGCAAATGATTGGGTCAGCATGGGTGTTTATAGCGATGGTAGTTACGGCATTGATAAAGGTTTGATTTATTCATTCCCGGTAACCTGTAAAAATGGCGATTGGGAAATTGTACAAGGTCTGACAATCAATGAATTTTCTCGTGGCAAAATGCAAGCTACGGAAAAAGAATTGCAAGAAGAGCGCGATGCGGTCAAGGAATTGTTGCCTGCGTAATTGCTAGAGCAATAACTAAAAAAAAGCCGCTGAAACAGCGGCTTTTTTTTTAGTTATTGG
This sequence comes from Pseudomonadota bacterium, assembly GCA_040386215.1. Taxonomy (GTDB): domain Bacteria; phylum Pseudomonadota; class Gammaproteobacteria; order Pseudomonadales; family Cellvibrionaceae; genus Cellvibrio. Next base: position 87,641 of record JAZKFX010000001.1, read on the forward strand.
CATTGTTGGAGCAAAGCAGGTACTTTTGCGGTGCTTGGATATTTGTGAGAAAAATCGGATATTTTTGCATAATCATTATTAGAAGCTAAATTAAGGAGCAAACATGAAGTTAAAATCAATACTAATCGTTGTAGTCATTTTTTTCTTGCAAGCCTGTGCTGTTGGCCAAAAGCGTACGTTGCTTAAACAGGCAGATCGCGAAAACATAAAATCCCTGGAGCTATACAATCTCATTATTCAAGATGAAGTTAGGCCAGCGGTAGAATTGTCGAATGTGGCTGGCGCTGGCTTAGCATTTGGGGCATTAGGGGCCTTAATTACTGCATCAGTTGATTCGTCTATTAACAAAGGCAGAAGTCTTACCTCGCAAGACTTGATTGAGCCTTTGTATAATGCCACCGATGAGATAGATTATAGAAAAATATTAGCGCAAGAGGTGAATGCTTCTGTAAGTTCGATTTATACATTGAAAACAAAAAAGGATTTAGCTGAGAGTCTGTTGTTAAGTGATCCTGCGTTAAAAACAAAGCTTGCAGGGTTAGCTGATGGAGAATATTTATTAGCTCTTTCCAGTTTTTACGGTTTTATGGAAAATTCTAAAACGCTTAATTTTGAAACTGCAGCCATGATCTTTAAGAAAAGATCCGGTGATGCTAAAAAAAGTGTGCCACAACCAATCTATTTTAATAGATTCAACTATATTTCAAAATCTGTAGGTAATGGAGCTATTAGCTCTATAGCTGAGTGGTCTAATAATAATGGTGAATTGTTTAAAAGTATGTTGAATGAAAGTGCAAAAGAAATCTCTCACCAACTTAAATACGATTTACAAAATACGGTTAACCTTGAATGTGGTAAATCGGTACAAGTGAATGTGTTTGGGTTTAATGGTGTAAAAATTAAAACCAAAGCAGTACTTATTTCTGAGAACAATGCCAGGGCTGTTGTCAGAAGTAGAAATGATGGATTTCTCTATTCTGTTCCTGAGTTTACTTCAATAAAACAAGACAGTAAAAGTAATTGCCAATAAAAACCTCGACAATTTAAGGAGATATTCATGACTGTTATTAAATATATCGTTAGTTTTAGCTTAATGTTTACAACAAGTTTTTTGTATGCTGCAACTACCAAAAAACCAACTTCGAACGATTCGCAAATTGTTTACTTAAAAAAAGTGAATCATAAAACCACCAAACCAGCAGAAAAAAAATTAAAGAAATCTAAAGCGGATGTGCCAGTTGCTGAGGTTGAAGAGGCTAAAATTAACTCTGTATGCAAAATTGACTTTTCTGATTTTCAGGATGTGCGGCCAAATAAAGAAACAGTCGGTAGCAATTTCAAGCGATCTTTACAGCCAATCGGGCTGGATGTTTGGTTTAAAGATGCTGAAATAGATTTATGGGAGAAGCGAATTACAATGCCAGGTACAGGCAGAATGATTACTTTGCAGCCTAAGGTGTATCGTCTTTATGCTTATGCGCAAAGTATGAATTTACATGGGGTTATGGCTATTGCAGTAGATTTTGTTGTAGATGGGAAAGTGGTTGAAACTCGAAAATATCGCGGTTTTGGATCAACAATGAATGGATGGGGGGCAGAGTACGAATATTATCAGGCATTAAGTTATGCAGCGCATGATGTCATGCCACAAGTGTTAAAGGATGTCCCCGAAATTTGTGGGAAATTAATATAGTTTATAAAAAGTTTACAGGTAAGCCACTGAAAAGTGGCTTTTTTAATAAGCTATTGTGTTTAAGAACTTTTTATTTCTTTCAGCTCCATCCAAGCTCTTTTGCTTTCACCCGCAGTCAAACTCCATTTCTCATTTAACACCGCGCCGCGCTCAACACAAATATAACCTTGTTCGTTGCCAGCACCTATATCAGCAATAGTGGCTGCATTTGCCCCCGGATTCCACACAATGACACTGGGGCAGTTGTGATGTGTGATAGCAATATTCGGTGCACCAATAATGGTTAAGCTGTTGTCAACGTTATAGAAAACGCGATCAACTTCGCTCGGGAAATTAACGTCTTCTGCTTGAAGTTTTTCCGCATAGTTTTCCAGATTATCTAGATACATTTTTCCTGCCAGGCCTTTTACGCGCACAGCACTTAATGAAAGTACAGGATGGTAACTGTGTAGCGCCCAGCTACAATCAAACGGATTTGAGTCGGTGTTGGTGATCTTGAGCTCAAGTTTTGCACTATTGCCTAGTGTCATTTTTAATTCGCTAGTGAAATTAAATTCAAATAACGCATTTGCTTTACTGGCAAAAGAAAATATAAGTTCTGCTGCGCCATCGTCTAACAAGTTTGCGCTTTTCAGCTCCCATGTTTCGTTGCGGGCAAAACCATGTTTCGGTTTTTTTGGATCCTGAGCGTTAACACCAAACCATGGCAGGCAAATCGGTACTCCTCCACGTAAAGCGACGCCCGGAGTGAAGTTGCAATTAGGGCTAAGCCATAATAAAGGCTGGCCACTGATTGTTGAAAATTCCAACAGCTGTGCACCTTGTATTGCAATTACAGCACTGCATAAAGAAGTTTGCACGTAGATTAAAGGTAACCCGGAGCCTTTACTATTGGGGTATTGGTCGTTGCTAGACGTCAGTTGTAAAAAAGCATTTTCTTGAATGACCTGCCGTGTTGTTTCGGTTATGCCTGTGGCTTGTGTATTAATAAACATTTTTTATCCTCTTGCTCGTTTTTCGTGAGCCAATGGTAACGAAATTCCCAAGTGCAATCATCTTTTAGCTGTCGCAATGCTTTGATATGGTCAGATACTTTTTGGAATTGAGCCACTAAAACAGTATGATGCACCCCTTTTTGTCATTTGTTTAAATTGGGTGTTCTAGTGAGTAAAGCGCAATACGTAATTGGCCAGCGTTGGATCAGTGAAGCAGAAGCTGAATTGGGTTTGGGTATAGTGTTAGATGTGGTTAGCCGCCGCTTAACACTGAGTTTTCCGGCTGCGGGTGAACGCCGTACTTATGCGATCGACAACGCTCCTGTGAGCCGGGTGATGTATGAAGTGGGCGAAAAGGTGCGTCATCAGGATGGCACCAACGTAAAGATAACGCGCGTATTGGAGCAGCATGGTTGTCTGTTGTATTTTGGCATTACGGAAGACCAGGTCGAATTAAGTATTCCGGAATTTGAGTTGGATAGTTTTGTCCAATTCAGCACACCACGCGACCGATTGTTTGCTGGCCAAATCGATAAGCACACTCATTTTACCTTGCGCTATCAAACACTCCATTATTTAAACTTGCATCGTCAATCGCCTATTTTTGGCTTGGCGGGACCGCGCGTACAATTGTTGCCGCATCAATTGTATATCGCCAATGAAGTTGCTCAGCGTCACGAGCCGCGAGTGTTATTGGCCGATGAAGTTGGTTTGGGTAAAACCATTGAAGCTGGATTAATTTTGCATCAACAATTAACGAGTGGCCGCGTGAGGCGCGCATTAATTGTGGTGCCGACGAGTTTGCAGCATCAATGGCTAGTAGAAATGTTGCGCCGTTTTAATTTGGCGTTTACGTTGCTCGATGAAGATCGTTGTCAGGCGCTGATGGGGTTGGATAGCGGCGAAGAGTCCATTGATTATGTGGACGATTTTAATATTGACGCTGAGATCGCAGCAGGAGAAAGGGATAACCCCTTTGAAACGGCACAATTAATTTTATGTTCGCTCGACTTTATTAGTAATAATCCGCAGCGTTATGCGCAGGCACTCGCCGCCGAATGGGATTTATTATTAGTGGATGAAGCACATCATTTACAATGGAGCGAAAAATCTGTCAGCACTGCTTATCAATGTATTGAAGGTTTGGCAAAAATTGCTAAAGGTTTATTACTATTAACTGCTACTCCGGAGCAGTTAGGTTTGGAAAGCCATTTCGCACGCTTACGTTTGCTTGATCCGGATCGCTATTACGATTTAACAAAATTTATTGCTGAACAACAGTCCTATGCACCACTGAATGAATTAGTACAATCATTGCTATCCGTTCATTCCGATGCAACGGGTACTATCCCCTCCGACTTTCGCAAACAATTAGCCACTTATTTGCCGCCCGAAACCTTGGAAGAATTGTCACATTTAGCCATCACCGAAAATCTCGGTCAAGCTGTCGATCAAGCGATTACCTATTTGTTGGACAGGCATGGTACCGGCCGGGTACTGTTTCGCAATACCCGCAATTCAGTGCCCGGATTCCCTGAGCGAAAATTGCATAAGCATCCGCTCACTATTTCTGCTGAACAGCTATCACAATTAAATGAAATGCCCTTGGCGCAACAAATGTGCGCCGAATATTATTGGCAACAAGAACATAATGATTGGTGGCTGCAGGATCCGCGAGTGCTGTGGTTGTGTGAATGGTTAAAGCAAAATCGTCGCAAGAAAGTGTTGGTCATTTGTGCCAGCGCAAACACCGCGCAAGCTTTGGAAGATTATTTACGTTTGCGTAAAGGTTTATTTACCTCGGTGTTTCATGAGGGATTAAGTTTAGTGGAGCGAGATCGCTCAGCGGCGTATTTCGCGGATATGGAAGAGGGTGCACAGGTTTTAATTTGTTCTGAAATTGGTAGTGAAGGTCGCAACTTTCAATTTTCACAAGATGTGATTTTATTTGATTTACCATTGAATCCTGATTTGCTCGAGCAGCGCATTGGTCGTTTGGATCGCATCGGCCAAACGGCGACAGTAAATGTTCATGCGCCGTTTTATGCGGGCAGCACGCAAGAAAAACTTATTGATTGGTATCATCAGGGTTTAAATGGTTTTGAAAAAACTTGCGCTATTGGCCAAACGGTTTATGCGAAATTCTCTGAGCCCTTGCTGAAATCTTTGCTGGGTAATGACGCTGCAGCCTTTGCAATTTTATTACAAGAAACGAAAAGCTATGCCGCCGACTTGGTGCTGCAATTGCAGCAAGGCCGTGATCGTTTACTGGAACTGAATTCATGCAAACCTGCTAAAGCCGCTGAACTAGTGAATTTGTTGGCAGAAAAAGACAACGATGAAAATTTGCAAAATTATATGGATTCAGTATTTGATGCCTTTGGTATCGATTCAGAGCGCCACAGTGAACATAGTTTGGTTTTGCACCCTAGTGAACATATGCGCATCGAGCAATTCCCTGGTTTGCCTGAGGGCGGTTTAACAATTACTTATCAACGCCAGCAGGCGCTATCCCGTGAGGATTTGCAATTTATTACTTGGGAGCATCCGCTAGTTCGCGGCGCTCAGGAATTAATTGCGCTTACCGAGTTTGGCAATACTGCGTTCTGTACATTGAAGCTGCCGCCCTTGCAGGCGGGCAATTTAATGTTGGAAGCATTGTTTGTATTGCATTGCCCGGCGCCTGCAGAATTACAATTATTCCGCTTTATTCCGCAATCTATGTTGCGCGTGTTGATGGATACCAATGGCAAAGATTTGAGCGCATTGCTGAGCATTGAAAAAATGAGTAAGTTATTGCAAAAAGTTCCGCGCAATAATGCACAGAGTTTGGTTCGCCATGCGCGCCCCGCATTAAACGATATGTTGCATAACGCCGAAGCAAAAGCTTTTCCCCAGCAATCTGCACTTATTGCTGCAGCTCAACAGCGGGTAGCCGATGAAATTAATGCCGAGCTTGCGCGTATGAATGCCTTGGCAAAAGTAAATCCAAATGTTCGCCAATCTGAAATTGATTATTTGCAGCAGCGCCTGGCAATTAGCCAACAATACTTATCGCAAGCAAAATTAAAATTGGATTCGTTGCGAGTGATTATGACGATTTAATGGGAGTCGTCATTCTCCCGTAGCTCCCGCTGGCGTAGCGATGACGGCGCCAGCAAAACGTAATATTTTTTTGAGACTGACTATGTATATATTTTCTGCCAATGGCAAAGCCAAAAAGCCACGCGACGATATTAAAGAAGGGCAAGTGATGCCTTTTATCGTTTACATTAATTTTATTGATTTGTTCGGTGCTGAACAGCTGTGCAAGGTATATTTAATGCGCGCCGGCTTTACCGAAATTGAAATAGAAAAACGTAAATTAGTACCGAGCAATCTAACCAGTGACCCACGTGTCGTTATGGCGGACAAGGCGATGGCCGAAGCCATTAAGTCGGGGTATATGATTCAGATGTTTGATGAGTGATTCCAGATTTTTACCAACAAGATTTTATGTTGGTAAAAATCTGGAAGAGAAGCGGTGTTAATTAGTGACGGGCTTGAAGCTAGCTGAAAGCTCACAATCTGAAGTCTGTGCAGACGCGTAGTATTTGTTTCCACTCAGCGTACCACCGCAACCATTCACGGAGTTTACTTCATAGCTTGGTTGAGGAAATATGGTAAACGTAAACGGTCTATTTTTCGGCATCATATATACTTTTTTGAACCACGCACTAAAAGAGCCGCCATCAGCTAATTGATATTCGTAGTTAAGATACCCTTCATAGATAGAACTGGCGACCTTCACTTCTATTCCTCTTTCAAGTTTGTATAAAGTACCGGTAGAGCAATCTGCAAAAGCATCATATTCACAGACATCAATAGTGTTGGCTGTAGATGAAATCATTTCCAAAATTTTACGAGTAGCCGCAAAATATAATTTATTTGCTGCTATTTTGGTAAATGATTTCGCTGTCCAGTATTCAGTATATGATAAATATAAATTGTTCTGAGTAAAACTCCATGCGCGGCCAGTTTCAATATCTTGAAATAAAGGGTGAGACCAGGACGCCCAATATACGTTTCCGGTAAAAGAAGAGTCTTTACTTACAATTTCAATGCCGCAAAATATTGGTACAAATTCCGGTTGCTCCAGACCTCCGCAATATTGAATGTGATATTGTCCATTATAAATTGCCAGAACATCGCGGATCATACGCCATGAGCCATTGGATAAAGCAGTTTGTTTATTTGGCCCTAATGCAGACCAACTACCTTCAGATTCAGTTTCAAATCCATCTCGCCATCTGCCATTGTCATAGACATCATATGAGTCCGCCTCGGAATTCAACATAACGTCCGTCCAACGGCCTACCCAGTCCGCGTTCACCATATTCACAGGTTGGCGTTTTACCATATAACTGCTGGATAACGCGGCGAATTGGTTATCTTGCTTTTGAATACGTTCCATCTGCGTTACAAAGAAACCGCCTTCAATGGAGTACCTCAACCAAAGATCAATAGAGCCCGCGTCTAGAACCAGGTGATCATTTTGAATTTTCCAATCGATATTTTTTTCTTGTTTTGTTTTCATATCAATTTGGCTCGCGGTGCCGTCTGAACTAAATACATACCGGTATGTATTTGTGTACCATTCAAATCCTTCAATGTTTGCATCGATAACTTTATGAAATGCTGTTCTTTCCGTCATGGCGGCAAGATACAGGGTGTTAGCATTATCGTAAACGCTAACGCCATTTTGATCTCTCATCTCAACAGCTACGGATATGTCCAATATTTTTCTAAATTCGTTTTCAGTAATTAAAGTTAATTCAATTGAATTTAAGGTCACATCACACAGTTGTAGTTGGTTATTGATTGGCTGCGAACATGGCACTACGCCGTTTATAATTTCAGGATTAGGTATCTCAGTTACTTTTCCGTACGCAATAGGATTTTCAAAGTTAATCTTTATGGATTTACCTGTTTTCACCCAGGTGAGGGGGCTATCTACATATTTAATGCCATCACTGTTAATCCATATTTGATTCACCGGGATATTTCCTGTTTGTAGTCGACCAGTGCCATCCTCATTTAAATCAATAAGGTAAGTAAAATTTGTTGATTCAATTAAGTATTGGCCTTTTGTAAGCTGGGATGAAATATTTAATCGCTGCTCATCACTTTTGATATTTGCAATTGCTTCGTTAACTAAGGCTGGATTCGATTCTTTTAATACCCGAATATAAGTCATAGTGATATTCGAATCGAGCGCAAAATCAAGTGTAGTCGCTGTGTTGCTCGGCAAATGAAAGTCTGTAGTGGTCATAAATGCCATTATCATTCCTGCTATTTCCATTTGGCGTAGCGTAGAGATTGAAAGCAATGCTGCCTTACGATCCTCGTCATTGTTTAGTTCTGAGTTGATTTCCCTCGCCAACACAAATTCTGCAGTAGTAAAGCTGCTAATGTTTACGCCAAAGTATTCATTACTATCTAAAATTCCATCACTGCCAGCCAAATTTTTAAGTGCACCAACTGAAGGAAATAGTGCCGCAAGTTGAACCCACTGGTTAGTGTTTACGCCTGTGGCTTTTGCAAAGAAGGGCACATTTAAATTTTCGTCGTTAACTATCAATTCCAGTTGATAGTGTTTTTGCGCATCCGCTTTGGTGGTGAAGCGCTGAGTTCCAACAGTAATTTCAATATCTGCACCGGCAAGTGCGTCGGCAACTACCAAACCGCTAAGGGTTAATTTGGTTGTTTGCGATGGGTTGCTACTTGCTTGCGATGAAGTATTTGCTGAAGCTGAGGTTGCGGCACTCGAATCGGTTGGTGCAATTGGCTTTGATTTAGACGAGCCCCCGCCACAACCCTGTAACATTAATGCAAAAGCTATCACTGAAAAACATAAACCTAAAAAATTTGTTCTACGCATATTCAATTACCAAAAAATGAGATGTGCTGCCTCAGCAACAACACAAGTGTTTGTTATGTATTGGAAAACTCATATTGTGCGATTGCTTTAGTCCATTGCATTGCACTTGGAAAATAGGAGTGCTAAAGAACAACTAATTAAAAACAATGTAACTAAAAATAAAAAGGGGCGAAAATTTGAGGAAGTGATGGCTAGATCCCAAATCCTTTTTATGGCAAAGCGGCACAAATAATAGCCATTTATGCGCCACACATCAAGACAAATTTTGACCCTCGTCATAATCATGTTAGGCCGGCTTCATGGTCTGAAGTCCCCGTCAGCGTTGCTGCGCCCCCAGATATAGGCCGTGCGTTGGGGGAAATGTTGTCCATTGAAAAAATCCGCATGCGGCTAGCATTTGTGAGCATCTGGATGGAGGAAAATAGTAGTGCAGTTTTAAAAAAAGCAAACAAATCAAAACCCTACAAATAAAAAAAGGCTAGCAATAAATTGCTAGCCTTTTTTTATAAATGAAGCTTTTAAACTTCAGTATTAATCAAACTTTTTCGGACGAAAACTTTTTGCTTCGCCTGCGCTAGCGCGCGCTTTTGGTTTGTCGCCAAGAGTTAATTTCCCGCGCGGCGCATCGTCACGACTGCGTGGTCTGTCTGAAGCGCCTAAAGGCTTATCAGTAAAGCTGCGTGGTTTATCTGAAGTCATGCGTGGTTTGTCCGAGAAGCTACGTGGCTTATCAGAACCTGGTTTGTCAAAGCTACGTGGCTTATCGCTAAAAGGTTTGTCGCCGCGAGGCTTGTCAGAGAAGCTGCGCGGTGCGCGATCAGCTGAGTCGCGATTGCCACCACCAGAACTACTACCTGCACCGCCTTGATCAACACTGATTTGCAGTGGGCGGTTACGTACGCGCACTGTTTTCAAATGATTGATCACATCCGCTGCCAAACCTTTTGGCAAATCTACCGTTGAGAATTCATCGTGCAATTTAATATGGCCAATATTGCTGCTGGAAATGCCAGCTTCATTCGCAATTGCGCCAACGATATCACCAGGACGCGCTTCGTGATTGCGACCTACTTCAATGCGGTAGCGCTGCATATTTTCATCGTTGCCGCTTTCACGGCGCGGACGATCTTCACGCGGACGGTCGTCACGGCTTGGGCGGTCGCCACGATCTTCACGCGGACGATCATTGCGGTCACGGCTGCCGCGTTCGTCACGGCCACCGCGATCACTGCGCTCGCTTGGGCGGTCATCGCGGCTGCTGCGTTCACGCTCTGGTTTTACATCGGTAAATTTAACTTGTAAGGGACGGTCTTTTTGCAAAATATAGGCTAAAGCAGAAGCAATTTCTTCTGGCGACACATCATTTTTATTGCTGAATTCAGCCAACAAATCATTAAAGAATGACATGTCTGGTTGTTCGGTTAATGCTGTAGTAATTTGTGATGTAAATTGTTCAATGCGATGCTGGGTGACTGTGGCGCCGCTAGGTAATTCCATCAAGGTAATCGGCTTTTTAGTAGCTTTTTCGATGGTGTAGAGCAAACGTTTTTCACGTGGTGCTACGAACAGAATTGCTTTGCCACTACGTCCAGCGCGACCGGTACGACCAATGCGGTGAACGTAAGCTTCGCTATCGTAAGGAATATCATAATTCACAACGTGACTGACACGCTCAACGTCGATACCGCGTGCAGCAACATCAGTTGCCACAACTATATCAAGCTTGCCAGTTTTTAAGCGTTCAATGGTACGCTCGCGTAATTGTTGATTCATATCACCGTTTAAAGGTGATGCAGAATAGCCGCGTGCTTCTAATTTTTCAGCAAGTTCAACTGTGGCAGTTTTTGTGCGCACAAAAATAATCATGCCGTCGAAGGGTTCAACTTCAAGAATACGAGTGAGTGCATCTAATTTGTTAGTGCCACTGACCATCCAATAAACTTGCTCGATGTTCGCATCAGTTGATTGGCTGCTAGCGATGCTAATTTCTTGCGCATTGTTTAAATAATTGTTGGCAACGTGACGAATTTCTTTTGGCATGGTCGCAGAAAAAAGTGCAGTTTGACGGGTTTTTGGAGTGTGTTCCAGAATCCATTCAACGTCGTCAATAAAGCCCATGCGCAACATTTCGTCGGCTTCATCAAGCACTAATGCTTTCAAGCCATTCAGGTTTAAGCTGCCGCGACGCAAGTGATCCATCACTCGACCTGGCGTGCCGACAACCACATGGGCACCGCGTTTTAGTTGACGCAATTGGGTAGACATTTCCTGGCCGCCGTAAATCGGCAGTACGTGAAAGCCCGGGATTTCGCTGGCATATTTTTGAAATGCTTCAGCTACCTGGATAGCTAATTCGCGAGTCGGTGCGAGCACAAGAATTTGCGGGTCGGCTTGTTTCATGTCGATGCGCGACAATAGGGGCAAGGCAAATGCCGCTGTTTTACCGGTTCCGGTCTGCGCCATACCCACAATATCACCACCGGCTAATAGCACTGGGATGGCTGCGGCTTGAATGGGTGAGGGCACTTCATAGCCAACATTTTGAATGGCTTTAAGTACGTGGGCAGAAAGGGCTAAGTCGGTAAAGAGAATTTGGTCAGTCATTTTTTAAAACCTATGATATAAAAAATAAAAGCAAAGTGAGTCATAGCAAATTAGGTAATAACTAATTGGCAGTAAGGTGTTTGTCTTTTATCTTTTGATCGAATCATTATTGCGCCACAATAAAATTGTGGAGCCCATGTGGGCGCGATGATCGGGTCGCTATGGGTGCGAAACTTCAAAAAAGTGACACACAAATAAGAATTGCGGCAATAAAGCCTAATGCAATTTGAGGCGATTAAATCAACGAATCCCGCGTGCTTTTCTAACACTAAGAAACTTAAGCACAGTGCAATCGGCGAGTTAATCCTAACTCTGCGATGATTGCGCACTTTTGGCAGGCTGATATGAAGAACGGTCGTGTCAGTGTTGGGCAGCCCTCAGGCATCCTGCCTGCTCAGCATAACCCCGCAACATTAATCTCACGAAATAGGAGGGGCTTTACTGAAAGTGCGCGCAGTATAAGGGTTTGGTTAATTTAAAGCCAGCAAAAATAGCATAAGAATAATAATTTATACGCCAGCGCTGTTTCAGCTAGCTAGTGGCTGGCTTTGGCTTCGGTTAGACTCGCGCCCAACGAGTAAATTGTTCGTTTTCACCTCGCCTGAAAAGGCTAAAAGGTAACCCCATGTCTGAAAAGCATATTTCTACCACCGCCCTGGCGCGCTTGCTCCATAAGGAAAGCAAAGAGCTATTTGTTTTACTGGCGCAGGGTGGATGGATGTTGAAGGTAGATAATCACTGGCAGCTTACCGAAAAAGGTAAGTTTGAAGGGGGTATTTATATTAATCATCCGAAGTATGGCGAATATATCGCCTGGCCGGAATCAATACAGGATCACCCTTTATTAAAGTTGTTGCCCGAGGCACCCTTAAGCGCAACGCACCTTGGCGGTAAAGTGCATTTGCCTGCACGTTTAGTGAATTTACTATTGGCCGAGTGCGGATGGATCAAGAAACATATACGTGGCTGGCTGCTTACGCCGCGCGGAAAATTAATGGGTGGCGAGCAACATACCAGCGAGCAATCGGGAGTTCCGTTTGTTACCTGGCCAGAAACCTTGCTGGACAATGTGATTTTCCAAGCGGCGATTGGCCAAATTACGGGTGCAGAATTTACGCACACGCACAAAACATTAAGTGGGCATGTGTTAGCTGTCCAATCTGCCTTTGTAGTAGAAAATTGGTTGTATCTTGGTGGCGTCCATCATGCTTGTCATTATGATTTGCGATCGGGCAATGAAAAAGTGACCGCTGATTTTTTTCTACCTGATTTGCAAATTGCTATCGACATTGCTGATACCGAAGCGACTGCTGCGGTATTGAATATCGAATTGAGCAAACAGGAATTTTATCGAAAAAACGGTTATGAATTTATTGAGTTACGCTTTGATACAGGCCAATTGCAAAATGAAAATATTACACAGCTCGATGAATTTTTAGCGAAACAATTGCTAGGCTACGGTTTGGCGATTTATTAATAAGTTAGATTATTAGCTGCAACATTATCATTTATGAGGAGAAAACAATGGCAAGTGTATTTAGTTTAATTATAGAAGGCCAAATTCCCGGTAATTTTGTATGGAAGGATGATATTGCTGTGGCAATTTTAACAATCCAGCCTATTCGTCCAGGTCATGTATTGGTTATTCCCCGAATGGAAGTGGATCAGTGGACCGATTTGCCTGAGGACGTAATGGCACATCTTATTCGTGTTAGCCAAAAAATTTCTCATGCATTGAAGCTCGCATTTCCGTGCAAAAGAATAGGAATGATGATTGCCGGTTTAGAAGTTCCACACACTCATATCCATTTGGTGCCCATGGACTCTATGGAAGATTTGAGTTTCGCGTATGCAAAAAATGCTGATGCTGACACATTGAAAAAAACTGCTGAGAAAATCCGCGGCTTTATCAATCAGTAAATTGTCGAGCGTTAGCTAGAGCCTTCAATAGCTGTTCTAATCGTCACTGTTCAGGTACAAAACGGTTTTGATATATTGTAGATGCTTGGTTGAGAAGGGAAATCATGATGTGCTGTTAATAGCAAAATGGATCTCCAGCTTACTTGCTTGGAGATCCATTTTGCCTAATAGATACTAAACTGAAAGATTAACAGCCGATAGGTTTTACCGGCTAAAAGCGGTAATTAAAAATGTTGTAGATAATTAGCGATGTCTTGCCGCATCTTTAACATTTTCCTTTACATTACCAGCTGCTTTTTGCGCTTTACCCTCAACTTGTTTTCCTAAGCCTTTTATTTGCTGTTCTTTGCTACCTACGGCTTCGCCAACTTTTTGTTGTACTTTGCCAGCTGCATTTTTTACGGTACCTTCGATTTGATCTTTATTCATGATTCATTATTCCTATAGTTAATATTTTAATAACGACATGTTTAAATTGTCGAAAATTTATTTTCATCCTGTTGTCAGGAGGAGAGTAGATAATTTCATTTTTGGAAGATAGGGTCTGTATGCCAGCATACGTTTATTAGAACCAGGGTTAGGCTCTAATGCAGTTAAAAAAGCTGCGAATATTCGTCTTGGTTTTAAACGAAATTCAGGAATTTTTAAACAGGCCAGCGTGTATAGCTGATTTGCTTGTAACTTGGCCTTACGCCTCGGCAAGTACTGCCAAGGTTTTGACTGCATTGCGGTGGTATTTCGTAACTCATTGATTTTTAATATGTAAATATATTGGCATTACCTTTGCTAAACCCTTTGTAGAGAAATATTTTGCGTTGATTGTTTGACGTTATTCATAGAGGGTTAGTCGATGGCTGGCATTCATAATACTTCTACAGCTGCTGCTTTATCACTGGTGCCGGTTATGAAGGTTGAATCTTCTCCTGCAAAAAAATCCGTGGTTGCAGGAGAATTTGTCGATAGCCATATTGATGCGATTGTCGTTTTTGACAAAATCTTCGTTGCCGATAAAATGATTGTTTCTAATAGCGGTGACCAGGATCTAAAAAGTGCGTTTGAATTATTTAATCAAATGTCACAACAATTAACTGACTCTTATTATTTACTGGAAAACCGCGTTGCGGAGTTGAATCAGGAGTTAAATAGTGCTGCTGATCAGCGGCTGAAAGACTTGGCGGAAAAAGAAAAGATTGCCAATCGCCTGGAAAATTTACTTAACTTTCTTCCTGGCGGTGTAGTGGTGCTGGATTCTTCAGGGCGTATTTCAGAAAGTAACCCGGCTGCAATTGATTTATTGGGTGAGCCATTATCGGGTCAATTATGGCGCGATGTCATTGCTCGCAGTTTTGCGCCACGGCAAGACGATGGTCATGAGGTGTCTCTGCGCGATGGTCGTCGTATTAGTATTGCTACCCGTAACCTTGGTGTTAACGGGCAAATTATTTTACTGACCGATCAAACTGAAACTCGTCGTCTGCAAAGTGAATTAAGTCGTAGTGAACGATTCTCTGCACTGGGTAAAATGATGAGCGCATTAGCGCATCAAATTCGCACCCCTTTATCAGCGGCTATGTTGTATGCCGGTCACCTGTGTAATAGCACTTTGGATGAAGTAAAACGTCAACAATTTTCTGAAAAAATTTGCAATCGTTTAAATAATATCGAACGCCAGGTACAGGATATGTTGGTGTTCGCGAAAGGCGAATTGCCACTCAATGATGTTGTTACGGTGAAGGAGTTACAGAACGCATTAGCCGAGGCCATGGAAGTGCCCTTGATGACGACGGAATCAGTTTGTTTTTGGCGCAATGAATGCGACGAAAAAGTCATTCACTGTAATCGCGAGGCGCTTATCGGGGCTTTATTAAATCTTGTCAATAACGCAATTCAGGCAGCAGAAGCAAAAGCTAGTTTACGCATTACTTTCGCGCTAACGAACAGCAAAATAATGAAAGATGTATCGGGTAAAAATGTCCGCGAAAACGTGCAATTAATGATTGCCGTTTGCGATGCCGGCCCTGGCATAGCACCAGAATTATTGCCTAATCTCGGCGAATTGTTCGTCACTACCAAAGCGCAGGGCACAGGTCTTGGTTTGGCAGTGGTGAAAGCTATTGCTAAAGCCCATCACGGCCATTTTAATTTGCAGTCTACTTTTGGGCATGGCACTTGTGCCAGCCTCTATGTGCCTTTCACTATTCAGCAGGAGAAATAACATGGGCCTCAGTTCACTCGCGGTGCCTTCGTTTACATCATCGAATTTTCCATCCAATTTTTCATCGGAGAATGATGTTGCAAATAATGCAATAAAAATTTTGGTAGTGGAAGATGATCGAAATTTACGTGAAGCCTTGGCAGATACTTTACAGTTAGTAAAGTATGACGTTGTCACTGCGAAGAGTGCAGAAGAAGCGCTGCAACTATTAACGCAAGTTAAAGATTTACGCATGATTATTTCCGATGTCAATATGGGCGCAATGAGCGGTCATGATTTGTTGACCGAAGTGAAAGCAGAATATCCACACATTCCTATGATATTGATTACTGCATACGCCAGTATCAGCCAATCAGTTGATGCGATAAAAAATGGTGCAGCAGATTACTTGGTAAAACCCTTCGCACCCAAAATGTTAGTTGAAACTATTGCGCGTCATTTAGGTGTTGCGCAAATTAAAGGTGATGAGCCGATTGCCCATGCAGCTTCAAGTCGTCAACTGTTGCAACTGGCGCAGCGCATAGCGCTATCTGAATCTACGGTATTAATTGTGGGTGAATCCGGCACCGGTAAAGAAGTGCTCGCACGCTATATTCACAACCACTCACCGCGTGCGCAACAACCGTTTATTGCTATTAACTGCGCAGCCATTCCCGAAAACATGTTGGAAGCCATGCTGTTTGGCCACGAAAAAGGTGCCTACACCGGTGCACATTCCAGTGCTCCTGGAAAATTTGAACAAGCGAATGGCGGCACCATATTGCTGGATGAAATCTCGGAAATGAATATCAGTTTGCAAGCAAAACTATTGCGTGTGTTGCAAGAGCGCGAGGTAGAACGCTTGGGTGGCCGCAAGACAATCAAATTAGATGTACGCGTTATTGCCACATCAAATCGTGATATGCGCTGCGAAGTAGTTGCAGGAAAATTTCGTGAAGATTTGTATTACCGGTTAAGTGTGCTGCCACTGCAATGGGCCCCTTTACGCGATAGGGTAGAAGACATAGTGCCCTTGGCAGAAAAAATTCTGCAGCGTCATGCTCAAAAACAAAACCGTCATGGCGTAACTCTAACCGCGTCTGCTCAGCAAGCCTTGTTGAGTTATTCGTGGCCGGGGAATGTGCGAGAGTTAGATAATATTATGCAGCGTGCTTTGATTTTACAAATGGCAAATTCTATCAATGCAGAGGATTTAGGTTTGAATACACGGGATGTTTACAGCCAAAAACCAACTTTGGTAGAGGCGGCTTTGCACTATCAATCGCAGCATCAACCTCATCAGCAGCTTAGCCAACATTCCGGACAACATCCCTCATCATTGGCCCGCAACTTTATTGCAAATGCAAACAATGTCCAATCCGCAAGAGATTTTTCACAGGATTTGCAAGTACAAAATATTAATCACGATAAGCTTTCATTACTTAGCTTATCGCCGTTCATACCTAGTCCGGCGTTGGGTAATGATTTAAAACAACGGGAATATGAAATTATCATGGACACTTTGCACAAAGAAGGTGGTAGTCGCAAAAATACTGCAGAACGCTTGGGTATAAGCGCACGCACTTTACGTTACAAAATGGCGCGCTTACGTGAGGAAGGTTATTCCATTACAGAGTAGAGCATATAATAGTGGCAAGCCGACTACTTCTGAACTATACCAAGAGTGCATCCAGGATTGAATTCTGCTGTGGTGCAGAAATTAAGGGTTGTCCATGCTGCTATTTTGCAATCATTGGGTATATTCATACATTACTTTTCATCGACTCTGCAAATTATTGTCGTGGTATCTGTTATTGGTGTGTTGCGGTGCCAATGCAGAAGTGTTGCAAGTGGCTATATCCAATCCGCAAAATCTTAACGCCTCAGATCCTCGCTATTATTTTGAGAAATTATTATTTTTGGCCTTGGCGAAAACCAGGGAAACGGATGGCCCATTCGTTATTCGTCATAATTACCACGGTAACGGCACTGAGCGAGACCGCGCTATGCTAATTGCTGGCAGCGGTATAGACGTTATGTGGGGAACGGTTACCAGGGAGCGCAAAAACACAGTTAGAGTTGTATCGGCTAATATTTTAAAAGACCTTAACAATTACCACATACTCTTGATCAATAGTCATGACCAAGCTACTTTCGACAAAATTCACTCGTTGGATGAGTTGCGAAAATTAACTGCTGGAAGCGGATTGCATTGGACAGATACCAAAATTTTAAAAGCCAATGGTTTTAACGTTATGACTACGCCAAATTATTTGGGTTTGTATAAAATGTTAGAAGCCCATAGAGTTGATTTTATCTCCCGGGGCTTGCATGAAATTGGCTATGATTTTGTAAACTTCGAAAAAGATGGCTTAGTGATAGAAAATAATTTCATTCTTAAGTACGACCTACTGGCAAAGTACAGTTTTTTTGTTAAAAAAGATAATGCCAAATTAGCAATGCGAATTGAGCGAGGGTTAAGATTGGCGGAGGCTGACGGTAGCTACGATGCACTATTTAATAGTATGTCTAGCTTTAAGCGGGGTATGGATATCCTGGCTAGCCCGCAGCGCATTGTTATTGAATTAAATAATAAAATTGATCAAAATTAAATTCTGGAATCCCACGCTCTAATCGCCGATCTTCCGCTTTATCGCTAATTTTATTCTGCATTTTATATTCATTTTTATTTTGTTGGGCATGTCCTTGCTGCAATCGCGTTTAGTTCATACGTGGACGCCCTATCCATTACATTGGAATCATGACGTTGCAGTGTCTGGTTCACGAGTTTGTCTCGCTGCTAATGGCTTTGCTATCTTCATAAAAAAGGTGCAACCGTAAAAATATCCTAGAATGTATAAGAATAAGTTTACAGACCTTAAGAGACCAAAATAGCGCGTCTGCGTAAATCTGCGTGAAAAGGTTATGCAATTACGGAATAAATTGGCGTATCCAACTAACCGCATCTAGACTAAAAATCTGAACTGTTGTATCCGCGGCGTTTCAGCTGAGATCTATTAAGTAATCCTGGATCGAGCACCAACTGTTAAACCATTTTAGAATCGTGACGCATGACTTTATTCGCTAATTTATCCTGGGGACATAAAATTTTAATTCTGCTGGCGCTTTTCTGTGCTGGCATCCTGGTGGTCGGTGGTGTCGGGATTTACACCATCGAACGCCTGACCTCGAGCTTTAAAGGTAATGTCGATATAGTCCATCATCGTATGGAGGCGGCGGCTAACGCACGCCTTTCTTCCTTAGCTATGGATCGTGCCCTGTACAAGCTGATAACAGCCAGCGAAAGTGATGATATTCGTATTGCGGCGATCGAGGCCATTAAAAATGCTTCGTTTCTAGAGGAGGCGTTACAACAATTGTCCGCTACCTTGCCGGAAAATTCGCAAGTAAAAGAATTAGTGGCGCTCGACCTGCAAATCAAGCCCATGCGGCTACGCGTACTGCAGGCCGGTAAAAATAACAATGATGCGGCGGCCATGGCTGAGATCCCCTTAATAAATCCTTCCGTGCTACGCATTGAAGTATTGACCAATACGATTTTTAACGAGCAATTAGGCCTGCTGGCGGACCTCGCTGAATTGGCTACACGTAATGCTCAGGACGGGCGGCAGCGGGAAATTGAATTGGCGATAACAATGGCAGCGACAATTTTGCTCGTTGTTCTCCTATCCCTGTCGATGCGCAGACTGTTAGTGAAACCCCTGCGCCAGCTTGAATCGACTATTTCGCAAATGGCAGCGGGCAAGCTCGATATGCGAATTGAGCAAACGGGTGAAGATGAAGTAGGGCGAACTTTGGCGGCCTGTGGTAGCACTTTGGTTAGCTTGAATGCGATGGTTATCGGGATTCGTGATGGCTCCAGTCAAATTTGTAGCTATGCCGGTGACATTACGCAAGTCGCTGATTCAGTCAAACAAAGTGAATCCTCTTTGCAGGCTTCAATTGGTGCGCTGCTTGAGGGTTCTGACACCGCGCTGACAGCAACAACGCAAGTTGCCGACAGCGTTGCCGATGCCTTGTTGGGCAGCGACAAATCACTGCATCGCATGCAAGAAAATTTAGAGATAGTTCAGCTTATGGAAACGGATTTTGAGGGTTATCGCGCGCGTATAAAAGATACGCTCCGTGTATCGCAAAATTTGTTGACGGCGGTCAACACAATTACGGCAGTTGCCGGTTCCATTTCACAAATTTCTCAGCAAACCAATTTATTAGCCTTGAACGCAGCTATTGAGGCGGCACGCGCGGGTGAGCAAGGTCGCGGTTTTGCTGTGGTTGCTGACGAAGTGCGTAACCTGGCCAAACGCACGCAAGCGGCGACTGAAGAAATTACTAATCTCGCCGGCAATGTTGTGTCAGATGTGAATGTCACAGTCAATTCCTTGCAGACGTCAGCCGCAGATGCCGATGTTAATACCCAGCGCTTGCGCGATATGGCTGGCAAGGTAGCGACATCCAGTGAAGACGCACAGCATATGCGCGATCGCATGCAAGAGATTGCCAACTGGATGAGCGCCCAGCGTAGGGATATCGCGGGAATTACACGGAATATCACCGTATTGGCGGATGTCGGAGTTGACTGTAAGTCGCAGGCAACACAGCTCAATAAAAACTCTGAAAGCTTACGCCTCGCGGCAAGCGAGCTGGAAGGGATGATGGCCCAATTTTCACTGAACGCCTAACCTGCAATTTTTTCTTTAAGTTTGTTTTTTAGTTTGTTTTCAGTGTTTTATTTTTTGTTGTAATTTTTTTATTTATAAAGTGAAGGTGCATATGAATATTCAGAAAATACTCCCGCTGGTAATCTTTCTTTTCACATCCCTGGGTGCGAATGCGGCAAATTTTATTGTTGAACAAAAAGATAAGGCATTTAGTAAATCGACACTTAGCGTGAAGGTGGGGGACAAAGTCGAATTTAAAAATATGGACCCTTATAACCACAATATATTTTCACTTTCCGACATTCAATTGTTTGATCTTGGATCTTATCCGAAAGGAGAGTCAAGAACTGTAACTTTCGAAAAACCCGGCACAGTTGATATTGAATGCGCGATTCACCCGGCAATGAAATTAACCGTTGAAGTGAGCCCATGATGCAGTGGTTCCATCAGGCGCTATACTTTTTGCTGTGCATGAGTAGTTACTCGTTGGCTTTCGCGAGTTCTAACCCTGCAGGTGATTATCCCGTTAAGGATACCCTGGAAGCCTCGGCCTATCGTGGTTCCATTGCTTATCAAAATTATTGTGTGTTATGTCATGGTGTAAACGCTGAGGGCAACGGTCGGGCTGCTAAATTGTACAATCCGCCACCCTTTAATCTTCGTCGTAGCATCATGTCTGACAGCTACAAGGAGCAAATTATTCGCAAAGGTGGCAAGGCTTTAGGGCGCTCTGAATTTATGCCGCCCTGGGCTGAAGAGCTAACTAATGAGCAGGTAACCGATATCGTTAGCTTCTTACGCACTATAGCTCCGGTGGCAGCGAGTTCTGCAGCAGTGAATAAAAGTTCATCTGGAAATTAATTTTTACTGAGAGAATATTTGTGAATTTTTTATCAAAGTTTTTATTTATCTTTATGGTTTTCACTGGTTTCTGCAGCCAGGTTTTTGCTGGTTATAAAATGCAACCGACTTCGGAAGATCAAAAGTGGCTAATACTGGAGGCACCATCATTTCCTGAGGAGAACAAGCCCACGCAGGAACGGATAGAGCTGGGTAGAGTATTGTTTTTTGATCCACGTTTATCGGGTGATGGTATTACTTCCTGCGCTACCTGTCACAATCCGGGGCTTGGTTGGGCTGATGGTCGTGCTAAAGGTGTGGGTTTTAAAGGTAAGGAATTGGAACGTGCTTCGCCTACGCTAATTAATGCAGCCTATAGTTCTCTACAAATGTGGGATGGGCGCATTAAAAATCTTGAGGACCAGGTGACTGCGCCCATGAATTCTCCAGACGAAATGCACACTGATATGCAAGTCATGGAAAAGCGGTTGAATACGAGTGGTGAATATAAAATTTTGTTTAGCAAAGCCTATCCTGGTGAGGCAATTGATCGCAAGACTGTCGCTAAAGCAATTGCCTCTTTTGAGCGGACAATTCTTAGTACCAATTCGGCATTTGATCGTTGGCTAAAGGGAAATGCCAAGGCAATGACCGAACAACAAATACGGGGGTTTCGGCTATTTGAAGACCCTACAAAAGGCAATTGTGCTATTTGTCATTCCGCACCTAATTTCGCAGATGACGGTTTTCATAATATTGGATTGAAAAGCTTCGATGAACCCGATGCAGATTTGGGGCGTTTTGCCATAAGAGCGGTGCCATCATTGAAGGGAGCATTTAAAACTCCTACCTTGCGTGATGTAGCTGTGACGGCACCTTATTTTCATGATGGCTCAGCGAAGACGCTCACCGAGGTTATGGAGCACTACAATCGCGGTGGCGACAGTAAAAAAAATCTGTCACCAAATCTCAAATCATTGAACTTATCGAATAAAGAAGTAATGGATATAGTGGCGTTTATGGCAGCGCTTACTGCACCGCAATTGCAAGTGACCTTGCCAATATTGCCGGCGCTATAAAATAAACAATTAATTAAATTCAAATTCCGAAATCGCGCGCGCTAAGCGGCGCTCTTCCGCTTTTATTTCCAGTTTTCTTCTGCATTCCATATTCATTTTTATTTTGTTGTGTTTACTCCTTGCTACAACAGCATCCATTAAATAGGCGGACATGGCGAGCTCCATTCGGTCGCAGTCATGATGTTCAAGTGCTTGATTCATGTTGTTTCTCCTCGCTGCTAATGTGTTTGTGCGATTTCAGAAAATACGCAACTTTAGTGACAGCAATATGAAGGAAATAGGGCAGTTATATGAACCCTGAGTAAGTTTTATAAATAAAAGGAATTTGTTGGCCGTTGCTTGCCGTGCGGCAAGATTTGGCCTGCTTTGTGCTTTATCCCCAGTATGCGGTGAGTGCGACATTTTTTTGTCGCAGACCTTTATTGCCACACCACTTTTTTATGTCGGTTCTTTTTACCGTTTATTACAGGAGCTTTGCCATGACTGATCGTGTTGATATCAATCGTTTACTCGGTGATATGCGCAGCATGAAAATGCAAACTCAAGCATTTCAACGGCCGCAGGGTTTGGCTGTTGGCGATATGGCACCCAATCGTGCCTTACAAGGTTTGCAAGTAGAACCCGCCAATAAGATGCCAAGCTTCGGTGATTTAATGACGAAGGCCCTAAATAACGTAAACGATGTGCAACAGAAATCCGGCTCCATGGCTGACGCTTACGAAAAAGGTGTAGCGGGTGTAGATATTACGGATGTCATGATTGCCTCGCAAAAAGCTTCAGTATCTTTTCAGGCAATGGTGCAGGTGCGTAATAAATTGGTGGATGCTTACAAAGACGTAATGAATATGCCCATTTAACGTTGACTCGCTAAAAATTATGTGTGAATGAAGTTAGTGTTTTGAAAAATATTACAACTAAATAAAAGGTTTAATCATTATGGCTACTGCAGCGAGCACTGGAAATTTTCCCGCTACCGGTAAACTCCGTAGCGGTGATTTAGCCGAAGGCTTTACCAGTATGAATCTGTTTCGTCAGGTCGGGTTGATGGTTGCTTTAGCGGCGAGTGTCGCCATCGGCTTTGCCGTAGTGCTCTGGACCCAGGGTGAAGATTATCGGCCGTTATTGGGCCGCATGGATAATTTGGATGCGAGTAGTGTTACGCAAGTATTGGAGCAAAATAGCATTAAATTCAAATTGGATAACAACACCGGTGCAGTACTGGTCGCTGCTGAAGATATCCATATCGCACGTTTAAAATTAGCAGAAGTTGGTTTGCCTGGCAGCGCAACGCCAGGTTTTGAATTGATGGATAAAGAGCAACCTTTAGGTACCAGTCAATTTGTGGAGGGCACCCGTTATCAACGCAGCATTGAGGGAGAATTAGCGCGGACGATTACCAGTATTAATACTATCCGCAGTGCCCGTGTACATTTAGCCATTCCCAAACAAACGGTCTTTGTGCGCGATATTTCCAAGCCAACTGCATCGGTTTTTGTAGAAGTTTTCGCCGGCAGAATGGTGGAGCCAGCACAAGTAAAAGCCATCATGAATTTGGTGGCTTCCAGTGTGACCAATTTGAAAATTGCCGATGTGACTGTAGTGGATCAACACGGCAACTTGTTATCCACGGGCGAAGATAGTCAGGAATTATTGCTTGCCGGTAAACAACATGAATATGCACATGCTGTCGAAGAATCTCTGATTAAACGTATTGGCGGAATTTTAGCGCCGGTGGTAGGCAATGGTAAGTTTCGCGCGGAAGTTAGCGCCGATATTGATTTCACGGCGATTGAACAAGCAGCGGAAACCTTTAACCCGGATTTGCCTGCCATGCGCAGTGAACAAACCCTTACCGAAATACGTAGTGGTAATGATGCGGCCGCTGGAATTCCCGGCGCATTGACCAATCAACCGCCCGTTGCGGCACAGGTTCCAGAACAAGCAACCGCTGCAGCTGCAGCTGGCCAGGCACCAGTGGCCAAACCAGCAGGTAATAATCGCGAACAGGCTACGCGTAACTTTGAATTGGATCGCACGGTGAGTTACACCAAACACCAACAAGGTACGCTAAAACGCATTACAGTCGCGGTGGTTGTCGACGACAAAATGGTTAAAGACGCTGAAGGGTTGGAGACTCGCCAACCATGGACTCCTGCTGAACTCGAACGCTTGACTATACTGGTGAGAGACGCGGTGGGTTACTCAGCTGTGCGCGGCGATAGTGTTAACTTGCTAAACGCACCCTTTCTGAATGCCAGTGCCAATGCTGCGCTGGAAGCTGAGCTGCCAACGACACCCTGGTGGGAAAAATGGCTACTGCCGCATGTTAAATCAATTGCCGGAGTGGTCATTATTTTGGCATTAATCTTTGGGTTGCTACGCCCCGTTTTTAGAGGTATTGCCCGCTCGGGTGGCGGTATTGCTGAACAAGAGGACGCGAGGCAGTTAGCAGCCTTGGAGGCCGCCGGTCTGGGGCATATGAGCGGTGATGATACAGTTACGTTAAGTGGTGGTAGCTCGCTGATGCTAAGTGGACCAGAGCAAGCTTACGAACAACAGCTGGATTCTATTAAAGGCTTGATCGCCGATGATCCGGGCCGGGTTGCACAGGTGGTGAAAAAATGGGTCAATCAAGAAGAATAGCCGCGCGAAAAATAACAATCAGGAAAATAGCAACGAGAAGATTACTGATGACACAAAGGACCATTGCACACAGCATCATAATGCCGAATAGAAAGTGGGTAACTAGATGAGTAGTCCTCCCGATAAGTCTGATAGAGCTAAAACTAAATTGCGCTCTATAGATCAGGCCGCCATTTTACTTATGTCGCTTGGTGAGCGTGATGCTGCAGAAATCCTTAAGCATTTGGGGCCTAAAGAAGTACAGCGTATCGGCAGTGCAATGACGCAGCTCAGTAATGTGCAACAGGCAGATGTGCAAAACGTGATTGGTAATTTTTTAGATGAAGTTCGCACCCTCACAGGTTTAGGTGTTGGCGCGGATGGCTATATTCGCAAAATGCTGGTGACAGCATTGGGTGAAGATAAAGCAAATGGATTGATCGATCGAATTTTATTGGGTGGTAACACTACCGGGCTAGACACTTTAAAGTGGATGGACCCACGTTCAGTGGCCGATATTATTCGCAATGAGCATCCGCAAATTCAGGCCATCGTTATCGCATATTTAGACGCGGATCAGGCCGCTGAAATTCTCGCCTTTTTTACCGAAAAAGTTCGCATTGATATCATGATGCGGGTGGCTTCACTGGACACTGTGCAACCTAGTGCGTTACAAGAATTAAACGATATTCTTGAAAAGCAATTTTCCGGCAACGCCAGTTCGCAAACCAAAGCCATGGGGGGTTACAAAGTGGCGGCGGAAATTATGAACAATCTGGAAGGTTCTATCGAGGCCGATTTGATGGATTCCATCAAAGAGCTTGATGAAGACATGGGTAATCAAATTCAAGATTTGATGTTTGTGTTTGATAATCTCAAGGATGTAGAAGATCGCGGTATTCAAGCCTTGCTACGTGAAGTTTCATCTGAGGTGTTAATTGTTGCGCTAAAAGGTGCGGATGAACAATTGCAGGAAAAAATATTTCAAAATATGTCCAAACGTGCAGCCGAATTACTGCGCGACGATTTGGAAACCAAGCCTCCGATGCGGTTATCCGATGTGGAAGCGGCGCAAAAAGAAATTCTCACCATTGCGCGGCGTATGGCCGATTCGGGTGAAATCTCGTTGGGCGGCAGTGGCGAAGCGATGGTTTAATTTTTGTCAGGCGTATTCGCGCCCTGCATAAACTGGAATGATAAACAGATGACAGCAAAAATACCCGGACGTATACCTGCAGAAGATGTTGGGGATATTCGCAGCTGGATTATTCCACCCGTAACCGATAGCGGCCGGATACTTTCCAGCGCGGAAAAAGAAGCGCGCGAACACCGCGATAAGTTGCTGCGCCAGGGAAAAGAAACCATTGAAAATGTTGATGTGCCCGTTCCGGCTGGCAAGCCTGGCATGAGCGCGAAACACATGCAGGAAATTTATGATTCAATTGAAAAAGATGGCTTCAAACAAGGTCAGCAAGAGGGATTTCTGCAAGGCAAAGCTGAAGGTTACGAAGCGGGTCGGCAACAGGGGTTGATTGAAATGCGCGCACAATTAGCTGTTGAACAATCACACCTGCAAACATTTATGCACGCACTCTTACAACCTCTGGCGGCTCAAGATGATGATCTTGAAAATATGCTTCTCGATATTATCTGTTCGCTCACACAAAGCGTGGTGCAGCGCGAGTTAATGCTCGACTCCGGACAAATTCTAACCCTGGTTAACACCGCCGTTGCAGCCCTCCCGGTGGGCAGTAAAAATATTCGTATTTGTGTTAATCCTGATGATTTGGTTAAGCTGCAAACCTATGCTGAAGAGCAGCAACTCGCTTGGACTTTCTTTGGCGATGCCTATTTACAGCCTGGTGGGTGCCGCGTGGAAACCCCCGAAAGCCGAGTGGATTACTCCGTGTCCTTACGTTTAAAAACGGTTCTCGAACAATTTTTGACGGGCCAGTTAACAAACGAAGATGGCGAGGATAACGGCGCTAGAGAGGATAGCTAGGTAAACCCGTATAAGTGGAAAAAGGTCCTTGATTATGTTTGAGCGTCAGTCGTTAAGTTCTCGTCTTAAAAATTATGCCCCACGCCGACTGGCTTATCTCGAGCCTGTAGCAGAAGGGCGCATTACGAGATCGGTGGGTTTAACACTGGAAGCAGTAGGGCTGAACATATCAGTGGGCAATCAGTGCGAAGTTATCAATAATGATGGCAAGCGTATTGAAGCAGAAGTGGTTGGTTTTTCCGGTGATAAAGTTTTTTTAATGCCGATTAAACGCGTCGAGGGTTTACAGCCTGGCGCACGGGTAGTGCCGGTTTCAAATCAGCAAGGCATACGCATTGGACCGCAACTATTAGGCCGTGTAATCAATGGCATTGGCCAACCCCTTGATGGCAAAGGTCCATTAATCGGTGATGAGATTCTTAATTTTGCGCCGCAAGAAATTAACCCCATGCAACGTCATCCAATTAGCGAACCACTGGATGTGGGAGTGCGCGCTATCAACGCGTTGATTACGGTAGGTCGAGGACAACGGCTTGGTTTAATGGCGGGTAGCGGTGTCGGTAAAAGTGTGTTGATGGGCATGATGACGAAATTCACGACTGCTGATGTGGTGGTGGTTGGCTTAATCGGTGAGCGTGGTCGGGAAGTAAAAGAATTTATTGATCATATCCTGGGTGACGCCGGTTTACGTCGCGCGGTGGTAATAGCATCGCCAGCGGATGATGCTCCACTGATGCGTTTACGTTCTGCACAATTAGCCAGCCGCATTGCCGAATATTATCGCGATAAGGGTTTAAATGTATTGCTGCTGATGGATTCACTCACGCGGTTCGCCCAGGCACAGCGTGAAATTGCCTTGGCTATCGGTGAACCGCCCGCGACCAAGGGTTATCCGCCTTCCGTATTTTCCAAAATTCCGCAGCTGGTAGAGCGCGCTGGTAATGCGGCTAAAGGACAGGGTTCCATCACGGCGTTTTATACTGTGCTAACGGAAGGCGATGATTTGCAGGACCCGATTGCCGATGCCGCCCGGGCGATTCTTGACGGACATATAGTGCTCTCGCGCAAGCTGGCGGAAGAGGGTATTTATCCGGCTATAGATATAGAGGCCTCTATCAGCCGCGTGATGCAAAACATTGTGTCGGATGAGCACCTCAAATTAATGCAACGTTTTAAGCAGTTGTTAGCGCGCTACCAGCAAAATCGTGATTTGATTGCTATTGGCGCCTATGCGGCGGGAGCTGATCCCGAAACGGATATGGCCATCGAGCGCTTCCCGCATTTACGCGCTTTTATTCAACAAGGCATTAACCAACCCGTGTTGATGCCAGAATCCATTGCCAATTTACATGTGCTGTTCAAGCCCTCCACCGCAAAAACCGGTCCCCTAGCCGCACAACATCGGTAATGGCGCAATTTAGCATATTAATTTGTCAATATAAGCTGTTAACATTAGGCCCCTTTTATGGTGGAATCGCGCGCTAAGCGTTTACAAGTTGTGTTAATGTTGGCCGAACGCAAAGAGCAAGAAGCCGGTCAACAATTGAGCCAGCAGCGTGCGTTGGTTACGGCTGAAGAGCAACAATTGCGAGAGTTGGATGAATATGCCAAACAATATTTGCAAAATTACGCTGCGCGAAAAATAGACATTCGCCCCCATGAATTAATTGCCTATAGTAGTTTTATTCAGCGTTTGGGGGAGGCTTGTAAAGAACAGCAAGTTAAAGTCGAGCGTTTAATTATAATACTTGATAAGATTCAACTGCGCTGGCGTACAGCGCATCATAAGTGTGAAGCTATTAAAGAGTTAATTCTGCGTTTAGAGCACGATGAAAATTTATTACTAGATAAGCGCTTGCAAAAAGAACTAGATGATTTGACCAACCAGCAATACAGCCGTAAAGAATTGTAAGAGTAAATTTTCATCCTTTTATTTATCACGAACTATACAAATGAGAGTTTTCGGCTACCCTTAGGTTTGTAATAATAGTGCGTGTAGGCGAAGTGCCCAATGGTTTATGGGACCCGTTTAAATAAAAGACTCCGTTGACCAAACCCACATAACGAATTTTCGAATAATGTGATAATTCGAATAATGTGATATTTAGAGGTAAAACATGGCTATCACATCAGTTGTTTCCGCAGACGGTGCACAGTTCACCATTTACATTCAGGGACGTTTTGACTTCAGTTCCCATCAAGATTTTCGTAATTGCTATGAAAAACTTACGCAAACCCCCAGCCATTATTGTGTCGATTTACAGGGTACTTCTTACCTTGATAGTTCGGCGCTAGGTATGTTGCTGCTGTTGCGTGACCATGCTGGCGGTGAGCGCTCCAAGATCGAAATTGTGAACTGTTCACCTGATGTTAAAAAAATATTACTGATATCAAATTTTGAACAATTGTTTACTATCCAGTAAGCGATTGAAAAATTATTTTCATCACAACGGACAGTGAATGGAAGTGTTGCGATGTGTAGTAACTATAAGTTGTGTAACGATAAGTTGTATAAATAGTTGCTACAGTAGTTGCTTTGAGATGTCGTTATGAAAGAGATAAACTGCTTAAAAATCCTCGTTGCCGATGACACTGATTCTGATCGTATGATTTTGGAAGCGATCGTCCGCAAAGAAGGGCATCAAGTGTTCTCGGTAAAGAATGGTCTTGAAGCTGTCGCAATTTTTCAGCAAGAACGCCCCGATATTGTTTTGCTTGACGCGCTTATGCCAGAGCTGGATGGCTTTGGTGCGGCGCGACAAATAAAGGAATTGGCTGGCGACGAACTAGTCCCCATTATTTTTCTAACTTCTCTACAAGATACTGAATCACTGGTTCATTGTCTTGACGCTGGTGGCGATGATTTTTTATCCAAGCCTTACAACCGCGTTATCCTGAAAGCCAAAATTAAATCGTTTAATCGCATGCGCGGTTTGCATTCCACCATGCTGACCCAGCGCGATCAGTTAGCACAACATCACCAGCGCTTATTGCAAGAACAGACCATTGCCAAACAAGTATTCGATAACGTTGCTCACAGCGGCTGTTTGAATGCAAGCAATGTGCAATATTTTTTGTCGTCATTAGCGGTTTTTAATGGCGACGTGATGGTGGCTGCGATCCGGCCTAATGGCAATATGGTGGTTTTACTCGGTGATTTTACCGGGCACGGTTTGCCTGCAGCAATTGGTGCTATGCCCTTGGCTTCGATTTTTTATGACATGATACATAAAGGCTTTTCAATGTCTGATGTGTTGTGCGAAATCAATAAAAAATTAAAAGCGATTTTGCCCATTGGACTTTTTTGTTGCGCCACCATGATCGATATAAATTTTCGACGCAATCGCATTAAGGTATGGAATGGTGGCTTGCCAGCCGGAATGATTTACCGAAAAAAAGATGCGAGTATTATCCAGATTCAATCGACGCATTTACCGCTCGGTGTGTTATCTGAACGCAGTTTTAAAGATGATGTGCAGTACTTTGATTTGGATGCTGGCGACAGGATTTTTATGTGGTCTGATGGCATTCATGAGGCGCGCAATCTGGATGGAGATATGTATGGCGAAGAAAGTTTGTTGGCTATTTTTGCCAAAAATAAACAACCAGAAAATTTGTTTGGCGAAATTCTTGCCGATGTAAAAGAATTTATCGGCGGCGGCGAGCAAGACGATGATTTATCTTTTATTGAAATAAAAATGGAGGCTCCGGATCTGCTTGATAATAAAGCGCAGCGAGCGTTCATCCGTCATGAATTATGTATGGTTACCTGGAATTTGACCTTCGAGGTAAACCCCGCCAGTTTTAAAGTATTTGATCCATTACCCTTTTTATTAAACATTCTTATGGAAGTGCCAGAGCTGCGCAGCTTCAGTGGCAGTCTTTTTACAATACTTGCGGAATTATATTCCAATGCGTTGGAACACGGCGTGTTGGGTTTAGATGCTGCACTGAAAAAATCGCCAGATGGTTTTGCGCAATATTACAGTTTGCGCGAGCATCTCTTAAATGAAATAACGGAAGGTTTTGTCCGCATTTATTTTACTTTTTCGGCAAATGCTGAGGGTGGAACCCTTAACTTATGTGTGGAAGATAGCGGTAAAGGGTTTGATCACGCGGCTTTAAGCGGTAAAGACATTTCCACACTGGGTTACAGCGGTCGTGGTATTTCTTTGGTTGAAAAATTATGTAAAACGGTGCATTACTATGGTTGTGGTAATAAAGTAGATGTCATTTTTGAGTGGGTGAATGATGACTAACGAAAAACATCTTGATTATGATGCACTCAATGCGCTCAAAGACGTTATGGAAGATGACTTTTTATTATTAATTGAAACTTTTTTAGCTGACTCCAGGGGTAGAGTGCTTACACTTCAGTCATTAAAAAATTCTACTGATAGCGACGCAATACGTCGTGCCGCACATAGCTTCAAAGGTAGTTGCAGTAATTTAGGTGTTTTACATTTAGCGAATTTATGTGGTTCAGTTGAGCATAAAGCACTTGAAGGCAATGTTGAAAGTTTCACTGAAGAATTGCGTCGCATTGAAGAAGAATTTGTTTTAGTCCAAAAAATGTTAGCTGATTATTTGCAATAATTTTTTGCAAACTCCTTTTGTATTTCCTTTCGTATAAATATTTTTTCCTGGTCCCTTGAAGAGCAACCCCACCCTAACCCTCCCCTTTGCAGGGGAGGGAATTAGAGCTTCGCAGGATTCGAGCTCCCTTCCTCTTGTCAGGGTAGGGAGTTAGAGCTTCGCAGGATTTATGTTCCCTTCCGGTAGGGAGTTAGAAATTCGCAGGCTCAAACTCCTCCCCCTGCCAAGGGGGAGGTCGGGAGGGGGTCGCTTTCAAAACTTGGCACTTACCTTGCTCCTGTCCTGTTAGGTCTTTCTACATCCCTAATTATCTGCAAAAGCGGCAAACATTTGCCGTAATAGCTCAGGAGCAACGGCAATGAATGGTAACCCCGGTTTAATTAATCTATCAGTAGCAGCTCCCAAGCAACAGTCAGCAAATAATAACCTCGCGGCTCGTCTTCGCCAGGATGACTCGTCGTCCCATTTCCAAAAAACACTCGATGACGTTCAAGCTGCAAAAGCAAAAAAAGCCAAAGCTGCAGCCATCACGACTGCTGCTCAAGCAAAGCAAAAATTTGTTAAAAATAATGCGGCTAATGCTGCAAGTAACGCTCCACAAGCTAAGCATGCTGTGGGTCACAAACCCTCCCAATCCGCTGAATCAGACCATAAGCCTGTGAAGGATTTACAAAATTCTGCGCGTGATTCAAATCAAATTGCTAAGGAAGCTAAAGTTAATCTTAGCGATAAAAATAAGATAGAAAATGAAAGCTATGCAGAAGATAAACAGGAGGATGCCGAACCTTGTCTTGGAGAAATTGTTGCACCCGCTGCCGGTGATACGACACCTGGGCTGGATGCCCTAAAGGAAACTAGCTTAGCTGAGGGCGAAACCGACGAAACTGAACATCCAATGTTAGACGGTATGATTTTTTCATCGACCATAATGGATCAAGCCGTTAACAAGCAAGCGGAGGGTGCGTGGGTAAATTCGAATACCGAAGGCGCAACTTCTGCGGCACAACTTTTAATTAGTACAGCAAATAATAGTGAAAACTTTGCATTGAGTATCGACGGCCCCTTGTTGCCTCACCAAGCCAATATCAACGCTAAGGGACAAGTAGTAGACCCGCAAGCGGAATCCATAGCATCAGCATTAAATGCTAGCCTTCTGGCTAAGGGCGCTGTTGATCCTACCGCTGCGTCGCTCAAACATTCTTTAAGCCCATCTTCTATTCTCAAAGATGACGGTGTGCTTTCGTCTGATCAGCAAGCGACAAACACGCCGCTCGATTCAAAAAGTTTGTTTGAAAAAATGGTGCAAACAATCAGCGCTAAAACTATGGGTGCAACTAACAATACTCTTGAGCAGGCCGGGCCTGAGGCTAGCAATCATGCGTCAGCTTCTACCGCCGCGCCTCTGGTTTCTGCGCTCGATTCCTTAGGTCGGGGGTCAGATTCATCAGTGGCGGCGGGGCGAAGTTTTGTAGCACAAACAGCCATACCGGTCGGAGTAGGGCAGCCGCAATGGAGTGCGGCGGTGGGTGAAAAAGTATTGTGGTTAGCCGCGCAAAATATTACCGCAGCTGAAATACGTTTGGACCCGCCCGAGCTTGGGCCCATGCTAGTAAAAGTGAGTGTTAATCAAGAACAAGCCAGTGTAAGTTTTACCAGTCATCATGCTGGTGTGCGAGAAGTTCTGGATCAAAATCTAAGCCGGTTGCGCGACATGTTTAACGAGCAAGGTTTAGATTTAGTAAATGTCGATGTTTCAGATAAATCTTTCCATCGCCAACAAAGCGAAGGCAAGGGGACGCAATCTCATGGTGGCGCAGCAGAACTAGTTGAAGACGAAACACTTGTCAGTGTTTCTGCGATTGTCCAGCAGCGCTTGGTAGATCATTACGCCTAATCAATAATGCTTTGCAAATTAATCATTCACCTGTATTTATTACTAGTAAAGTAAATTGTCGTACAGGCATAAATACGAGTAAAAAACAGGCGGCATGCCTGTCCATTTCATTTGAAATCTTTAGCGAAAGCTAAATTTCTCGTGGCATGCCACGAGCAGGTTTTTTTGAACAAAATCTATCTCGCTGTTTGCGGCAAAATGTTTAATTTTTGTACGCAAATAATTATTCCTTATTTCATTTTGCATTAAAACCCTAATAGTCGACCCTCCTTCCTAGCAAACAACCCATCCGCTGCTACGCTTTAGTGAGCAATAGCTGGCATAGCTATTGCTGAATCCCCAATGGCAACAGAATGTGACGGAGTTTTGACATGGCCGCAGATAAGAAAGGTGCAAAACCAAGTGAAGAAGAGGCTGCAGTAGCAACTGCTACAACCGATTCTGCAGAAGCTAAGAAAAAGAAGAAAAAAATATTGCTATTAATTGGCTTGGCTTTTTTGCTGGTGGCTATTTCTATTGGCGCTACTGTCGGTGTTATTAAATTAATCTCAGCTAAAGACGAACCAGCTGTCGAAGCAGCGAATGATGAAGTTGATGAGGAAGAGGATGAGGTTAAAAAAAGCGATACCAAAAAAACCAAAAGTGTAGCGGCCAAAACTAAGGTTGCTGCCGTTGAACCACTTTTACCCGCTATTTATTTGGCGCTTAAACCTAATTTCACGGTTAACTTCGATGTCAACGGTCGCCAACGTTTTTTACAAGCAGAGCTAACCGTTATGTATCGCGATATCGAGGTATTAAAAATATTAGAACTGCACATGCCCGCCGTGCGCAATGGTTTGGTTTTATTGTTGAGCAACCAGGCTTTTGATGATTTACAAACGGTGGAAGGTAAAGAAAAGCTACGCGCTTCTGCACTTAAAATAGTCCAGGACATACTGATTAAAGAGCAGTTAGACGCGGTAGAAAAACCTGTAAAAGAAAAAAATAAATTACCTAATATAGAACAAATTCTTTTCACCAATTTTGTTATGCAATAAAGGTAGCGACCTGTGCAAGATTTATTATCGCAAGACGAAATTGACGCGCTCCTACACGGTGTTGATGACGGTGACATCAATGTTGGGCTAGATGAAGAGCCCGGTACAGTAAAAAACTACGATCTGACAAGCCAGGACCGAATAGTGCGTGGGCGTATGCCCACCCTGGAAATGATTAATGAACGTTTTGCGCGTTACACACGCATTAGTATGTTCAATTTATTGCGGCGAACTGCAGATGTTTCTGTGGGTGGTATTCAAATACAAAAGTTTGGCGAGTATGTTCACACGCTGTATGTTCCTACCAGTTTAAACATGGTGAAGTTTCGCCCCTTGCGCGGCACAGCATTAATTATTCTGGATGCAAAGCTGGTATTTAAATTAGTGGATAATTTTTTCGGTGGCGACGGTCGTCATGCAAAAATCGAAGGCCGTGAATTTACTCCAACTGAATTACGCGTAGTGCAAATGGTATTGAACCAGGTATTTATCGATTTAACCGAAGCATGGAAAGCCATAATGCCGATAAATTTTGAATTTGTTCATTCCGAAGTAAACCCATCTTTGGCAAATATTGTAAGCCCCAGTGAAGTGGTGGTGGTAAGTACGTTTCATGTTGAGCTAGATGGTGGTGGTGGTGAATTGCATATCACTATGCCTTATTCAATGATCGAGCCCATTCGCGAAGTGTTGGATTCCGGGTTGCAAAGCGATAGTGATGAACAGGATGAGCGTTGGGTGAAAGCCTTGCGTGAGGATGTGCTAGCAGCAAAGGTAAATTTAGAGTGCGATGTGATTCGCAGTGATATCACACTAAGAGATATATTAGATTTAAAAGCGGGCGACGTAATCCCCATAGAATTTCCAAACTTTCATGTGCTTACTGCCAATGGTGTACCCATGTTTAGAACTCAGTTAGGACAATCGCGCGGGAATCTTGCTTTAAAAATTAAAGAATTTATTGATCGTTCCGGCGCACAAAATATAACAGGTACTCCAGGAGTTAATCATGGCAAACGATGATATGGGTGATGATTGGGCTGCCGCTATGGCGGAGCAAGCTGATGTCGCAGACAAGGCATCAGCAAAAGCGAACCCGGTTTCATTTGAAGAATTAAACGATTCGGGCAGAGCTACGGTAAATCCGGAATTGGATGTCATTCTGGATATACCAGTGAGTATTTCAATGGAAGTAGGGCGAACCTCCATTACCATTCGCAATTTATTGCAGCTCAATCAAGGTTCGGTTATTGAATTGGATCGCTTGGCCGGTGAGCCTTTAGATGTGCTTGTCAACGGCACACTCATTGCGCACGGTGAAGTTGTTGTAGTCAATGAAAAGTTTGGTATTCGCATGACCGATGTTATCAGTCCTGCAGAGCGCATTAAAAAGCTGCGTTAGTTTTTCGTTAATTGATCATCAGGTAAAGCTATGAAATTAAGCATTCGCCTAAGTGTTGGCTCGCATAAAAAAACATTTACCTTTGCGAGTGAAAGAATTTTGCTTGTGGTTTTTTCAGTAATCATAGCTATGTTAGTCACTATGGATAAGGTGAGCGCAGACGATAACCCGGACCAAAAGGTTGCGCCGGAAAACATGGCGACTATTATTTCAACTGCTCCTGCATCGCAGGCTTCGCTGCAAGCTCCATCGCCAATCGCTGTTGCTCCACCGGTTGATATGCGTAACAAAACGATCATTTCTTCTGAACCAAAAAAAATTAACAGCGCCTCGCAATTAGCGAGTTTGGTGGGCGGATTAATGTTAATTTTGGGTTTGATTTATGGCTTGTCCTGGTTTGTGAAGCGTTTTAGCCAAGGTGGATTTATGCAAAATTCCACCATTAAAATGTTATCTGCGCTGCCGCTGGGAACGCGCGAGCGAATTATGTTGGTGGATGTAGGTGGTAAGCAAATTTTATTGGGCATCACTGCGACAACTATTAATGCACTGCATGTATTTGCGGAGCCCGTTGTGAATGCTCCTGAAAATGTAGCGCCAACAACATCAGACTTTAGCCAAAAATTAATGGCGATCTTACAAAAAGATGTTGTACAAAAAGATACAGAGCAACAAAAAGATACAGAGCAATATAAAGACTCAGGTAATAGCACCTTTTCTAATTTAAAAAATACAAAAAAGTAAGGGCTGATTATGCGAGCAATCAAG
Organism: Pseudomonadota bacterium; assembly: GCA_040386215.1. Classification (GTDB taxonomy): domain Bacteria; phylum Pseudomonadota; class Gammaproteobacteria; order Pseudomonadales; family Cellvibrionaceae; genus Cellvibrio. Next base: position 123,892 of record JAZKFX010000001.1, read on the forward strand.
TTTTTTTTATGTGTCCATTCATTTAAATATTGCTTACTCATGCCGCTAATTGTGTTCTCTTGTTTTTGCATGAATGTTAGTGCGCAATCAACATCGCCCAAACAAACCCAGCTTGTACCTGCCCCTGCTTCAGTCAGCAATATAGGCGGCTCGCTGCCTGCTATCCCAGGTCTCCCGGCGTTTACTGTAAAAACAAATAAAGACGGCACGCAAGACTATACGGTGACCTTGCAAATTCTCGCCATCATGACAATGCTTACTTTTTTGCCGGCATTGTTGATGATGATGACCTCTTTTACGCGCATTATTATTGTCTTTTCAATTTTGCGTCAGGCCTTGGGGTTACAGCAGTCTCCTTCTAATCAAATTTTAATTGGACTCGCCTTATTCCTTACTTTTTTTATCATGCAGCCAGTATTTGACAAGGCCAATGCAGATGCATTGCAGCCTTACATTAATCAACAGATCTCTGCAAAAGATGCTATTGCCAAAGCTGTAGCACCCTTTCATACGTTTATGTTGGCGCAAACCCGTGAGTCAGATATAGGTTTATTCGTAGGTATTGCCAAGCATAAACCGATTGCGACTCCTGAAGAGACTCCGTTTAATATTTTGATTCCGGCTTTTATTATTAGTGAATTGAAAACGGCTTTTCAAATTGGCTTTATTATTTTTATTCCATTTTTGGTCATCGACATTGTGGTGTCCAGCGTGCTCATGGCAATGGGCATGATGATGCTGTCGCCGCTGATTATTTCCTTGCCATTTAAAATAATGTTGTTTGTGTTAGTCGATGGCTGGGCAATGATTGTTGGCACTCTGGCTGCTAGTTATGGTGTTTGATTTTTTAAGCAGGATAAAAAAATGACTCCCGAAGTTGCGATGGATTTATTTGCCGATGCACTTTATCTGATTGTGTTGATGGTGCTGGTTATTGTGGGGCCCAGTTTGATTGTGGGCTTATTGGTTAGTATGTTTCAAGCTGCCACGCAAATAAATGAACAAACCTTAAGTTTTTTACCGCGTTTAATTATGACGATTGCTACCATTATGATGGCGGGGCCCTGGATCATTACAAAATTTATGGACTTATTTACGAGACTCTATACGAATATTCCTTATCTAATAGGCTGAAAATTTATTGAATAATAAGCTATGCAAGAACTGCTAATAGATGAAGCGCAAATAAATCAATTCATTGGGCAATATTTGTGGCCGATGATGCGCATTAGCGCTTTTTATTTCGCTATACCTATTATTGGTTCACGGGTTGTGCCAGCGCGCGCGCGTATTATTCTTGCGTTGTTTACCACTCTGCTGGTTGTTCCGCTTCTGCCAAATGCCCCGGTCATTTCTTTTATGTCTTTGCAAGGCATGATGCTAATAATGAAAGAAGTATTGATAGGTTTATCCCTGGGTTTTACTTTGCAAGTTGTTATGCAAATTTTTATCCTCGTTGGGCAATTTATCGCATTGAAACTGGGTTTGGGATTTGCGGCACAAAACGATCCATCAAGTGGAATGAGTGTAACCATTATTTCGCAATTTTATTTGTTGTTATCTACCTTGTTGTTTTTAGCCATTAATGGTCATCTGGTTGTTATTCAAATGATTGTGGATAGTTTTGTCAGTTTTCCGGTGGGCGGGCAGGGGTTTGGGCCTGCACATTACTTACATATAGTGACTTTGTTTTCCTGGATGTTTAGTTCGGGGTTATTGATTTCCTTACCTTTATTAACCTCCATGATGATCGTTAATATCTCGTTTGGTGTGATGAGTCGATCCGCGCCGCAGATGAATGTTTTTACGGTCGGTATGCCCATCACATTATTGTTTGGTTATCTTTTAATGTGGTATTCCCTTGCTAATTTTCTGCCGCTTTTTAATCAAATTATTGATGAAGGCTTACGCGCTACGCGAATGTTGCTGGAAATAAAATAAATGTCAGATGAAGACAGCAGTCAGGAAAAGACAGAAGAGGCCAGTGGCCGAAAGATTGAAAAAGCCCGTGAAGAAGGCCAGATTCCGCGCTCCCGCGATCTTACTACGTCCGTGGTTTTATTGTTTGGTGCCTGCGGTTTATATTTTTACGCAGATTTTATGTTCGCCAAAATAATTGGCCTTACCCGGGCCAATTTCATTTTAAAGCGCGAAACTATTTTTGATCCCAATGCAATGATCGGCCACTTAGCCTCTGCAATTAACGATGGCATTTTAAGCATGATGCCATTTTTTGGTTTGATGTTTGTGGCCTCTATTATTGGGCCTATTGCCTTGGGCGGCTGGTTATTTAGTGCCGATGCCTTGCTACCAAAATTCAGTCGTATGGACCCTTTGGCAGGGATCAAACGCATGTTTTCAGTGAAATCAGTGATTGAATTGGTGAAAGCACTCGCCAAAGTATTGGTGATTCTCGGTGCAACCATTTTATTGTTAAAGCATTATGCGCAAGATATGTATCGCTTAAGTGATGAAAGTATTCATGTTGCGATTGTTCACTCTGCAGAAATCAGTATCTTGGCAGCCATCGCATTATCCGCTACCACGCTAATTATTGCCGCCGTGGATGTACCGCTGCAATTATTTGAATATGCTAAAAAATTAAAAATGACGAAACAGGAAATTAGGGACGAGTCAAAAGATACTGATGGCAAGCCCGAAGTAAAAGGCCGCATTCGTCAGTTGCAGCGTGAAATGGCACAGCGCCGGATGATGGCAAAAGTGCCCGAAGCCGATGTGATAATTACCAACCCCACGCACTATGCTGTGGCTTTAAAATATCAGCCAGAAAGCATGGCGACTCCGATAATGATTGCCAAAGGTGGCGATCATACGGCATTGAAAATTCGCGAAATTGCCAAAGCCCATAACATAGAAATTATTGAATCCCCAGTGTTGGCGCGCGCGATTTTTCATACCACCGAATTGGATACAGAAATTCCTTCCGGCTTGTATCTCGCGGTGGCACAAGTACTTGCTTACGTTTTTCAGTTGCGTAACTATCGCAAAGGCCGGGGCGAAAAGCCAAAATATCCACGCAACCTTAAGGTACCGAAAGATTTGTACTTTGAGTAGGCTGGTAGGCACGAATGCTTCCACACCTATCAGATGAGAGCAGTTTTGAATTTTTATAAAAAGCACAATCGCGGACAGGAATCCAACTTAGCTGCAAACTCTGGAAAATATATTTTGGGATAGCCGCAAGCCCATTAAACTTTAAATTTATAAAGTTGTTCGTGTAATGAGCTTGCGACCTTGGCTAATTCTTCTGAAGCCGTTGCAACATTTTTTGCAAGCTCCGCAGCATCTTCTGCATATTGGGAAATATTATGCGTGTTACCACTAATTTCACCGGCTACCATTGATTGTTCATCGGTAGCAGCAGAGATTTGTGCATTTACGGTGGACATCATAGTAATAGCACCATCAATTTGTGTCAGTGCTCTACCTGTTGCGCCGGCTTGTGCTACAGAGTCCTGCGCTATAGCTTGGCTATTTTGCATAGCAACAACAGCGGAAGTTGCACTTTGCTGCAAGGTGTTAATCATCACCTGGATAACTTGTGTCGATTCTCCCGTACGGAAAGCTAACTCGCGCACAGAGTCAGCCACTACCGCAAATCCTCTACCTTGCTCACCGGCACGCGCCGCTTCGATTGCAGCATTCAGTGCTAATAAATTTATCTGTTCGGCAATACTCTTGATAACATTAACGACACCAATAATATTCGCGCTGTCTGTATTAAGTTTAGTGATTACGTCCGAGGATTTTTTTACTTCATCCGCTAAATGGCTAATGGCACCGATGGTACTGTTTACAACCTTTAAACCGTTACTACTTTCGCTGCGTGCATCCTGGGTTCTCTTTGCAGCTTCAAGTGCGAGCTGTGCAACACCCTGTACCGATAACGACAATTGCGTTATAGCACTGGCAACCAGAGATACTTCGCGTGTTTCCTTTTGCACCAGGATAGAATTTTTATTGGCGAGTGAATATAAAGTAGCGGCCTGGCTATTAAAAATTTCTCCCATACCTATCACTCGCGCCAACAAAGTGCGCAAGCTTTCGATAAATTCATTGATCGTCTCGCCCAACAGACCCAATTCATCACGATAGTCTATAGGTATTGTATGCGTTAAATCGCCACCATCCCCCGCCAGTGATTTAATTAAACGCTGCATTTTAAAAATAGGATCGACGATTAATTTTGGAATTAGAATAACCATTACGAGTGCCACTGCCAGACTGACACCAATAAATATTGTTACCAGATAATAACTTTTTTTTACGGTATCCCGTGACTCTTGCATTGCATCCAGGGCGCGGTTTTCTATCTGCTCTTTTAAGGCGTAAATAGCGGAACGCATTTCACTAAAAGCCTGATCACCGTCTTTGAAGCTGACCTCAATAGCGGTAGTTCTGCCTTCTCGAGTATTATCCTGGCGTGCACTCACCACTGTTTTGGTAAGATTTTCCCACTTATCACGCGCCATTTCATAATCGTTAAACAAATTCTTGAGTGAATCATCTTGCATTAAATCGTAAAATTTCATTAACTTATCATGCGCATCCGCAAGGCTTTTTTGATGATTTACGACTGATAAAGAAAATTCAGATGCTTCAGGGTTGAGAAACAACATGCTGCGTTCTTCGACTAATACTTTATGAACATCAGCATCAGCTTCAAGCAATAAATTCGTAGCCGTTAGATTTACCTCTCCCAGCTGCCTTACTTTATTGTCAATAAGTTCAAATTTATACAAGACTAAAATCCCCATACTAACCATCATGCAACTAATGATTAACATGGGGATAAGAAATTTATTGCGAATTTTTAAACCATAAAACCAATCCATCTATCTTGCCTGCCGTTAGCTACTTGCCTGCCGTTATTTAGCTTTATCCAACTCATCCAAATTAATGCCCACCGTAATAGCACCAATTACCTTGCTACCTTCTTTTACGGGTACAGATATCTGGATTAAATAAGCTTTGGCACTATCATCAAATTTACTTTTGCCAATATCAGTTCCACCAGTGCCTGCTTTATAAGCATTCATAAATTTTGGCTCATCACCTTGCCAATAATCCGACGTCTTATTGGTCATGGCCACATTGGCACCGAGCTGATCCATTAAAAAACTTTCAAAGAAATAAGTTTGGGTGGCTTCAAGCTTTTCCAACTCTTTGGCGGCTGGGCTTTTCATTATAGCTTTCATGCCGTCATCCAGGCCGGTCGTTGCCATCCACTCTTTATCGCGTTTTTGAATTTGTTCTAAAGTTACATTTTTAGCGTTTTGCTCTTTGACTGCAGCAATTAATACAGGATTCTCGCCCCACTTCGCGATCACAGGAATAAGCGCGGTTACTGCTGCTGGTGTGTCTTCAGCAACAACCGAAATAGTGCAGGCTAGCAAGCTAAATGCAGCACAAAATTTCCCAAAAAATGTTAATTTCATTTAATTCCCCAGTGTAAATTTACGTGCCATGATGTCGCTGGCCTTTTAAAGTAAAGGCCTATATAGATAGAGTGTCAAGAAAGTAAGGAATTTAGATGGAATCAGGAGGGAAGCAAATAGAAATAACTAGCCTTTGTTTAGCAACATAAAATTTTATTACATCGTTTTGGCGCGGTTTGAATATGTTTTAATTAAAAAATATTTGTATTGACCAATTGTGCTGAGGTGGTTTGCAATATGTGTAAATGTTAGCCTGGATAAGAGGTACTGTAGCTATGTTGAAATAATACGCAGTTGGAAGCGTGCCATGAAAATGGTGGATGGGGTAAAAGTAAAGAATCAATAACAGCTGGAGGCGAGGGTTTGTCTTTTATTGCGCTCTACAATAATTTCGATTTGGATTTATAACAAATAAAAAAGTATCCGCAGGCTGTGGTTGCTGGGTAAATCCTTGGTTTTCATGCCAGGATTTAAGGAGTGCCTAAATGGGCTCTCATTGGGTCTTACCGTTACAAACAGCTTCTGCGGATACCTGTTTTTATTATAGCGAGGTAAAAAAGAATCGCGAGGTTTATATTAGTTTTTTATTCCACATCAATTGTATTTATTAGATTAATTTTATATGAACGAATTAAAACGATTGCAATAGGAAATGAAATTTGATTGGCTATTTTCAATTAAAATTCGTGTACCGCTACAATTGCAAAAAACATGTGCACGTTTCTGGCCGAAGAGAACGCCCGGTAGCAACCTAGTGCACCTAAATGTTTTACTGCCATAGCCGCTAATTCCCAGGCAAAATATTCGTCTGCTTCAAAGGCTTTATCTTCCCCAAACACGACTAAATCTGTTATCTCTTCCAATTCTTTTATACGCAGTGATTGCTCCTTCAAGAGTGGTTTAATGGATTCATAGGCCCAAGCCCATTTCCACGTATTAGCGCCCGGCGAATAACTGCCAATGTCGATAATGTCAGCCGCTATGACCAATTTATCATCGGCATTAAAAAATTGCAGTTTGGCCTTATCATCATTTTCAAACATCCAGCGTTTATGTTTTCCAAAACCATAGGTTTTGGTCAGGAGCTCTTGTTTGGTTTTGAGCTCGTCATTGGCTGCAGTTAAAAATATTTCAAATTCATCATCATTCATGAGTTCACCGAACGGTTTATAAGGTCTGGATTTTGTGGAGCGAGACTATATAGATGTTGAAGGATTTTTTCTATTGGTAATCTTCAACATTCACAAACCTGGCTCCGCTCTCCAGTAAGGGAAAATACAATATCGTTTTGATGTCGGTTTCTCCTAGCGCAGTAAAACATTCTTTATATCTGAGGAGCTGGGTTTTATAAGCCGCTATTTCCTGCACTATAAAATCGCCAACGGATTGTCCTCGATTGGGCTCGCTACTTTTATAATCAATAATCCAGCGCACGCCGTCTGCAATAAACGTGCGGTCGATAATGTTTTCGCGCAGTTTTAAATCTATGTGATTGCCTTGCTTGTGCGTAATGATCAATTCTGATGCACTTTGTTGATGAGAGTTATCGAGTAGCCACTTGCCTTGCTCATCATCCAAGGTGTTGTGAATTGCTTGTGACACTTTTTGCAGCGCCAGTGTGATTTCTTCAGTGTGCCAACCGTTTTGTTTTAAATATGTTTGCCAAAATGGTTTCTGATTGTGTAACCAGGTTTGCACATCAAAGGTGCTGGCAATGCCAACTAAATTTTGTAGTGCACGATGAATGAGCGTGCCTGTATGACGCCCAAGTTTAGCGCTGCGAGTTTCGGCGAGGGGAACATTATCTTCATCGCTGACTTCTTTGCCGCGATAAGTTCTTAAGATTTCATTATCAAATAAAATGGGAACCTGCCATTTAGGTTTTAAGCGTAGCAATTGTTGTAAACCTGCACGTTCAAACTCAGCCATATCTTTATGTTTGGATAAAGACGTAGGCGTAATAACTTTTACTTGTGCTGCTACATTATGCCAAATGCTATTTAATAATGATTTACTCGGTGGATGTTTCCAAACACTTTTTTCCGACTGGGTGGCCTCATTTTGCGCGAGGCAGCCGAAGAGATAGAGCTTTTTAATGGCGCGGGTACAGCCCACATAAAATAGACGTGTAGCCTCGTAATGTAATTGCAGCGCAGATTCTTTTTTAATGTAGGCGTAAAGCCTATCTTTTTCGCCGCCTACCGGTGCTAGTGGGCCGAGTAATAATTGGCGTTCACCATGGTGGTTTAAACGTTCGCGCCAGAGCATTAATTGTTGGCCATCACTCGGCGACAATTTATGCAGCCGTGGAATTATAACGTGATCAAACTCCAGACCTTTGGATTTGTGCATGGTCATAACTTGCAATTTTGCATCGGCATTTTGTCGTGGTGCTGCGTAAAGTTTACCCACGGCGCGAGTAAATGTTTGCCAATCGCTAATGCTGCCACCTTGGTGATGTTGTTCAAGCAAGGCAAAAAAAGTGGGAATATCCTTAATGTCTTGTGTATCCAATAATGTTGCCGGCCCGCCCAGGGCGAGCCAAATACCTTCCAGCCATTGACGTAAGGGTTTGCGTTGCCGTGTTGCGAGTGCAGGTTCAATGACACTGACAAAACGTGTAAGAGCTTGCTGCGCGGCATTACTTAAACCGGCAATTTTTTCAAACCCTAAAACCTGATACCAGATAGTAGGGAATTCCGTTTGTTGCGAAATATTAGAAGAATGTTTGCTGCCTGATTCAGCGAGATCTGTATTAGCGATTTTATGCAAATCTTTTAAATCTAATCCGCACCAGGGTGCGCGCAAAATACTGAGCCAGGCAATGCGGTCGGTAGGGTCGAGCAGGGCGCGAGTAAGGCTCGTAAGATCGATGATTGCCATGCGTTGTGCGAGGCTGTCGATATCAGTGGCTTGCCAACTCAGACCAAGACGGCCCATCGCAGGAAAGATTTGTTGTAAATGATTACGGCCGCGAGCCAGGAGTGCGACAGAATCTTCGGGATAGTCTGTGCGAAGCTTTTTTATTAAATGCGCGATTGCTTCCGCTTCTTGCAGTTCGGCAAGATATTTGCTGTCGCTGGTATTTTCATCTTCATCACTTTCTTCTTTTTCATCTGCTTTGCTGAACGGGCTTAAATACAATTCCACAGCAGCGCCTGCCAACTCTGGTTTAAATGCGTGAGAGGCAGAGTATTTCACCGCGCCGCGGCTGATATCGTCATCCACTGGAAATGCGTTTTGAAACTGCTCGTTAACCCAATTTACCAGTCCGCTTTGCGAACGAAAGTTGACGGTGAGGTCGAGCTTCTCCAAGGCTAAATTGCCGATGCCTTGCTGGCGTGCTTCTAAAAAAATGCCGACGTTTGCGTTGCGAAAACTGTAACAACTTTGCATGCCGTCGCCGACAATAAATAGACTGCGGCCATCGCCAGCTTCCCATCCAGCAGTTAGTTTCTGTAGCAGTTCTAGTTGCGTGCTGGCGGTATCTTGAAACTCATCCACTAAAATGTGGCGAATGCGGTAGTCCAGTTGCAAGGCAACATCGGTGGGTGAATCTTCAAAGCCAAGTGCGGTGAGTGCGGCCTGACTTACAGCAGTAAAGTCAGTTTCTCCAAGTTGGGCAAAGACTATATCCAGCCCAGCGGCTAAACGGGGCAACAGGCGGGTGAGACAGTCCAGTAGCGCCCATTGACTGTCGTCATAATGGCTTGGTGGCAGGTTGCGTAGTTCGTTAAGTATGGTGGCGGCGTCGGGATGCAATTCAACTATAGCGCCCGTCAATTCACCCAAACGATTTTTGTAGGCGGCACTGTCTTTATTGTCTTTGGCCGCTGGAAAGCCTTCGTTTTTAGTGAGACTTTTGCGGAAGGTGCCGCTACCGGTAAGCAACAGATGGGCGATGGCGAGCCATTGTTTTTGTTCGCTTAATGTTGGTCGGGGTAGGCCAGCCATACCGTGCAAACTGGCGATCGGCGAATCGGGTGCGGACTCTTGTAAATTGCCCGCCGCCCAATCGGCGATCACTGCTAACTCGCTGCCGTGAAGCAATAAAACTTCCTCTGCGGCTTTAAGGCTATCGTTGATAATGTCTTGTAATACCGATTCCAGGTAAGGGCGCGCGTCGCTACCTTTAGCCTGAAAAACCACGCCCAACCATTGATCACGTTTGGCGAGCAACGCCATCAACAGGCTTTCAAGCGCTTGTAAATTATTGTCTAAATGCTCCAGCAGGCGGGTGAGATCGGTGCGCACCTCGGATTCCGATTCCAATTCTTTAAGAAGCTGATGTACTGCCTGACGATAGGCTGCTTCGGCATCGTTACCGGGTTTGGGCTGGCTACCAAAACCGCTGGCTATGGGTAACTGACGACTAATAGCACTGCATAAACTATCAATCGTTTGCACCCGTAAACGTTGCGGGCATTGCAGCAGGTTCCACCCCTGCACCTGGTCCTGAACGAGTACCGCCTGGGCTAATTCCCACGTCAGTAGCTCGTGAGTATTGTCGGGCTTTGGTTGTTCTTTGGCTTGCCATAAGGCTTGCAATACGCGGTTTTGCATTTCACCGGCTGCTTTCCGGGTGAAGGTAATCGCGAGGACTTCTTCGGGGTTATCGCACAGGCTTAAAAGCTTAAGCAAACGTTGCGTGAGTAAACCCGTTTTACCGGACCCGGCAGGGGCACTCACAGCGAAGGAGCGGGTTGGGTCGAGGGCGGCTTGGCGAGCTAAATAGTCGCGAGGTAGATTCATAATTTATCCCCCTCTTTTGCAGGTTGTAAGGCAAGTGGGATTGCAAATTGACCGTTTCCGGCAACAAAGTGCGCGAGCGCGTCGGCATCGGCCATGCGCGTCAGCGGCGCTAAATCCGCAGCGTAATCCTGCGCATTGATATTTTTAAAATCCACTCGTGCATCGCCTGCGATAAAGTCTTCTGCCAATTGTTGTAGTTGGATTTTCCATTCTTCCAATTGTAACGGCCAGCTATCCGCAGCTCTAATTCCGGCTTGATTCAAACTGCTATCGTGCAGTTCGCCAAGGCCATCCCATTGCTGGGTTTTTCGATTGATCTGCGCAAAACTTATAGCGGCAATGTCTTCGCGGGTGACGGCATAGAGTGGTAACTGTGGTTCACTTAAACGCTCGCCTTGCCAGGATTTAATGCTGGCGTTACCGGTTTTATAGTCGATTAACAATTTGTCACCATTGCTAAATTGATCGATGCGATCAATGCGTAGGTGCAGGGGTAAGCCGGCAAATTCGATAGCCTGGTCTTGTTCAATGGCGATCACTTCAAAGCTTGGGCGTTCGCGTTCGCCCAGCAACCATTCGCACAATAATCGACTGAGGCGTTGTTGTTCCAGTTCGCAATAAACCTTGCCGAGCTGGCGCGGATTGCGAGCCTGCGCCTTGCCAATTATTTCTACGGTAATAGTATTTACTAAGGTTTGTGCGGCGAAGTCATCCAGCGCTGCAAGACCGGTTGAGCTTTTCAACTCGCGCCAGATATCCGCGAGCGAATCATGTAATAAATTTCCGCGTTCTGCCGGTGAAAAACCCATTACCGGCTGGTCTGGATTTTGTGCGCCTAAACGCAAACGTGCAAAAGCTTCAAAGGGACAGGCGGCCTGATACTTAAATAAACTGCTACCACCGCGAATGCGTTCATTCTGGCCGAGCATGGGGCCACTTGCGTCATGGATAACCTCAAGCCGCGCAGTGTTTTGCAAGAGTTGATAATAGTTTTCCAGATCCGAATTTATTTCCCCCACAATATTTTCCAGGCTTGTCAGCGGAATATCGCGAATCAATGCGCTGGGGCGCAATTCATTTTCACCGGAGTTGGCGCCATCATTCCGGGCGCTACTAAAAATAACCTGCTGTGCAGATTGGCGGTAACGTTGGGTTAAGCCTTGCGCAATTTCCAATTCGCGGGTGGCGCTGGAGTGCGGCATAAGATGGTCGCGTTGGAGATGTAATGGCAGTAGCGGATTAGGGCTAGGCACCGGTGGCCATTGATTATCACTCAGGCCCATGACCCAGAGGTGACTAAATTGCAAACCAGCGGCTTCAAGGGCACCAAGTATTTGAATTGGGGAGTCGGGTGTTTGCGCTTGAAAGGGTGTTTTATCGGCCAGTTCGCGCAAATAATGGCAAGCTTGATGGTAACTAATGGGCGCAGTGTGATTATCGATGCACGCAAACTGATCGCGCACTTCAAACCATTGATTGAGTTGCTGATACTCTTGCGAATCCAAACGCCGAGAGCCCGGCCAATTCATTAAACCTAACACCTGATCAAACACATTCAACCATTCGCGTGCAGATTTATTTTCAAAGCGGCGACGCAAGAAATTTCCCACAGCTTCAAAACGATTGCTTAATCCAGCGGTGGAGAATGCAGAATTTTTGGTTTCTAATTTGCTTGCGCAATACCGTAAATCGCTGGTATTGATAGTCACACGCTCAAGGTTTCGCAATTGTAAAATCAACTGCGCACGTGCTACACCTTCGTGTTTTTCATCGCCCCAAAATGGCGATTGCAATAAATTGCACAGTTGCTCCAGTGGCCAATCGCTGTCTTGCAAACGTAAAATTTCAAACAGGCTATGAATTAGCGGCGTTGTGCCGAGTGGGGTACCCGCTGAAAAGTTAAAGGGTAAGGTATAGCGCGCAGTATTAGGTAATAGCGAATGTGGTTCAAATACTTCGGTAAAAATGCGTTCAACTTGATCGCGGCACTGACCCAGGTTAGGTACGACTATACCAATTAGCGCTGAATCGGGAGCCCGTATTAGTTGAGCTTTGCTCCATAAAGCTGCCGCGTGAATTTCGTTTTCAGTTTTAGCCGCTTGCGTGCGAATTAAATTTGTGTGGGTTGCAGTTTGCATGGGCAAGCGAATTAGTTGTTGCGTAGATGATTCCAATATATGTTGCATTAACGGTGGTAGATCATCAAAGCCTTCAAGATAAATTGCGTCGAGTGGTGTCAAGTCGCCTTGCTGAAAAGCTTGGGCAATCAACGCATAACTTGATTCGCGGGTGATGCAATGTTGCAGTGTCAATGCGCGATTAAATTCGTGCATCCAACCTGAAAATTGCGCTGCATTGCTAGTGGTGTCAGTAAAAAAATCTGTTGAAAAGTTATCGCGTAGACGCCAAAGTTCCAAATTTTTTAGCGCACTATCTGCCTGTTGCGCTAAAGGTTTTGGTTGCAATAGTCTTGCTCCTAACGTGGAATTTTTAATCGTGGCTTCCCACAATATTTGTCGCTGCAAAGGGCTGGCGATAGTTGCACAAGAATAATTTACCGCATTATTTTGCAAAGCTTCCCACTGAGTTTCCAGCCATTGGCTTAAGCTTTGAATATTAGGTTTTAGCCAGGCTTCGGCCGTTTGCTGCAACGCAAATGCGCGCAGCAAATGATTTCGCAAGCGGTTGTTAGGTACTAGAACCAGTGCATTTTTTTTAAATGCGGTAGTGAGTGATTCTAGCGATAGGTAGGTTGCGGTCATTTAAAAATCCAAAAGTAAGTACTTATACCAATCTAATTTATTAGCGGGCTAGCAATAAATTCTAAGCTTCAAACCCGCCCACCTGGCCAGGGTCCAGTAATAGCAAAGGTCATTCCTGGTGTTTGAATGTTGGTAAATAATGTTGACCCGTCCGGCGAGAAACAAGCGCCGCAAAATTCGCCTTTTTCTTTTTGTGGATTCATGGCGATATTATAAATTTTTCCTTCAGGTGTAATTCCACGTAAATAATTATGGTCATCAGCGTCGATTGAGTAACTGTCCTCACAAACGATGAGATCGCCCCAGGGTGCTATGACCAAATTGTCTGGCGCTTTCAAAATAGCCCGAGCGGTTGTTTCGTAAAATAAATCCAGTGTGCCAGGTTGCTCTTGTTCACGCGCAGTGCCTTCGTACCGGCTTGGCTGGTAACGCCATAGCTGACCTATTTTTTGTTCGCCGCCAGTGGTTGCCGAAAAAAATAGTTCACATTTTTTATCGCCGCGAATTGCAAAGGCCAGCCCTTCACCGCGCGCAAATATTGCTGCGCCTTTGGCTCTACCTCTTTTTCGCAAGTCGCCATCAGGTGCGGTTACATCTTCGACATCAACCCATTTGCAGCTAAGTAGTTTTTTCACAGGAATATGTATGGCTTTTCGCTTTGCAATATCTTCTTGCCAATTGCGGGTATTGGCAGAGGGCAACCCGTTAATGACTAATGCTTGCAAACGACCACCAGCAGCAAGTACACCTTGTTGGTGAGGAAGGAAGCGGTAGAACAATCCACTTTGCTCATCTTCGGTCATGTAGACGATGCCCGTGGCCAAGTCGATAGCGCAAGCCTCGTGCTTAAAGCGTCCCATTGCCGTTAATGGAATTGCATCCACTAAACCAGTGGCGGTGGACGGTACTTCAAAAACAAAGCCATGATCTTTACCAAATCCCTGGTTCACTCCATCCAGCGTTTCCTCGCAGCTCAACCATGAGCCCCAAGGCGTCACACCACCGGAACAATTAACCAGGGTACCAATAAGACTTAGAAAGGAATGCTCAATCTTGCCCGTAAGGTGGTTAAACAACAGGTTGGTGGTGCCCCCATTGGCGGGCATCCCATTGTAGAAATCATAAGCCTTGCTTCCAACAACTTTACTTGCCCGTGTTGCATCACCACCAAAGGAATCAAGTTTTACATAGGAATGTAATTCATGGTTGCGAATTAACAAGCTTTGTTGTGGTTTGCCTCTCACCGGAAACGCCGCCATCCCGTCCGGGTTAAAGGGGGTAATTAATCCATCACTCATGCGCTCCCCACTACGTGAAATAATGTTGTAACTGAACCCCTTTGGTAAATCAAGAATTCCTGCTGGGTCCGTGATTAACTTTCCGAATTTTTTGATGCCATTAGAATAGTTTGCGCTTTGAGCTTGGCTGGGCAATTGACGAAAAGCACCTATGGCGAGAGCGGCCGCACTAGCATTCTTTAAAAAGTGACGGCGCGACGTTTCCATGGGAATCCCGGATTATTGCAGGCTAAATAGAAAAAAGGCTCTTAACCCCAAGGGGTTAGAGCCTTTTTTAAAGTTGTTTATATATTTAAATTAGTCGTCACTGGTTACGCCTAGCAAATGCAGCAGGCTAGTGAATAAATTTACAATTGATAAAAATAAGCTGCTGGTCGCCATAATATAATTGGTTTCGCCGCCGTGAATAATTTCGCTGGTTTGATACAAAATCATACCGGACATTAGCAGCACTATGCCAGCTGATAAGGCTAAGCTGACTGCAGAAAACTGATAGCCAAAAAATGATGCGCCAATTAAAAATACCATTACGACCAGCATCAGCATCATGCCAGCGGCTAAAAATCCGCTCAAAAAATTAAAGTTTTTACGAGTCGTGAGCACATAGGCAGAAAGGCCGATAAATACTGCAGCCGTACCACCCAATGCTTGCATAATAATGCTCGCACCATTTGGCATGTTGGCATAGCGACTGAGCATCGGTCCCAAGCCTGCACCTATGAGGCCAGTGAAAGCAAAGACTACGAAAAGGCCGTTAACAGAATTTGCCGTTTTAGGTAAGACAAACCAGATTAAACCCATGGCCGCGAGGCTCATGATTAAACCCAGGCCATAGCCAACGTTGGCTGCCATTGAAATCCCGGCACAGACTGAACTGAAAGCCAGAGTTAAACCCAATAGCATGTAAGTGTTGCGTAATACCTTACTGGTGGCGATTTCGTTGGTAGACTGAACCGTCTGAATACTTGAGATGTTTTGCATAATGAACTCCACTGGTTATTTCAACGTTTAAATCATAATACCTGAATCATACAAAGCTTATTTAGGGATAGCCAAGCCTTTCTTCAATAGCAACATATTTATCCCGCACTAGCTAGATGTTCTATGAAGCCTAGTTGTTTCATTTTCATGAGTCTCCAATTCTATACTAAATGGCGGTTGATTAACTCCTGCTTTAGATAAGCATAGAACACCGGTGCTGCAACTACACCGGCAAAGCCAAAGATTGATTCCATGACCAGCATGGCAATTAATAGTTCCCAAGCCCGGGCTTGAATTTGCGTACCAATGATTTGGGCATTCAGAAAGTATTCCAGTTTATGTAGCACCACTAAAAATGTGAGGGACGCTAGCGCTACTGAGAACCCAAATGGCAAGGCAACTATTACCAGAATTGAGTTGGAAATTAAATTGCCGATGATCGGCAACATGCCTGCAACAAAAGTGATCACTATTAAACTTTTTACCATCGGCAGATTCACATCTGCCATGGGCAAAATCACCAATATATAAATAGCAGTAGCAAGGGTATTAACTGCCGAGATACGCACCTGAGCGAAGACTACTTTTTTAAACGCGCGGCTTAGGGTTTTAGTGCGATCAAGTAAGGCGACAACCAGTGGTGCAGTCGATAATTTACTAGGATTATTGAGTGAAATCATCGCACCAATGACCATCCCCAACAAAATGCGTACCAGTGTATGGCTGGCATCGGAGCTAATGGATTTAGCCTGCTGGGCATGGTCGCGCATCCATGTGGTCATTATTTCGCGCAGCTCTTCTGCGCTGTCCGGCAGATGTGAGCAAATCCATGTGGGGCATTGCTGGCGCGAGGCGTCTAATATGTCAGCCATTCTTTTTAGTAAAGCGTGAGTGCTTCCCGCTTCGCTTTGAAAAAAAGTAATCGCACCCCAAACGCTTAGAGTAAGCGCGGTGATGGTAAAGGTGGCGATTAGACTTACCGAAACTATTCGCGCACGCTCTTTACCAACTCGTACATCAAAACTCGGCGATAGTATAACCACCAGCGAATGGACCAGGAGACCTGCTAATAAGGCAACCAATAAGCCGTGAGTTAGCACAATAAACAGTGCGGCAAAAACAAGTAAATAAGATGCGATTTCGGAATAAGTAATTTTACTATTAACAAACATAAGGATGAGTACCACTAAAGGAGTGTTAATGTTAAGCGCATACTACAAGCTTTTAGCCTGGCGCTGCGTGGATTTAGTAAGATTAGTTATCTTTAAGCAGTTTCTCCAGGCAATGTTCCGTAATGCCATAAAACGCCTTAATTGCTGTTATTTGCTGAATAATATCGCTATTAGTGCGCGGCACTTTTCGCTTTTGGGCAAGAATCATTTTGTTTTTGCTGGTGTGTTCGAGCGAAATAAATTCAAACACTTGTGTGTCGTAACCATTAGCTTCAAGTAACAAGGCACGCAGGCCGTCGGTAATCATCTCTGCCTCTTGTCCGAGGTGAATGCCGTGATGCAGTATAGGCGCTAATAAAGATGGGCTTTTTAATTGCGGTCGAATTTGTTTGTGGCAACATGGAGAGCACATAATAATCTCTGCACCGCTACGAATACCCATATGAATCGCGTAATCGGTTGCGGTATCGCAGGCATGCAAAGCAATCATGATATTAATTCCGCGTACTGCAAAATGCTTTACATCACCTTGCTCAAATTGAATGCCGGTTAAGCATAATTTGTCTACGGTTTGATTACACAATTCTACCAAGGGTTGACGTAATTCCACACCGGTGACTTGAGTGTTGAGTCCAAGCTGAGCGCTCAAAAAATCGTGTACGGCAAAGGTTAAATAAGCTTTGCCGGAACCAAAGTCAGCGATATGAATTTGTTTGCGTTGCCCCAGCTGCGTGCCCGCGATGGCGGCGGATAAGATTTCAATAAATTTATTAATTTGTTTCCATTTGCGAGACATGGCAGGAATCACCTGGCCATTCGCATCAGTTATACCCAGTTCACGTAAATAGGGTCGGCTTTGTTCTACAAAGCGGTGTTTTTGCTTATCGTGAGCAACAGGTCTTTGTTCACCGTTGCTTGGCAAGCCTTCATTATTGCTTGCAGGGCTAGCGTTATTTTTTGCGAGTAGCGCATTGGCTTTGGTGTTTTTATTGCGATGCTTGTTGAGCAATATTTTACCTTTTTTGCTAAAGCTCAATTGAATTTCCCATTCGTTGCTGAGTAAGTGAGCATTCATAAAGTCCCGTCCAAGCAATTCTTGCCACAAGACTACTGCTTCACCAATTGAATGGTTTTTTGTGATGTGACGGGTGCGATATTCGTATAAAAATGCTAGCACTAGTTCAGTTTTTATTTGCACGGGTCGAATAGTGATACGTTCTAATTCGGCGTCGTCCCCTACATATTTTGAAAGCACTAAACGCTGCAAAGAGTCGTCTTGAAAAACCTGTTGGATATAGGTCAGGAATTGTTGGAGTTCATCGTTAATTTGCAAGGTTGCCATAATTTACCTTTAATAAACATTTGTCAGAATATTATATTTCAATAATGTTTATATGATTAATTCCAAATTGCGCAAGTTGCGGACCGAGGGCGCTGAGAGTTGTTGATTTTTTAGTAAAAATTGCCAGATGTTCCGGTATCTGTTCAATAAAAGCGTGGGACTCCAGTAGCGATGCAACGCGACGAGCTATGGCTTCCCCTGAATCAATCAAGTCCACCTGTGGCAAAAATTGCGCGGTCAATTCGTCTCGCAGTAATGGAAAGTGGGTGCAGGCTAAAACGAGGGTATCCATTTCACCAATTCTTGGGTGTAGAAAAAATGGTTGCAGAATCATGTTGAGTTGCTCAGCCGAAATCTCGCCACCACGTAACTTATGTTCTGCCAGCTCTACTAATTCACTGGAGCCTACTGAAATAATTTCTGCAGTGGGCGCATGTTCGCGAATCAGGTTATGAGTGTAAGGGCGCGCTACCGTTGCTGGCGTAGCGAGTAGGCCGATAACTTGCGATTTACTCTGCGCCGCTGCAGGTTTAATGGCCGGTACCACTCCCACCACCGGCTGCTGAAAGCTAAGCCGAATATGGGGCAGGGTAAGCGTGCTGGCAGTGTTACAGGCAATAACAATAACATCGACTGGATGCGCCGAAATTATCTTGCGCAGCACGCTACCAACGCGACTAATGAGTTCGGTTTCGCCTTTGGTTCCGTAAGGGAAAAAGGCATTGTCCGAAGCATAAATTAACGAGGCAAAAGGTAATTTTTTTTGAATCTCACGGAAAATGCTTAAACCACCTACACCCGAATCAAAAATCAGAATGCGGGGATTAGCTGATATTAAGGATAATGCCATGGAAGCTCGATGAGAATATTTGCGATAGAATGCTGAAACCGAATTCTAGGGGAGCTGTCACTTGCTCTCAACCTATTTATTAAGGATCCGTTGTGAATAATCCATTTGTTATTGTTTTTGTGGTGTTGCTTGCCGTAAGTGTTGGCTTTATTTTCGCCAATTGGCTATTGCGAGCAAGTCACCGTAAACGGCAAGAGGATGCCTTGCTCTTGCGCGAGAATGAGTTGAAGTCAATACATGTACAAGAAGCACATCAAGCTGCGGTGCGTGAAACGGGTTTACAGTATGAGCTGGTCCAGGCCAGGCAGCAGCTGCAGGATGCAAAACAGGAATTAATTGAAATAAGATTCTCGCATCAGCAGCTGCAGGACCATTTTAGTAATAGTTTACAAGAGCTTGCGGCAGCAAAAGAAAAGCTGCAGCAATTGCACCAAACCCAACAGCAATTATTAAGTAAAGATACCGCGCTGGTTAAAGTTAGTGCAGAGGCAACGGAATTACACACGCGCCTGGATCAAGAGCGTAAAAATTTCGTTGAACAGCTAGCGCTTTTACAAAATGCCAAAATCGAATTGGGCAAAGAATTTGAAAATATCGCTAATAAAATATTCGACAATAAACAACAACAATTTTCCCAAACGAGCAAGAGCTTGCTCGATACTACACTCGATCCACTAAAATTACAGTTGAATGAATTCCGTAAAAAAGTGGAAGACGTCTATGAAAAAGAAAATGCTGACCGCAACCGCTTGTCTGGCCAGGTACTGGAATTACAAAAGCAGGCACAAAAGATTGGAGAGGATGCCGTTAACCTCGCGCAAGCGCTAAAAGGTAATAACAAAACCCAGGGTAACTGGGGTGAAGTTGTACTTGAACGCTTATTGGAACAATCAGGTTTGCAAAAAGGCCGTGAGTACGATACCCAAATAAAATTTATTGGCGATGATGGGTCACGCCGCATTCCTGATGTCATTATTCATTTGCCCGAACAAAAAGATATTATTATTGATTCCAAAGTATCGCTTAGTGACTATGAGAAGTTTTGTTCAACAGAGGATGACCAGGAGCGGAAATTATATTTAAATGCGCACGTTAACTCACTGCGAAATCACATCAAAGGATTGAGTATTAAAGATTATGAAAAACTTGAAGGCGTCAAAGCGTTAGATTTCGTTTTTATCTTTATCCCTATTGAAGCAGCATTTATGCTTGCGCTTCAGCATGATCCGGAATTGTATCGCGTCGCCTATGATAGACATATCATTCTTGTTAGTCCTACAACTTTGTTGGCCACGCTGCGCACGGTAGAGAATATCTGGCGCTATGAAAAGCAAAATAAAAATGCTGAGCTTATTGCCAAGCAGGCTGGGGATCTACACGATAAATTCGTCGGCTTTTTAGAATCACTCGATATGCTCGGGCTTCAGCTTAATAAAGCCCAGGATGCCTACAAAAAAACCCGTGACCGCTTAAGTGATGGGTCAGGAAATTTAATCAGGCGAGTGAATAATTTGCGCCTATTGGGAGCAAAAACCAAAAAAAGAATTGGTCAGGATTTAATTGAAGATGCTGCTGATGCGAATGCCTTGTTGTTGGATATTATCGATGAAAATGTAGAAGCCATTGATGATACTCAACCTTTGGAGGGCTCAGACTAGCATCAAGGAATGGCCACCCTCATACAACGAGGATGGCAGGGGTTTTGTTATTTTTTTCTCAAGGTTATGCCTATTTCTAAATGATGCGTGTAAGGAAACTGATCGAACACTGCGGCATTGGTGATCTCGTGGGTGGTTGTTATGGTTTTTAGATTTTCTCTTAATGTCATAGGGTTACAGGAAATATACATGATGTTGTCGTAACGCTGGGTAATGGCGGTTGTGTGTGCATCCATTCCCGAACGCGGAGGATCTACAAATATGCTGCTAAAATTGTAATTATTCAGATTCATATTTTCCAGCCGTCTAAAACTTCTAACTTTATCTATAGCTTGCGAAAAATCTTCACTTGATAAGCGTGCAATTGCTACATTGCTAACCTTATTTAACTCCAGGTTGAATAAAGCAGACTTTACCGATGGCTTTGATAATTCTGTCGCTAATACTTGATTGAAATTTTGTGAGAGGGGGATGGTGAAATTGCCATTGCCACAATAAAGTTCAATAAGATCGTCACCCCAACTTTTACTCTTGGCGACTGCCCAGGTCAGCATTTTTTCGCATACCCCAGCATTGGGTTGAGTAAAGCCAGACTCTATTTGTTGATAGCGATATTGCTTATTGCCAACAGTGAGTTGCTCAATAACATGGTCTTGCTTCACCACTATTTTTTGACCTTTACTGCGGCCGATAAGAAAAATGTTGAGTTTCTCTTGCACTGCGCGTGCAGCTTGCTGCCACTCTTCATCCAGTTTGCGGTGATAAATTAACGAAACCAAGGCTTGTCCGCTTAATGTGGTTAGGAAGTCCATTTGATAAAGTTTGGTGCGCAATGTTTCATCCGCATTTATTTCTCGCATAAGGTCAGTCATAAGCTGATTCATAAGCGTTGAACCGATTGGCAATTCGGTAATATCGTAAGGGCGTTTAAATTCATCATCGCCAAACATGCAGTAAGTTGAAACAGGGCCCTTATGCCAAATACGAAATTCAGCGCGCATGCGGAAATTTTTTTCAGCAGATTCGAACACATCTACTTCTGGTAAATTAAAATCGGCGAAATCATGTTTAAAAATAGCAATTTTTTCGGCTAATTGGGTTTGGTATTCTGCTGGAGTGTATTGCAATAAAGTCATATTAACGTGCTGTTCAAATGAGGGCTAGATATCGAAGGAGTATTGTTGTTCAACCACAATAGGTAAGCATATTTTAAAGGTTGTCCCCTTATTAAGTTGCGAGGAGACGCTAATGCTCCCCTGATGGTGTTCTGTAATAATAAAATAAGAAACTGATAAGCCCAGTCCTGTTCCTTTACCAACTTCTTTGGTGGTAAAAAAGGGTTCAAAAATATGGTCTTTAACCGAGTCCTTAATCCCGGGACCATTGTCTGAAATTTCAATAATAACTTCGTGCTTCCGTGTATTCAACGAAGCTGCAATGTTTACATTGAGTACTTCCGGTTTTTTGTAATTATCAGATATCAGGGCTTGGTAAGCATTGCGCAACAAATTCATTAATACTTGCTGTAATTCGGGTGCGGAAGCATAAAGCAAGGGAAAGTCGTGGCTAAATTTTGTGGTTACTTGGATGTCCTTGATTTTATCTCTATCATCAAAGTTGGATTTAATGTTTAATTCAATTGATTTTTCCAACAGCTCTTTGAAATCGACCCAGTTTTTTTCGTTGTGTGTAATTCGCGAAAATTCCAGCATGTTATGCACAATGGAGGCTGCTCGCTCACCTGCTTCTTTAATGTTATCGAGAAATTGATCTACTTCGCGATCATTTAAGTAATGGCGAATATCATTGAAATTTACGTTGAATTTTTCTGCCGCTTTAATATTGCTTGGTAAATTATTTGAAGTTCGACGAATAATATTCTGCACATTGTGGAGAATAATTCCCAGTGGATTATTGATTTCATGAGCAATACCTGCCGCTAGTTCTCCCAACGATGACATTTTTTCATTTTGTATTAGCATTTGTTCGATATTAACTTGCGATGTGACATTTTTTAATTGTATAACCGCCCCTGATTTTTGGTTGCTCAACAAGGGGTAAATACGTAAGTCATAAAATTTATTTTCATTGTTCTCGGCGGCCTGGATGCGTTGATTAATAAAGGGTTGTTCACTTTTTATAATATAGGAGAGTTGCTCCGGTGTTATAGGTAATTGTGGCAGGGCATCCAGAATATTGGTTCCCAAGGCTTTGTCGAAGGATAGGCCCGTTTTGTCAAATGCCGCCGTATTCCAATAAGTGACTTTTTCATCTGCAGAAATGCCGATTAATATATCAGGTACAGAATTGATCATGGTTTGTAGATGACGTTTTGTATCTTGCAATTGCAACGCGATAATTTTGTAGTCTTCAATTGCTTTTTCTAATTCAGTATTTTTTTGATGTAAATTTTGGGTGCGCTCGTGAATTTTGTGCTCGAGATCTTTTTGATGTACCTGGAGTGAACTTCTGGCGCCTTTGTTTTTTTTGCGACTATGTTGCAAGCTAATAATGATGATTGTTTGCAATAGTAATAAGCAAGGGATAACAATAATCAGCGCTTCTTGTACGTTTATTGACGCGTTACCGGCATAACAATTATTGGCCCATGCACAGCTCACTAACCATATAATGGCTTTGGGCGTCAGTGTTGATAAAGAGCTTAAATTTTTCATAGGTTAATATGAGCGCTATTAGATACAGCTATTGTCGCATTGCTACGGCTTCTTCAGAAGCTCATGATAAAACAATACTTCCATACATTAGTACTGTTGCTCATTGGATAATAGAGTTTGTTAGAAGAAAAATTTGACACGCCTTAAAAATTAGGTAGAATGCGCACCTCTCGACGAGGGCGGTTAGCTCAGTTGGTAGAGCAATGCCCTTACAAGGCATGGGTCACAAGTT
>JAZKFX010000002.1:0-47688 GCA_040386215.1 Pseudomonadota bacterium
ACCATAACAAAAATAGCAATTTCCGGTGACTCAAGCGGAGCAAAAGCAACGAACAAGGCATGATCACGGAGTCTTTCTTTCATTTTATTCAGGACTGCGTCATCGTACTTGATATTTTGTAAGTAGGTGATCACCTGCGCGGAACCGGATTTTCCTCCCATAGTGTAATCCGCACCCTTACTCAAGGTTCGCGCGGTACCACGTCCTTCTCCACGCATTACTTCAGCCATGCCGTCAAACACAATATCCCAATGATGATCAGATACCTCAAGCCGTTCTTCAACCACGGGCTCAACGGGTACATTATCAATAGCTTTTACTAATTGTGGACGCATGCGCACACCGCGATTGGCGATAGTGGCAGTCATCACCGCCAACTGCAACGGAGTCGCCAAGGTAAAACCTTGACCAATTGACATATTTACCGTATCACCGGGATACCAGGCCAACTGCTTAGTCTGATACTTCCACTCACGCGATGGCCAGATTGCTTTGCGCTCATGGGGAATATCAATATTGGTACGTATTCCCAACCCAAAACGCCGGCCAAATTCGCTTAAACGATCAATCCCCAAGCGCGAACCTAAATCATAAAAATAAACATCGCAGGATTCTGCAATTGCTTGCTTGATTGAAACATGGTTTCCGTGGCCGACTTTTTTCCAATCGCGATAAGGACGAGGATTACCCGGCAACTTAAAGAATCCCGGATCATAAACGCCACGATGTTCGTCATTGATTTTATAGTGCAAGCCTGCCAAACCCATCATTGGTTTTATCGTTGAGCCTGGCGGATATTGGCCTTGTAAAAAACGATTGAGCAGCGGTGCATCCGGCGACTCATTAAGATTTTTATAATCATTGAACCCTATCCCGGTGACAAACAAATTGGGATTGAATCCGGGATTGGATATTGCAGCGAGCACGGCTCCTGTCTTTACTTGAATAGCCACCACCGCACCACGTCGCCCAGCCAAAGCTGCTGCTGCTGTTTCTTGCAGTCGCGCATCAATGTTCAAGGTAATATTTTTACCTTGCTTGGGGTCAATGCGATCCAATACCCGTTGCACCCGGCCACGTGCATTGGTTTCCACGTTTTGGCTTCCCACTTCGCCCAACAATTCGCTTTCATAGCGATTTTCGATACCAATTTTGCCGATAGCATAAGTTCCGCTGTAGCGACGCAATTGTTCTTCGCTAAATTGTGCTAGTTCGGCCTCGTTAATCCGACTAACGTAACCCACGCTATGTGCAAACAAATCGCCGCGAGGATAGTCACGCACCAACTCCGCATCAACTTGCACGCCTTCCAAGCGATGCTCATTGACTGCCAAACGAGCAATTTCATCTTCGGTCAACTGATAATGTAAGGGTATGGCTTCAAGGGGATGAATGCGCTGTTTCTTAAGCTTATAAAACTTCTCTAAATCCGCAGGCGAAATATCGACCAAGGTTTTCAAAAGCTCCAAAGTCGCTTCAAGATTAGTTTTCTGATTGACGATAATGGCCAGGGTATAACTGGGGCGATTGTCTGCCAGGATCTCTCCGTTAGCGTCATAGATTAAGCCGCGCGTGGGGGGTATAGGCTCCACATGCACACGATTATGTTCTGACTGAGTAACATAATTTAGATGGTTAACAATTTGTAGGTCGTAATAGCGGTAAATCAGAATGCTGAATAACATCAGCATGATAAAAATCATTACCCCCAGGCGCACCTTAAATAACTCCGTCTCTTTTTGGTGATCCTTGAAGTGCTGATTTTCAAACATGAAAGTGAAGGCTCAACTGAATGTATCGCGGGAATAGGTAATTGAAAATCATCGTTGAAATTTACTTATGATAAGGATGATTTTGCAGGATAGTACAAGCACGATAGAGCTGTTCAATCACTACAATACGAACCAATGGATGCGGCAAAGTCAATGGCGATAAGGACCACTTAACCGAAGCCATCGCCAGGCATTCAGGAGCTAAACCGTCAGGACCACCAATCAATAAACAATAATTTGTACCGCTCATTTTCCAACTTGCCATATTTTCAGCCAGTTGTTCAGTGCTCCATGGCTTGCCTCTGACATCAAGCGCGATGATTTGTTCACCCTTGCCAATTGCTGCCGACATTGACTCGCCTTCTTTCTCCATCGCTTTGGCAATATCAGTATTTTTCGTGCGCTGAGCAAGCGGCAACTCCACCATTTCTACTACGCATTCGCGCGGCATCCGTTTAGCATACTCAGCGTAGCCCTGCTCTACCCAATCGGGCATCTTAGTGCCCACTGCGATAATACGAATACGCATTTAACTCAGCTCTTTTACTGCATAGGCTTTAGTCGTGCTCAAGTTTTTACAATTCACGATTGAGCGGATCATAGGCTGCTTTATCCGCAGCTGATTGCTCGCGATTAACAGGAACTTTTGACCAAAGCTTTTCCAATTCATAATAATCGCGCGTTTCTTTTTGCATAACATGCACTACGGTATCGCCGAAGTCGACCAGCACCCAATCGCCAGTATCCAAACCTTCAACACCTAAAGCACGGAAACCCTGCTGCTTAGTTTCAAGTACCATGTTTTCAGCCAAAGAACGCGAGTGACGATTGGAAGTAGCGCTACAAATAATCATCGTATCCATTACATCAGTCAGGTTGTGCACATCAAGCGTAACAATTTCTTTGCCTTTAAGGTTTTCAAGGGCAGTAATAATTGCTTTATTTAAATCAGACATTCATTTACCTATTGGTTTATTAACTTTCAAAAAATTCGTTTTACACTAGCGATATAAATTCTGTTCGCGAATATATTGCCACACACCATCTGGTACCAAAAACTGCGCAGACTCACCAGCAGCAGTTTGCTGGCGAATCTCCGTAGCGGAAATAGGAAGCAATCGTGGCGCCTGCAGCACAATCGAACCCGCAGCTTTATCATTCAAACTGGCAACCTCGGACTGATGAGCTCGCAATAAATCTGCTGCATCACCGCTGGACGGCGAAGTCCAACCGCTACGTGCAATCACCACTATGTGTGCAAGATGGATTAACTTTTGCCAAGAGTACCAGCTATTAATTCCCGCAAAAGCATCTTCGCCCATACACAAAACCAAACTTACTTCACCACCTAACTCTGCGCGTAACTCACGCAACGTGTCATAAGTATAGGAGGCTTTATCACGTAACAACTCACGCTCATCCAATTGCAATTCTGGACAATCTTGTAACGCAATTCGTAACATCTCAGTACGCTGGGTGGCAGTCGCTTGTGGTGTTTGACGATGCGGTGGTTTATGAGATGGAATCAAACGCATCTCATCCAGCTTAAGCTGCTGCTTTAACTCCAATGCCAAGCGCAAATGACCGATATGAACCGGATCAAAAGTACCACCAAAAAGTCCAATCTTCCTACGCATACTCGGCCTTAATTAACACCATTACTGACGAATATGCCCATCGCCAAAGACTACCCACTTCTGCGAAGTTAAGCCTTCCAAGCCCACTGGCCCACGAGCATGAATTTTGTCAGTTGAAATGCCTATTTCCGCACCTAACCCATATTCAAAACCATCAGCAAAACGAGTAGACGCATTAACCATTACCGAGCTTGAATCGACCTCGGTAATAAAGCGCCGCGCACGGGTGTAATCTTCTGTAACAATTGCATCGGTATGCTGCGAGCTGTAACGAGCAATATGATCTATTGCTTCAGTCAAACCGGATACAACCTTTATTGACAAAATCGGTGCTAAATACTCGGTTGCCCAATCGTCTTCAGTGGCAACTGAAGCAGTAATTATGGAACACGTTTTATCGCAACCACGCAATTCAACACCCTTCTCAAGAAAGGCCGCAGCCAGACGAGGTAAAATCTCTGCTGCAACCTGCTCATCAACCAATAATGTTTCCATCGCATTGCAGACACCATAACGATGTGTTTTGGCATTAAACGCAATCGCAAAAGCTTTTTCTAAATTGGCTTTACTATCGATAAATACATGACAAATACCGTCAAGATGCTTAATCACAGGCACCTTGGCATCCTGACTAATACGCTCAATCAAGCCTTTACCTCCGCGCGGTACAATCACATCTACAAATTGCGGCATGGTGATCAATTCGCCCACAGCGGCACGATCAGTTATTTCTATGACTTGCACTACAGCCGCAGGCAAACCCGCAACTTTTAAGCCCTCTTGTACACAAGCGGCAATTGCACGATTCGAGTGAATTGCTTCGCTTCCACCACGCAATATTGCAGCATTGCCCGATTTCAAACATAGACTTGCAGCATCAATTGTCACATTAGGACGCGATTCGTAAATAATGCCCACCACACCAAGGGGTACTCGCATTTTGCCAACCTGAATACCGCTCGGACGGTAACTCAAATCGGTGATGGTGCCGCAAGGGTCAGACAATGCAGCAACCTGACGCAAACCTTCGATCATCCCATCAATAGTGGCAGGCTTAACGGCAAGGCGATCAATCATTGCCGCATCTAAACCATTGGCTCTGGCTGCAGCTAAGTCTTTTTGGTTTTCTGCAACTAAGGTTATACGTGAATTATTTAAAGCATCTGCAATAGCCAATAACGCCTTGTTTTTGAGTGCCGTGGGCGCCTTGGCAATTACCCTGGAAGCGATGCGCGCATTCCGCCCAAGCTCAGCCATGTAATCTTTAATTTTTAACACTTCAGCCATAACTCACAACCTATCATCTATAAACAAATGGCAAAACAAAATGAGGCGGCAATTATACCCTGATTGAAGTTAAGTTTTGGTGGTTAGCTTGCCTATTTATTACATCTGTACATACATGATTAGGCCCACTTTTTTCAGCCTCAATTCAG
Organism: Pseudomonadota bacterium; assembly: GCA_040386215.1. Classification (GTDB taxonomy): domain Bacteria; phylum Pseudomonadota; class Gammaproteobacteria; order Pseudomonadales; family Cellvibrionaceae; genus Cellvibrio. The sequence continues at coordinate 4,846 of JAZKFX010000002.1, forward strand.
CTTCATTGGTCTAGTCTGCAGTTATTGACGCTGTATTGCGTTATTAATCCCGATAAAAGTCGAGGAACTCATCATGCAAGACTACCCATTTGTTTTAATATTGATTCGTGCAGTATTGACCCTCAGTGTTGGTATGCTGACTACCGATTTCGCGTTGGCTGATCATAAGCATCACCATCGTCATCGCCATCATTCTCATCATCAGCCTGTTTATTATGAACAAGTGCGTTATAGCAATGATGTTTATGGCCGAGTAGTTGATGCACGCCCTATCTATCAAAGTGTTGCCATTGAAGTGCCTCAAGAGACCTGTCGTGTTGAAACCGTTGCGCGCACTGAACATCGCAGAGGCGGTGACTCATTGGGCAGTACTGTAGTCGGCGGATTAGTCGGAGCTGCAATTGGTCACGAGATAGGAAATGGTCGCGATGGCGCTACTGCAGTCGGAGGATTAATTGGTGCCGCCATTGGCAACGATAGAGGCAAAGGCGCACGAGTTGTAAGCTATAGCGATAGAGAAGTTTGCGATACCCATTATCGCACCGAGTATGAAAACCGGATTATTGGTTATGATGTAAGTTATCGCTATGAAGGTCGCACCTATCAGACTCGCACCGACCGTCACCCAGGTGAAAGAGTTTCTGTAGCATTGCACTATTCAAACTATCCAAATTAGGCTATCTATTGCTAAGGATTGCTACGAATCTTATTTGGCAATGCAAAGCTGTGCGCTATAAAGAAAATTATGCGCTTTTAAAGGTGCAGAGGTATTGTATGTCGCAACTAACTTTCAAAAAATTTATTAAAAACAATAAGCATCTCCTTATTTTGCAGCCGACATTAGCACTAGCGCTTCTTGTAGCTGCGCATCAAACCTTTGCCGAGAAAGATCTATTCAGCAATGAACCTGGCCCGCAACACCCTCTTCCAGCCCAAGAAATGATTGATCCCCCAGAGGAGGAAGATGATACTCTAGAGCCCACCCTTTCTCCTACCGATGCCGCTCTGCGCGCGCAACGGCATGTAGATGGCAAAGTAATGAATGTGCGGAGATTTGCCGAGGAAAACAAAACTCTTTACGGCGTGAAATTGTTGCAAAAAAATGGGCGCATTAAAACTGTTACAGTGGATGCTAATAGCGGAGCCATTCTTGAATAGCTGTGCAAAACCATGCGAATAATAAATATCGTCCACAAATTATCGAATAACTTAACCAACATCACTTATCATTAACTCTAAAAGGAAATCAATAATGCGATTATTAGTGGTGGAAGATGAAAGCGCCTTACGCGAACAAATCGTGCTATTAATTGAAAGCGAAAAATACGTTTGTGATAGTGCCGCAGATGGCAGAGAAGGCTTATTTTTAGGTAGCGAGTACGATTACGATTTAGCTATTATTGACCTAGGGTTACCTTTACTCGATGGCACACAATTAATTAAACAACTCCGCGCTAAAAACCGCAACTTTCCTATTTTAATTTTAACCGCACGTGGCAACTGGCAAGACAAAGTTGAGGGTCTTGAGGCAGGTGCCGACGATTACCTAACAAAACCTTTTCACCCGGAAGAATTACGTGCTCGCTTGCATGCGTTATTGCGTCGTGCTAACGGCCACGCCACACCGGTATTGCGTTATGGTTCAATCGTCATAGATACTAGCGCTCGCCGCGTGCACCGCGACGAGCAAGAAATAGAATTAACTAGTTTTGAATACAACACCTTGACTTATTTAGCGTTGAATGCGGGTAAAAACATTTCCAAAACAGAATTAACAGAACACTTGTATGCCCAGGATTACGACCGTGATAGTAATGTGATCGAGGTTTTTGTTGGTCGGTTGCGCAAAAAGCTAGATCCTGATGGTAGCCTAAATTTAATTACCACATCGCGCGGCTTGGGTTATCGTTTTAATATCGAAAATAATAAGTGAACCATTGATGATAAGAAATGGGTTATAGGTAAGCTGGTGATTAGTAAAAAATTCTCTTCCATAACTGCACGTTTGTTCTTAGCGTCACTGCTTCTCCTCCCAGCATTTTTAGGCATAACCGGCTTTTTCCTTGACCGAATTTTTCAAACCAGTTTAATCGAAGCCGAAAAAGCGCGCTTACGTGGGCATATTTATTTATTGTTCAGTGCAGCCGAATTACCGGAAAAACCGCTTAAAAAAAGCGATAAAAACAAGTTACAAATGCCCGCGTCACTGATTGATACAGAGTTTGAACGCATTAATTCTGGTCTCTATGCTTATATTTACGATAACAAAAAACAACTTATCTGGCACTCTAACTCCGCTGCGCTACAAACCCCTCCCACTTACGACAAAGTTTCTCGTACATTTAAAACCGATCAAATGGCAGAAACTACCATTGTACTTAATGGGGATAATTCTTTTATAGCCCACTATGACGTTATTTGGGAAGACGCAAAGAAACGCGAGCACCCTTTTCGCTTTGTCGTGGTACACAATAGTGAAGACTTCCTCGACCAAAAAACGGCGTATCGCCAACAACTTTGGCAATGGCTCGGCGCGGTTGGTATTTTATTATTACTTGCACAAACTGCTATTCTGCGCTGGGGCTTACGCCCGTTAAAAAAATTGGCGCGCGCGCTTAATGCTATGCAAAGCGGAAATACAAATAATCTTCAAGGAAAACACCCAAACGAATTGCAAGATATTGTTAATAATCTCAACCAAGTATTGGCTCGCGAACAAGCATTGCGGCAGCGTTATCGTAACAGCTTAAGCGATCTTGCCCACAGCTTAAAGACGCCGCTCGCAGTAATGCAAGCCAAGCTCGGTCAAGCTTCAAAAGATGAAGAATTACAGCAACTCGTTACAGAACAGGTAACGAGAATGAATCAAGTGGTTACGTACCAACTGCAACGCGCGGTCTCTAGCCAACAACAAGGCTCCCACCAACACACGGCTATTGAACCTGTTGTGCAACGCTTATTCAGCGCATTAAATAAAGTTTATGCGGACAAACATATAGGCGTGGATTGCACCTTAATCGCAAATTCCATTTTTGCAGGTGATGAACAAGACCTCATGGAACTACTCGGCAATATTATTGAGAACGCTTTTAAATACTGTAAATCCCGTGTCCAACTCAACAGCCGCATTGAAGGCAAACAACTATTCATTGTCATCTCCGACGATGGCCCTGGTATTCCACCAGAACAACAGGAGCGCATTCTTGAGCGCGGCCACCGTTTAGACACCAGCCAACCCGGCCAAGGCATTGGTTTAGCCGTAGCCGCAGACATAATCCGTAGTTACGCAGGTGAGTTAAAAATCCAACAGTCTTCTTTTGGTGGCGCCAAATTTCAAATCCAACTGCCGCTCGGCACCTAAACCCCGCAGGCCAATGTCGTCTAAATCAAATACATATGTGTGACATATCACACAGGCATGACACTCCTAACCTCACAGCAATCTCCGGTATTTCGGACTATTGTAAATTCGCCTAAAAGCAAATAATGACATTCATAGTAGCTCGCCAAGGATTGCTAACGAATGCGTTATTGACCCCGGATCATCTTAGTTGCTGATCGCCTTGTGAAGTTTGCACCTGGAGCTGAAAATTATGTCATCGAGAACCTGCATAGCGGTAGATTCAACCTGCGATTTACCTGCAAAATTTATCCAACAACATAATATTGAAGTACTGCCAATTTATATCAATTATGACGGGGGGCAAGCGATGGATTATCGCGACCCTAATACCATGCTACATTTTTATAAAAATCACTCCAAAGCACAATTTGGCTTGGCACAGTCTGACCCGCTTTCAGTAAATGATATGACGCATATTTTAAAAGAGCGATTGCTACCCAAATATGATTTAGTACAAGTGATAACGATCAATAGCAAAAAAAGTGAAGTTTATAACCGCGTATCAGAAGCAGCATTAATTAACGAACCTAAATTTCGCGAAATGGAAAAAACCGAAGGCCGTACCCCATTCAGGATTCGATTATATGACAGCATGTCAATGTTTACCGGCCACGCTTTGTTAGTTTATGAATTAGTTAAAAAAATTCACGTTGAAAATGTTCCACTGAGCAAAGCTATTCGCGTTATCGATACGAAGCGCGATGAAGTTTACGGTTACTTAATTCCTAATGATTTGTCTTATATGCGTGATCGCCGTCACTTACGTAAAGGTGACAATAATATTTCGTGGATAAACTTTAAATTAGCAAGCATGTTGAATGTGCGCCCTATCGTACAATTACATCGCGGAGCTACTGATAAAATTGGCACAGGCAAAGGCTTTTTAGGAGCGCTGGAAAATCTATTCGAACACGTACGCAAACAAATCAAACAAGGTTTAACCAGTGATGTTATTGCAATGAGTTACGGCGGCTTACTTGAAGAAATTAAAGACGAATGGATTATGGTTGATTTTCGCGAATTTTGTAAACAGCACAATATTAAAACCATGCTGTCCATGATGAGTATGACAGGTGCTATTAATGTAGGGCCAAAATCATTCGCATTGTCTTTTGCAACCGACAAAGATTTGGTTTAAGAATTATTTTTTCGCAAAAAAGCCGATCACATAAATGATCGGCTTTTTTATACGCAATTTTACGCATTGTATCCATTAGGATTTTTTTCTTGCCAGCGCCAGGCATCCTGCATCATTCGCTCTATCCCGAACTTAGCATCCCAACCCAATTCAATTTTTGCTTTTTGCGCATTGGCATAACAACTGGCAATATCACCTGGACGACGACCAGAAATTTTATAAGGCACTTTGCGGCCACTCGCCTGCTCAAACGCACTTACCATTTGCAATACAGAGTAACCGCAACCCGTGCCGAGGTTGTAAGCCCTACAGCCAACGCCAACTTTATCCAAGCCTTGCAATGCCGCCACGTGCCCAAGAGCTAAATCTACTACATGAATGTAATCGCGGACCCCCGTTCCATCTACCGTATTATAATCATCGCCATGAACATTTAGCTCGGGCAACTTGCCAATCGCAACTTGCGCAATATAGGGCAACAAATTATTTGGAATACCAGCTGGATCCTCACCAATTAAACCACTCTCATGTGCGCCGACGGGATTGAAGTAACGTAATAAACTAATATTCCATCTGCTATTAGCGGACTTCGCAATATCGCACAAAATCTCTTCAACAATTAGCTTGCTGCGCCCATAGGGATTCGTCGTAATAGTTGGAAAGCTTTCATCAATGGGCACGCTTGCTGGATCGCCGTAAACAGTGGCCGATGAACTAAAAATTAATTTCCACACCCTAAATTCTTCCATCACCTCCGTCAGCGACAATGTTCCCGCCACGTTATAACGATAATATTTCAGCGGGATTTCATTTGATTCACCCACAGCTTTAAGCCCCGCAAAATGCATAACGGCGGCAATTGGATGCGCTGTAAAAACATCACGTAAGGCATCTTTATCATTGACATCGGCCTGATAAAATACAGGCGCAACACCGGTAATTCGCGCAACGCGCTTAAGCGACTCAGCACTGCTATTGCATAAATTATCGACAACAATGGGCAAATATCCGCTGTTGATTAACTCAACGCAAACATGACTACCGATAAAACCGGCGCCGCCTGTAACCAAGATGGAACAAGAACCAGAAGACATAGACAAAGATTCCTTACAATTAAAACTATTTACTGGGTACGCAGTATACCGGTAATTGAAGAATCTTTATTGCACCACTTAGGAAGTTTTTAGAATTGATAACTCAACAAAAAAGGCAAGCCGCTGCTTGCCTTTTTTGTTGTTTTTCTCAACGACAAAAATGATATCCTGGCGCTCTTGGGCTAGTAACTGTAGGGTAACAAGTGGAATAATTGGCGGCTATAGGTGCAAAAAGCCTTAGCCCAGCAGCTGCATTGTCATTCGCAGTGCCGCAGCTAACCCCCGCGCAAGTTTTAGTGGGAGTGGAAAAAATCTGTATTTTATTTGCATTCCCATAGAGAGATGCATAAGCCATCACGTCAACAAATAAACTTTGTACACCGTATCCCCTTGAATATTTATAAGGATAACCACTTCCACCTGAAGCATCCATTAGTCCATGTCCAGCGCCAAGTAAATGCCCAACTTCGTGTGCAAAGACATAGCTCTCACAATTGTATCCAACCGTGGCAACACTCAATAATTTATCATAGCTAGCAACGCGAGGATCTCCTGCGCTTCTCGGCAAATACGCAAGACCACACAATATTGATGAGGCTGTTGATGCGGATTTTGTTAGATATATAGTCAAATCAGGTTTAAATTGATTACGGAGCCTCATGACAGCAGCATTAGCTGGATCTGCAATCCCACTTATTAAAGCATTGGACACCTCATGTCCATTAGGTACATCCAACATTGCAGAACCAACTAGATTCAAATTGATATCTGACAAACCATTCTGAAACGCAACATTCGCCCATGAAATCATTTGATTGATTTTTACAGCAGGATTACCCGAATAATAAGTATTCATTTCAGACGTGTATATTATTAAAACATCTACCGTAGTGGCCGCCCTTGCACCCAATGAGCATAAAGAAAGCATTACAAAATATACAAATTTTTTATTCATAGCACATACCCTGTTAATTAATATTATTGAACGACGTCTTGATCAAGCCCTTCTGATTTACGCCCATTTGTTATGAAAGTCACGCCGGAAACAGTATCTATAGACCAGCTTCCATACTGTGTAATAACATCACCCACCAAGATTTCTCCACTTTGTGATAACGTAATACCATAACCAATACCGAGCTCTTCTATAGAGCCAACTATGGTCTTTATATCATTATTAGTTGAAACGCTAGTTACTTTTACTTTTACTGATTGTTGGTTGCCAGGTAAATCGAAATTAATTACATCGTCAACTAATAAGCTTTTAATTAAATCAATATTTATATTAATTTTTTCAACAACACCAGATTCTATGCTTGACCCCATCCTTATCGAAGCCTCTGCAGATGAACTAAGTTTCTGCAGGTCCCAACCCTTGTTTTTCATCTTCAAATTGGAAATAGCTATATCATGCGTCACAGACTTAGCGCTTGTTGAACGAGGTGCTGCTATATTTTTTTGACGCTCTTGATTAAAGCTTGCGGAAGAGATGTCTTCAACTGTCCCTGAGTGCTCACCATCAATCTGGCTAGCGCTATTAACAGAATAAGTTAATCTGATAATAATAAAAATACCAACAACAAATATGCTGTATAAAATTTTCTTCATTGAATACCATTCCCTAAAAAAAAACGAAGGGTAGCATACCCTTCGTTTTTTGTTGCACCATGATTTTATTTAAAACTTATTCAATTGGAAGACTCAAATTAACAATAAAATTTACTTTGTCATCAAACGCATCATCGTTGTTGTCAATGATTTTGCCAATGGTAAAGCTTAGCTTGCTATTATATTTATAAGTGGCATCAAGATGCGACACACTGTCAATTGCACTTCCATCAGCATCACCGTGTACACCGTATTTAAACCCAAATTTTTCAAAGTTCAATTCGGCTGTCAAGTAACTATATTCTTTACTACCTAAAGGATAATGATCGGCAGCAACAGCATCATAATAGGTAACTTTAAAAGGACCATAACCAAGAGTAGGGATAACCTCTACATAATCACCGGGCTCAACGGATAATTCACCGAGCGTTGGATAATTGTAAGACACTACACTCACACCATACGTAAAGTCACCAGCTGCACCTGAGTATCCGGCATATAAATCGTACTCAGTGCCACCAAGATCGTCTGCAGCACTATCGCCAGATGAAGTCCAAATTCCCGCAATAAAACCATTCGCACTGACGTTTAAATCAGCCGAAAGAGCGGCACCACCGCCCAAATCAAAACCACGCCAGTAATACATATTTGACGCACCAACTGAAGCAGCAACAACAGCTTCTGCGTGCACAGCAGGAACAGAGAACCCAGCAATAGCAGATAACAATGCAGCACCAGCAACTAGTTTTTGTTTCATCATGAGTAAATCCTCTAAGTGTGTTTCTAATTTAGTATTTAAAGTAGCCGAATCAACGATAAGCGACTTATCGGTAACTTTGCAGGTAGTAAGCCAACTTTATTTTTCCCTTATCTTTCAAAAAGTTAAAATCCAAATACCATCTTGCATACTAAATAACATACCAAGACAAGCACCACAATAACGCACAACAACGCGCATTTGCCAACACTGGCGCACCAATTAAGATCACTTTAGTTTATGGAAAGTGTTTTTAACCTGCTGAAGTTGATTATGAGTCCATGCTGGACGCTGCAGCGCCTTCACTAAAATCTCATTTACGGACAAGTCGAGATAAAAGAGAAGTGCCATGATGACTAAAATAGCGCCCACCCAAACCTGCCAGCCTAAGGATTCATTTGCGAGTAAAGCTCCTAACACCAAGGCAATGATGGGTGTCATAAACGTAATCATTGATACTGCGGTCGCCGTCATATTAGCGAGCACATAGAAAAATAACGTAATACCCAATAACGAACCCAAAATTGCCAAGTAACCAATCGCCGCCCATGACTTAGTGGAAACCAGATTTGGCATAAATCCATCTAATAACCACCAACTTAAGAGTAACCCAGGCAACGCAAATAACAGCGAACCTAACATCTGATTAAACGCGTCCACTTGCGAGTCCACTTTTTTTACCAACACACTGCTGAAACTAAATAAAAAGCAAGAAAATAGAATTCCTAGCATCCCGTATACAGCATGCGTATGTATCTGAAACTGATTATAAAAAATGATGATCAAACCCAGCAGAGCTACCGACAGCGCTATTACACGACGCAAACTAAACGGATTTTGCTTAAGCAAAACCATTGTCATTAACCCTGTCACGAAAGGCGACATAGCAAAAATAACAGCAATCAAACCGGAAGGAATATATTGTGCAGACCAGTACACCACCGGCATATTCGGGAACACACTAATGGCACCTGCTGCGTAAGTCCGCCATACCTGTGAAGAACAAAATAATTTGCGGCGCAGCAACATATTAATCAGTAAACCAAGCGCTAATGCAAAAGACATGCGCAGCGATGCAGCGGCGATAAAACTAAGGCTATCGCTGCTCCATTGAATAGCCAACGGGGTTGTTGCCCAAATAAGAACTACAGAAAAATAAGCCAATAAAATTGCCATGCGCCTGCTCCTTGTTGTTAGCTGCCTTAAGTGGCAGCTAGAGAAGGTCGCAAGATAAAAATCGCGGCAATTTTTTAGTACAAACAAAAAAGCCGCAGTTTTTATGCTGCGGCCTTTGTTTTTAAAAAGAGAAACTTCTCATTTAATCCCAAATTCCGCAAAACTGTGCACAGACACCGGCCCAAATGGGTCGCAGTGCGCGCATATGTTTTGCAAAACTATATTGGAATAGAGACATATAAATTATTTCAGAATAAGTAAATTACATTAACATCTAAGTTAAGTGACTCTAAATGAATTTTATAAAACAAACAACCCGAAACTTGATTATTTTTTTTAAATCCATAATGCCCTATACTCGCCGCTGAATTAACAGAACATAATCCTATGAAAACCTATCTTGTTGGCGGCGCTGTGCGCGACAAATTACTCGGCTATCCATTTCACGAAAGAGATTGGGTCGTTGTTGGCGCTACTCCCGAAATCATGCTGCAACAAGGCTTTATAGCAGTTGGTAAAGATTTCCCTGTGTTTTTACACCCCCAAACAAAAGAAGAATATGCTCTGGCACGCACTGAACGTAAAACCGGTCGAGGTTATAATGGATTCAGTTTTTATTGCGGAGAGGAAGTCACACTAGAAGATGATTTAGTTCGGCGCGATCTCACTATCAATGCTATCGCTGAAGATGAGGCGGGGAATATTATTGATCCCTATGGCGGCCAAGCTGATATTAAAAATAAAATTTTACGGCATGTATCTAATGCGTTTACAGAAGACCCTGTACGAATTTTACGAATTGCACGTTTTGCCGCACGCTACCATCATTTAGGCTTTCATATCGCCACCGAAACCAATCAACTTATGCGCGAAATGGTTAACAATGGCGAAGTAGATCACCTGGTTTCTGAACGCGTATGGAAAGAAATGCAACGTGCGCTTGCCGAAAAATCTCCTGATATTTTTATTCAATGCTTGCGCGATTGCGGCGCACTTGCGCGATTATTACCTGAAATAGATGCGTTATTTGGTGTACCTCAAACAGAAATCTATCATCCCGAAATCGACACCGGTATTCACACATTAATGAGTCTGCAACAAGCCGCCAAGAAAACCCATGACTGCTGCGTACGCTTTGCAACACTAGTGCATGACTTAGGTAAAGGCACCACACCCAAAGCAGAATGGCCACGTCATATTGCCCATGAAGAACGCAGCCTGCCTTTAGTAAAACAATTATGTGAACGTATAGCAGCCCCTAAGGAATACAAAGAATTAGCAATGATTGTTGCGCAATGGCATACCCACTGCCACCGCGCATTAGAATTAAAGCCTGCGACAATTTTAAAAACATTACAAATGACTGACGCATTTCGCAGACCAGATCGTTTCGAGCAATTTTTACTGTGCTGCGAAGCTGATGCGCGAGGCCGGACCGGACTCGAAGAACGAGATTACCCTCAGCCTGAATACTTTCGCCAAGCACTAAAAGCTTGTCAAAATATCAATACAACAGAAGTGATTAACCGCGGCCTTTCAGGAAAAGAATTTGGGGATGAAATAAATCGTTTACGTTTGGAAAAATTAGTTCAACATAAAAATGAGTTTACTGATGATTAAAGCGGTAATAGATAATCCAGTTGTATTAATTACCGGCGCTGCAAAACGTATTGGTGCTGAAGTAGCGCGATTTTTACACGCAAATAATTTTAATGTTGTTGTTCACTTTCGCCGTTCACAAAACGAAGCTGAGCAATTGGTAGCCTCACTTAATCACACTCGTGAAAATTCTGCGGTTTCTTTTCAAGCGGACTTAACCAGCACAAAAGAAATTGAGCTTCTTGCCCGGCATGCTATCTCTGCTTGGGGGAGGGTCAACGCACTGATCAATAATGCATCCAGTTTTTACCCAACAACAATTGGAAAAGCTGAAGAGAGCCACTGGGAAGATTTAATGGGCAGCAATGTAAAGGCACCATTTTTTCTCGCACAAGAACTTGCTCCAGAACTTATAAAAAATCAAGGCTGCATTATTAACATGGCCGATATTTATGCCGACAAACCACTGAAAAATCACAGCATCTACTCCATGGCGAAGGCGGCCAATATGATGCTCACAAAAAGCCTTGCGCTGGAACTTGCGCCCACTGTGCGGGTAAATGGCATCGCACCTGGCGCCATTCTCTGGCCAGAAAACACGGAAATCGAAGACTCGGAAAAACTTTCTTTGCTAGACAAAAAAAATCTGCTCGCAAAAATTCCATTACAAAGGATCGGCGAAGCGAGTGATATAGCTAAAACAATTTTATTTTTAATCAACGATGCACCTTATATCAACGGCCAGATACTTACTGTTGATGGCGGCAGAACTTTAATTATTTAAATGAAAAAATTATGATACGGACACAGTTGTTAACAAATGACGGAAAATGGCTCACTGGCGGACAAGAATTAATTGACGTTTGGCAGAAATCCAATTCCGGTTGTATTTGGATTGATCTCGAAGGTGAAGAGCCAGCAAACGAACGCGCTATCCTGCTAGCGCTGCATTGCCACAAAATGGCGATTGAAGATGTGCAGCGCTTTAGACACCCGCCTAAAACCGAAACATTTGATCAACACACATTATTTTTATATCGCGGCATCACAGAATTTAATACTGATTTGACCATTGAGCAAATGAACATTGCGATATTTGCCGGCGATCGCTGTTTAATCAGTTGTCATCCGCGCAAATCAATGGGAATAGAACACTATTGGGAATACGCACAAAAAGAAAATCTACTCATTAGCCCGGGGCTTCTGGCAACACGCATTATGCGCTTTTCTGTAGGGCGTTACCTGGATGCGATTTTGGAATTCGAGCCTTATCTCAATGAGCTGGAAGACGCCATGCAAGATAGTCCCAGTGATGCAACTATGCGGGAACTTATTGCTTACAAATCGCGCCTGCGTAAATTAAAACGAATTTTTAGTTATCACGAACGCCTGATAACCAATGTGCTAAAAGATATCCCACAAATATTAATAGATGAAGACGGCGATATTGAACATGCATTACAAGATTTATATGAACGCTGCGAACGCCTTCATAGTTTGTGCACCATGTACTACGATATTTGTGGCGACTTAATTAACGGTTACTTATCTATCAGCTCACATCAACTTAATAACACCATGAAAGTGCTAACAGTATTTACAGCTATATTTGTGCCACTTACTTTTATTGTCGGGGTCTATGGAATGAACTTTGACAATATGCCGGAGCTGCATTCTGTTTACGGTTACTACTACACTTGGGCAGCAATGATTTTTATTGCATCTGGAGTTGGGCTAGTTGCTTATAAGAAGTGGCTTTAATACGACGAACTTTTCATTACATTCACCAAGAAAAAACCTAATGGGCAACGCACTTTCTATTTATCTACGAAAACCTGATTTTACCGATCAGGAAGAGATAATTGCAGCATTTACACGCAGTGTTGATCTCCACAACCCCTGGACATATTCGCCTGATGATTATGAAAAATATTTATCGCAACCCTATCGATATTTCGTTTGCCATAAAAAAACCCATGCAATACTTGGCAGCTACAATATTTCTGAAATAGTCAGAGGCTGGTTTCAATCGGCCTATCTCGGTTATGAAGTATTTGCACCCCATCAACGACAAGGCTTTATGACTCAAGGCATGACACTGATATTGGAGGAAGCTTTCGCCAAGTTAAATCTGCATCGCCTTGAAGCAAATATTCAATCACATAACTATGCATCTATTGCATTGGTATTGAAATCCGGTTTCACAAACGAAGGCTTCTCACCAAAATATTTACGGATTGGAGGCAAAGAATGGCAGGATCACGAAAGGTGGGCAATTGTAAATGATAGCTGGGTTGAATCTAACCCTTAAAGCTAAGCGAGAGAAATTTTTCTATCGCGCCAGATAAAATCTATAGCCCACAACGACTGTGAATTTTTATCGTAAACGGCCCAAAGCTCCGCATAAGTTCGTTGCAATTGCGGATGACATACTGTAGCTGCTATTTCCGCTAAAGGTAAAAGCACAAAAGCATTCTTGGTGATTTCAGCCCGCGGCAATTCAACTCCAGCCTCGACACCAACAAAGTTTCCATAGGTGAGAATATCAATATCCAATGTCCGCGGGCTAAATTTTGGTCCTGAACGCTGGCGGCCATTTTCATCTTCAATTTTTTTTAGTGTTTCCGATAAATCTGCAAGCAGCAATTCCGTTTCCGCACCAACGACTAAATTAAAAAAATTGCTGCCATTAAAACCAACAGATTTACTTTCATACACCGAAGAGATTTTTAAATTTCCAAACAAATCCGCCAGTGCATCCAAGGCTGCAGTTATATATTGGTGACGATGAATATTACTACCTAAACTTAAATAAATTGGCGTCATTCGAGCTTCCCTTCATCAGTTTTTTTGCCGCGTTCAATAACCAAGCCAACATCGCGCGCACCGCGCACTGCGCCCGGCTTACTAACGCGCAAGCGCAGCCAGGGCACGTTAAATTCATCGCGAATTAATTGCGTAATTTCTTCAGCGAGAGTTTCAACTAACAGCGCATTGCGATTTTCTACATAGGCAATCAAACGCTTGGCAACGGCTTTGTAATTAAGCGCAAACTGAATATCATCTGTCGCAGCGGCCTGGCGAATGTCAGTCGCCATTTCTACATCAAGGCTCACCGTTTGCTTTACCTGACGCTCCCAGTCATAAATGCCGATGATGGTATCAATACGCAAATCGCGAATATAAACAATATCCATAAAAATTCTTTCTTTAAAGTGGAGGAAGAGTATTTAACGGCCAACGCGCTTTTACATTTACTGCGAGTGACTCATGCTGTCCCGCTAACAACCGCTGACAGCCTGCATAGGCAATCATGGCGCCGTTATCGGTGCAGAACTCATGGCGTGCGTAAAATACTTTCGCATTGATTTTAGCAAGTGCAATTTCTAAATCAGTTCGTAGCTTTTTATTAGCAGAAACACCGCCAGCGATCACCAGCGTTTTTAAACTTGTCTGCTCAAGTGCACGTTTGCATTTAATCACCAGAGTTTCGACTACCGCAGTTTGAAAAGCGCAAGCAATATCCGAACAGGTTTGATCATCAGGCAAACCATTTTCCTGCTTATGTGCAGCAACCGTAGTGAGCGTAAATGTTTTTAATCCACTGAAACTAAAATCCAATCCAGGACGATCTACCATCGGGCGCGGAAATATAAATCGGCCAGCAACACCAGACTCGGCTAGTTTTGCAATTTGTGGTCCACCGGGATAATCCAGGTCAAGCATTTTGGCAGCCTTATCAAACGCCTCACCTGCCGCATCATCCAATGATTCGCCCAGCAATTCATAAACGCCAATGGCATCAACTTTTACTAGCTGCGTATGCCCACCAGATACCAACAACGCAACAAACGGAAAAGGCGGTGGATTTGCCTCAAGCATGGGCGCTAATAAATGCCCTTCCATATGATGAACACCTATCGCCGGAACACCCCAGGCGTAAGCGAGCGAGCGTCCCATGGACGCACCCACCATTAAGGCCCCTATCAAACCTGGCCCTGAGGTATAGGCAATACCATCTATATCTGTTGCACTGGAATGGCTTTCTGCTAAAACCTGATTGATCAGCGGAAGAATTTTACGCACATGGTCGCGCGAGGCCAATTCAGGTACTACACCACCATATTCAGCATGCAATTCGATCTGACTGTATAAAGTATGGGCAAGCAAACCCTGTTCGCTGTCATAAACTGCAACGCCGGTTTCATCGCAGGAAGTTTCTAAACCTAAAATTCGCATAGTCGCGCTCACATTACAGGCCGACTATGATAAAGCCTGTCGCCAAGGAGAACCAGCTAAGCTGTGACTTAACCCACAACTGCGACTTGATATAGGCGCATTTAACTTAGAACCCCGACCTATCGAGGTTGCAGGCAAAACCAGAAACGTATAGAATCCGCACCCCTTGGATGCTTCCCTGCCAATGCAAGGTACGCATTCTCAAGACATCATTTATCGACAGCATTTCAACAGAGCAAAGGTCACAACATGCCTTCAGTAAAACTTAAAGAAAACGAACCCTTTGACGTAGCTTTACGTCGTTTTAAACGTGCTTGTGAAAAAGCCGGTATTTTAGCTGACGTGCGTGCACGTGAATGCTATGAGAAACCAACCACTATTCGTAAGCGTGACGCAGCAGCAGCTGTTAAGCGTCATGCTAAAAAGGTTCAACGCGAATCTAAAAAGTTTACTCGTCTGTATTAATTTCCAGCTTCGGCTGAATTAATTATTGCCTGGTTGCTCTATTGGTTTACTGATTGCACTTGCCAGATTTGCTAACAATAGCCAAATCGACAAGTCTTGTTTCAACTTACACCTAGGATGAAGCATGAGTACGCTAAAAACCCGCATAAATGATGATCTTAAAACCGCAATGCGCGCTCACGAAAAGACACGCGTTGCGGTTTTGCGCCTGATCATGTCTGAATTCAAACGCATTGAAGTGGATGAACGCATTGAAGTTGATGATGCTCGCGCACTGATTGTGCTCGATAAAATGATCAAGCAACGCCGCGATTCCTTCACTCAATTCACTGCGGCCGAGCGCAATGACCTTGCCGCTCAGGAAGCTTACGAAATCACTGAAATTCAGGTTTATCTCCCCGCAGCACTTAGCACTGCTGAGATAGAAGCTATTGTTTCCCAAGCTATTACCCAAGCCGGTGTTACCGAAATGCGCGATATGGGTAAAGCCATGGCGCTGATCAAACCTCAGGTGCAAGGCCGAGCCGATTTGGGCGAAGTGAGTAAACTGCTAAAATCCAAACTTGGCGGCTAGCCACTCATCGCTCGTTGGGCGATACTAAAGCTCACTATTTTATCTGCGCACTGGCAACTCTTTTATGGCCGGCCTTATCCCCCAAAGCTTTATTGATAACATGCTTGACCGCCTCGACATTGTCGAGGTTGTTGATAGCCGCGTTAAGCTGAGAAAAACCGGCAAAAACTACAGTGCTTGTTGCCCCTTCCACGATGAAAAAACACCTTCGTTTACCGTAAGCCCGGAAAAACAATTTTTCTATTGCTTTGGCTGTGGTGCGAGCGGCAATGCGCTCGGCTTCATCATGGACTACGAACGCCTCAGCTACCCTGAAGCTATTGAACAACTCGCGCGCTCCGTGGGGCTGGATGTGCCGCGCGAGGTCCAGACCGAAGCGCAAATAAAACGTGAAGAAGAAAAGAAAAGCATTTATAGCCTGCTGGAAAAAGCCAACGACTTTTATCAAACTCAATTGCGCGAACATCCTAGCAAACATATGGCGGTCAGCTATTTAAAAGGCCGTGGCCTGGATGGCAAAACGGCCAAAGATTATGGCGTAGGCTTTGCTCCGCCCGGCTGGGATAATCTCCTCAAAAGCCTCGCAACTACCGATGAAGAAAAGCATCTACTCATCGAAGGCGGGATGCTGATTCATCACAGCGAAGAAAAAAAACTCTACGATCGCTTCCGCCACCGCATTATGTTTCCTATCCACGACACCCGTGGTCGCGTGATTGGATTTGGCGGCCGGGTGCTTGGCGACGACAAACCCAAATACCTTAACTCACCCGAAACACCTATTTTCCATAAAGGCCAGGAGCTTTACGGGCTTTTTGAAGCGCGGCTAGCTTACCGTGAATTGCCGCGCTTATTAGTGGTTGAAGGCTATATGGACGTAGTGAGCCTCGCCCAGTTTGGTATCCGCTACGGCGTCGCCACCTTGGGAACAGCCTGTAGCGAAGACCACCTGAACCGCGCATTTAAATACACCAATGAAGTTGTGTTTTGTTTCGATGGCGACAAGGCCGGGCGCAGTGCCGCCCACCGCGCATTGGAAGCATCGCTTACGACCATGGCTGACGGTCGCACTGTAAAATTTTTGTTTTTGCCTGAAGGGGAAGACCCGGACACTTTGGTACGTCAGATAGGCTCGGAAAAATTTGAACGCATGATTGATCTGGCCGTACCACTGGAAGACTTTTTATTTGATGCAGTAGCTGAAGGCTTGAATATTCGCACCATGGAGGGCCGCGCAACTTTTAGCAAACGCGCTGCACCATTGCTGGAAAAGCTGCCGAAAAGCGTATTCCGTGAACTAATGTTTGAAAATCTCGCGACCCGTACCGGCCTTAGTCGTAGCATATTGCAAGATCTGGTAAGTGAACCGGTGACTTTTGCCGAAGCTCCTATTCAATCCCCTAAACCACCAAAACCTGGAACAAATGAGGGCATATATGATCCAGCCAGGGGAACTCAACCACACAAATCGACAAAAGATAATTTCGTCGCGGATATAAGCGCTTCCGACTTTTATGACCAAGAAGCCCCTCCCCCAAATTACGAGGAGTATTACAGCAGTCGTCCAACGCGTGCGCAGCCGTATCAACCAGATTTACAAGCTACTCCCAACAGCCGCTACCTCATGCCGCCCGCGCAGAAAGCTCTTGCTCTATTACTAAGCTGTCCAAATCTCGCAACGCTGGAACCGGATCACGACTTCTGGCTTTATGAAGAAGAGCACGCAGAAGTTGACACATCCTTACAGATGCTTGGTCGTCTTTTAAAAGTGTTGCACGAACGTCCCCATTACAACTTATCGCACCTGATCGGTTATTGGCGTGGTATCTATGGTAGCGATGATACCGAGCGCCTAGCGAAAATTGCCGGTAGTGATTTATTGCAAGCCGCCAATGCCCTAACCCTAACGCGCAACGACAAACCGGCAAAAGCAGATTACGACACCCAAACAGCATTTAGTGATTGCATTGGAACCCTACGCCGCCAGCAAGGCACCAAAAAAAGTTCGCAAGCCTTGAAGAAACTTAAAAATATCGACCTGACCCAACTCAGTAAAACCGAACGCGATCAATTGATACTCGAAGCCATGATCAACAATTCACCAAATCAAGGCAGCAAATCATCGCCCTAACCCGATAAATTATTCAATCTGTCATTTATTTGCGCAACTTCCGAGCGCAAGCCAGCTCCAACCTAGAATAAAACCTGACACATACGTTATAATCCCGCGCTTTGCATTTCACTCACTCAAGCTTGACAGGGTCAATTAATGTCTGATGACGCTCAACAAAAACATTCACGCATAAAAGAGCTAATCGCCCGCGGTAAAGAGCAGGGCTATCTTACTTATGCTGAAGTAAACGACCATTTACCTGAAGATATTTCCGATCCCGATCAGGTCGAAGATATCATTCAAATGATTAACGACATGGGGATTAGGGTTTATGAAACCGCACCCGATGCCGATACATTAATGGCCGATGGCGACACAGGTGCAGATGAAATCGCTGCCGCTGAAGCCGCCGCCGCATTGGCTGCCGTAGAAACCGAGGCAGGCCGCACCACTGATCCAGTGCGCATGTATATGCGTGAAATGGGCACGGTCGAACTACTGACGCGCGAAGGTGAAATTGTTATCGCCAAGCGCATCGAAGAAGGTATTCGCGAGCTTATGCACGCCCTCGCCTATTGGCCAGGCACCGTACAAAAAATCATTGATGAATATGCTCTGGTTGCTAAAGAAGAGCGACGCCTGGCAGATGTCGTTATCGGCTGGTTAAATCCTGTCGAAGCGCTGCCTCCTGTTGTTCTTGAAGAAATAGAGGAAGTGATTGTCGTTGCCGAGGTCAAAGTTGGCGATGATGATGATGAGTCACCGAGCGAAGAAGAAGATGAAGTTGTTTCAGGAGTTGATCCGGAAGAGGCTCGTGTACGCTTCGAAGAATTGCAAAAGCAACACGAAAAAGCCAACAAAGCTTTAGCGAAATACGGTTATGGCAGCAAACAAGCCGAAAAAGAATTATTCGAGCTTGGAGAATTATTTAAATACTTTAAATTGCCGGTGCGTCAATTTGAACCTATTTACAGACTGGCCCGCGAAACCCTGGAGAATGTGCGCAAACAAGAGCGCATCATCATGGATTTGTGCACCCGCAGGGCTGCAATGCAACGTAAAACATTTATTAAAGAATTCCCAGGCAACGAGATCAACGAAGAGTGGTTGCTTGAATTAATAAAAGCCAACACGGAAAACGCCGAAAAATTGCGCGGTGTAATGCCAGAAGTTTTACTGGGTCAGCAACAACTCATTCAAATTGAAGGCGATAGCGGCTTAAGCCTCACTAGCATCAAAGATATTAACCGCCGCATGTCAATTGGCGAAGCACGTGCGCGTCGCGCCAAGAAGGAAATGGTAGAGGCAAACCTTCGCCTCGTGATTTCTATTGCAAAAAAATATACCAATCGCGGCCTGCAATTCCTCGATTTAATTCAGGAAGGCAACATTGGCTTGATGAAAGCGGTGGATAAATTTGAATATCGCCGTGGTTACAAATTTTCTACTTACGCAACCTGGTGGATTCGTCAGGCGATTACACGCTCGATTGCGGACCAGGCGCGCACCATCCGCATCCCCGTGCACATGATTGAAACCATCAACAAACTCAATCGTGTATCGCGACAAATGCTGCAAGAAATGGGGCGCGAGCCAACGCCGGAAGAACTCGGTGAACGCATGGACATGCCAGAAGACAAAGTGCGTAAAGTACTTAAGATTGCCAAAGAACCTATCTCCATGGAAACCCCCATTGGTGACGATGAAGATTCGCATTTAGGTGATTTTATTGAAGATAACACTATTGTTTCGCCGGTAGATTCAGCCACTGCTGAAGGCTTGATGGAAGCCACGCGCGAAGTTCTCGCTGGCCTCACCGCCCGCGAAGCTAAAGTGCTCCGCATGCGTTTCGGTATTGATATGAACACTGATCACACACTTGAAGAAGTCGGCAAGCAATTCGATGTAACGCGTGAGCGTATTCGTCAAATTGAAGCCAAAGCCCTGCGGAAATTACGTCACCCGTCGCGTTCAGATCATTTACGCAGCTTCCTTGATGACTAATAGCCAACAAGTAAATGTATCAAAAGATTAATTGAACAATTAATCGACAAAACAAAGCCCGCGATTGCGGGCTTTGTTTTTTTATAGGCATCAACAAGTTACAAGCTATAGCCACACCCAAAACAAGTCTCTATAATGCGCAGCTCGCAACGCCCCCTGGCTTTGCTCTGCATTATGTTTTCCTTGTATTAATAAGGGCCTATAGCTCAGTTGGTTAGAGCATCCGACTCATAATCGGCAGGTCGCTGGTTCAAGTCCAGCTGGGCCCACCATATTTTGTTCTAGTTTCCACGCTGTTGATCTCAACCATAAAAAGACCCTGAAGCTAATTTTATGCTTTAAGTTGGCAAGGAATCGCTAACGAAATAATTTCCATCACCAATTCAAATCATCCTTCAACAACTTTATCAATGAATCAATTGAGACGCTCCCTCATTACTCTATTTTGAAAATAAATACTAAAACGCACTGAATTGCACAGTGGCAGGCTCAGCGCTAACTAAGCAAGAATCGTAAAATCGGCCTATAGTTGGATGATAAATTGGTGTTGGCTAACAACGTTAATGTTACTTAAAAAAGTACCACAAAGCGCCGATGTAGAAATGTTATGTTTTATATTTCTTGCACATCATTAACGTTGCTAAACCCATCAAGGCAAATAGTGCAGAATCTTCAAAATAGGTAGAGCAAGTAGTGGATCTGAATCTTGAATTTCCCGGAAACAGTGACGTCGGAGCACTGCTGCGCACTCGGGATTGGTCAACCTCCGTACTCGGCGCCCCGGAAGTTTGGCCGCTGTCACTAAGGTCCGTTGTCCGCCTGATACTTAATTCCAAGTTCCCAATGTTTGTGGCTTGGGGCCCCGAGCTAGGTTTTCTGTACAACGATGCCTACGCAGAAATTTTAGGCAGCAAACATCCTCATTCTCTCGGGGCGCGATTTGAAGATATCTGGATAGAAATTTGGGCTAATATCAGCCCTATCATTGACTCAGCTCTGATGGGGCAGTCGAATTATTTTGAAGACTTGCCACTTCTTGTTGACCGCAATGGCCATCTCGAAAATGCCTGGTTTACCTTTTCATATTCACCCGTACACGATGATCAAGGCACCATCGCCGGCATGTATTGCTCGGTTGTGGAGACCACCAAAATCGTGAGGGATAAAAAGCTGCGCACCTTTCAATTGAATTTGGCAGATCAGCTTCACCGCCTGACATTGCCAGATGAGATCATATCCAATGCGGTTGAAATGTTAGCCGAACATCTCGACGCTACAGGTTGCTGGTACGCTGAGATTAACGACCAGGCGGGGATTTTCCACACCAAAAGCGGCTGGTTCGTACCCGGTACACCACCGCTTCCGCCGTCTGGAAAAATCGACGATTTTGGCCCCTCCTTGCTTCCCGCATTAAGAAGCGGGCGTGAATTTATGGTTAATAACCTCGCGACCGATTGGCGTACTAGTGATGCAGCACATCTCTATCGCGCGTTGAATATTGGTTCCATCTTAATCGTTCCTGTTATCAGGGACGGCGGCTTAGCCTTCAATATCAACATTACTAAACCTTGCGCCTATGTCTGGACTAAAGAAGATGTCCAAGCAGCCAGGGAGGTTCTCGACCGTACCTGGGCAGCCTTGGAAAATGCGGTTACGCAACAGCGGCTAAAACTAGAGCGCGGCCAAAGCGACCATATTCTCAACCAAATGGACGAAGGGTTCATGCTAGTGGGCCCCAGTTGGCGCGTTACTAAAATTAACGCCGAAGGGCTGCGGATACTGGGACGTTCGGAGAAGGACGTACTGGGTAAAACCCATTGGGATCTCTGGTCCCATGATATTGCAGGCAAAGTTGTAACAGCATACAACGAAGTCTTAGGAACCGGTGCCACAACAATTACCGAGCTAAATTATCAATCAGCCTCCAGCGAAATTTGGCTGGAACTAAGGATTAGTTTGTTGAAAGACAAAGGTCTGACAGTTTTTTTCCGAAATGTTACTGCACAAAAGTGTGTCGCACTTGCCTTGCGTACTAGTGAAGAGCACTTATCCTCTCTTTTCGAACAAACGGCGACTGGCATTGCGGAGCGCGATCTTCAAGGGCGGCTCATCAGAGTGAACGAGCATCTTTGTAAAATACTTGGGCGCTCGCGCGAAGAAGTTTTAGGAGTTAACATCCATGACTTGACCCACCCTGACGACCTCGCGCGAAGTGAGATCGCGTTTAAAAAGCTGCTCTCGGATGGACAACCATTCGATATTGAAAAGCGGTATATAAGACCGGATGGAACCTCAGTCTGGGTAAGCACAATGGTGAGTTTTATTCAAAAAACTTCGAGCCAACCCAAGGATTCAGTTTTAGCTATCATCGCAGATATTACAGAGCGCAAGCGCGCCGAAGCAGCGTTAAAAAACACAAAAGGAGCTTGGCTATCGGACGTTGAAAACGTTGAAGCGATTCTGGAATGCAGTTCTGATGCTATCGTTATTCTTGATCGCGCATGGCATTACATTTTTGTAAACGAAGCTGCTGAGTCGCTATTTCGATCCCAACGGAACCAACTTTTAGGCAGCCAGCACTGGCAAAGATATCCTGAATTAATTGGCACACCTGCTGAAAGTAAATTGTTGGCAGCCGTGAAAACATCTCGCCCGGTAAACTTCGAGCAATTCATTCCGACATTGTATTCGTGGCATTCGGTTCTTGCCGTGCCCCTGGGTAACAAATTAGTTCTTTATTGTAGGGACATCACTGATCGTATGCGGCTCATGCAGGAAAGTGCAGTTCGTGAGGGTACCCGCAAAATTTTGGAAAACGTACCCTTATCGCTAACTATCACTCGCGGAGCGGATCATCGCATCGACATGCAAAACAAACGGTCACGCGAAATGATGAGCGGACGCAACCTTGAAGGCATGTTATTAAGACGCGCGCTCCCTGAAATTGTCGAGCAAGGCCTCATCACGCTATTAGACGAGGTCTACCAAAGTGGCTTAGCTTTTTCCGGTGCCGATATGCCCCTGACCTATAATCGTGATAACTCTGGCGTGCCGCACACTGGCTTCTTTGATTTAACTTATCAGCCGTTTTTTGACACAAACGGCAAGGTTGACGGAATCCTGCACATAGGCGCCGATGTTACAGAACGATTAGCGGAAAAGAATTTATTGTCTCGCCTAGCTGCTGAGCGCGACGCGACTTTGCGACAACTTAGCGAAGGCGTAATACTTACTGATGCAACGGGCAGGATAACATTCATCAACGATAAGGCACGCGAGATGCACGGCGTAGCGGTACTGGATGTTACGGTCGATGATTACTCAGAGTCTTATCGCTTGTTCACGATTGATGGCAGCCCCTATCCCTCGCTGCACTTGCCTTTAGCGCGCGCGGTGTTAAATGATGAGTTCGTGCTTGATTCCCGCTGGAAAATTCAACGCCCTGATGGGACTATGATTACCGTTGAGGGCAACGCCCAGCCGATTTTCGATGATAAACATAAAAAGATTGCATGTGTTCTGGTGATACGTCATTGTCAAACTTGAAAATAAGTCGCGAACTAATTTTAGAAAATAACCTTTTTAACTAATGGGGAACAAATTTCGAACGCATCTTCCGCGAGCAGGTCGCGCTACCTATGTGTACCTACTCAAAACGCGATATTCGCAATCAATATATTATTTTTTTCAAACTCCAAAATCTCTCCGAATATTGCGCAACATGAGCTATGTGGTTCGAATAGTTTTCTGCCTGCAACTGAAACTGTTCCGGGGCTCCACAAAAATCCGCTACTTGTGATTGGTAAGCATTAACCGCTTTACAAATAGTTTCTGTTTCAGACGCACTGTAAGTGAAAATATTTTTTATACCTTCATATTGTAAAGTTGGTAGAACGGCTAAATTTTTAGTTATTAAATTGAAACACTCACTTCTAACCTCTCCAGGCGGCAAGTATTTATTAACAAATATTAATTGGCTTAGGCTGGATAAATGCTCCGTTATATTTTCCGAAGTCATGGCCGTCCATAATTCATCGCTTGCATTTGCTTTCACACCGAGGGATTTTAATCTGCTTTCCACTGCAAAAGTGGCAAAAGAATAGGGTCGATCTTCATAGAAAATAACTGGACAAGATCGGTGACTAACTAGGGACTCAAAACAAAGGCGATGATCAATATGCCCCCCAACCGCTAATGGGGCATAAACTTCTACGGGCAATATAGTATTGCATAAATTGCTTAAAACAACGCCAATCCTGGAAACAAACTCCGCATCATCTAAATCATGCCTTTCCAGTAGCAGCCTGCGAAATGAATTATAAAATGGATGACGATAAGGCGCATCAAAAAAATCTAGATTAATTCCCTCAGCGCCAAGAATTAAAAGTGCCTTATTATTTTCTGCGTTTCGTGCTTGGTAGATTGCCAAATCTTGCGCATTACTTTTGCTAAATACGGTTACCACTATGACTCTAAAACCGTTTTTAACGTCAGCAATAATTTTACCAGCGCAGGAAAAAACCACATCATCAAAATGCGGTGAAATATAGAGTTTAGTTAATCGCATTTTGGTTCCAATATTGTTGCTCCAACAGCAAAGCCCAGCGTGATCACGAGAATTTTTTTAAACTTAATAACATTTTTATCCTGAAGCGCACTGGCTGCGGTAAGCTCGGCATCATTCAGCAACAACACCTGTACATCCTCTAGATTTGCATGACGAATAATTGAGTCAACCAAATCCGTATTATTTTTCATTCCTGTGTATGAGCTCCCACCTAAAATTCCATCATGATTTATATCACAAGGCAGCGCTAACACTATCCCCTTGGGTTTTGCGGTATCTTTTATGGCCTCCACAATACTGCTACTAACGTAGCGTACAAATGCTTGCAGCTGTGCAACATCTTGATCGGTTTCTGCTTCACTGCGAATGGGAATTGAATCAAAATCCCTTTTAAAAGTATGCAATCCGCCAACACTCGCTATTTTAATCTGAGTTTGCCCAACATCAATCACAATCCCTTCTAACCCATGATTGGCAAGAATTTTATTGCCGCCTGGAACCCCTGAAAAAACAGGATCCTCAGCAACTATTATGGGAACAGATAGCTGCTTGAGAGAATGAATAATGCGCGGATCGAGAGCGCCACCACCAGCAACATATATTGCATCGAAAGCCATTGCAGCGGGATTTATTTCCAGCTGTGATGCGGTCACGGCCAGTCCAACGTGAATTTGTTGGATAACATTTTTAAGGATTTCAGGAAAATCTTGCTTATACATTGAATCCCACAAAATACCTTGCGGCGTTATACAGTCCCATATTTCGAGCGGAGTAATTTCCGGAATCACAACTCTATGTGTATTGGTAATTTGCTTTCTTCTATTGTTTCCCACGCAGGGCATCTCCTCGTTGCGAAGTGTTGAAACCAAAACCGTTCAATAACATAATGCACCTTGCATATTTGCAAAGCACAGCGAAAAATATACCAATAAAACACATCCAAAAATTTTGCATTTTTTATAGCCTGGCTATCGTACTGCCTTATGCCGCTTCGTTGATGCGCAGGAATGGTTTCTGGCAATAAATGATTTAATCGTTCTATTTCCATTCGCATCCTTCTATAGGTGCGATACATACCGCGGTATGTTTCAGGTGGACGATAAAATATGACTCCTGAGGTTATTTCGCTGATGGCATCTCTACCATAGGTGTTTAAAATAAATCGCGAGAGAAAAATATCATCCGTTCTAATACCCTCTTCATAGCTATAAAATTTGCATCTGGGTAGCTTTTGTATAGTCTCCTGCAGCTCTTCAACAGAAGGAATAAACCACCCCCGAATGGCAAAAAGTCTTCCATTAAAGTAGTGCCTTTTGGTTTGAAAGCCGTTGTGCTTATTGTACACATAGAGTGCTTTTGCAAGAATGCTGTGTGTTAATGTCTTTACAGGATGTTTCAGTGGATATGCAATGCGCAGGTTAGAATTTTTCAACATAACTTCGGCGATTGCGAGTAGAGCTTGCGCTTCTACATAAATATCAGCATCAGAAAAAATAATAAAGTCGGCATTGGTTGCTTCGTAAGCTTTCCGTTGCGCCTTTACTATTCCGCCAGAGGATTTTAATATTTTAATTCGCGAAAATGTTCTGACGATAGATTCAGTGTTATCGATGCAATCATCTAGCACGGCTATCACATCGAAATATATATTATGTAAATTCTCAATAAGCGCAACTGAACTTACAATTGAGTCAAGGCATTGCCCAATACCCTTTTCTTCATTTTTTGCTGTAATCACTAAAGGAATCAACGCGTCTCATCCATGACAATAAAATCCGCGATAATATTTGCCGCATTTAACGCTCCATCTTTTTGGTAGGATTGAGAAATGCGAGCCATATTATTGTGAATTGTTGCATTGTGCAAAAGCCCATGTAGGACGT
Organism: Pseudomonadota bacterium; assembly: GCA_040386215.1. Taxonomy (GTDB): domain Bacteria; phylum Pseudomonadota; class Gammaproteobacteria; order Pseudomonadales; family Cellvibrionaceae; genus Cellvibrio. The sequence goes on from JAZKFX010000002.1 coordinate 31,466, forward strand.
TCCAACATTGTTCGACTGTTGCACTATTTAAATCAACCTCCACGCCAATATTATTGCGCTCAATGAAATAGGCTTGATGAAATTGATCATTGCAAATTGGGCTAATTAGCAAAGGGATACCATAATAAATGGCTTCCATAACAGAGTTAGCGCCACCGTGAGTAATCATTACTGTGGCTTTGGGCAATAATTGCAGCTGAGGTGCGTAACGGGTAAGAATAACATTGGCAGGTATGTTGCCCAGCTCACTGGAGTGCATCAACTCATTGACTACGGCAATGACTTGAATTGGCTGATTGCGAACTGCCGCAAATACTGTTCTGAACATCTCCGGTTGATAATAAATTTGACTACCAAAAGACATATAAACAATAGGTACTTTGGTTGACAGCATTTCCCACGCAAATGATTGCTCATCACCGCGCCGACCTTGCGGTATTGAAGGCCCAACAAGATTAACTTTAGCGTGACCGCCACCCACAAACTCTTCTGTGGCAAAGGCAATATTTAAATGAGGGGAAAGCATATCGCAGCCACTGCATTGAATATCCATTCCATAATCATGAAATAATTTTTTGCGCAAGGGTTCGAGCCACTGCACCGTATTTAATAGCTCACTTTTTATATCGGGATGAATAACGGGATTAAGCGAATTTGAAATCGCCACCCATTTTATTCCCTTGAGCGTTGCTGCTATTGCAGCTGGATAAATCATTGGATCAGTAATCACAAGATCAGGGTTAAAGCTGTTCAACACTTTTTTAATGTTTTTAATTCCTTCATCTGAACGATCAATCAACAGCTCCTTTATCCACGATCTCAACCATTGCGCATCCTTAACATTTTCGGCAAATTGTTTGCCGTGGTTTTTACCATAAAGTGGGGGGCGGATGAATTCCCCAACAAAGCAATTTAGATCTGCGGCAAGCAATTGCGCAGAGATATCATGCATTGAATAAAATCCAATGTTAAAACCTTTTTCCTGCAGATGCTTAGCAACACCTATATAGGGATTTATGTGTCCATTTTCTGGAATGACAATAAAAAGAATTTTTTTCAACGGATATTAACTCCATAATAATCACACCAATGACACAAGGATATTGTACGAAATAATAATGCGCGTTGCTGCTCACTCAACAGAGTATCTGATCGACACAACATCTGCATTTGCTTCATGTCAAAAAAATTCTCAAGAAATACTTTATGCGATTTAAACAACGTTGCTGCAGATGCTTTATATAATTTCCCCGCGCCCTGATCTTTTGGTAGCGCGGATTTTTTTCTTAGTCGCGAGCTTTCTGGAAGCAGACCTTTGGCGCTTTGGCGCAACAACCATTTCTCTGTACCATTGCGATAGCCGCTGGCGGGATGAACTCTCTTTGCCATGTTGAGAAGATTAATATCCGCAAATGGAACGCGGGCTTCAAGCGAGTGCTGCATGGCATGCACATCGCCATTGTGCAGTAAGCGCGGCAGCCAGCGTTTAACAATAAGATAGGTCGTTGCCAAATGTCTATCCAGGGGTGTTGTCCAACTATGCCCTGCCGCCTTGGTCAAGGTCTTATATTTATCATCAAAAAAAGCTAATAAATTATTTTTCAATTCCGGTTTTAATGGCGGTACAGAAAAGCGCTGCAAAATAGCTGAAGGAGATGCAGTTACCTGTTCATCCAATAAAAATGGATAGCCGTAGTGAGTTTCATCAGCAGCATCGCCAGTTAAAATAGCTTTGTAATCCAGTGCAGCAATACGAGCCAAATGATGCTGGGCAATCTCTTGCTCCCAAACGGGTAGCGCATCATTAGTACAAGAAATTTTCTTAATGGTATCCATGACTTCCGATCTGTTGACGCTAATAATACGCTGCTTAACGCCGATTTGTTTTGCGGCACTAATTGCGTAGGGAGTATCGTCTGAGGTAACAATAAGTGAATTATTGTAATCAAATTTATCTTGATCGGTAAATTTAATAGTAAAAACGCCAAGCTTTTTTTCCGCATGCTTATGGGCAATTGCCGTAATTAACGTTGAGTCAAATCCCCCACTCAAATATGTCCCAACAGGAGCGTCAGAAATCATAGCTTGTTGCACAGCGTTAAGCAGCAATTCGGACATTGCTTCGGTCGTTTTTTTATTATCAGTTAATGAAGCAGACAATTCATAATCGCCCCATTGTGTGGAATAGATGCCTTGCTTTGATATTTTCAGGCTGTGCCCCGGTTGTAAATATTCAAGCCCTTCAAATAAGGATGTCTCTACACCAGAAAAATAAGGCGCCGCTATATATTCAATAATCGCGCTGCGATTTACCATAGGCGAAGAGGACTGTATCGCCACTATAGCTTTTGCTTCAGAAGAAAATATAAATTCCCCCGATTTATATTGATAAACAAATGGCTTTATTCCTAATAAATCTCTTGCAGCAAAACCTTCATTTTTAACTGAGTCCCAAATAAAAAATGCGAACATACCATTAAAATAATTTAAGCATCGCTCGCCCCAATGTGCGTAAGCGGCAAGTATCACTTCAGTATCTGAATCAGTTTTGAATAGCCAATTTTTTTCTAATTGCTTGCGAAGCTCCCGATAATTATATACTTCACCATTGTAACTAATAATATAACGCTGATCCGTAGAGACATATGGCTGTTGTCCGCGCGCCAAATCAAGCAGCGCCAGTCGCGTATGGACCATAATAATATTGGGAAAAGCAATAATATTTTGTTCGTCCGGACCTCGGTGGTAGAGCTTATCGCACAAGACCCTGGCTCTTGGCGCAAGGTTCTCAGCATGCACCCGATAATTGACTATACCCGCTATTCCACACATGTTTGTTTTTCGCAGATAGTTTGCACCAACATTCCCAACGTGGTCCAAAGCATTGTTAATGAATCATTAGCTAGATCTGGCTGCAGGTTTATTTGCTGCGCTATTCGATCAATACATTTTTGATTCCAATACTTACCAGCATCCATCACAGGTGCGAGACGTGGTTGTTTTTTTTGTTGCTGTAAAAATTCGGGCAGCAATGATAGCCCCAATTTTCGCAATGCAGATTTATCAGAATCCATCACTGATAAACCAAAAGCAACCACTTGCTTATCAAAAAATGGGGATACAAAACCAATTCCTTCCCCGCGCATGATTGATCCTACAATAGGCAGATAATTATTGGCAGCTGAGCCACTGAATACTTGGTCAGCTGCATCGCCACTAATAACACAATCGACCCCATCACTTTTCATGGCACGGGCAAGCAAAAGTTTTGAAACAGGGTGCAGATTATAGAGCGGTGCTTCACAGCTGCGTATCGCAGCGGGTAGTGCGTTAACAAAATCAACCTGGCTTGCCTTAGCAATATTGAGCTTAACACCATAATACTGTGCAGTTCGTTTAGTTATTTCCAGCTCACAATAGCCTTGCATGCCCGTAGCAAGCGTATAAATTTCAATATTTTCAATGGCAGCTTCTTTAATTAAAGCGAGAATCAACGCGGAATCAATTCCTCCGCTCAACGCAAGTGCACAACGAGTGTAGCAAGCCGTGTCTCTGCGCAATGCTTGAACTAACAATTCAAAAAGATTCTTATTAACAGTCTTTATAGCTTGTTGCGATCTCACTATTAGTTTTCCATGTTCCAACAGCAGATCACAATTGGGAGGCAGTTTTTTTATTTTCTGAAAGCAAGTTCTTATGTCATCAGGACTTTTATGTAAATATTGTTTTATCCCCAGCACATCGAGTTGCTCGCAACCCCGTGCGGTCACAACTGAGGAAATGGTATTTCCGTGGCCAGTATTATCTGAAGTATAGTAATAAGGGGATACTGAAAATGGATCACCGGTCGCAATCAATTGCATTTATCTTAGCTCCAGCCTTTGAATAATTTCACTTTTTTTCATCATTGTGTGAGGCTGCTCTTCACCACCACCTCCGGTACAGCGAGCGCAGCTATCGAGTGGTTTGCTGCGGGTCAAATATTGGTAAATTTCATTTAATAACGAAGGCTTATTATGCAACTCCACCCCATCCTGAAGAAAAGTTTTTTTCCCTTCATAAAATGTATGAAAGTGTGGCGGTCGCGTACATAAATAAAATCTCCCTCTATCAACGATATGGCAACGCTCTCTTAACCAACAACTGGAAAATATTTCTTGTGTTTCATGCTCATCTGCCGCTGCATCCCAGTGCGTCATTTTTACAAAGGTCTCCTGCTTTTTAATATTGAGAATTACATTGAACTCTTCGGCTTTACTATAAACATGTCGCATCACCTTATCGAGTTTAAGTGATGGGTAGATAGAGATAGTTAAAGCATCCACCAATTGCCAAAATTCGTCGCTCATGCGCTCGAGTAAGACGGCGTTGGTGGTCACCGATAATATCTTAGCCATAGGCTTGGCTACGCGTAAGCATTCAAGAATATCAGGATGCAGCAACGGCTCGCCGCCCACCAGTTTTATGTAGTCTGGAGCTAAGACAGCGGTAGCAAGCGCTAAGTCTTTCCGCATATCTTCCGGCTTTACATAACGCTCGGGAAGCAATGGCGAAAGCGAACAGCACTCGGAGCATCGCAAATTACAGTGATCAACAATATGGACTTCCAATGAGCGCGTATGAATACGACCATCGATTATTTCAAATGCTAATTTTCGTTGTTTCATCTGCTGATAACTCCTTGCAAAAAAGGATTGCACTGAGGTGCAATTTTAATTAAAGATTCAAGTAAACTATCCTGCCGCTGCCCGGTTACGCAATTCCGCCAAAATATATTCTTTCACCGACCCTCAATCCTTTAGTAAAAAACTTCCGCAGGATTTTTGGTTGACTAATGACTATACCCGGCACATGATCCTGCAACGAACCCTACAAATGCAATTTTTCTTTGACTAATGTAACTACGCTTTTTAAACCCATGAGTTTCGCTCGGGAGGAGATATGAACCGCATCGCCATTTTCATAACAATTTTTATTGTTCTGAGTAGCTGCGCTGCCCGCGACCCAATCAATACTACTAATCTTGAACCAGGTCGCCTACCAGTACCCAATGTCACCGTCAATATCCCCGGCATAGGTCCGTGCACCGACAATCCAGATCGCAGCTTAAGCTTTGATGCAACGCAACCCATCAATGTGCTAGTACACGGCTGTTATGGCTCATCTGGCCAATTCCGTGCGCTGGCCCAGGTACTCGCATTTCATGGTCAACAATCAGCTTGTTTTACTTACAACTATCGCGACAAACTTGCTGACAGCGCCAGTGAACTGGAGCATGCAGTCAAGCAGCTAGCTGAACAAACCCAGGTGCCATTGATTACCGTCATTGGTCACAGCCAGGGGGCATTAATCGCGCGCAAATCAGTAACTGAATCGCCACGCGGCCTATCCCCTCAGCAACCGATTGAGGTGCGATTGGTAACTATTTCTGGCCCGTTTGCTGGTATTGAGTCAGCCCACACTTGTGGCGTAACCTGGCTATATCCCTTGTCCTTAGGGTTATTGCCATTAAGTTGTTATGTCGCCACTGGCGCAAAATGGACGGATATAACTTATTCATCGCGCTTTATTCGCGCTCCGGGCACATTGGCTTCGCAGGTAACTAATTACCTCAAGATTGATACCGACGAACGCAATACCTGTCGACGCGAAGAAAATGGGCGCTGCCTGGAGGACGACGAAGTATTCTCTCTGGCAGAACAACGCAACGAAAAAGTAGAGGCTGACCCGCGAATCAATCGCCTGGTAGTGAATGCGGGGCATGTAGAAATAGTTGGCGACAAGCAAGCAGTGCCAGTAAAACTGATAAGAGTTTTACAAGAAGAGGGCGTCATATTCCCGACCGCACCAGAGCAGGCACCCGCCTTCAGTTTGCTGCTATCACAACTTTATTTAAAATAATAAAAAATCTAAAGTGTCAGTCATTTTTAACACGTTTTACTGATACTTTTGATTATACGACACGGATTTCCAGCAGCGACAACACCGTCAGGAATATCCCGAGTGACGACGCTGCCGGCACCAACTATCGAGCCATTGCCAATGACAATGCCCGCTAAAATAATGGCGCCACCGCCGATCCAACAATCATCGCCAATAATAATCGGAGCACAAAACTCTTTGCCCGTAGCACGCTCAATCGGATCATGAGGATGAGTTGTAGCGTAAATCTGCACGTTGGGACCGAACATCACCCTATCACCTATATGCACTTCACTCGCATCCAAAATGACGCAATTATGATTTGCATAAAAATTTTCGCCCAAAAAAATATTGCTGCCGTAATCGCAAAAAAAATTAGGCTCTATATAAGCTGTAGACACCCTGCCAAACAAGGTCTGATAGATAGGCTTGCGGGCCTTGTGTTGATCTGCGCGAAGTGCATTGAGTTGTTGGCACAGCAACTTCGCACGTTTACGTGCGGCGACTAATTCAGAATCAAATGGATTTATTTCGATAAAATTGTTCATGCATTACCATTATTTTTTATAGGTAGAAAAACACTTTTAATAGAAGGGTCGTTCTTTTTACTGCCATCACTTCGATGAACCACGGCAAAATGACAATTAGCATTTTGTAGCTGCTAGCTTCTTTCAACGCACAATCCAAACTCATCCCGCAACACCGCATGAATTTCCTTATCTGACAATTCTGCAAATTCTGCGACGCCCTTTTCAATTACCTTCAATCGATTGCCCAACAAAATTTTTCGTCCTTTCGGATTATGCTTTACGACTAACAATTTTTGTACAAAAATAGCGTCAGGATGTTTTGAATTTAAAAAATTAGCAGGGTAGAAATCTATCCATTCGTGGGGATATAAATCAAAACCATATTGACTTGTCCACTCACCATCCACTAAAGCTTGCATTATAAAATCGCCCGCCGCAGTTTTTATTAATTTAAAAACATCATCATCTTGCCGCACTACAACATCCAGCTGATCCAATGCGAGTGGCGCGCGGATACCAAAGCTACCAAAACCTAGATCGCATAACCACTGCTGATTGTCTGCTTTTACGACAAGCACCATATGGGTTTTAGGACGCCGCGCGGGATAAAACATTGGGCGCGCCCCAATTAACGTATATTCAAAACCGAGCGCCGCCAGAGCCATTGCAAACAAGCCATTAACTTCATAGCAATAACCACCGCGTTTTCTGAATATAATTTTCTCAACAATTTCCTCTGGAACCATGGAAACAATTTTGCCAGCTTGAACATCCAGATTTTCGAAAGCTACAGAAAACAGCTGACAACGCATCAGCGCCGCCAATGTTTTAGCACTGACGGAAGGCACCTCTTGATAGTCAATCCGAGCCAGGTAATCTTTTAATGTAAAGTTTTCAGCGTGCATTATTGTTCACCGCATCATGAGCATTTATTAAATTCAATAAAAAAGCCTCACCATATTAGCGAGGCTTCTAGATAAAAAATAACTTTTAAATGTATTTTACTTTACTGTTGAATAATGCGGTTGGTAAGTCCGGGAGCTTTGTTAATAGTCGCAATCACATCAGAATAATTTTCAGCAGAAAGTTTTTGTTTTTTAACGCTGTCTGTAGTCATTGCAGTCACTGGCAGACTACAAGACCCGGTTGCGCGATAATTTAATGCTGTTGCTAAATTTAATTCCGCTGCATCACCCAATAAGTGCGTGTAGTCATCGCCGCGCATACAGCCTTTTATAAAATCCATACCGTTGTCAACAGCGCTGGGTATAAAACCGTCAGAATACTCACCAAAGCCTTTATGATTGACACCTTTAAATTGGATAGTGAAGTAAGTTGTACTGCAATTATCGCGAGCATTAAAGCCATAGGGTTTGCCACAGGTTTTACCACCAATTTGTATAACTTCTACATCGATGCCGCGCAAACTATTAATAACCGCCTCACTAGCAGAGCAAGTATCGGCAGATGTAATAACGAACACTCGTCCTAAATTTAATGTCGGCAACTTAACATTTTCCAACGTAGTAGAAAAAAAACCCCAAGGATCTTCAGATGGAGTTTTATCGTTAAATAGGGTTTTTTCAAACGTTTTATTTGCGGTGGCGGTATCGCCTGCAATCATATAAGCAAGCTGACTGGCGATGAATAGATATCCGCCGCCGTTATAACGAACATCTAACACCAAATCATCTACACCTTGAAGTTGCGTCACGGCGTCAGCTAAACCTTGTTCAGCCGTTTTAAGATGGTCATTAAATAGAAAATATCCTACTTTACCGGTTGGAGTATCAATTATTTTCACGTTTTGCACGGGTGTTTTAACAACCTCGGCAGAAACCAGCGTGACAAAATGTGTAGTATCTGAACCATAATTTTGCAATTCAAATATATGTGTTTCGCCATTTTTTTGGGGGAATAAGCCTGCATTCAATGGATCAGCATTGCCATAGATAAAATCAACACCATCAATTGAAATTATTTTCGCACCACGCAATAAATTTCCATTTGCAGCCGGAGAGCCGCCCTCGGTGTAAGCCACTAAAACGTTACGCGGAGGCGAACCTTGTATCCAGGCCCATTCAACGCCGTAGCCGGTATCAATGCCTTCATTTATCAAACCATCCCAAACCGTTGTTTCATAATGAAAATGAAAATTATCTTTATAATTTCCTGAAGCCGTTTTGGCATTTGTTTTTAATTTCTTAAAGTACTCTGTGGGTACTGAATCAAGCGCAGGATTCACGTCGACAATTTCGCTATACCAAAGATAAGTTTCGTTACTCCAGGAGCGCAAAAAATTATTTTCATCCAATACTGTACCTTTAACATCAGGGAAAGCTGCATTGGTTGTTTTATCTATGCCAGTTCGCGGCACGGCACATTTATTATCGAAGTCATTAGAGTCCTTAAACACATCCGCTTGCCAAGTTGTATTCGCTATACGTCCTGGCGTTGCATTAGATGAACCTCCGCCTCCGCCGCCTCCACAACCACTCAAGGTTAGAACAAGTAAAAATAAGAGCGACGAATGCGCCGAATATAAATTACGCGGTTGAGAAGAAAGTAATGCGGCACTTGAAAGAAATAATTTCACAGTATGATCTCTAGGTTCCTGAAGAGGTGTATGACGTAGATGTGCAATTGGATAGCACTGCTAAAACTATCACAGTCCTCTCGCAAACGCCATTAACGAAGCCAGCAACCTAAAAAGCAAATAGCCTTTATCACCCTAAGGCCTAAAACTATTTGCGTAATGGGTAATTTGATTAACGTCCCGGCATCTATTTTTGCCCAAGCTTTACTTGACTCAAAAACACTTTTTGTTGGCCAACATCTGCGATCGGCCCAGTAATAGCAAAGCTACCCTGACCGTGAATATCCGCAGAAGAGCTACCAATCATTACATCTATTACGCCAGGCTCTACCACATACTTTAAATCGCTGCTGTAGAAACCTAATTGGTTAATGGCCAAACTAAAAGTAACTACTCGGGATTCTTTGGCTTGCAAATGCAAGCGTTTAAAACCTTTCAACTCTTTCACAGGCCGCGTCATGCTGGCAACTAGATCATGAGTATAGAGCTGCACAGTCTCATCACCAGCGCGATCACCAGTGTTAGTGATTTTAATACTTACATCAATTGTGCCCCCTGCCTGCGCGGAGGCTTTGTTGATAGCAAAATTTGAGTAAGCAAATTGCGTATAACTCAAACCGAAGCCAAACGGATAAAGCGCACTGGTTTCTGCAAATGCATAACCGCGCTTTGCCGAGGGCTTATGGTTGTAATACACGGGAAGCTGACCAACCGAGCGGGCAATAGTGACCGGTAATTTTCCACCAGGATTGACGTCACCAAAAATTACGCGTGCCACTGCACTACCGGTTTCCTGGCCCAAATACCAACCTTCCAGAATCGCAGGAACTGTTTTAGCAATTTTGGTAATGGCTAAGGGGCGACCATTATTTAATAAAACAATTGTTGGTTTACCCGTTGCCAATACTGCATCCACCAATTCTTGTTGCTGGCCGAGCAAATTTAAATCTGTTCTATCGCCTAAATGACCGTCAGCCCAAGCTTCGCGCGAGGTCGCTTCGTTGTCGCCAACAACGACTAAGGCCACGTCACTTTTTTCTGCAGCAGCGACCGCGGCTTCGATCATTCCCTTGGTATCCTCCGGTGTTGCCAATACAACTTTATCGGTATTCCAGCGCTCCTTTGAAAGGGTATTCGCTGAAATTGAATCCGCCGCCGCTACCCAACTATCTATTGTTATTAAGGTTCCTTGTGCGTAATTCACTTGCACTTTGGAGCCAAGATATTCTTTGATGCCTTGTAAAATGCTAATAGTTTGTTTGGGCACATCGCTATAACCACCCAACAATGTTTCGTGCACGTGGGGGCCAATCACAGCAATAGATTTAATTTTTTTAGCATCCAGAGGCAATAAATTTCCTTCGTTTTTTAACAATACAATAGCTTCTTCAGCCGCTCGCAACGCAAGTGCGCGATGTTTTGCATTACCCACAAACGCGTCAACATCCTTGGTTGAAACGTAAGGATTTTCAAACAAACCTAACCTGAATTTTTCCTGCAGTACACGAGCAACCGCTATATCCAGTTGCGCTACTGTGATGGCTCCTTCCTTCACTAGTTGTGTAAGATTTTTATAAGAGTCGCCTTCAGGAGTTTCTACATCCACCCCAGCATTGAATGCGATTAAAGCAGCATCTTTTTTATTTTCAGCAATATTATGACGTGCAATAAATTCGCTAATAGCGAAATAGTCACTGACCAGTAAACCATCAAAGCCCCATTCCTTACGTAAAATCCCATTGATCATTTTACCGTTCGCGTGCGATGGAACACCGTCAATTTCATTGTAAGATGCCATCACACTGCGCGGTTGAGTCAGCTTAACAACAGCTTCAAATGGGAATAAAAAAACTTCCCGCAAAGTGTATTCGCCAATTGGCGAAGGTGCCGTATTTAAGCCACCCACTGGTTCACCGTGGCCCGCCATATGTTTTAGCGTGGTCATAACATAATTTTTAGTAATGTTATTGTTATTTTGAAAGCCCTTCACGCTAGCAACACCCAAGCTAGCAATTAGATAAGGGTCTTCGCCCATGGTCTCCTCAATACGACCCCATCGCGGGTCACGTGCTACATCCAGAATAGGCGCCAATACTTGATGTGCACCACGCACACGAACTTCCTTTGCTACTGCAGAATAAATTTCTGTTAATAATTCCGGGTCCCAGGTGCTAGCCAAACCAATGGCTTGAGGAAAGCTGGTGGCATAGCGCCCGGCATGACCGTGTAACGCTTCTTCATGAAATAATACGGGAATACCCAGGCGCGTATTTTCCAATACCCATTTTTGAATTGCATTGGTAAATTTTGCGGTTTGCAAAGGTGTTTTATTCGGTGTTATTTGCAATTTATTTTCTGATGGTCGCGCTATTTGACCAATTCCTTCGCCTAAGATTTCTTGCGCATGCTCGCTAGTAAATATAGCCCCATCAGTTTCAAGAAGTTGGCGCTTCTCCCAAATACTTTGCAATTGCATCACTTTTTCTTCAAGCGTCATACGCGCAAGCAAATCCTTGACACGCACCTCAATGGGTTGCTTCACATCTTTATAGATAATTGTTTCGGCATTGACTGCTAAGGTAAAATTTGCTGTCACTAATGCAATTAGAAATTTCGCTATAACATTTTTCGCTGACTTTTTTATTTTTCGCTTATTCATAAATCGCGCCTTGTAGAATAAAAATTATTAAATTTATTCAATACAATTTCTGTACTTTTATCGTTGCAAATGCAGGACATGAGATAGTTGCATGTTTTATAGACTAGGGGGTGTATCGAGGTATGATTTTTTACTTTTACTGCAGCAACTTCCTTTAGCTTAGTTTAACTATTCCAGCTTCGCAAATGCGAGGCTGGAATAGTTAAATATTCTAGCAACTAGCGAATGTATCGATTGATGATATTTTCGTAGAGTTCTTGCCTGCCGCTGTTTAACTGAACTTCACCATTCACATTGCCCAACGCAGCTAATTGCTCCAGAGTCAATTTACCTTGCTCATAAAGCGCGCCGTTGCCGGTATTGAATGAAGCATAACGATCGCTACGCATAGATTCCAACGGTGATTTTCTGATCAAATCATCCGCAATCAATAAAGCTCGCGCAAACACATCCATACCGCCAATGTGACCATAAAACAGGTCAACAAAATCAGGCGAGTTACGGCGCGCTTTAGCATCAAAATTTACACCGCCGCCTTTCAAACCACCACTGCGCAATAACACCAACATCATTTCAACAGTTTCGTTGATGTTGTAAGGGAACTGATCAGTGTCCCATGCATTTTGGTAATCGCCGCGGTTTGCATCCAGGCTGCCTAACATCCCGGCATCGGCAGCAACCTGCATATCGTGACACATAGTGTGCCCGGCAAGCGTTGCATGGTTTGTTTCAAGGTTTAATTTAAAATCTTTTTCTAAGCCGTGCGCTCTTAAGAAACCAATAACAGTTGCCGCATCAAAATCATATTGATGCTTAGATGGCTCCATTGGTTTCGGCTCAATGAAAAATGTACCCTTGAAACCTTGGCCACGCGCATAGTCGCGAGCCATAGTTAAAAAGCGTGCCATGTTTTCTTGTTCACGTTTCATGTCAGTGTTTAACAGACTCATGTAGCCTTCACGACCGCCCCAGAATACATAGTTTTCACCATCCAATGCGATAGTTGCATCTAACGCATCTTTCAACTGCGCACCAGCATAAGCGACCACAGAAAAATCTGGATTAGTGGAAGCGCCATTCATATAACGTGGATTAGAAAAAAGATTCGCAGTGCCCCAGAGTAACTTCACACCGGATGCCTGTTGTTTTTCTTTAGCATATTCAACAATTGTCTGTAAGCGCTTTTTAGTTTCAGCGCGACTATTACCTTCATCAACTAAATCTATATCGTGAAAGCAATAATAAGGGGCGCCAACTTTTGTAATAAATTCAAATGCTGCATCCATCTTTTCACGCGCGCGCTTGTCAGCATCTGCTGTGGCCGACCAGGGGAAAATTTTAGTGCCGGGTCCAAACGGATCATGCCCTGCACCACAAAAGCTATGCCAATAACACACGGCAAACTTGAAATGTTCTTTCATGGACTTGCCCGCTACCACGCGGTTTTCGTCATAATATTTAAAAGCCAAGGGATTATCTGAATCCGCGCCTTCGAAGGCAATTTTTTTAATGCCCGGAAAATATTCTTTGTTGCCAAGTAGGATACTCATATTACTTACCTCATCATTGTTAACATTAATTTTAAATATTGCGGCGCTTTTAGCGTCGAATAAAATCCAATTTTTTCAAACCTACTTCAATTACTTATTTTTTTATTAGATTAATTTCTCTATGCTAGACATCAAGCTCTGTTGGCAAAAGCGCTACCCATGCCTGATAGGCATCGGCGTATTGTGCGGATAATTCCTGCCGCGGTTCAACCACACCTAAACGCGTTAATCCAGCAAATGCTTCGGCCGGTGATGCATAAAAGCCGCACCCCAGGGCTGCCCCTCGCGCAGCACCTTCGGCACCATCAGTTGCAAATAATTCAACAACTGCTTGCGTAGTATTGGCAAAAGCTTGAGTAAATACATCACTTAAAAACATATTACTTTTACCTGCGCGCACAACATCACAACTCCCCCCCATCGACTTTAAAACATCGAAGCCCTGATTGAGGGAAAACACAATACCTTCCTGCGCCGACCGCACTATATGACCGAGGTTGTGTCGATTAAAATCCAAATTACGTAAGCCAGCACCAAGATTTTTATTTTTAAAAATTCGCTCAGTGCCATTTCCAAAAGGATGAAATATTAAACCATCGCTGCCGATTGGAATATTTTCTGCAAAACTATTTAATACGGGATAGGTCGGTGTAGCACCTGTTGCGCTCAGTGTCTGGCGCAACCAGGAATATAAGCGCCCACAACCATTAACACAAAGGAGCACACCGTTACGATTTTTTTCCGGTGTGCTGGTAACATGCAAAAAAGTATTTACGCGAGAATCAATATCAGCCGCTGGCTTATCTGTTACACCGTAAATAACTCCGGAAGTGCCCGCCGTAGCTGCAACTTCTCCAGGCGACAATACATTTAAACTAAATGCGTTATTAGGTTGATCACCAGCACGATAACAAATCTTTACTCCTGCTCGTAAACCTAACTCATTCGCAACTTGTTGAGTCACAATACCCTGCACACCAACACCAGGTACGATCGCAGGTATTAGAGACTGATCAATTCCCCAATGCTCCAAAAGTCTGGCAGCAACGCGCTGCTCTTTAAAGTCCCACAAAATACCTTCAGATAAACCTGCAGCGGTAGTTGTAATCTCGCCGGTTAACTTCATCGCAATATAGTCGCCGGGCAACATCATTTTATGGATACGACTAAAAATCTCTGGCTGATTTTTTTGCACCCAGCGCAATTTAGCAGCTGTAAAATTGCCTGGCGAGTTTAATAAATGCTTAAAACAATATTCGTGCCCTAATTCGGTTAAAGCCGCATCGCCTAGAGGCACCGCGCGACTATCACACCAAATAATAGCGGGTCGCAGCACTTGTTGGGTTTCATCCACCAAGACTAATCCATGCATCTGATAGGAAATGCCGATAGCTTCTATACGCTTGGGATCAAACTTTCCAGACGAAAATAACTTGGCAGAACCTTGCTTAATACAATCCCACCACACCGCAGGATCTTGCTCCGCAAAACCGGCTAAGGGACTCTCAATCACCAGCTCAGTTTCTGGATAGGAAATAGCAGCGAGACATTTTCCTGAATCACCATCAAGCACGGTGAGTTTGACGGACGAACTGCCAACATCTATACCCAAAAATAACATAGCAAGCCTCGACTGTTTATTGCGATCACAAATGGATTATCTTGAATAAAACATTAAACTAAATTTATATCATTGTAACTTATTGTCCATTTGACCACAAGACATTTTCTTGTAGATCGCTAGAAGTCAGCGCTACAATGCAAAAGTCTGCTATTCACTATAGGCCAAGTTGGCAAAACATCTAGCACACACAAAATGACGAAGCACCAGCCACAGCGCTAGCTACTTATTTTATTCGACTCCAGCCAATGGTGCCTTTTTAAAACAACTCAGGATTTTGATTGTGTCCACCAACATCCCAACGACTTACCTCCAAGAAAAACGTCTCGACTTATCACAAGATTTAATAAAAGCGTTATCTATCGACAACCTGATCTTTGGTCTCGATCAAAACCAATTAAAAATTTTACTGGTACGTCAGACCGACCCGATGCACGAAGGCAAATGGGCGTTACCCGGAGGGTGGATTCGCTACGATGAAAATTTACGTGATGCCGCTTATCGCCTTTTAGAAGATTTGACCGGTGTTAAGCAACTCTATCTCGAACAACTCAAAACGTTCGGACGAGTGAATCGATTTCCGAATGATCGGGTTGTCACCGTTGCCTATTATGCATTAGTTAGTGCTGAAGACTATTTACTAGTAGCCGGCCAAACTGCTGCTGATGTGAGCTGGTTTAACGCCAACGATTTACCTGCCCTGGTCTACGATCACGCCGATATTATTGCCTACGGACTTAAGTTTTTACGTCATCAGATCCGCCATCAACCTATAGGGTTTAATTTATTACCAGAGAAATTTACCCTATTACAATTACAAGCGCTTTACGAAGCAATTCTCAATACAAAATTAGACAAACCCAATTTTCGTCGCAAAATAATGAAAATGAATTTATTAACATCTTGCGACGAGAAACAACAGGGCGTACCTCACCGCGCGGCAAACCTCTATCACTTTGATCCAGAGATTTATAAAAAATTAAGTGAGAGTGGTTTTTCGTTTGAGATTTGATGACGACCAAGTTTTAACGGCTCGAATTATACGCTAGTAAAACATATCCACAGCTACGGTAAGTTAAGGTTCGTTTTAAGGCAAAAAAATGCCCCGCTTTTGCGAGGCATTTTTCAACTAACTTACAATTCCTGTCTTATTCCGGAATAGTAACTGCTTCAATTTCATAAGTAATTGTTGCAGTTCCACCATCTGTTTGACCATTCGCTGTGGCGACGAAGTCAGCCTCAACCGCATCTTCCATAGTACCGTGGGTTATTTGCTCGTTGGTACCATCCTCATCAGTAAATGATATGTCATCAAAGTACAGATCATAGTCACCCTGTCCTGCGA
>JAZKFX010000002.1:47788-126893 GCA_040386215.1 Pseudomonadota bacterium
GATTTAACTGAAAGTTAACAGTTGCATCAGTAACTGGTGCGGTGAAAGTCGCACTCTTTTGTTGCCATTCAGTGGTTACGTCAAAACCACTAGCTTCAGGCATGCTAATGAACTGGGGGCTGGTGTCATCACCAGTATTGTTTTGGATGGCTAAGGTAATATCTTTACTGGCTTTTACTTTGTACGAAAATGTGTACGATTTATCAGCTGTGACGCCAATGGCCAATGTTTGGTTCACTTGTTGGTGCCAACCATCTACTCCAAGGGTGCTACCGGCAAGAGCGATTTTTAATACTTTATTTTCATCTACTACAATATCAACTGCCTGAGTTTCAAAAGTAATTATTGCCGTTCCGCCATCTGTTTGACCATTAGCTGTGGCAACGAAGTCAGCGTCAACCGCATCCTCCATAGTACCGTGGGTAATTTGCTCGTTAGAGCCATCCTCATCAGTGAATGATATGTCATCAAAATACAAATCATAGTCACCCTGTCCTGCGAGATTTAACTGAAAGTTAACAGTTGCATCAGTAACTGGTGCGGTGAAAGTCGCACTTTTTTGTTGCCATTCAGTGGTAACGTCAAAACCACTAGCTTCAGGCATGCTGATGAATTGGGGGCTGGTGTCATCACCAGTATTGTTTTGGATGGCTAAGGTAATATCTTTGCTGGCTTTTACTTTGTACGAAAATGTGTACGATTTACCAGATGTGACGCCAAGGGCCAATGTTTGGTTCACTTGTTGGTGCCAGCCGTCTACTCCAAGCGTGCTACCGGCAAGAGCGATTTTTAATACTTTATTTGCTGCCACGGAGCTAGTCACACCGCTCGAGGCTGGTGTGCTTGATGCAGCTGGTGTGCTTGAAGCAGCTGGTGTGCTCGATGCCGGAGTACTTGATGCCGCCATGCTACTAACAGGGAATGTTTTTTTATTGTCACCACCACCACAACCGCTGAGAATAGCAGCTGCTATGAATGTGATTACGGGAATACTTAATTGTTTAATCATGTTATTTTTCCTATTGCTGTTGGTGTATGTAGTTTTAACATCTCTTGGTATAGCACACATAGAAACATTTGCAATGTAACCATGTTGAGTTTCATTAGAAGCTGCGGAAATCAATCTTATTATTCGCTGAAACAAAAATAAATGAATACTAGCCACGCAGATTAACGGTTCGAAAATATCACAACTTTCCAGCTTAAGAAATGTAAATTTGTATCTTCTCTAACAACCACCTAAATGTAACAAATACATGCATATATAAGTAACATATAAGAATTGGGATTAAGGAAATGCATGCTATGGATGATGACTTTTATAGTTAATAAACTACACTGAAAACTCAATTACAAAAAGGCGAAATGAAATGATCCAAATCTCTTCCATAAAAACCTTAGCGCTAGCAAGCCTAATACTCTGCGTTAATCCAATATCAGCCCAGACCCCGGATAATGGAAAGCCAAAGCTCAACTCTAAATTCTATTATATTCATGAGGGGAAAGTTGTTGACGGATGGTCCTTGAACCTAGGTGACCCTACAAATTGGTCAACCCCCGTTACTGATCGCAAGGGCAAGTCCGCATCCGGCAAAGTGGCTGTTGAGCCGAGCGATTTCAAAACCAAAAACGATGCGATAACAATAACCTGGGCCTCGCGTAGCGAAGAAAAAGGCACGTTTGCCATTTATGGTGCTGATATAGATTTGAGCACAGCTGAAAACACTGCTGTACTCGTCATCGATATGAAAGTAGAAACAAGCCCTAACAAAGAAGTCAGTATCGGCATGGGCTGCACCTACCCATGCGAAGGCATGGTAAGTATGGGTAAGCCGCTCAAAAAACTTGAAAAAGATAAATGGCAGTCATTACCCATTCCCCTCAACTGCTTAACCAAAGCAGGGCTCGATCTGAAAAAAATCAATGGCCCTATAGTCATTTCCACCGAAGGAAAAATGAAGCTGTCCATCACCAGTATTCATTTAGAAAAACTGCAAGAGGGTGATGCAAGCTGCGCAGAAAAATAACTTACATTTTTTTGGCTGCACAATGTTCGGCAATGAATTGAGCGTGTGATGGCATATAGTCTACTGACTTGCTTATCACACTCTTAACGCCCATTAAACGCTTTGCAATTTCATCTTTAGGCATAACATCAACCAACGGATGATAGGCACTGGGCCGAACACCTTGACCATGCATTACCTCAAGCCAACTTAAATCACTAAACATTTCGTTACTGTTGCGAAAAATTCTTCCATTTTTCTTAAACTGTTCTATTTTTTGCGTAAGTGCATCAGGAACAGACATGTTTTTACAGTAGCGCCAAAACTCCGAGTCATCACGCTCGGTAACCTTGTAATGCAAAATAAGAAAATCCCTAATTTTATCGACTTCGAAATGTGACTGACGATTAAACTCATCAATGTCTTCCTGATCAAAATTTTTATTTGGGAAAAAGTTTAATAATCGCGCGATGCTTGATTGCACTAAATGAATACTGGTGGACTCCAGAGGCTCCATAAACCCACTTGCCAGACCGACTGCAACACAATTTTTATTCCAAAATTGTTTACGTTTACCGGTAGTAAATTTTAGTAACCGCGGTTCAGCCAGAGGAGCACCATCCAGGTTTTTCAAAAGAATAGATGCGGCTTCATCGTCACTCATATATTTGCTACAAAAGACATGACCGTTGCCGATACGATTTTGCAATGGAATTCGCCACTGCCAACCAGCGCTGTGAGCGGTTGATCTGGTATAGGGCGTTGGATCTCCTGCACTTTCGCAGGGGACCGCTAAAGCCCGATCACATGGCAACCAATGCGTCCAGTCTTCATATCCAGTGTGCAGCGCTTGCTCAATAAGTAATCCCCTAAAGCCCGAGCAATCAATAAATAAATCACCTTCAATTCGTTCGCCACTTTCGAGCACAACCGCATCGATAAAACCATTATTTATATTTAATTGAGTGCTGGTAACTTTGCCTTCCGTTCGTACGATGCCACGTTTCTCTGAATATTCACGTAAAAATCTTGCATATAATCCTGCGTCAAAATGAAAAGCATAAGTGATGTTGGATAGTGGTGAGTTACCCGCATCAAAAGGACGCATAAACTTTCCTTTGTCAGAGGCGACGCCGCTAATGGAGTATTCCTCCAAAGCTTCTGCTTCGCCTAATTGCGACATCTTTAACCAATAATGATAAAACTGTATAGAATCAATATCTTTACCAACATCGCCAAACGCATGAATATATTTATGGCCGATGCTCTTCCAGTTTACAAACTGTATGCCTAGCTTAAAGGTGCCTTGTGTCTTGCGTACAAATTCATCTTCATCTAAATCTAATAATTTATTAAAAAATTGAATTTGTGGAATGGTGGCTTCACCAACTCCCACAGTACCAATCTCTTCCGATTCAATTAACCGAATATTGCAATAATCATTTTTTAATATCTTTGCCATGGCTGCAGCAACCATCCAGCCAGAAGTCCCACCACCAACAATAACCACATTCTTTATACATTTATCTTCAGTCATTTTTTTTACCTGATTAACCATTCAATACATTGGCAATAAAGTCCACATGCCGAGGCACTTTTTCTGCGGCTTTATAGATTTCCACTCTGATTCTCTCAATAAATTTAATAAGATCGCTATCCCCTAAAAAATCAATTTCGTTATTGTAAGTTTCGGGAGCGATATTGTTGCCCAAAAAAAAGGCTATCCACTCAGACTTGGTAAAAATATCTTCACTGGAATAGGCGAGCTTTCCGGTTAACGAAAACAGGTTCAGTTTATGCGACGCATATTCGGTTAATTGATTTGATTTAAAATAGTCATGCAAAATAGCTGACTGTGATTTTGCCAAGTATAGATGCAACTGATTTAACGCCTCAATGCAATCATGTTCCGCAAACGATTGCCGATTATACTCCGAACTTACTGACTCAAAGTCATCAAACACCATCAATAAATCCAATAGGCGAACCGCGGAATTTCTAACAGTCTGTAATGGTGAATAATAAATATCATAGTGGCTGGCTGCTGCCAAGCCAATTGCCACACAGTTTTTGTACCAAAAGCTGGACCTTCGTTCGCAATGCTTATCCTGGAAGCTGACATTTACAACACCTAACTCGTTCAGGTATTGCTCCGCGCGCTCATCAGTGAGATAACGACTGGAAAAATTATAGGTAAGAATACTTTTATCTTTTAGCAAAACTTGCTTTATAAATCCATGGTTGTGCATACCTAAATTTGCCGTCGGGCTTCCTATCTCTTCTAACAGAATGTTACCGACGGCTGCGCGGTTGAATAGGCAATCCTGGCTGATAGAGGCGACGCCAAGCCCTCCGTCGATTAATACACCTTCCCTGCCACTACAATCAATAAAAAAATCTGCGGCAAACACTTCGCCATTATCCAAATGGACAGCTGAAATATGACCACTTTCAGAATCCAGGGCCACTCTCTTGACAGCACCCGTAACAGTTGTAACACCAGCGCTTATTGCATTTTCTTTTAAGACTTTAGCATAAACATCAGCTTGCAAATTCATTCCATACACTAGACAAGAATAAATAGACTGCTGATTCGACACCGGACTGGCACACCGATTGAGCTTAGCCGAAACTGAATTAATGGAATATTCATCAAACGAATTCCGCACACCCAGTTGCAGACTTTTTGCATAGAGCTGATGGAAATCTATTCCGCGAAAAGTATCTCCATACCGCCCTTCGGAAAGCACATACTGCTGCGAATGCGAAGACCAACCGCTATACCGAACCCCCGTACGATAAGTTGTGTTGGATGCAGCCAGTAATGTCTTCTCCTTAACGCCGAGCAGCTGATGAAAGCTATTGATTCTAGATCCCGCAGACTCAGCAATAATCATATTGGTTACAGGATGTTCTATAACAAAAACTTCCACCAATTTTGGCGGCAAGTGTCGGCCCAAAAGGGCAGCAACCGTCCACCCTTCAACACCTCCACCTACAATGATTATTTTTTTTGGCTTCAAACGCTACCACCATTACCAATAATTTTTTTGATATACATATCTGCATTGCTCATTGAATGCGTTGCCAGCCCTATTTCAGCGCGTATTTTTTCCATGTATTTTTCAATAGCAGCCATTGGCAATGCATTTATTTTGAAATCGTAAGACTTTGGGATAAGTCCCTGCCCAATACAAACCGCTGCGTAAACACCATACTGTTCATGATCAATATGACCACAGGCCGAAAATATTTTTTGCCGATTTGCTAAAGCCTCAGGCACCGTCATGTTCTTACATCTCAGCCAAAATTCAGAATCATCTCTGGCTGATTGCTTATAATGCATAATAATAAAATCACGAATGCGAACATATTCTGCATCCAACTGATTATTAAACTCCTTTATGTTTTCTTCAAAAAAATTCAAATCAGGAAAAAACTCTAGTAACTTTTGTATTCCCACCTGGATTAAATAAATACTGGTTGATTCTAAAGGTTCAAGAAATCCTCCTGACAAACCTATGGCCACACAATTTTTTACCCAGTTCTTTTTTCGTTGGCCAGCTTTAAACTTTAGAATCCTGGGTTCCGCCAAGGGTGCGCCATTAAGATTATTAAGCAACAACGAAGTAGCCTCATCATCACTCATATAATCACTGGCGTAAACGTGGCCGTTACCGGTTCGATGCTGCAATGGGATACGCCATTGCCAACCTGCTCTATGAGCAATAGATAAAGTGTAGGGGTTGAGCTGTTCATTATTTCGTTCGCACGGCACTGCAACCGCTTTGTCACAGGCTAGCCAATGGCTCCAATCATCAAAGCCGGAATGCATAACGTCTTCAATTAGCATGCCGCGAAACCCGGTGCAATCAATAAACAAATCACCTTCAACTATCTCACCAGAATTCAACCGAATCGATTCAATAAAACCTGTTTGCGGATTTAAAATTGTTTCGCAAACTATACCTTCTTTTCTGGATACCTGTCTTTTTTCAGAATAATTCCGCAGATACCTAGCGTATAACGAAGCATCAAAATGGAACGCATAACTATAGGTGGACAACAACGATGATTGGTCATCAGAAGGATGCTGAAATTTTCCAGCTCTTGCAGCTACAGCGGCGAGCGAATAATTATCGATAGGATATGGGCTTCCACTGAGACGCGAACGTAGCCAGTAATGATGGAACTCTACGCCATTTATATCATGACCTAGAGGGCCGAACGGATGAATATATTCATTGCCAAGACTTCCCCAGTCTTTAAATGCAATGCCCATTTTAAATGTGGCTTTGGTTTCAGCCATAAACACTTTCTCATCAATACCCAGGAACTGATTAAAGTGTCTAATATGTGGAATTGTTGATTCGCCTACACCAATGGTACCTATAGCTTCGCTCTCTACCAGCGTAATAGACATAGTGGTGGCCGGATATTTCTTAGCAAAAGCTGCAGCCGTCATCCAACCAGCAGTTCCTCCGCCAAGGATAACTATTTTTTTTATGGTGTTTGTAATCATATATATTTCCAGGAAGATATTTTCCCGTCATTTTCAGTGCGTAACGAATGCTTTCATATAAGAATTGTAATCAGGCAATTTTTTTGCAGCGTCTTGAACATTATTTCTTATCTGCTGTGAATATTGCCAATAGATATCATTACCAAGGTGATTGGCAATGTAATCGTAACTACGTGGCCAGCAACCCAAACCTATCCACAAATGTATCCATTGCGATGGATCTATTAAAGTATTTTCATCAGGCAAAGTACGTCCACATTCCATAAAAAGATTTAGCCTGTAGTGCAATGATTCAGGTAATTCAATGTGGGACCAAAAAGAATGGGGCGATTTAACCTGCATTTTAATTGCAGCATAATGCGCTGCATGAAAATCCCTCACAGCTTCATAATCCATACGGATTAAGCGATTAAACTCATTTTCAATCGCATTACATTGTGAGTGGTGCGGCCAATAACTTATAAATTGTTTTAAAGCTACTGTCGCCAAATAGAAAGAAGAGTGACTAAAGCTATCTAGAGTCGTGGCTGCCGGGCCTAATGCTAAACAGTTTTTATGCCAGCTTTTTTGGCGCATACCCGGTTGAAAAAGAGTCGCTGTAGCTGCGGAAAAAAAATCATTGATTGGATCTTTTTTATTTTCCGTAGCAATGGAGTCAGTATAGGTATATTCACACATGACTATATTTTTCAGAGGTGTACTTTTTACCCAGCCCCGTTCAGATAAGTGCACAGAGGTAAATGGAATTAAACGCGCATCTTGCGGCGGCACCGCCAATACTTTCTTTTTGTGGAATGGGAGAAAAGCTGACCAGTTTTCATAATCAACCCCCAGAGCCTTACCAATTAAGTCGCCCTGCACAGTAGCATCAATATAAAAATCACTTTTCAAGATGCCATTTTTTGAGCTTGTAATAAATTCAATCTCACCTTGTGTATCAATGGTAATATTTTTAACTTCATCATCTATTACAGCTACACCCAACTCCAGCGCATAGGATTGCAGCATTTTTTTAAAGTAACGAGCGTCAAAGCTTAAGCTTGGCAATGCTTTACTTGATGGTAAAACCGGGCTCTTTCCTGATCTAACAGCAACCGCCGATAATGAATAATCATCCAGATGAAGCGAATGCCCTGCTTGCCTGAGCTTTAATAACCACTGATTAAATTCCACTGCATCACAGCTCAAATCCAATTTATCTGCCGTGTGAAAATAATGATTATGCGCAGCAGGCCAATTAGAGTACGCCTGAGCAAAACAGAAATTACCATCGGCATATTTAATCAATTGCTGTTCTGTTATTCCGATAAGATGCAAATACTTAGCAAACATCGGCTCTGTGGTAACCGCGTAACTATCCACGACAGGGCTATTCAAAATACTGACATTAATCTCAGGCATAGTCTTTTTTAAAAAGACCGCAGCCCACCAGCCGATAATTCCGCCACCTGTAACCAATATTTGCTTAATAGGAATGCTCATAAATTCCTGCCATATAAACTCATACTTGCTACAGAATATGATGATGGCTTCTGTAGTTTATACATAGCCAGACTTGCTGATGGCATATGGGCTGTGATGTTACCAAGTTCCGCTACTATTTTGTTTAGATGCATTGAAAGATTGGAATCAGACGAATCAGCCCGCTTATCGTAATGTATAGGGGGCTTGGCTTGACCTAAATACACCGCAAGCCAACTCGGCTCCATAAATAGTCCATGTTGATAAGTTTCAACATGGCCGGAGTCATAAAATAAATTTTTCTTTCGCAATAAGCTATCAGGTAAAGTCATTTGCGCGCAGTATTTCCACAGCTCTGAATCTGTCCGCCGATTAAGGTGGTAATGCAAAATAATAAAATCCCTGATTTTTTCATATTCACTTTTGATTTGGCGATTAAATTCGTTGCGTTTAATAGTGGGATCTGAATCTGCAGGAAAAAATTCGAGTAATTTCAAAATCGCAATTTGAATCAAATAAATACTCGTTGACTCCAATGGTTCCAAAAATCCGCTAGCCAAACCCATGGCTACACAATTTTTATTCCAGCTTTGTAAACGTCGCCCAGGTGTAAATTTGAGGAAATTCGGATTACCGGCAGGCTTGCCATCAAGATTTTGCTGCAAAGTTTCATAGGCAGCCTGATCACTAATAAACTGACTGGCGTATACATATCCGTTACCTGTCCGATGCTGCAACGGAATTTGCCACTGCCAACCAAACTCGCGCGCAATTGCTCTAGTGTACAGAGGAATCTGTGACTGTGACTCACTGGGCATAGCAACCGCGCGGTCACACAATAACCACTGGCTCCAATTTTCATAGCCCGTTTTTAATGTATCTTCAATTAATAAAGC
The DNA here is from genome assembly GCA_040386215.1 of Pseudomonadota bacterium. GTDB lineage: Bacteria > Pseudomonadota > Gammaproteobacteria > Pseudomonadales > Cellvibrionaceae > Cellvibrio. Next base: position 56,674 of record JAZKFX010000002.1, read on the forward strand.
TCTAAACCCGGAGCAATCTATAAATAAATCTCCATCAATGGCTGCGCCAGATTCAAGAATGACATGATTAATATTTCCATCATCATTCACAACCACCGAATTAATTTTACCTTCAATGCGCTGCAACCCACGTGACTCCGCATACTGACGCAGATACTGAGCGTAAGAACTCGCGTTAATGTGGAAAGCATAGGTATACGTTGATAAAGGAGAGTTAATATCGTCTGATGGATAAGCAAATTTACCCTGTTGAGCAGCAGCTACTGCCATCGAAAACTGATCAAACGGAGCAACTTTGTTTTCGTGCCACGATTTAATCCAATAATGATGAAACGCAATTTGGTTAATGGCATAACCGTGACTTCCAAAAGGATGAATATAAGATTCGCCAATTTCACCCCAATTTTCAAATTGAATACCTAACTTATAAGTAGCTTGAGTTGCGGCAATAAATTCATTTTCATCGATACCCAGCATGTTATTGAAATAACGTAAATGCGGAACGGTTGCCTCACCGACACCCACTGTGCCAATTACATCTGACTCGATTAGCTGAACGGTGTAATTTTCTTTAGGAAAAAAGCGTACGAATGCCGCAGCAGCCATCCATCCCGCAGTCCCACCACCAACAATCGTTATTTTTTTTACATTAGTGTTTATGTGACTTTGCTGCATAAATTCTACTTAGCTCTAGTTTTTATTTTTTAAGCATATATGAAACTAAAGTTAACTGTAATGAATTACTTATCTGACCACAAAAAAAAACGCGCCACTTACGTAGCGCGTTAATCGTTAAGCAAAGCATCTAAAAATTAAAAACTGCCTTTCAACTGCAAAGATACACGACGGTCATTTACGAACCATGAACGACCCGCTTCCAAATCCTGGCCATCAAGAATCATGATGGTTTTGGTGGTAGCGTTAGTCAGGTTAGTGAACTGAATACCAGTACTGAAGTTGTCGTTGATTTTATAAGTCAATGACGCATCAACCGTACCATAATCATCGTTCCATAATGGGAAGCGACTGATCACATCGCGAGTTGTCAACAAATAGCGTGAACGCCAGTTGTAAGCAAGACGCGCAGACCAATCATTTTTCTCATACATAAGTCCGACATTGTAGGTACGCTTGGATTGGCCTTTCAAAGGCAAACCAGCGAGGTCTACACGAGCACCAGTATCGATACCAGTACCACCATCACTATTTGAGTCCAGGTTGCCGGAATTAGGTACTGACTCAGAATCAATATAGCTAAAGTTAGCTTGCAAACCTAAACCATCAAATGGAGCTGGCAAGAAGTCATAGAACTGTTGGTAAGCAAACTCAAAGCCTTCCAAAGTACCTTCACCATTATTGACAGTTCCCGTTACCTCTGCGGCCTGTGTCACTCCGCTAACAGGGTTGGTATAAGTGCGATCAACGGTTCCGCTAACGAAGAAGTTAGAAAGATCTTTCTTAAACAGGGTGAATGTTGCAGAACCTGCTTGGGCGAAATACCATTCCAATGACACGTCAAATTGCGTAGATTCCATTGGATCCAAACTTGGGTTACCTGCAGTTCCGCCCCATTTAGTCACATCATAACTAACCAAACGTTGTCTAGCTGCCAAGAACGGTTGAGGATTGGTAACTTCATCTTGATCAGGAAGGTCATTCAATACGTTCAAGCTTGTGGTGTAACGCACATCTTCCATATCTGGTTGCGCAATTGCTTTAGATGCAGCGAAACGTGCTATCAACTCATCTGTAATATTAACGGCCAAGTTAAAGCTTGGCAGGAGCGCGTCATAGGTATTTGATTCACTCTGCAAAGCAGCAGCATTATTGGCAAAACCTGCGTCAGTTTCATCCAGGAAAAGATTATTATTGCCTCTATAGGACATTCTCTCGCCCAAACCAACAACTGGCGTGTCGCCGGGTCTATCGAAGCCCAGATTAACTGCTTCTTCCCTATCTTTAGCCTTCGTGAGCTCCTCGTCTGTAGGGGTGTAAGTGGGATCAGTAATCGGAGTATATGCGCCGTTTATACCGTCATATATAGCTTCGATTTCAGCCCTTAAAGTCTGCTCATACGCATCAGTTGCCGCAATATTCTTTACTGGCGGCGCGCCAACAGGCACAGATACTGTGGGTATCAAGTTAGGATATTGCGTAGAACCTGATGCGTGTCGATCCAGCTCCACGTAACGTAAACCAATGTTACCTTTCACAGTACGCTCAGCAATCTCCGTTTCAAAATCAAAACGAACATAGGCGGCTTTGTTCTCCTCTTCCGTAATATAGATCTCACTAGGAAGGAATGCATTACCTGCTGTAGCGCCAGTTCGTTGATCCATTCGCTCCCATGGATTGTCAAGATAACCTTCAGCTGCAGGTAGCTCGCGACCATTAATCATGTCTTTAATTAAGGATACCTTGGGATGCAAGAAGCCATCACCAAGAACAGTCATAGACTCGCCACGCTGGAAATCACTCCAATCTACATATTCCCATTCACCATTAAGACTACCGACTGTTGGGGTATCAACCCACCCTACTGTACTTCCTACTCCAGTAAACACAGGGAATAGACCGCCCCAGTTATAAGCTGTCGACCTTACAGTCTGCTCACGTTTTGCATAGCGAACACCAGCTTTGATTTCAGTAATTAAACCGCCATCAAGGTGATAGGTAGTATCAAAACGAGCCGCTTGTGAGTCACCTTCAGAGCGCTCATAGTGGTCAATCGCAGACTGCCAGTTATAGGAGTTCTTATCCTGGAAGTAGTTGCTATCACCGGCAGGATCGTCAGAGAAACCCGGCAAAGCTTTTCCGCCTAATTTTACTCCAGCTCCTGCTTTTCCAAACAAGCCTGCACCTACTAAGGCGTTACCTGCTGCGTCAAGACAAACTTCCCCGCCTTTAACGCCGGGAGGATTGCCCGTCAAGTTTTGATTCGGATTAAAGCCGCAATCAATTTTTATATTCTTATCACGAATACCGTTCCAAGGCTCGATAAATACGAGCTCTGGAAGATCACCCGTAGTGTCGTAGCTTTGAATTGCATTCATCGCCAGCATTGCACCTGCGTCATCATCATCGGTCTCAGCGTTGATATATTGAAGATCAAGGCTAAATTCCCAAGCATCGCTAGGAGTCCACTTCAAGTTGGTAGCGAAATCATCGATAACTGTGTGGGTGTCTTTTACACGGGTTGACGTCTGGAATTGATTACCAAAGGTTCGCACATTAGGATTAGCCCAAGTGGCGTAAGTTGGGATACGGGTTGCGCCAGCCGTATCATTATCACGAGAACGCCAACCGCTTTCTCCAAAACCACCGTCATTTGTAATAGTGCCTGATTGGAACAAGCCATCATTATCAAAGGTATATTCTGTACCTGGAAGCGGTAAGCTACGACGTCTGTCGTAACCTGATTGGTAACCAATGGTATTTTCTGTCCAACTTAAGCGTGCATCAGAACGCATAAATTGAGTAGTACTTAACAAGGTCTCATCAGTGTTCTCCCACTGAATTGCAGCGGCAAAACCTTTACGATCACGCTCGTCGCGCTTCATAGAAGCATTGGAGCCACCTGGCAACCAGACAGCTTGGCCAGCTTCTGCAAATCGTTCCGCACCCGCAATATCATTTGGACCAGCATGATTCTTACCATTTCCATCTGCCAGCTCACGCGGGAAATTTGTATAGTCATCAAGGTACGGAATATAAGCATCACTTTGAATGCCGTTCGACGAGCCCTCTAATTTTGAGGTTGATGCATTAACCAATACCCCAAATTCACCAGCTGATGTTTCCCAGCGATCGCTAAACAAACCTGACACAGTTGGTGTCCAGACTTCAGTCATATCACCGTAGGAATAGTCCAGGTTAAATGCCAGGAGGCGGTCTGGCGAATCAAAAGGCTTACGCGTACGCAAACTCACCGTACCACCAATACCACCTTCAATCATGTCAGCAGATTGGTTTTTGTAAACATCCACACCAGCCATTAATTCTGGTGGTACGTCCTGAAAACTCAAGCCTCGACCAGAGTTTGCCGTAAACGAATCACGACCATTAAATTCTGAACGAGTAGCACTCATACCGCGGATAACGGCACCTGAACCCTCAACACCAAAGTGATCCGGGTCGTTTGCGGCAGCAAAACGCTCAATAGATACACCAGGGATGCGAGACATAGCTTCAAGCACGCTACGGTCAGGTAAAGATCCTATGTCTTCCGACGAAATGGAATCTACGAAGGTACTTGCATTCTTTTTGATTTCTTGTGCACTTTGAAGGTTTGCGCGCTGACCGGTAACTACAATTTCTTCAATATTTTCACTGGGTGCTGCTGCTTGAGCTTGTGCAAATGAAGGCGCACCTATGGCCATAATGCACATTGCGAGCATTGATTTCTTAAATTTTATGCGTGTGTGTATTTCATTCTGATTATTTCTTGGAAAAACCATAGCTAACCCCGTTGTGTGATTTAATTTTAATTATTATCGAATATTTGCCAAAAGTAGCACCAGTTACTTGCTAACCCACCAGCTGCAGACTTTCCTCCGCAAAAAGCTCGTCAATGCTATAGCTGCACTGTCATAGGGGTCAACGCGACAATTTGTAAAGAAACGTTAAATCGCATATAAAGCACCTAATTTATCTCCAGTCTTCAACGAAAGCGCAAAAGATAGGCAATTAAGCAATTAACTTTAGATATCTGCGACTTTTCGGCCCTCTTCGATAATGATAAAACAACATTAATAGCCCCCCCTGAAATGGGAGGTGATAGCACCAATTCGCTCGCAGTAAAAAGTGGCGCTAAGTTACAAAGTCCAGTCTAGTAGCAAAACTTGTCTAACGCCAATTTCACCTGGGTCTAATCTACTAATAATTTCAAAAAAAGAAATAATAAAAGAACCGATAATATTGAAATGAAGAATTCATAACAGACTCCATACTTGTAGCGATCAAATTATTTTATTAAAAAAGCTAAATTCTCTTGAACACACATACCTTAATGGCCAAAATTTAGACAACAAAGCATCAGGGAAGCAATGAGAATAACTACTCAGTTTACAACACCCAGGTTTCGCTAAGGGCTTAATAGCGCTATAGTTCTCTCATAATTTGCTCACCAGACACTTTGCCTCTACGAGTCCTTACTATGAAATCCACGATTCCTTTTGTAATCAGCTTCTGCTTCGCTCTGGCATTCAATCAAGCAATGGCGGACAAGCTATATAAATGGACGGACGATAAAGGAGTTACCCATTACAGCCAGCATCCGGCTGCCAATGTTAAAAATGAAGTGATCATATCGAAAACAGGACATAGCGACCCAGTAACTAACACTGCTCCCACACCTGCACCTACAGTCAACACCAATTCGTCTGCTGCCGCCAAAGTCTCATCAAAAGATCCCGAGCGCTGCGCCACCGCTCGCAAAAACCTGGACACTTTGAAAACCTTTGCTCGCATCAAAGTGAAAGAAGACAATGGCGAGTTTCGCTACTTAACACCGGACGAACAAAAACAAAAAATCGGCGAAGCAAATAAGGCGATTGAAGAAAGCTGTAACTAATTTAATATTTATTTGACACAAAAAGGCCGTCTATATGACGGCCTTTTTTTGTTTAACGCTGCTTTATCTGGAAAGCTGGGAGCGGAAGTAGTCACAATATTGCTTCCAGTTTTTATTGTAATTTTTTCGCGGCAAACACTAATTTATCGCCCAAGACTTCGCCGTAAATAATCGTTCCCGGTAAAAACTTACCAGAAAGAATATCTTGCGCTAGTGGATTCTCTATTTGTTGCTGAATAGCACGCTTTAGTGGCCTCGCACCATACACAGGATCAAATCCGGCGATGGCTAATTTATTCATCGCAGCTTCACTTAAATCCAGGCTTAAATCGCGCTCAGCCAACCGTTTGCGTAGTAGGTCCAATTGAATATCAGCAATGCCGCGAATTTGCTCACGTGCAAGCGGGTGAAACACCACGACTTCATCAATACGATTTAGGAATTCAGGGCGGAAATGGCCGCTGACAACTTCCATTACTGCATCTTTCATCGCGTTGTAGCGATTCTCATTATTGAGCGAATTATTCATATCGCCTGAAACAAAATTATCGAAACTAACAGTATCAAAAGATTTATCTTCCGCTAATTCCTGGATGCGATCAGAACCTAAATTGGACGTCATTACAATGACTGTATTGCGGAAATCTACGGTGCGGCCATGACCATCCGTTAAGCGCCCATCATCTAACACTTGCAATAAAATATTGAATACATCGGGATGCGCTTTTTCAATTTCATCCAGCAATAACACGGCATAGGGTTTACGGCGTACAGCTTCGGTTAAATATCCTCCCTCTTCATAACCTACATACCCCGGCGGCGCACCAATTAAACGCGCGACCGAATGCTTCTCCATAAACTCCGACATATCAATCCGCACCATAGCGTCCGCAGAGTCGAAGAGAAATTCAGCAAGCGATTTACATAATTCTGTTTTACCCACACCCGTTGGGCCTAAAAATAAAAAAGAACCGTTAGGACGATGCGGATCAGATAAACCTGCACGTGAGCGGCGCACGGCATTGGCAACCGCAACCACAGCTTCGTTCTGGCCGATAACACGCTTATGCAATGCATCTTCCATACGCAATAATTTGTCGCGCTCGCCTTCAAGCATTTTTGACACGGGAATACCCGTCCACTTGGAAACCACTTCAGCAATTTCCTCTTCAGTCACTTTATTGCGTAGCAGCTTCATATCCATCATTTCGGCTTGGCCCGCCATATCCAACTGCTTTTCTAATTGCGGAATGATTCCATATTGCAATTCAGACATACGGGCTAAATCACCCTTACGACGTTTTTCTTCCAATTCCAGACGTGCTTGCTCCAACTGGCTTTTTATTTCCTGCGAACCTTGTAATGCGGCTTTTTCAGTGCGCCAAATTTCTTCGAGATCGCCATATTCGTGTTCGAATTTTTCGATATCCAAATTAATTTTAGCAAGGCGTTTTTTACTCGCCTCATCTTCATCTTTTTTTACTGCTTCACGTTCAATCTTCAATTGAATTAAACGGCGTTCAAGACGATCCATTTCTTCAGGCTTGGAATCTATTTCCATACGAATTCGACTGGCAGCTTCATCAATTAGATCAATTGCCTTGTCCGGCAACTGCCTGTCGGTAATATATCGCTGCGATAATTTTGCGGCAGCAATAATAGCGGAGTCAGTGATATCTACCCCATGATGTACTTCGTAGCGCTCTTTTAAGCCGCGCAAAATTGCAATAGTGTCTGACTCATTGGGCTCATCCACTTGTACTTTTTGAAAGCGACGTTCCAGCGCTGCATCTTTTTCAATATATTTGCGATATTCGTCCAGGGTAGTGGCGCCCACACAATGCAAGTCACCGCGTGCCAATGCGGGTTTGAGCATATTGCCTGCATCCAATGCGCCCTCGGCTTTTCCGGCACCAACCATAGTATGGATTTCGTCGATAAATAAAATAATGCGACCTTCTTGTTTACCCAACTCGTTGATGACTGCTTTCAAGCGTTCTTCAAAATCACCACGAAATTTTGCACCGGCAAGCAAAGCGCCTAAATCCAGCGATAACAAACGTTTATTTTTTAAGCCTTCAGGCACCTCACCATTAATAATACGTTGCGCCAAACCTTCAACGATGGCGGTTTTACCGACACCTGGCTCACCAATGAGTACCGGATTATTTTTAGTGCGCCGTTGCAATACTTGAATAGTCCTGCGAATTTCATCGTCGCGACCTATCACCGGATCAAGCTTACCGGCCTCAGCCCGCGCGGTTAAATCTATCGTGTACTTTTCCAATGCCTGACGATTGCCTTCGGCATCGGCGTCATCAACGGTTTCGCCATCACGCACCTTAGCGATAGCTTGTTCCAGGCGCTGCACATTGCCGAATTTTTTCAATAACTCGCCCACGGTGTTTTCAGTGTCGCTCACCGCCGTCAGTAAAACCAAATCACTTGAAACAAATTTATCACCAACTTTTTGTGCGCGCCTATCCGCTAAATTTAATAAACGTGCCAGCTCTTGCGCCATTCCAATTTCGCCGGTCGGATTTTTTATACGCGGTAGATTTTCTAACTGTTGCTCCACCGCAGCCCGCAGACCGGCAACATCAAATCCCGCCTTGGTTAATAATAAACGTGCACTGGCGGCACCTTTTTGCTCAAGTAACGCCATGAGCAAATGAATTGATTCAAGCTGACTATGGTCGCGCCCCAAGGCGAGTGACTGAGCATCAGACAACGCAAGCTGCAATTGATTGGTTAAACGATCGATACGCATTGAAACCTCTGTGTAAGTATTAATGGCTGACAGAGACGTGGGGGCAGGAAGACTCATTTCAAGCATAACCCGGGTCGAAAAAAAAGGATTCAGCGAAATGTTGATACAAATCAATCGGGAAAGCTGGCTTCCTGGCAGCGGAGCAAAAAAATATGGCCGAGTTTACACAGCAGGATATAAATTAGCTGAATTAGTAGAGTTTTGACGAAAAAAAATACGTTTACAGAGACTGCACCTATACTTCCCATGAGCTAATTGATTGCTGAAACAACGGCGTAGAGTCCGATCACGATTTACAAATCAATACGAATCAGAGTTTTTTACAGTATTACCGGCAATTAATTTACAATCGAGTATAAAAAAAATTTTTAAGGTTTATTTTAGCAATATGCAAAAAAAATTTATCAAGCACGCGATAAAGTGCTGCGTGCTGTTGCTCGCCCTTCTATCTATACCCACCGTCGCTATCATGATGCCATTTGAACGCATCGCCACTGTTGATCATAACGAGGTACCCTTAGGTGCGGTAGAAAACATTGAGGAAGATAGTCGCGGATTTATTTGGGTTGCAAGCCACGAAAGATTGGCGCGCTATGACGGTACTGGATTTCAATATTATGGCGATAGCCCTGGCGATACCCGCGGCTACTGCGCGCAATATAATAACGACATTTTTTTAGATTCACGGAAGGATCTATGGGTAGCGACTGATAGTGTACTTTGCCGTTACAATGCCCTAAAAAATTATTTTGAAATATATACTCTCCCGCTTGCCGATAACAAAGAACCAATACATCCAAACTTCACGGCATTTGCTGAAGATGCCGATCACAATTTATTGATTGGTGGCAAAGGCGGTTTATTCATTTTAAATGCTAATCGCTCATCGGCAATTTATTATCCCTTACCGGCTCAGGTAAACGTTGACTCATCTGATACCGAAATCCAAACCATTCTTGTTGATAGTAAAAACAGAGTTTGGCTAGGCACTCGCAATTTGGGCCTAGTCAGTTTTGATATTAAAAAAATGCAGTTCCGCCATATAAATTCGGTTAATTCCAGCGGCGCTGCTGAAGCCCGTAACGTCCAAAGCATGCTTGAAGATGTTGACGGTCAACTCTGGATCGGTTATTCCGGACAAGGTGTTGAGCGATATGATATTGAAACTGGAGCACGTAAACATTTTACCGACGATACAACAGGAATAGGCACAGCTACGGTTTGGAATATTCTCCGCGACAGTCAAGATACATTATGGTTCGGTATAGATAACGGTGACAAAGGCGGCTTAGCTCAGTACAACCGGGAAACGGGAAAATTTGAATATCAGTACCACGAAGACTCTAACCCTTACAGCCTCAGCAGCGACAAAGCCATAACAGTTTTTGAAGATAGCCAAAAAAATTTATGGGTAACTACTTACCCTTCAGGCATTCATTTTTATCATCATAAAAATAAAGCAGTACAAAATTATCGTAGATCAATAAAACATTCTAACAATCAACTTAACGACAATGGAATTCTTAGTTTTTTTGAAGATGATAATGGCACTGTGTTAGTGGGGACAGAAAAAGGGTTAAATCGTTTCAACCCGACAACACTACAAATTGACAATCTTTCTGATAATAAATCTACTTTTTCATTGCCAATCAAGCCCATAACCGCAATAACCAAAGACACTTCGGGTTATTATTGGATCGGTACCTGGAACGATGGCATTTATCGTGTGAATTTTGCAACGCAAGAAAGTAAGCACTTTTTAGCCTCTCGAGAAAAAGGCCAACTAAATGCCAACATTATTTGGAATTTTTTTGTCGATGGCGATAAGGGGTTGTGGATAGCGACTCAAAATGGAGGTATGAATTATTTTGATTTTAGCAGCGAAAAATTTACCGCCTTTATGCCCACCAATGATTCTTCGAGAAGTGTTTCCAGCACACATTTTTACGACATAGTGCAAGATCAATCGCAAAATTATTGGCTGTCCGGCGCAGACGGTTTGGATTATTACCAACCAAAAACCGGGGAGGTCAAACACTACAGCGGACCAAAAGGTAACAGCAAAACTATTCCATCACAACGTCTGTGGGCATTATTGTTAGATAAAAAACAGCGGCTCTGGGTTTCTACAATAGACGAAGGTGTATTTGTTCGCGACCCGGATACACAAGAGTTTATACAGCTAACAGTGAAGCAAGGCTTACCAAGCTCGCATGTGACCGCATTAACGGAAGATGCGATGGGTAACATTTGGGCTGGCACGCTGTTAGGTTTAGCGCTTATTGATGGCGAGACACTTGCCATTAAAAAATTTAATCAGAGCCAAGGCATATTAGCGACAACCATTAATCGTGGTGCCAATATGATATCTCGCGATGGCTTTTTTTACACCGGCGGAACCGAAGGTTTTAGCGTATTCAAACCCGATACCCTTGATTATGAGCAATATGATTTTCCCATTTATATCACTCGCCTTAAAGTCTCCAATAAAACCATCAACACTCACCAGGATAACAAAATTTTAAAGAACGATATTTCGCAAACACTCAATATAGAACTGCAACATCAAGACAACATGTTTGCATTTGATTTTGCGGCATTGAGCTACCATTTATCCGACTGGAATCGCTATGCATATTTACTGGAAGGCTTTGATAGAAACTGGAATGAAATAGGTTCCAGTCACAGTGCAACTTTTACAAACATACCACCCGGAAAATACGTTTTCCGCGTTAAGGCGATTAATTCAGAAGGCTTATTGAGCGCGAAAACAGCCAGCGTCAGCATTCACATTTTACCTCCCCCATGGCGAACATTCTGGGCTTATTTGCTCTACGCGTTATTCGCAGTGTTTCTGGTAACATTTTTTTATAGATATAAAATTGAAAAAATAGAACATGAAAAAAATAAAGAGCTGAATAATGAATTACTGAAATTAAGCGAAATTAAAGATGCATTTTTAGCCAACACATCTCATGAATTGCGTACACCCATTCACGGCATGGTTGGCATGGCGGAAGCTTTAGCGCGTGAAAGCAGCGGAGCGTCTAAAAGTCAGCGCGAAAAAATTCAATTGATTATCTCCAGCGGAAAACGTTTGAGCAGCTTGATCAATGATATTTTAGATTATTCAAAAATGGCCGATCAACACATAGAGCTGTATAAAAGCCTTGTCGACATCAATCGCATGGTGAAACAAATTTTTGAAATTACCGCCATTTTGAAAAAGAATAAAAACCTGGAATTAATCAACAACATCAGTAGCTCTGCGAAGTTTCTATATGCGGACTCCAACCGGATGGAACAAATTCTAATTAATTTAGTAAGCAATGCCATAAAATATTCCGATAATGGGCAAGTCGTTATTAGCAGCGAAATAGGTGACGATTATTTTATCTTAACAGTACAAGACAGCGGGATTGGCATGGATGAAGTGGATCTAGCACGTTTATTTAATCCATTTAGCCAACTGGAGTCATCGGCCAATCGTCGCGCCGGGGGGACAGGTCTAGGCTTGACAGTAACTCGCCACCTTATTGAACGCCACCACGGCGATATACGCGTAACCTCAGCTATAGGAATGGGGTCTCGCTTTGTTTTATCGTTCCCCTATGCCGAAACCAGAGCGCATCTTTCGCAAATTAATATCGAAAGCTTACGAGACAATGAGAACGAAGAAATAGCAGAGCAAACATCATTTGCCGCGAGTGAGGTCACTGCATCCTCAGCTAACAACAATATGTTAGAAGCCAACGCGGAAGAGACAAAACTTATTAAAGCATTGATCGCTGACGACGATCCCGTTAATTGTATGATCCTACAGCAGTTAATGAAACTCGGTGGTTATACTGTCATCACCGCCTACGACGGAGCTATGGCATTAGACGCATTAGAACAAAATACAGATATCGCCATAATCGTTTTGGACGTAAATATGCCAAAGATGAATGGCTTTGAAGTGGCAGAAAAAATTCGTGCTGATGGCAGGCTGCAGAAACTTCCAATACTTTTTTTAACGGCAAATATTACCGACAAAGAGCTTCAAGCGAATGAAAAAATAGGTAACTCAAGCATTCAACTTAAACCCATTAATAAAAATTTCTTACACACAACGCTAAAGGAATTAACGTCCAAAGCAGACACCTGACATTTCAGGTTGAGCGTAACAACAACGCTCAACCTGAAAACCTTATGGTTAAGCCTCGATTCCCTGCGAATGTAAATAATCTTCATAACTGCCACTGAAATCCACCAAACCATTTGGCTGCATATCAATAATACGCGTTGCAAGTGATGATACAAACTCGCGATCGTGGCTCACAAAAATTAACGTGCCCGGGTAATTTTCAAGCGCCAGGTTAAGCGCCTCGATAGATTCCATATCCAGGTGATTTGTTGGTTCATCCATTAATAAAACGTTAGGATTAATCAAGCTTAATTTACCAAACAGCATGCGGCCTTGTTCACCACCGGAAATAACTTTTACGGATTTTTTTACTTCATCGTTAGAAAATAACATGCGACCCAGTGCACCGCGAACAAGTTGCTCATCACCCTTGGTCCACTGTTTCATCCAGTCGAACAAATTACTGTCATCGGCAAAATCATCAGCGTGATCCTGGCCGAAATATCCTATCTCTGCTTGCTCTGCCCATTTAATCATGCCCGCATCGGGAGTTACATCACCATACAGACAACGCAACAAGGTTGTTTTACCGGCACCATTGGGGCCGATAATTGCAATACGTTCACCGGCATCAACTTGCATATTGAAATTGCTAAATAAGATTCGATCATAACCTTTGGTTACACCTTCCAAGGTGACCGCCTGACGATGCAATTTTTTGTTCTGATTAAAGCGAATGTAAGGACTAACCCGGCTGGACGGCTTCACATCATCCAATTGAATTTTATCAATTTGCTTCGCGCGCGATGTTGCCTGCTTAGCCTTGGATGCGTTAGCAGAAAAACGGCTAACGAAACTTTGCAGTTCAGAGATTTGTGCTTTCTTTTTCGCATTTTCAGACAACAACTTTTCGCGGACCTGAGTCGACGCCATCATGTAATCATCATAATTGCCAGGGTAAACGCGCAACTCACAATAATCCAAATCCGCCATATGCGTACATACGCTGTTTAGAAAATGGCGATCATGCGAAATGATAATAATGGTGCTGCTGCGCGCAGTAAGCACGCCTTCAAGCCAGCGAATGGTATTAATGTCGAGGTTGTTGGTAGGCTCGTCGAGCAGTAAGACTTCCGGATCCGAGAAGAGCGCTTGCGCGAGTAATACACGCAACTTAAAGCCTGGAGCAATCGCACTCATTAATCCATTATGTTGTTCTATGGGAATATCCAGCCCCAACAGCAACTCACCCGCGCGGGACTCAGCGGTGTACCCGTCCATCTCGGCAAAATGGACTTCCAGCTCAGCGACGGCCATGCCATCGGCCTCGCTCATATCGGGCAAATTATAAATCCGGTCACGCTCTTCCTTAATGCCCCAGAGTTCCGTATGCCCCATGATCACCGTATCCAGCACGGTAAAATTCTCATAAGCAAACTGATCTTGCTTCAGTTTTCCCAGGCGCACATTAGGTTCAAGCATCACCTGACCTGCGGATTGCTCTAAATCGCCGCCTAGAATCTTCATAAAGGTGGATTTACCGCACCCATTGGCACCGATCAAACCGTAACGATTACCGTTGTTAAACTTTACTGAGACGTTTTCGAACAGTGGCTTGGCGCCAAATTGCATGGTGATATTAGCAGTAGAAATCACAGGATTACCTAATCAGTTTAAAAAGCGCGCATTCTACTGGATCTGAGAACAATTACCCACCGTTAGACGACTAATAAAGTAAAAGTCGATATGCCTGGAATACAGATTTATGCTTAACTGGAATTATTGCCGCAAAAAGTAACAGCAAATCGCTGCTACTGCTGATTTGCGCCGCCGCTCTTCTCCAGATGACCTGTTATGAATAATGCACACCAGAACACAATGGTTATATTTTCGTCTTTCCTGCTGTGGCTATGGACTGGCCTCCAGAATGTGAATGCCGAAAATAGCCTAAATTCAAAATCTATTGCTGCAGAACAGGTTCAACCTCTTGTACCCGCTACAGATAAATTAGTTAACGATAGATTAGTTACAGACAGGTTGTCCACCGAGGGGTTACCCGCAACTCATTTGCATATAGTAACCCCGCCATTTGAAAGATCTGCTCATGCTCACGAAATCTATTACGTACAGCTGCTACGACTTGCATTAGAAAAAAATGTTGCAACCGACGGCCCTTTTGTCATAGAGCAACACAGTAAAAACCTTTCTCATAAACGCTTCCTGACAGAACTGGAACGTGAAGAAGGCGCTATTGATATTATCTGGACCATGAATGACAAAAAACGCGAACGCGAGCTTTTACCTATCAAAGTATCACTCCTGCGCGGCTTAAATAGCTATCGTATTTTTTTAATCAGAAGAGAAGACCAACATAAATTTAGTTCAGTCACCACTTTTCAAGAGCTCAGCAAACTTGTCGCAGGATCAAGTATTAACTGGCCAGATACTCCAATTCTGCAAAGTAATGGCCTGCCGGTAGTCACTGCGGCCCACTATGAATTACTTTTTACCATGCTGGCTGCTAAACGTTTTGACTATTTCCCACGTGGGCTTTATGAAATCTGGAATGAACAACACATCCATAAAGATAAAAATTTGAGTATTGAGGCATCAATTATGCTTCATTACCATGCGCCAATTTATTTTTTCGTAAACAAAAAAAATACGGCTCTGGCTGACAGAATTGAACGCGGTTTATTACTAGCAATAAAGGACGGCAGCTTCGATCAACTTTTCTTTAGCATACCCGGATTTAAAAAAGGCTTTGACGAAATGCACAACTCATCACGGCGCGTATTTAATTTAACCACCACTAGTAACACCGAAGATTAATAGCTTTATGCCCTGTACAGCCGTGAAGATGAAGAGCAGGTGCCACTCGCTAAAGGTAATTACTTATTCTTAGCTTCAATCCACTGCGACATATATTGGGTGCTTTTATGGAAATGATGCCGCAACATAGCGCCAGTAAAATTTTTCTGCCGCTCGTGAACAAGATTATCTTTTAAACTATCTATTCTCTGTAACAGAGAACTTGCGTAGCTTTTTTGCGCAAAGTGGTAGGTTAAAACATGAATTCCCTGACGTTGCATTTTTTGCCAAATATTTTCATCGCTGTAGATTTTCACTGCAGCAGCTGCAATATCAACTGCTGAATTTTCAACTGCTCCACCCCATGGAAAACCGCCACTCATAGCCTCTGCACCTATGTCGGTAGTTACACTTGGAGTGGCAGTTCGCATTGCGTCCATTAATTTTCCTTTTATCCCGGCACCAAAACGCAAGGGCGCCAAACATACTCGCGCATGCTGCATGGCTAATAAGGCATCTTCCACCCACCCTTTTACCAAAAAGCCTTGTTTCGGATTATGCAATTGCGTGGCTTTGGGAGGAGGATAAGAGCCATAAATATGCAATTCAACTTGCGGAAGCTGCGCGCGAATTAGGGGCCAAATGGCATATTTTAAATACAGCACCGCATCCCAATTCGGCTCATGGCGAAAATTTCCAATGGAAATAAAATGTTGCCGTTGAGAAAACAAAGGCAATGAAATTTGCTCGGCAATCTGGATATTTAAAAACGGACAGTAATGTAATAGTTGTTCTGGAACAGAAAAATATTTAATCAGCAAATCGATTTCAACCTGCGATATCATCAAGGTTAAATCACAACGGTAAATAGCCGCAATTTCACGCTGTGTCATATCGTCGCCAGCCATCTGTGCATACAGCTCCAGATGCGTCGCCAGTACCGGCGCTACACTCAAACGCTCAGCTTCATTCGCCATTTTCTTTTGTGCTTTCTTAAATAATTGCTGGCGGGCATAACGCAGACTATGCAAATCTTCCGTATCCAACAGTCGTAGCGCATGCGGGCAAACTTGCTCAACACGCCAGCCAAATTGTTCTTCCGTAAAAAATCGATCAAACAACACCACGCTCGGTTCAAATTCTCCCAAAAAATCGTTAAAGCTGGAACTATTGAGTTCAATTGATTTTTCTTGCACACCCAAACTCAACAAATCGGCACGATGTTCTGACAAGGTTGCGGCAGAAGCAAATATAATTTGATATGCGTTGGCGACAAATAATTCTATTAATTCCAGCATACGGCTGCCTGCCGCAGAAGATTTTGGCTCAGGCCACACATAGCCAATAATAAGTAGTTTTTTCATAGGTATAAATTGTTCATGGAGATAGGGTTTTCATAAAGGCAACAAAGTTATGGAAATAACATTTCATCTTGCAGATACTCAACTACACCTAAACCTGCGGCACGTCCCGTTGCAAAGCACGCTGTCAATAAGTAGCCGCCAGTTGGCGCTTCCCAATCGAGCATTTCGCCCGCACAAAAAATACCGGGTAAATTTTTTAGCATGAGCTGCGAATTTAATTCATTAAATACAACGCCGCCTGCGGTACTAATCGCCTCATCTATTGGACGAAAACCGGTAAGAGTCAACCTTAAGGATTTAATAGTATGCGCAAGCGCAAGCGTATCTTGCCAAATCGAAGCTGGCGTTAATTCACGTAACAATGCAAGTTTAACTGGCGATAAATTTAATTGCTTACGCAAGAAATTGGTCGTGGAGTTTTTGCCACGCGGCTTGTTTAATTGCGCAATAACTTTATCAATGCTTACATCAGGCAACAAATCCATGTGCAGGTGAGCTTCATTATGAGCAAGGATTAAATTGCGTAGGCTAGCCGACAGCGCATAGATGCTAGTACCTTCTATACCCGTTTTGGTGATGATGGCCTCGCCGCGTATGGACTGTAATTCGTTCGCTAAAGTAGTAACACTTAAATTTACGGTAAGTAAAGGTTGGCCAGAAAACTGGCTTTGTAAAAGCTCACTCCATTGCACATCAAAACCACAATTACTTGGCAATAAATCTGCAACTTTAATATCTTTATTGCGCAGTATATTTGCCCAGGCGCCGTCGGAACCTAAACGCTTCCAGCTGGCACCGCCAAATGCGAAAACAACAGCATCCGCACAAACATCTATCGCGATTTCTTTTCCGTCTATAACACTGTTAAACCGCAAGGCAGTGTTAACGATAGCTTGTTGAGCAGCATCTAATGCAGAAGCGGAATCCGCCCAACCCATCCAGCGATGGCGCGAATAAATCTTTACCCGCAGTTCACGCAAGCGATGTAACCATGCACGCAATAAGGGCGCTGCTTTCATATCGGAAGGAAATATTCGTCCCGAAGAACCAATAAATGTCGCTATGCCTAACTCGTGAATCCATTCACATAATTTATTTGCCGAAAAAGCATCAAGATAGGGTTTTAAAGGCAATGACGCTTTTGCATAACGCGCCAGTAATTTGTCGTGCGACTCGGAGTGAGTGATATTCATACCCCCTACTCCAGCCAATAAAAATTTTCTCCCGAGCGAGGGCATAGCATCATAAATGCTGACATCGTAACCCGCTTGTGCGATCACTTCCGCCGCCATTAATCCGGCAGGGCCACCACCGATAACGACAACTTTTTTATCGTGTGGCTTATTATTGTCTGGCTTATTATTCTGCGTCTGGCTCATCAGGACGAACATACACCTTATAATTTTCACGATAGTCTTCAAGATTTTCGCGCAGAATTTCCCGATAACGATTGGTCAAATATTTCTCTGAACTTTCTATCTCATCCTGATACTCTTTGCGATCAATCGATGATGTCGCCACTACAAATGCATTAAAGCGAGCAGCTGCGTTTAGTAAGGCCGCGCTGACGATACCAGGATCAGCATCCTCGCAGGAATCGTTGGCCTTTTGAATAAAAGCATCCGCCAGATCCCAAAACAATTTTTCATCTTCATTGGTCATAGTGAATTCATCCCACTTGCTGTAAAAACGAAAAAAGCGTTCTGGTTAAAGAACGCTTTTATTGAAGCTAATGTTACGCTTGATGGACTGGGGAATAAAGCACTCAGCGATTAAATCCTCTGGCATTAATCACTGACACTGATGCTGTCATTCCATAGCGTCAGATATTAGGTTAAGGCACTACTACAAACGGCCTATCAGCATGCACTGTACCTTTTAGCTGTATCAACATATTCATGCTTTTCTTATCCAGCAACATGTTTTGATAAAGCGCGATCAAGCTTTCTTTGTCTACCTTTTCCAGCGCTGCCAGATAACGCCAGCGCGCATCAAAATTATAATGCGCCGCCCAAAAATCAGCGGGATAACGTTTGGCCTCGGCATAAAAGTCAGTGGGTTTTTGTAATACACTCGCCACTTCAGCTCTTTTAAATTGCTCGATTTGCGCCGGGTCTATGGATTTTAGTTGCGCCATAAAGTCAGTGCGGAATTGATCCATACGTGCTTTTATGCCGACCAAATCGGTGTTGGTGCTTTGAACGTACATAACAAAGCCCGGATAATCATCAACTGGAATTGCCGAGCTACCCACCACATAACCTAATTGCTCATTGGTTCGTAACTGACTGAAAAATATATTTTGATAAATCGAATTCAATACCACCAAGGCCGCTTTTTCATTATCCGATCTCTTCTCACCCAAATAAACATCTACCAATGCACTGTCGGTTTGCTCCACCGAATCTTTGAACATAACATTCTTGGTAACTTTTGGCGTAATGAATTTTGCGATAGTTCGCTGTTCAGGCAAGCGCTTGCCTGGCAATTTTTTATAGGCTGTATTCGCTATATGTTGTACTTTTGCTTCATCGTAATTGCCAAATGCAAATAGTCGAATAAATACATCCGCTTTTACGGCACGATGATATTCAATCAGATCGCGCAGGCTTACTTTTTTCGCGGCAACGAGTAACTCATCTTCCGTCCAGGAAGCATCACCTAGCAAGCGCATAGTGTGACCGAATGCCTGCTTGAAGGGCGGCAGTTTTTTACTATTTTCTTTTGCCTGCTTATACCTATCCAGGGCTTCAACAAAATCTTTTTCAGTTACTTTTAAATCTACAAAACCGTCCAGCAATTGGCTCAGCAACTCTTCGTGCTTGGTGGTATAACCCGTAATTGTGAAGGCCTGTGAATTTGTTGCACTTGGCGCGATGGCGATGCCTAGCGACGCGCGTTCTGCACGATCGGTAATGGTCATGTTTTTATTTTTAAAGATGTCACTTAACACATTCGCTAGCACAACATTTTTAGCCGATTTTTTTGCAAAATTAACATTGAGTTCGACCGTCAGTACACCTTTGTCTTCACGATAAAATTCCGGGTGGGCCAAAAATGCTTCGACTCCTTTTTGACTTACCACTTGCTTCGGCTTTAAATATTTATTTTCGACAATATCCGCAGGCTTATCGGTAAAAAGCGTATTTTGTGGTGGCAAATTAAACGTCAATTTACTCGCCAGGGCGGACCAGCGTAATTGCTCTTCAGCAGTGATATCACGAATTGCATATTTTCCTTCAAAATAAGGAATGGTCTTGTCAGCCACCTGGTCATTACTGATGTACCAAATTCTTGCGTTAGCAGGCTGTAATTGCTCGAGCACTTTATTAATTGCTTCAACGTTAAAAGCTTCATAGACAAAATCAGCATTTAATAAATTTTCTACTGGCAAATCAAATTGGTCCATTGTTAAACCAATCGCTTGCTTTAAGGGGTCCGGCTTTGAAACGCTCTCAAAATCCTTTGCTTTCATCGCCTTAAGTTCGCGAAAATACAGCTCATTAGAGCCTTGCTTCTTAATCAAATCCACATAAGCAAATACCGATGCAATAATGCGATCAGGATTTTTTAAACCCACATCTGTCAAATCGGCTTCAATACGCAAATATCCATCAGCTCCGTATTCATCAGGATTCACATAAGCGGTAACACTATTGGCAAATCCTTGTGTCCGTAATTGCTCACACAAGGTGCCCTCCTCCTCCGAGGTAATTAAATTATTAACGAATTCATTGGGCTTAACACGCCATTGGTCTTTGTTATTTTTAATTGGGAAATCCACATATAACTTTTTAATGTCTTTTAGGGATTGATAATAAATATTCTTCCCCATTTCAGCAGGCGTCAAACCCGGTAGGCTAACTTTTGGCGGCACAATATTTTTATTGCGAATGGGTGAAAAATATTTTTCTGCTAGCGCCGTTAGTTCTGCAATTGATTGATTCCCCACTAATGTCAAGCGCATATTATTAGCTGAGTAATAACGATTATAAAAAGATTTTACTTCGTCCTGTAAGATTGAATCTTTTTTGTCTGCAAGGGTTTCTAAATTACCTATATTGAAGCGGGCCTGCGGGTTGTTGCCGTTAGCGGTTATGCCATCCAAAATATGCAGAATCCAGTTATCTTGACTGCGATTCATTGACCACTCGCTGTTGACTGCATTGCGTTCTTTGTCGGCATACTGCGGATCAAGTGTCGGGGCCTTAAAATAATCGCTAAAACGATCCAGTGCTTCATCAAATTTTTCGGCGTTAACCTGAAAATGATAATTCGTTTTGTCAAATGCGGTAAACGCATTGCTCATCCCGGCATTGGCTTGAACAAACTCAAAAAAACTATCAGGAATTGGGTATTTTTGCGTACCCAAAAACAGCATGTGCTCCAAATAATGGGCCAGACCAGGCTGTAAATCCGGGTCCTGCGCGCTGCCCACACCTACCGCCAAAGAAGCAGCCGCGTTTTCCAGAGTGGGATCAGACACGAGTACAACTTGCAATTGATTGGGCAGCGTAACAGCGCCATAGGTACGATCATCATTGGGACTTTTTTGTATCACAGCGCCAGTGACTGTGGGCGCTGGATTGACAACAGCCATTGCGGGCTTGGCGATATGATCCTGACAAGAGGATATGAATAAGCCTGACAATGCTACCGCGATTAACGCAAGAAATTTATTCATTTTCATCAAACTTTCCTTTGGGTCTTGGAAGGGTGTTCATTATTAAAATGTAGCGTTGAATTTATAGTGTCCCTATCAGACATGCAATAAATATTAAATACTGCATGTCGTGGAATTTTTATTCGTCCTGACCCTTACTGTAAACGAGCTTGCAGACCTGTAACCACTCTCATTGTTTTGATGGGGCGTAACGGCTACTTACACAACAACCTACAAAATAACCAGGCTAGTCACTGTCAGCCCCACATTAGTTAAAAGCCACCCTGTGTACAATTTTCCTAGCATATGCTCGCGATGGACTGAAACTATTGACTCTGCGAATGGTGATTTATCACTCGCTCTTCAGGTTTTACAGTCTCAGCGGACGGCATGCATAGCCAAAGGACAATATAAACAAGAATACCAAATCCGCAGAATATCGATAGGACAAAAATAACTCGCCACATCCAGGACGGCAAGGGTGTGTATTCGCCAAAGCCGCCGCAGACACCGGCAATTTTTTTATCTGTTGCTGACTTTCTTAGATCGCGAAACTGACGCGCTTCGTTCATAGCTCACTCCACAAGATAACAATCAACATTAAACTTCATAACGGTTATTGCGCAACCAAATTGCGCCGCTCACCAATAGAGCCCCGATAAATATACAGGCTACAAAAGACAGCAATATAGAACCATCAAGAAGAAGGCTACTTTGGAGCAAATAGGCCGATTTAACCTTCGCAATAACACCTGCATATAATCCGAGCACATCGATAACGCCCAGGTTTATTCCCAACACTTTATTTAACATCACATCCGTAACAATCAAAACAACGGGTATTAACACGCTCGTTAAAAACGGGGACTTTTTTGCAAAAGCAGATGCGAATAATAAATACCCGATAACAGGCATCAGCATCAATAGACCAAAAATGTTCTCATAAAAAATTTGCAGCGGAATAAAGAAGGCATTACCGTTAATGACAGATGCTATTAGATAACTAATTGAAATCCCATGAAAAGAGTAAACAGCTAACCCCATAACAAAAAATATAAATGTCACCACTTCATTTATTAGCAACAAAGCTAGCGGCGGCGCCAACAATATAACGGCCAATTTTACCAGCACGTTGGTTGTTTCGCTGACCGGCATAGAGCGCCAAAACAAAATTTCTCTATTTTTTCTGTCCTCAAACAGGCAACGCAGAATGTAAGTTGATAATACAAAGGACAATATTACGGTAAGCAACGCACAATTGGCATACATAGCTTGCAGTACCATTCCATTAAACGCTGCCGGGTCTATTAATATATTTTCTCCCAAACTCACAGGTTTGTGTTCGGAAGCACTATTAATTCCATCACTATTATTGCGATAGCAAAAAAAATCGCCATTGCACTGTGAACTCATGGTCTGCTCATGGGCCATGCTGACATTATTTGTTACTCCGAAATAAATAAAAAAACCAATAGCGATGAGCAAATACAACCCCGTTATTATCAGCGGGGTATAAATAAAGCCGCTTTTGTTTTCCCACAGTTCTCTTTTGAATTGTGTAGTAATTTTTTTTGTATTCATTTTATCACCCGTTAACACTGGTTGCTGGTTGCATTTTTGCAACAAATAAATCGGCGACGCTTGGCGTAGAGACCTTACCCAGCAAAGTTAATTTCCCGGCATCACTATTTTCAAAAACCATTGTATAACCGCCCAATGTCGAGCGAATATGAATAGGCTTTAACGCCATCGCCGCTTCTTTATTAGCAGCATCCACTTGCAACTCAAAAAAACTTTTGGCTATATCTTCCATCGGCGTCTCCAATAATATCTCGCCGTTATTAATAAAAATTAAATCAGTCAATATGCCTTCTATTTCTTCCACTTGATGCGTGGTTATGAGGATTGTTTTTTGCGCATCGTAGTAATCATTTAACAATGCCTCATAAAATTGCTTGCGGTAAATAATATCCAAGCCCAAGGTCGGCTCATCAAGCACTAACAATTTGCTATCAATCGCCATAATAAGCGCAAGATGTAATTGCGTGACCATGCCTTTGGATAAATCCGCAACTTTATTATTGGGCGTAATATTTGTTTTAGCGAGAAAGCCCATGGCTTTTTCACGACTGAACTTTGGGTGAACACCCGCCACATAGTCCAAGGCTTCACTGACCTTTATCCAGCGCGGCAAAATTGCGGTGTCCGCAATAAAAGAAACATCTTCCAATAGTTTTACGCGATCAGAAAAAGGATTTAAGCCAAGCACATGTAAACTGCCTTCGACTTGCGCCAAACCCAGAATACCTTTTAGCAAGGTAGTTTTTCCTGCGCCATTGGGCCCGATTAAGCCGACAATGCGGCCAGCAGGAATAGTCAAATTGATATTATTGAGTGCAATTTTTTTAGCGTAGGATTTACGGATGCCTTGTGCGTGAATAATAGCTTCCATTTATTGTCCCTCTTTGGTGTTTTTGATGGCAGTGCAGAGATCTTCTACGCTAAGCCCTAAATTTTTGATACGCGCAAGTAAAGCAGGCAGCTCCGTGGTTAAAAATTTTTCCTTTTCAATACTGTGCAACTTTTCTTGCGCACCAGCCATTACATACATTCCCATACCGCGCCGCGCTTCTACTAATTGCATATCCACTAACTCCTGATAAGCTTTGCTCACAGTTAAATGATTAATTTGATAATCACTGGCAACCTGCCGCACTGATGGCAGCGCATCACCTTCTTTAAATGTTCCCATTAGCATCAAGCCCACTATGCGCTCTCGCAGTTGTCGATAAATAGGCTGATCTTCGTTCCAGAGAGTATTCATAGAACCTTCTTTTGTTGAATAATATTTACCAGCAATCGCGTCATCAAGCTGCCTCACCCCAAGCCCGCAAATATTCTTTCAATTTATGTTTGGTGCGACGCACATTGGTTTTTACAGTGCCCAGTGGTATCCCTGTGATTACTGCAGCCTGCTCGTGGGAATAGCCATCCACAACGCAGATATAAAAAACATTTTGTTGTGGCGCAGCAATGGAATTTATTGCGTGTTCCAGGTCATAGGAGGCATCGACCTTTTCAATATCTTGCATAACATCCACTAACTCCACCATTTCATCCAAACAACACACTTGCATTTTGTTTTTACGAAAAAGCGCCATTGCGCAATTAAACGCAATACTGTGTAACCAGGTGGAAAGCTTCGCCTCTTCGCGGAAGGTTGCGAGAGCAATAAATGCACGCAAAAATGTTTCTTGCACCACATCTTCAGCTAAATGACTATCACCATTGCATAAACGCGTTGCATACTTTTTTAAAACGCGCTCATAACGGTTAACAACTTCAGCAAAAGCTTTGTCATTGCCGTCCTTTACAAACCGTCGAACCAATTCTACATCGCACATATTCATAACGACCATTTCCATTTTGCAACCTCTCAAATTAGCCTTACATTACTGAACTGCTGTTATACATAACTATAACACCAAAACAACCAAATGCAACTCCCACGTAAAGTTTCTCTGTGTATGATAGGCGCCCCGGGGCCCGTGCTTGGGGCATCCACCTGCCCCACCCAAACGAATAGGTTATTTATGCTGAATTTCGAACTTATTGAGGAAATCTCTTGCGCAAACATTTTAGGTGAAGGCGTGCAATGGAATCACCAGGAACAAGCTGTCTGGTGGACGGATATTAAATCCAATCTTATTTATCGCTACCATCTTGCTACAAAAAAACTTGAGCAGTGGCAAACTCCCGAGTCAGTAGGATGCTTTGCTTTTGTTGAAAATGACCCGCGTCTGCTGCTTGCTCTGGCCACAGGGTTTGCGTGGTTTGAAAAAGAGACGGGGGCGATAGAGTGGATTGCACGGCCTGAAGCACACCTAACCGGCAACCGCTTAAACGATGGGCGGGTAGATCGCTTGGGAAGATTTTGGGCAGGTTCAATTATGGAAACTAAACATGTACCGGATCAATCAGCAAGTTTGTTTTGCCTGAATACTAAACAGCAAGTATCACAACAACTTAGCGGCCTCACCATTTCCAATAGCCTGTGCTGGAACTTAAATTCATCAAAACTTTATCATGCTGACTCACCCAGGCAGCACATCAATATTTATGATTTTGACTCCCAGGCAGGTACCTTAAGCAACGGTCGCGTGTTTATTCATACCAAACCCGGTACTGACCCTGATGGCAGCTGCATTGATGCAGAGGATTTTTTATGGAATGCACAATGGGGCGGTAGTTGTGTGGTGCGCTATTCACCGGACGGGCATATCGATGCCGTATTAAATACCCCGGTTAGCCAGCCAACCTGCGTCGCTATTGGTGGAGACAAGATGGACCTGATCTTCGTTACCAGTGCGCGTATTGGTCTAACTGAAGCTGCGCTCGATGCGCAGCCAAAAGCAGGAAACCTTTTTATCTATCGCGCGAATGTCAAAGGTGTTCAGGAGAGCTGGTATAAGCCGTCTTTCGGTGTAGCCTAAATTCTTCATTCGCTGGTTAAAGCTTTATAACTGGCGAAGGCTAAACAGTTTACTCATGCCCGTTGATATGGCTAGCGCCACTTGAATCAGAAATTACTTTTGCTGAGCCATAGTAATTTATATTAGACGCACCACTTGCGTTTGCTTTGAGTTTTTCCGTCGCACGCACTTCAATATTTGAGGCACCACTTGCGCGAAGATCGCCCGTTGATACGTGCAAAGACTTACCATGGAAACCACTCGCACCACTGGCCTCCACGGTTAACTGACCTGCTGCGCCAGATTTTTTCAGATGAAAGTTAGACGCACCCGATAACTCTACGTTGAATGTTTGGCCCTGCAAATTTTGAATTTCCGTATTTGCTGCTCCCGAAGATTCAATGTCCAAATCATTTACCCGCAAATCGGCAAAGTAAGCTTGCGCAGCTCCGGAATTTTTTACCGCTAATTTACCACCGCGAAAATTGCTGACATTCGCTTGTGCAGCTCCCGATAAATCCAGCAGGTTCAGCTGCTTGATATGTAAAATAAATTTCACATGCTCATTGTTATTATCAAACCAATGAAAAAAGTTACCGCTGTCACTTTTCAAGCCAAGTGTTAGCTTGCGGCCAGTCAAATCAACTTTGACACGCTTCATTAATTCCGGAGTGGTTTCCACCCGCAAGCTTTCGCTGTCTCCTTGAATAATGTCCACTTCAACACCACCGCCAGCCTTGAGTTCCAGTACAGAACTAATTGGATAGCTTTGTGCAACTATTTCGCTAGCATCTGCGTCCTTAGCGTTTACAGTCGCTGCCAGTATTAAGGCTACCGCAATGATATAAAAAGATGATTTCATAATAAGACCTCATGATGGATCAGTTTTGTATTTTGGATAGATTCGAGCCATGGCCATTGCCAGAGTGATCTAACTGTTATTGGATTTGACGTAGTAAATCTCTACGCGGATGCAGTGCAGTCGAAAAAAGTTAAAAAAATCAAAAAAAGCACAAACTTTTAAAAAAACAAGACTGTTCGGCAAAGTGTATTTGAGGATAATGGCCTACCTTTAAGTCTTCCTAATCCCTTTTTATTGAATGTCACATTCCTCGCACGAGCCAGCTTATGACCCATTTTCCAAGCATTTCCAAACGTATTGCTGATGAATTATCCGTATCTGAACAGCAAGTAAGCGCCGCCGTTGGGCTATTGGATGAAGGCGCCACGGTGCCCTTCATTTCGCGTTACCGCAAAGAGATAACTGGCGGTCTGGACGATACGCAAATGCGGCTTTTAGAGGAACGTCTGCGCTATTTACGCGAATTGGAAGAGCGCCGTGCGGCGATTTTAAAATCCATTACCGAGCAGGAAAAACTTACGCCTGAACTGGAGCGTGACATTTTACAAGCCGACACCAAAAACCGTCTGGAAGATTTGTACTTGCCTTTCAAACCCAAACGCCGCACCAAAGGCCAAATTGCCCGCGAAGCTGGACTGGAGCCTTTAGCGGAAGGCTTATATGCTGACCCTACACTTAACCCGGAAATTGAGGCAATTAAATACCTTAATCCGGAACACAAAATTGATGATGCCAAAGCAGCGCTCGACGGTGCGAAATATATTCTCATGGAAAAGTTCAGTGAGGACGCTGAACTACTGGGACGCCTGCGCAGCTTTTTACATCAGGAGGCAACGCTGAGCGCACGCGTATCTACCGGCAAAGATACTGACACCTCACAGGAAGTACAAAAATTCCGCGATTATTTTGAGCATGACGAGCCATTAAAAAGTATGCCGTCACACCGGGCACTCGCTATTTTCCGCGGCCGCAATGAAGGTATTCTGACTATAGCCCTGAAAGTTGGCGATGAAGATGCAACCCCGGGCATCGCCCAAAAAGGTCACCCCTGCGAAACCATGATCGCTGATCACTGGCAAATTAAAGACCAAAGTCGCGCGGCAGATACATGGTTAACAGAAGTGGTGCGTTGGACCTGGCGAGTAAAATTATTAACGCATTTAGAAACTGATCTATTGAGCGAATTGCGCGAAAAAGCGGAAGACGGTGCGATCAAAGTATTCGCATCTAACTTAAAAGATTTATTGCTCGCCGCACCTGCCGGGCAAAAGGCCACTATCGGCCTTGACCCTGGAATGCGCAGCGGCGTTAAAGTTGCAGTAGTAGACGCAACCGGAAAAGTACTCGATCATTGCGTGATTTACCCAACACCACCTTTTAGTAAGATTGCTGAATCTGAATTAGTATTAGTCTCGCTTTGCAAAAAACATAACGTAGGCTTGATTGCTATTGGTAACGGCACTGCTTCGCGCGAAACCGAAAAATTTGCGAAAGATGTTTTAAAAGCCCATCCTGAAATTACTGCCAGTACAGTGATTGTGAGTGAGGCGGGGGCATCGGTTTATTCCGCCTCGGAATTTGCGGCCAAAGAATTCCCGGATTTGGATGTAACCATTCGCGGCGCAATTTCGATTGCGCGCCGCCTGCAAGACCCACTTGCTGAATTAGTAAAAATTGATCCGAAATCCATTGGCGTTGGCCAATATCAACACGACGTTTCGCAATCACAATTAGCGCGGTCGCTGGACGCGGTAGTAGAGGATTGCGTAAATGCGGTGGGAGTAGAAGTCAACACGGCGTCTGCCGCACTGCTCGCGCGCGTATCAGGTTTAAATACTACTATCGCCAATAATATTGTGGAATTTCGCAACCAAAATGGCGTGTTTGCATCGCGCGTCGCACTCAAAAAAGTACCGCGCTTTGGCGAAAAAACCTTTGAACAAGCAGCAGGATTTTTACGCGTTGCCGGTGGTGACAATCCACTTGACTCATCTGGTGTGCACCCTGAGTCATATTCTGTAGTGAAAGAAATTGCGGAAAAAAATGCGCGGGAAATTAAAGGGCTGATTGGTGACACTTCATTTCTACGCGGTTTAAAAGCTGCTGATTACACCAGTGAAAAATTTGGTTTACCAACAGTGACCGATATTATTAAAGAACTGGATAAGCCTGGCCGCGACCCACGCCCTGAATTTAAAACCGCAACATTTCAAGAGGGCGTAGATACCATTACGGATTTAATTCCCGGCATGATTTTGGAAGGCACAGTTACCAACGTAACTAACTTCGGTGCTTTTGTCGATATAGGTGTACATCAAGATGGTTTGGTACACATTTCCGCGCTGTCACACACATTTATTAAAGACCCGCGCGAAGCAGTAAAAGCCGGAGACATCGTAAAAGCAAAAGTAATGGAAGTCGATGTAGCGCGCAAACGCATTGCATTATCATTGCGTTTGGATGATACGCCGGGCGAAAAAGCCGAAGGTGGTTCTTCGAGTAACAACAAGGGCGGCAGCCGACCACAATCACAAAACCAACAGCGCACTGCGCAGAAAAATAATCCTGCTCCGGCGCCTATGGGCAGTATGGGTGCATTACTGCAACAAGCATTGAAGAAAAAGTAATTTAAAAAAAAATACTTCAGATATATATCTGAAGTATTTTTTATTTTTCTTGCAAACAATAAGCAATAATTTTTTAATAAAAATTAAACTGCCGACCATCACGAAGATTTTGATCGCCGCGCTGCAAACACAAAGAAGAGCCCTGCGAACAACAAAAGAATTGATGAAGGCTCTGGCACATCGACGTCGAGAGCATAAATATAGGCCGCCGAATCGGATGAGCCCATTTTAATCATGCCAACATCATAATCAAAATTCAGATAGGTGCTGATATCAAAGATAGGGGATCCGCTACAGCATGGCTCAGGAAATCGTATTCCTGTTCTGACAGGAGCTGTCGCTATAACCTCCACAAAGTTACCCTGCGGATCAAAAGTAAATATATTAAAATAATCAGGAAAATGGCCTTCAGCTTTAAAACCAAAAGAACGAACCGGAGTTACAAAATCCACCTCCAACGCGCGATATCGCTGAGGATTTGGGCTGCCCAGCAGTTCATTATACAATCCAGGGAAGGTAGTTGCTGTATAAGCACTTGTTAAGCCACCGAAGTGTTGATGATAAAAATAGTCAGGGGCAAATATTGTGGTCGATGTTTTTTTGCCAGTCCCCTCCAACCAATTAAGCGTCACGTTGCTGGTAAGATTACTGACAGCTTGGCCTACCGCAAAATCATCTGCGTTAATAAAAGCGGCAAAGGTTTTACTACTCGTGAATAACAACAGTGAAGTGAATAATATTGATTTCAACATCTTAGTTCTCCTTAAATAAATTAAAAGCTTTTAGGTTAAAAACTTCATGCCTCCTGAAAAACGTTGAACCACCCTAGGTGCGACGCGGAATCATCTGTCCCTCTAGAAAAACCTAAGCGAGAAAGCATGTCACCTCCAGCAATAAAAATATATTTTCCCAGCTCTATTCTTATCACGCGGAAAGCTTACAGAGAATACGCCAGGATTTTTTGAAAAGCCATTTAAAAAACTACTGGAAGATGCGGCGCGGCACTTAGATATATTATGAAGTCATTTCGAGACAGAGATTTATTTCTAAGCCACAATTTGAACGCCATAAATATTATGATAAATAAATATGAATCTTTCGCTGCAAAATTAAGTTATTCAGGTATAGATATTGAAAAAATTTAAGCTAAGTAATTTATCCACGACATTTATTTAGCAAAAATATCAATAAAAGATTCAGCTGCCTTTAACCTTATAATAGATGACGCTCTTTTATAAACCATCCAGCTATGCCAAGCAATCCCGCAACAAACACAAGTAAAGATAATTGCAGCCAGCCAGCTATATCAATTAACGATAACCACACCCAACTTTTAATTATTAAAGCAAGGATCGAAAACTGACTTAATACCAATAAAGCAATTAGCGTGCAGGGAACAACTATAATTAGACGCTCTTGCCAACGCCCTAATTTTTTTTGTACAGGCAGTTTAGCTAAGAGGTTCGCCGTAAAATTATCATCCGGCAAATATTCTTGCGAGCGTTGCAATTGCGTGCTTAAAAAATTATCAAAATCATCCGCGTCGTTTTTTATATCATTCATAGGTATTTTCATCACGCCACCTCGCTCCAGGCCACCAAGAGTATTTGTAACTTCTGTTTGCCGCGCGCTACATGAGTTTTAAGCGTGCCGAGCGGTACGCTCATAATACTTGCAGCTTCTTCGTGGGAAAAGCCGTCCTCGTAACATAAACGTATCGCCATTTGTTGTGCCGCACTGAGTTGTTGCATAGCTGCATTCACATCTTTTTTTGCATCAAATTGTTTGAGCTCGCAGATTTCCGCAGCTATATCTTCATTGTCATCTAATGCACACCAAGCAATTTTTTTAGTGCGCCAGCGATTAGCGGCAATATTAAACGCTATGCGGTATAGCCAGGTTGAAAATTTAGCTTCTGCACGAAATGCTGCTATTGCCCCATAAGCTTTCATAAACGTTTCTTGCGCAAGATCATCAGCCAAATGTATATCGCCATCACACAAACGCCGCGCCCAGTTCCGCAACGACGATTGATAGCGAAGCACCAGCTGCGCAAACGCATGCTGGTCTTTAGTCGCCACTATTCGTGTGATCAATTCCTGATCGGAAACCGACATGATTGTTAATCCTGGCCCTTGGTTATAGTTTTTACGCCCGACAGCTTCCACACGAGCAATTGGGAAACACCCAAACCAATTAAAATAAAACCAACTGCGCCGATTTCGATATCAACCAGAATGGAAAGAAATGCAAACAACCCAACGCCCAGGCAAACATTTTTCAAACCTTTATGTAGATTGTTATTGTCTCTTAATATTGAAGATCCATCGTCAGAATATGATTGATCACCGCGCAATAGCTCTATGGGAATATCCCGCCCCGCCGCAAGCAAACGATCAATATTGGCGTTAATATTTTGCGCGCGACGCTCTTTATCGCGATAGTGCAGCCGTGCCAGAACAATGATTAATAAAATCGCTCCGCCGATACTAAAACTGATGGCAGTGATCGGAATTAAAACTTCAGCAGAATGCAGGTTGCTGTCGCTACTTGATTGCGGCCGAGACATAGCTTCCTGATGTCGATTTTGTTCCTTCATCAATTCCAGATTTTGGTGAACTGATTCGTTTACAGTTGATCTATCCCCTACTGATTCGTCGTCAGCGACTAGCGGCTTGTTACTTTCATTGTCCATACTCACATGCTCGACAGCCTCCGCACGATCATGGGTCTGAGCATTTACCACCGACTGGACTTTACTGCTGTCACTTGCTTGTGAGGCCCTGGCTGTGGAGGTACCGCCTACTGCTGTAGGGGTACCGGTTAATTCCACAGCCGCGGCAGGAACTAATAAAAATACGGCAACAAGAACGCTAGCTAAAGTAGCTTGACCCGGACTTGAACTGATAAAGTTCTTGAGTTTCATTATAAATAACCCCATTAATGCGAGTGAATAACCAGTGAATAACAATGAATTACGAGTAAAACCAAATGAATTGCGAGTAAAACCAAATGAATTGCGAGTAAAACCAAATGAATTGAAAGTGCAGACAAAACATTTTACCGTCATTATGAATATAGACGTGGCTATTAAGACTTTTGGATGCAGTGATCCCGAAATATTAATCTATCGTGCCGTGTGGATTTGAGCGCCAGCTACCGGCATACTGTCCGGCAGCTTTTTTCACCCGCTACTGATGCGAAATACCCCCAACAGAAGGCCATTTATGAAATCAAGAACTGTCATGTATTTGTTACGGCTCCCGGTATTTTTGTGCTTTCCACTTTTAAGTATTTGTTTAAGTAAATCGGCGTTGGCGCAGCTGGTGCCTTCCCCCACAGAATCACTACCACCGCCCGTCACATTGCCTATTGCAGCACCTGCAACAACACCTGTCGCAGCACCTGTCACGCCAGTGGCCTCTTCCACGGCACAGAAGCTTTATGCGTTAGCACAGAATGATTTATTGCAACTGCGCGTACTCCTCAAGAACGGTCGCAGCCAATCAACTGTCGGCTCAGGATTTTTAATCGGCACTAGCAATTTGGTTATCACCAACTTTCATGTGGTGTCGCAACTTGCCCTGGAGCCAGAAACTTATTTTGGTGAATACAAAGATACCCAAGGTAAAAGTGGTGCATTGGAATTATTAGCCGTGGATGTGCAGCACGATTTAGCGGTAGTGCGTATTAACCGTCAAGGTACAGGCTTTTTCAATCTACCGGAAAACCCAACCCCCTTAACCCAGGGCGAACATCTATATTCGCTCGGGAATCCGCTCGACTTAGGCTTTACTATTTCAGAAGGCACATACAACGGCTTAACCCATCGCGGCTTTAGCGATCAAATCATGTTTACTGGTCCCGTCAATTCCGGCATGAGTGGCGGCCCGAATGTGAACGTTAATGGAGAGGTAGCGGGAGTGAATGTTGCCCACCGTCGCGATGGCGAATTGGTCAGCTTTTTAGTGCCAGCAGGTTATGCACAAGCTTTACTTGCTAGCGTTATCAATATGGCTAACTCAACGCTTTCCGCAACGCCGCCAAATGAAGGAGAACAACCCACGAATTTGACTCCACCCGTGGATGCAGCCCAAACCCTTGACTCAGCTCCAACGACGAATCCAATACCGACCCCAGAAACAAAAACAACCACCGACAAAACACCCGCTATTAGCGCTCAACCCTCCATTGATTTTAAACCGATTATTGGCCAACAATTATTAGCGCATCAAAGTTTGATGATTGAAAAATTATTGGAAAAGCCCTTGAGCATTAAAATCCTGGGTCCTTATTCAGTGCCGGTACGCGAATCCGAACAAGTAAGATGCTGGGGAAACTCGGATGCCAAGGCCGACAAAACCTACAGCACTGACCAAATCAATTGTGCTATGGAATCCGCAATATTTGTATCAGATGATTTGCAAACCGGCTATATCGCTATTCATCACCAATTTATCAGCAGCACCAAGCTGAACCCTCTGCGCTTTGCTGTGCTGATGGGAAAATTTTTTAGCAACGAAATACGCGGGAACACCAAAGATAAAACGCTCACTACGCCGCATTGCGCAGAACAATTTATTAACAACCGAAATTACACTGCGCGGGCCGTGCTTTGCGTGGAGGCTTATCAAAAATTTGATGATCTTTATAACTTCAAATTGATCACCGCTACCAGCGACGAAGCACTGATGAATTTACAAAGCAGCCTGGAATTGAACGGCGTGTCCTACGCTAACGGGCAAAAATTTGTTACCCAGTTCCTAGCGAGCTTTGACAAGGAGAGCGCCAAATGAGTAACACTTATTTTGTCGAAATCATTAACCATCACGGCGATGTACAAACACGTTACAAATTTTCGTCGCTGCCAATTCGCATTGGCCGAGCCTATCACAACGATATTATTCTTGATGACCCCCACACCGCAGCCGAGCACGCCTCCATTGAAGCAAACGAAGCTGGCGTATTAATGATGCGCGATCTCGATAGCCACAATGGTATTTTTGTAAAGAACAAACGCTTAACATTTTTTTCCGTTGATAGCGACGCACTTTACCGCCTCGGACAAACGCAAATACGCATACGCACGCAGGATTATATTGTTGCGCCGGAAAATACCCATGCAATTGACCGCCGCTGGGAAGGCTGGCCACTGGCAATAGCTTCCCTGGTCATTATTAGTTTGTTAGCCATGAGCACCACTTGGCTCGGAGACGTCGATAACCGTAAAAGTACAACTTATGTTATGAATCTCTGTGTGTGGCTTGGTTTCTCTGTGGTATGGGCTGGTGTTTGGACACTGGCCAATAGAGTATTTGGCGGCAGCACACATTTCAATCGCCATTTGTTTACACTCAGCGCAAGTCTCGCCGTACTTTATCTCTGGGGCTACTTAACGCTATATCTAGCTTACGGTTTTTCATGGGAAATTTTTACGCGTTACGGCAGCCACGTAGAGATTACCATCATCGCAGTGATGGTTTATTTCCACTTACGCCAAATTACACCGCGCAAACATCATCGCCTGAAAATAATTTGCGCTGCACTTGCACTATTCAGTTCGGGCATGATGTTAATGCGCAATCATCAGCATACCAACCAATATACCGACGAACTTTATATGCACGATATTCTGCCGCCCTCGGTACGCAAAAGTCATAATCACAGCTTAAGTGAATTTGACGAGGCAATAAGCCAACTAAAAATCAAAATTGATAAAGAAAGAAAAGACGCATTGGAAGATAAAAAACTTTAAAACCTACACATTACTCGCGCACTACAGCTTGCGCGAGTAATGTGCTTCGCGCTTTATCTCGATGATTATCTTTCTTCATGGCGACCCAATATGATGAAGTCTCCACCCAATAATTTTGCCATAAATGCCCCAACACAACATTTACGGCAATTGACGATTATTCGTAGCTTACTCTTGTGTTTTTTCTGGTGTGTATTTTTTGCAAGTTTCTGGATAGATAATCTTCAACTTCCTTACCAGGCAGTTGTATTAGTTCTCGGGCTATTTACCGCCATTCATATTTTTACACTATTGCGCTTGCGTCGTACATCTTCAGTCACTACAGTTGAATTTTTTATTCAATTAGCCATAGATGTTATTTGTTTAAACCTGTTGTTTTATTTTAGTGGCGGCGCAACAAATCCTTTCGTCTCCTATTTACTCGTTCCAGTATGTATCTCAGCTGCAACCCTACCCTGGCGCTTTACCTGCCTGATTACCGCTTTGTGCGTTGCAGCTTACTCATTGTTGCTGTTCTTTTATGTTTCGCTTCCCCTGTTTTCTATCGATCATATACATGGAAACCCGCGGCTGAATTGGCATATATTGGGAATGTGGTTTAACTTTTTTGTCAGTGCAATTCTGATTACTTATTTCGTAGTCAAGATGGCCAGAAGCTTGCGTTATCAGGAAAATATTTTGAACCAACTTCGCGAGGATGAATTGCGCAACGAACAAGTTATCGCCGTTGCTACTCTCGCCGCAGGGGCTGCACACGAAATCAATACACCGCTTTCCACCATGACAGTACTACTCTCCGAGCTACGCAGCGAGTACCAACATAACCCGCAATTGCTCGGTGATTTAAATCTGCTTGCACAACAAGTAACCCATTGTGCGAACACCTTAAAACAAATGGTTCAGGATTCATCGGCGGAAAGCCAAGGTCACTATCAACAACAAAATCTGAAAAAATATTGCCTCTCCATTATTGATCGCTGGCAACTCATGCGCCCTGCGATGCATTTTACAACGAACTTTGTTGGCGACTTCTCACAGTTAGCCATCAGCTGTGATTCGCGCCTTGACTACGCCATTATCAATTTATTAAATAATGCCGCAGATGCAAGCCCACAGAAAATTACTTTAGAAATTTCAACGAATACCAATAAGTTGCACTGGCGGATTATTGATGAAGGCGATGGCATTGATACAAGATTGTTAAGCTCATTAGGAAAGGAGCCCGTAACCACAAAACCACTAGGCCTTGGGCTGGGCATGCTGCTATCTCATGCTACGATTAAAAAATATGGCGGTAGTGTCAGGCAATCATCCAATATTCCTAATGGCACCATTACAGAAATAATCTTACCCTTGACTGACGCGGCAGAAACACCAGATTGCGCTTGATGGAAATCTATGGACGAAGAAAGTTCAGAAGCTTGAACAACGCAGCAGCGATTGCCGAGGTAGCACCAGATTCTTTTATTGACTAACCGGACGCTTTTGTAACTTACGCTGTAATGTGCGTCTATGCATTCCGAGCGTTCGCGCTGCGGCAGAGACATTACCTTGATGATCTTGCAAAATTTTTTGAATATGTTCCCACTCGACTCTATCCAGGCTTGGGGTAGAAATTGGTACAGGATTCTCTGTTGCAAGATCTTTAGTGGTAAACGCATTTAATATTTCATCAACACCAATCGGCTTACAAAAATAATTTAACGCCCCAAGCTTAATCGCCTCAACAGCAGTGGAAACACTGGAATAACCCGTCAACATAATAATTTCAATAGCAGGATTAATTGCTTTTAAACTTTTAAGTAAAACCAAACCCGATTCCTGGGCAATTTTTAAATCCACAATCGCTTTTTTAAAATGTCGTTGTTGGAGCGCGCGCTCAGCACTGGCAATATTCAAACAAACTTCTACCTCATAACCCCGACGCACCAGTGCGCGTTGCATTACCTGGCAAAAAACTTCGTCGTCATCCACCATTAAAATCGTCATAGCTTTTTCTGACCTGTTCATCTGATAATTCAGTTAGCAATTTTCGCTCGTAATCCGCTCACTTTGCAATAAACCCTAATGCATATCCGAGTAGTGCGACAATATGCCGCATCCTAAAATCCCGCAAACTTCTGTAAAGTTGAGGCCTGCATCAGGTATCAGTTGCGACTTTACAAAGGTTTTTACGCTGTGAATTATATTTATTGGAAAAAGCTCGTCACCAGTAGCCTGCTTTTATCATCACCATTTTACCCAGGCCCGCTCTGGGCAGAACAAATCGATATGCAATTAGCCAGCAACGCAAGCATAGAGGAAATGCTGGTTGTCGGCCAAAAAGACGCTCCGATTTCCATTGAACCCCGGGGATTAGCGGTATCTCTTGGAGAAGAGCAATTTGCTTCTACCAATGCCATTAATGTGGAAGACTTAATGAAGTATGCGCCCAATTTTTTTGTGCGCAAACGCTATATTGGCGATGCTAATGGCGTTCCCGGATTTCGCGGTACTCACTCCACGCAATCTGCACGCACCCTGGTGCTGGTAGATGGTTTTGTGATATCGAACTATCTTGGCAACTCTTTTAGTTTTCCTCCCAAGTGGGGGGTGGTTGGCCCTGGCGAAGTAGAACAATTTGATATTGTTTACGGTCCTTATTCTTCGCGTTATCAGGGAAACTCCATGGGCGGCATTGTCTCAATTTCCACCCGCCCACCGGAAGAAAATGCGGCTTTTGTTACTCTGCAAGGCTTTTCCCAGCCCTATCAACAGTACCGCACTGATGAAACTTACAATGGCTACACCTTTGAAGGCGGCTTTGCGCTAAAACAAGATGATGGGCCTTTTTCAATGCGCGGCAGTTATCGCCATTTTGAAAATACAGGGCAACCACAAATGTGGAGCCAATTAACCCCTTCAACAAAAACCGGGATTGATGTGACTGGCGCGGTGGATGATCCGGCTCTGATTCCGCAAACGCCTATTTTCGCCGCCGCATCACCTGATGAAAATTCACAAGATCAACTGCGCCTGCGCGGTGACTTAGATTTTGATCATTGGAGCTTGCAGGGTTTATTGGTTTACTGGACAACCACGTCAGACACCACCCGTCCAATCAGTTACTTACGCGATAGCAATGGCAACCCGGTGTACTCTGGCACAGTAAAATTTAATGAGAAATATTGGGACACTGTGGCAATAAATTTATCACTTACAGAACGCACTGAAATTCTTGCCGGCTTAAGCGCGAAAGGTTCGCTAGCCGAATGGGATATTGCAGCAAACCTTTCCCATTTTTGGTTAGCAAAAGCAGAGACATTTACATCGAAAGGTTACACCCAGGGGATAACCAATGGCGAGGGTACATTGACCGATGTTGATCCCTCCGGGTGGTGGACGCTGGACTCCAAAGCCACACAACAATTCGGCATTAATAAAATTACTTTCGGTGTAACCGCAAATCGCTACGAAACGGACAGCATCACCTACAACACGTCGCAATGGCGAAATGCCACGCAGCGAATATACTCAATTGAAACGCAAGGAAAATCCAGTTTGACTGGAATTTTTGTTGAGAATGAAATCCACCTGGCTGAAAATATGAGTGTAACCGCCGGCGTACGTGGCGACCAATGGAGGGCTTTCGACGGCAGCATCAATCAAGCAGCAGCTACCAACAATTATGCTGCACGCAAAGAAACAGATACAAATTTTTCGCTTTCATCACAATGGTTATTCGCTGAAAAGTGGTCAGCGCAATTAAGCCTTGCCACGGCAACGCGATTCCCTACCGTTGGCGAACTATTTCAGGGAAAGTTTGTTAATGGCGCATTCGATATCAATAGTTTTGATCCCAACTTAAAACCGGAAACATCAAACGATGCAAACTTTATTCTGCGCCATGAATTCGAACAAGCACGCGTGACTGGCAGCATTTTTTACCAGGATGTGAACGATTTTATTTTTTCCTTTGAACACCCTAACCCGGCCGGTATAAAACTTACTTCGTTTGTGAACATTGACCGCGTGCGGCAAACCGGAGCGGAATTAATTATAGAAACTTATGACTGGTTGATAACAGGGTTAAATATCGATTTCAATATTGCCTATATTGACGATAAAATTTTGAAAAATACATTGAACCCTGAATCAGAAGGCAACCAGTTCCCGCGTATTCCCTATTGGCGAATTAATTCTCAGGCGCGCTATGCATTTGCTCAAGATTGGCAACTTTCAGGCGGTGTACGCTATAGCTCGCGCCCCTACAATAACCTTGAAAATACCCAGGATGGTGATACCTATGGCTATGCCTCCGAACAGTTAATAGTTGATACGCGCCTGTCCTGGCAAGCGAATGACAACACGGAAATAAGTTTTGGTGTAGACAATATCAATAATGATAAAGTCTGGGCATACCATCCCTTTCCACAACGCACTTACTTGCTGGAACTCAAATGGAAACAGTAAATCAGGAAATCATTTCTTCCAGCACCAAAAGAGCAAAGCAACTTTATCGCATGCTATGGCGCTGGCATTTTTATGCAGGTGTTTTTACCATTCCGTTTATTATTGTGCTGGCAATAACCGGTGGCATTTATCTATTTAAACCGCAAATTGAAGCCATTCAAGATGCACCTTACCGTCAGTTAATCATTACTGGCGCTCTAGCAACGCCCGAACAGCAAATGGCCGCAGCCTTAACGGCAGTGCCTAACGCACTCTTTTCCGCCTACGAACTGCCGCGCGAAAAAAATGATGCCGTGAATATTTTATTGCGTCACTCTGGAAAAAAAATTCGCGTTTATGTTCACCCGGAAACACTTGTAGTACTCAATATCGTCGACGAAGATAAACGTTTTTTACGCATAGTGCATGAACTTCACGGTGAATTATTACTCGGAAAAACCGGGGCCGTTCTGGTTGAGCTTGCAGCTTGCTGGGCGATTGTTTTAGTACTTACCGGGCTTTATTTGTGGTGGCCGCGGAATGCGCGCGGCTTGGCCGGCGTGATTTATCCGCGCTTCGCTAGTAAGGGCCGTGCATTCTGGCGTGACCTGCACGCAGTAACCGGTATTTGGATTTCTTTTTTCGTATTATTTTTATTGATAAGTGGATTACCCTGGGCGTTGGTATGGGGCAGCGCGTTTAAAGAAGTGCGTCAACTGACAGGCACAATGCCCATCGTACAAGATTGGAATATTAGCGGAGAACATCAGCATCATCATACGGGTAATAATCATGACGATCACACCACGCGCGCTCCAAAAATACTGCTCGATACTGTAGTAGAAAAAGCGCAAAAACTACAATTCGCTTACCCGGTTTTAATTGCACCGCCATCGGCAAATTCTCTGTATTGGTCAGTGAAATCAAACGCACAGAATCGCCCACAACGCGCAGAGGCAATGCTTGATGCGAATACCGGGGAGGTGGTGAGTCAGGAAACGTTTGCGCAGCGGCATCTACTGGATCGCATAACGGGTTTTGGTGTGGCTGCGCATGAAGGGCAACTATTTGGCTGGATTAATCAGTTGCTGGGGTTGTTAACCGCGATTGGCTTGGTATTAATGAGTGTTGCCGGTTTTATTCTGTGGCGCAAGCGTGCACCAAAGGGCATAAGCATTCTCGGCGCACCGCCAGCAATGCCAGATGCAAAAACAGGCTGGGGTTTCGTCGCCATTATTTTAATTGCAGCAGTATTATTGCCAGTGATAGGTGCATCATTAATTGTTATTATTTTAGTGGAAAAATTAATGATATCGCGATGGGAAACTGCTCGAGTATG
Source organism: Pseudomonadota bacterium (assembly GCA_040386215.1). Classification (GTDB taxonomy): domain Bacteria; phylum Pseudomonadota; class Gammaproteobacteria; order Pseudomonadales; family Cellvibrionaceae; genus Cellvibrio. The sequence goes on from JAZKFX010000002.1 coordinate 97,466, forward strand.
GCTCGGCCTTTCCTGATATCCCTTTACCCGCTACCACACTCGCTGCCAGTATTGGAGGTAATTGATAGATTGGAGAGCAATGCAAATTGCCGTCGTGATACTTAAAAAAATATCTATGATTATTTTAAGCTGCCCATCTGGCAGCTTTTCCCCTAACGAAAAAGCAAAATAAAAATGCAGTATTGCCCCGCCCAGAAACGGTAGGAAATAAACCAGGCTTTGCCCTACACCAAAAAACGCACTGACCTCCAGGGTTTTGCCAAAAAAAGACAACACCAACCAGTGGAGTGCAACAATAAAAGCATAAAAAAATAGAATCGCCGTATATTTCCTTATCAATATCAGCGGCTCTCCAGAATATTTTTCGCTTTCCCTATTCGTATGAAAAAGTAAAACTAGCAACGGGTTGCAACCATGAACTAAAAAAGCAGCCCAAGCATTTATCAGCAACGGCTTTCCGTTCATGTTAAAACCTGATACCAGCGAGGGAAGATTGATAAGCACAAGTGCCAGGGAAGAGATAAACAACAGGGGAAAAAAAACGAACCCCATAATGTTGTCTTCAATACCCCTTATATAACTTTTTAAAGTTATCGCCGTGATGATCCAGCAACCAACAGATAGCCAATAATATCTAGGCTGAAGAATATCAATAAGAAATATTTTCTGAGGTGCAATAACATTATAAGAAGCGACCAAAAGAACGGCCATAATTAACAAAGCGGTGCAAAAAATAAAATAACGTTGCGGAGCAAGTCTTACCACATTGACATCCGAATCTTCGGAAAAGACAATGTGATTAATAGGCGTAATAATAAAAAACAATAAAAATGCTATGGGGCTAAAAAATATATTGAGTCCTGCAAAGATATAGTCCATATATAAATCCATCCTAAATAAGCATTATTATAAATAATTAAAAGTTCATTTCGCCAAAAATGACATCATGCAAGCAAGTAACATCAGAATGGTGATTTCAGAAAGCCTCGACTATAGCCACTATTTCAAAGCTTTAAAAGCAACTAAGCAAAAAATAACAAATCTGTGATATGGGCTGCCTGGCGCCGTACTGCAAGCAATTCTTTTGGTCAACTTTACAATATACAAAGTAGATGTTGCTATAGCGTTACAGATCTTTAATAAAATTTTAAGTTTCAAAGAAGGCGCCCCGCACTGTTCATGTGCGGGGCCTATTTTTTGAAAGTTTAGTGAGCTCTAGCTTGTCTGTCATGCTTTTGCTGGCGAATCTTACGGCTTTGCTTATCCTGCTTGTGTTGAATTTGATTTTGCTCGCGAGCACTTATATGTCCGTCTCCTCCGGCGTGAGCTTGGTGACGATTGGCATGGGCTTGACTGCGCTCAAGCTTAGCTACCTCTTGATTGTTTAATTCGCCTGAGCGCACGCCCTGTTCAATACGACGTTGTTGATTGAGATTACGCTGAACATTTTTTTGCATACGCATGGATGAAACAGAATCGGGATTGCCCGTTTGCGCATCATGCTTTTGTTTATAAATTGCAGTGCTGGCCCTGTGTTGCGCAGCGCTAATCCGTTTGGCTTCCTGTGGATTTAAGTTTCCATCCTTAAGCGCATTCGCTTGCATGTGCTCTATGTTCGCTTCTGCTTTTTCAAGTTTTGCTGCTTCATGAACATTGAGCGCACCTGACTCAAGGCCATTGTGAATACGCTCCTGCTGGTTGGCATTGCGGGTGATTTGCGATTCCACAGTTTGTGCAAACGCATGCAGGCTAAACGACGATATTGCAAACACCATAATAACGTTGATTGTTTTCATAAAATTCTCCACAGAGACTGACTAAGTGATAATAATTAATTGAGGATTTATATCCCTACACCTATAACGCAGCACCCCGGAAATGGTTGACAGAGGTTAAGCGAACAAGTGAAAAGCAGAGTTGGTTATAACTTCTGGTAAAAACAGCACAAATGGATCTTGAAGATTTTTGGCGGACTGCCGATATGCTATTAAAGCCTAACTCTCTTTAGTGCCCGAGCCTCATACAGAGTTAGTTATTCTTCAGAGCATATCCGCTGCTTTCACAGGTGCCGCACATGAATATTTCCTCTCTTCCTAGCTCAACTGCTGTAGCGCCTTTGGCTAGTGGCCTTCCCCATAGCACTCCCCAATCTCTCCCACTAGACGCTAAAACATCGGCGCCAAAAAACGATGGACATGAAACTGCCGAAGATAAACGGCAAACGGCCTTACAATTGGTTAATCGGCTCTTGACCATGGCCTATGAGAAAATCAGCTCGCGGGGGCAGCCTAATGCCGCGCAAACTGCTACCGATTCTTATGGCGTCTTTGAGCCGCTTACGGCAACCAAAGTGGCCAATAACATTCTTGGCTTTATCGAACGACGCTTACAAATGGACCTTGCCGATGGCGCAACCCATACTCAGTTACAGTCACGATTAGAGGCCGGTTTAGCAGGGTTTAAAAAGGGTTTTGGTGAAGCCAGTGAGAAATTAAAAGCCTTGAGTATGCTATCCCCGGAAATCGAAGCGGATATTGGCCAGACCTATGAATTAGTGCTGCGAGGTATTGATGATCTGCGCTCCAAATTTATCACCGCCAGCGAAAAACCTGCAGATGTTGCCACACTGAAATCGACACCCAAGCCTACGGCAAAATTAGAAGTGCCAGATCTATTACCCAGCACCACCAAACTCTCTCAAGCTTACGGCAGTTATGAATATGCACGTGCAAGCCAATTCAGTTTTGAATTGACGACTGCCGAAGGTGACACGGTCACAATCAGTGCTAACTCCAGCGAAGGCTTAAGTGTCGAACAAGGTAAGGCTAGCAACGGCAATAGTTTTTACAACGCCAGCGCGAGTTCGAGCCAGTCTTCATCATGGTCAGTAGCGGGCAATTTAAGTGAAGACGAAATCACAGCGATTAATGAGTTATTAGGGAGAGTCGATACGCTTGCAGAACAATTTTTCTCCGGCAATTTGGACGAAGCGTTTAATCAAGCTTTAGCCTTAGGCTACGATGAAAGCCAAATTGCAGGTTACGCCTTACATTTATCACAGGTAGAAATCCAACAGGCAACTCGAGCCTATGGGGAATTTGCGCCTAAGGAAACCAGCGATCAACAAAATAACTCGCCACTTTTAGCAGAACAGTTATTGCCGCTGGGTAACTTCATTAAAGATTTGTTGGACGCACTTGATACTGCTTCAATATTCAGTGAACCACAAAAATTGTTAGAAAATATGAGCAAGGGCTTACCTGGCACTGATGAAGCAAGCAGTGAAATTGGTAAACGCTTTAGTGATTTTGTAAATAGATTATTTGCGCTGGATCTGGAGCAACACAAACCACAACAAATAACCGAATAGAGCCAATCTAAAACTTATAACTTTGGCCTGCCCATTCGCAGATTCTAATCTGGTAAGATTTCCTCAATCATCAGAACCAAGAGGAAATCCGAACCATGAGTCAAGCTCCAGCAAAACCCAAGAATAAAAAAGACGTTCGCGATATTCGCGCAGAAGCTGTAAAAATAGCCAACAGCATTAAAGTCGATGGACAGGCAAAGGCCGAAACCAAGGCGATTGCCAGTGGCATTCAACGCGGAATGGAGCAATTTCTACGGCAACAAAGTGAAAAATCACGCGACCTGGATAAGCGGGTAAAAAAAGTAAAGCAATTAGCAGCCAACGCAACGCAAGAAATAAGTAATCATCCAGCACCTATTATTCACGCACCACAATCTGCACGCTTACCCTGGACACTCCTTGCCGTTTCCTGGACGCTATTTTCTGCAGTTGCCCTTAGTTTTTGGCTGCGATAACAATAAAAATATCATGGCGCTCTGCATAAAAAATTAGCCATGGCATTAGGCAATGGGCAATTGAATATGGAAAGTCGTGCCTTGATCCACATCCGACGTTACTGCCATTTGGCCCTGGTGATGATCGTTAATAATGTAATAGGAATAGGACAATCGCTGCTCAACCGGACAGGCAGGCACATTAGAATTCATAGCAAAAAAAGGTTGGAAAATATCTTGCTGTGCTTCTGCAGTTAAACCTGTGCCATTGTGCTGCACTTTGATCCACACTGAATCATAAAACTCACCAACTTCGATATCAATCGCAGGCGTTATAGGGTTATGTTTAATGGCTGCGTTGAGCGAGTGGAAAGCGTTGCGAAGAAGTCTGACAAACACTTGCTTTAGCTCAGGTGCAAAGCAAGAAACTTTTGGTAAGGCCGGGCTGTATTCCCGGCTAATATTGATATTGTTAAACGTTAAGCCCGATAAATCAGCAAATAAATGACCTGCTAATTCTATACTCTGATCCATAATTTCCGGTATATCCGCCAATTGTTTTTGGTCATGATAACTACCCGCCAATTCATTTAAATTTTGAATTATCGCAAGGGCTTGTTGACCACTGAGTTGGGCTGTTTTTAATGCCTGTAAAAATTCACCTCGACTATTATTCAGGTCACCCGCTCCCAATTGATGCTGGGCATTAAGCAAAGTAGAAATTAAGGTTTGCAAAGGCAAATTTATGTCATAAGCCATTGCTGAGGTTAGCTCTCCCATCGCAGATACTTTGTCGCGCTCTGCTAACTTACTTTCGGCTTTCATTTGCTTGGTAATATCATCTACCAGAATAACAATGCCCGTTTCGCTTTTATGGCTGGCTAATTGATCGCTAGACGAATGCTGAGCTGATGGAAAATATGCCGGGTAGTCTGTCAACGCATACAAAGTAAAATCAAAATAATATTGGTCGCGCTGGCTGTGTTTAATCGTGACTGTTTCTTTGCTAGCCAACACACTTGCCACTTGCTGCGGCGTCAGCGTGATGGAAGGATAAGCATCCCATAATTTTTTTCCCAACACCGTTGCAATTGGGCGACCGGTAATCACTTCTGCATAATGATTCCATTGAATGACCTCCATGTTTTGATTGAGGCCAATCAGCATCAGCGGCATAGAGTCAACAATACTGGTGATGTATGCCTCGCGACTTTGTAGTTGCGCGGCAGTTTCTTGCAGCGAAGCGGTGCGTCTGGCAACACGATCTTCAAGCGTTGCTTTAATTTCAGTCAATTCGCGATTGGAACGGGCTGCGCGGCGGTTGGCAAAAATTAGAAAGATGGCGACGACCAACAACGTTAAAATCAATACTGATGCAGAAAAGTTCGCAACATGTTGCCACTTTGTACTGCCATCGATATTTTTAAAGGGTGGCGGGCTACCAGCGTAGGCTTGAACACTGATGGCAAGTACAGCGAGGAAAGCGAATATGTTTTTCATAAATTTATCACTAAGCATGTTTAACTCTGTAATCACTAGCGCCGTATTTTGCTTTTTTACTCTCACCTGTCGTAGCGGAGGCTGTTGCAAAAAAGCATGATCTGATCGATATGGGCCAGCAATGTGGCTCCGGAATAAGATACTAACCTAAACGAAGTTGCCGAACCAACTCCATCTCCTTTTTTAATTATGGAGTATTCGTCACGCTGACCGGAAACTTACCAAGACCTGGAGCCACCCTAAATATTTGCCAGCCTTTGTATATTAATCGAAACCCTTAAGTCAACGATCTGGCTATTTTGATCCAGGCGCGACTATCTATAAAGCTTTCCGAGGTCGGTATAGGATGTGCACTAGTTCATTAAAGCAAGAACAACGGTAGTAAACCTGGCCTGGAGCTGGCGAAATAGCGCGTTTAAGTAAACCTGAGCGGTCAACTTGAAGTAAGGCTCGCACGACCAGGACCTTGGGCGTAGCATTCGGGTAATCATAGGCAGCTTGTGACAGAACGAACCCAGTCGCACCAGCAGCGTCAAAGGTTTCCCCTTAGAAAACAACTATTGCAATATCGAAAAATGAAGCAACATTAATTTTTATTTATTGAATAACACCGCATTTTACAGGCGAAAAAAAAGGCGCATAGGCTGCGCCAAAATACGAGGAAGAAGATTAAAAATATAGACCAACACAGAGAATAGAAGATTTACCACCAGCAGGTTTCCCGCTTCGAGTCGAGATAATATTATGCTGAGCTACACGAAACAACAAACCACACAAAAATTTACATAGCTATGCCTCTTTATATCTGTGCCTCTACATACCTATTACTTTACATACCTCTTACTCTACATACCTCTTATTCTAGACACCTACGCTAATAAGTGTTGCGGGAAAAAAAATCCTTTAATTCAAAAATAAAATATTGATATCTAACTTAGTCAACTGTGTCGATCCTGATTTTAATAATTGAAAAAATAAATGCCGCTTCAATAGCTGCAAATGAGTAGCGCAAAACAACAGACTAATACTTGTAATTCAAGCCGACAAAATATTGACGACCGAAGTATTGAATTGAACCGGTTTGATCCTCTGTACCAAAATAGGTTTTTGAAGGTTCGTCAGCTAAGTTGTTAACCTGAAATATAAATTCAACACCGTTTTCCAGTTTATAGGATGCCTGATAGTCAATAACAGATTCATCCGCATAAAATACTTCCTGGGTTTCTACTGCAACTTGATTAGCTACAAATGCCTCTCTATAGCGATAATTTAAACGCGTTTCGAAACCTGCGCGACTATAAAATAAAGTTGCATTTAAGGTGCTGGGAGATAATCCTGGCATACCTATATCTTGAGCATCTCCCCCTAATTCACTTATTCGCTCAACATCACTTTCGCTATATGTGTAGCTACCACTTAGGCCAAGACCAGACCAGATTCCCGGCAAAAAATCAAAGGTTTGCGTAAACCCTAATTCGATACCTTGAATGTACCCGCCTTTAGTATTGTTGATTGCCGTTTGATATTCACCACCTGGCCGCAATGCATTACCAGTAATTGGATTGGTAGCGGGGACGTTAAAACCTAAAGCAACAAAATCAACGTTGTATAAAGTCTTTAATTCAATAAAAGATTCAATATCCTTGCGGAACAAGGCCACTGTAATTGCGCCTTCTGTTTCGGCAAAATAATGCTCATAAGATAAATCATATTGCCTGGCATAAAAGGGATCCAGAAGTGGGCTGGTGCTACCCCATGCATTAAATTGATCACTACCATTGATCCATGATCCTGCACCAGATTTTAATTGGCTTATGGGTGGGCGTGACATCACTTTCGCCGCGGCGAATCGCACATTGTCTTGATCAGAAATTTTAAAATTTAGATTTAGTGATGGCAAATAATCTGTATATTTTTGGCCAATCTTATTACTCACATAATCGTCACTAATTACACCGCGCTCATCGGCAATCGGTATGCCGGCGCCTGCACCAATTTGCAAATAGCCGTCACTGGATTGATCTGAATTAACAACGCGTAGACCCATGTTTCCGGTGATAGGAGTCGCGCCTATTTCCGTTGCAAAATTCGCCATAACATAACCGGCAAACACATCTTCGGTGACAGTGCCGCTTTGCACCATGGTCCAATTATTAGCCCAATTTGCCACAGGATTCCATGGTGTGCCACGCGCTGCGCTAACAGCTGCGACAGCATCGGCAAAATCAATCGCAAAAAAATCCGGCATCTTATTAAGCTCGCCTTTAAAGCTTAGGATTTTAGCCATATCTTCCGTTAATTTAATAGGCGGTTGATTTGTCGCGTTACCAAACTCTGCACCGTAACCATCCTGCCCACGTTTGCCGGTGTATTCCCGCGAGGAATTGCGAATGCCGGCTTCGATTGAAGTCACAAATGTGCTGTCGAATTCATATTTAAAATCAATTTTTTCAGAAGTGATTTCATTGTGAGTGATAAACGGCCACTGGCCCACTTCAGTAATCGCGATGCGATTTAAATTAGTGTAAGTTTGGCTCGAGGTAAAATCAGCAACACCTAAACCATTATTACGATAACTAATCGTTTCTGCAGAGCGAACCGGATTTGCAACGCGGGTGTCCTCATACAAAATTGCGCGCGTGCCGCCATTCTGAAAATCACCATCCGATTCTGAGTAAGCCACATCAGCCGTTATTGTTAACTTATCCAATTTCCATTCGGCATTGATGCCGCCCGATAAAACTTCAGCTTCACGGGAGTCATTATCGTTCACGGTAAACACCGCGAAGTCGCCAGTGCCATTTCCAATCACAGTACCGCCGATCATATTATTTTTCACAATAACCGGATTGGTAATCGTATTGCCCATTTCTGAATACACATTTTTAACACGGAAGCCACGAGCGAAGGCTTCAGAATCCGCTTTGCTATTAAATAAATCTGCCTTCAATATAAAGTTATCACTGGGTGCCCATACCAACGCCGCTAAAAAACTATCGCGCTGCTCCTCACCGCCGCGCTGTTGCATTTCCATACCTTCACTCAGGTACTCTTGACCTACCTCATTGAAGCCGGTCGCAGGATTACTATCGGCATCACGATAATGTTGGTTGTAATTCAAGCCTATATATTGATTCGCAACACTCGGCGCATTCAAACGCGCATAGCCCAAAGCAATTCCTAGAGTGTCATCGGCAAACTTGCCTTGATAGGAAGCATTTAAACGGCTACCAAATTCCGTTGCATCATCCACTTCTGATGTTCGACTATTAGAACTTCCGCGTACGCCAAAAGTGAAACTGTGTGCTTGTGTATTTGTTAGCGGATTAACGGTAGTTAATTCAATTGATCCAGCAACACCGCCTTCTATTAACGATGCTTTCGGCGATTTGTATACCGCTGCTTGTGAAATTAATTCTGAAGGGTATACATCAAATTCAATTTTTCTCCCGGCAATCGGGCCGGTACTGGTACTCACTTGCTCCCGACCATTCAGCGTTGCAAAAACAAAATCACCACTCATGCCGCGAATATTTAATTCGCTGGCCTGACCGCCAGTGCGCACCGTAGTGACGCCCGGCAACCGAGCGAGCGAATCAGCAATCGAAACATCTGGCAAACCACTGATATCATCAGAAGATATTGCTTCAATAACCGTATCGGCATTGCGCTTTACTTCAATCGCATTGACCACACTTTGGCGAAAGCCGGAAACTACAACCTCCTCTACATTCTCTGGCATACCGGATTCGTTTTTAATTGCAGATTTGTTTGTATTATCTGTTTGCTGTGCGTATATCATTTGTGAGCCGGCTACCAGAGACATGCTCGATACAAGCGCAAAAAATTGTTTAAGGTTATTTTTTTTCATAATTGACTTTCTCCGTGGAGAATTAATTTTATTTAACTGGCAGAACCTATATGGCCTGCACGCTGCTCTTAAAAATTTCTGATGACCTGGAAATCATAATAAATGCACTTGGCTGAGGACAACAATAGTTTGCATACGTATTCAATAAAATAATCGTGCGTAGAAATGCGACAAATAATAATTAAATAACTTTATATTTTTTTGAAGCTAATCAGGCAGTGTTATTAATCGCCATACTCAAACCGACCCATCCATAATTTACAAAACACTCGTTACCTATTTTTCTCGACGGACAAGACTGCAAATATGGCCCCGTAAGGTTCAAGCGAAATTTGTTTTTGGCACAAACACTTTATTTCATCATTCATATCGATCAATGAGTAAATAGAATCGCTTTCTTTAAAATCTACGTTGGCAGGTTTTTCTGAAAAATTAAACGCAGCAATAATAGAGTGCTCTTGATAGCGGCGTTTAAACATTAAAACACTATCGGGTGCCGGCAAAAATTCAATGCCTCCCCACAACAATGCGGGTTGATTTTTTCGCCACAACATAAACTTACGATAAGAATTTAGCACCGAATTTTTATCAGTCTCCTGTATATCCACCGCCAGCGGCAGATGCTCTGGCGCAACAGGTAGCCAGGTTGCGACTGGAGAAAAACCAGCATTTTTTTCTTTGGAATTCCATGGCATAGGCGTGCGACAACCATCGCGACCTTTAAACTCTGGCCAAAAAGCAATGCCATAAGGATCCTGCAATTGGTGTTGCGCGATAACCGCTTCAGTTAAGCCCAGCTCTTCACCTTGATAAGTGCATACGCTGCCGCGCAAAGATAATAAAAGTTTATTTAACATCTTCGCCAGCTCAGGAGGCATATTTTTTCCGCCCCAACGCGACATAACACGCACCACATCATGATTGCCAATTGACCAGCAAGGCCAACCTTCACCGAGAGATTTTCCCAAAATTTCAATTGTTTCGCGAATATAAGACGCTGATAAGTTTTCCACCAACAATTCAAAACTGTAAGCCATATGCAAACGCGAATTGCCATCAGTGTATTCGGCCATAGTTTTTAATGAGTCTTCGGAAGAAATCTCTCCCAAGGTCACTGAGCCTGGAAAACGATTCATCAACCCGCGCAAGCATGTTAAAAATTCCAGATTTTCAGGGCGAGTGTTATCGTAAATATGACGCTGAAATGCGTAGGGATTGTCTTCGCTAAAACCACGGCCTTTGCGTTCTGCTACTGGTTTAGAAGGATTATTTCGCAATTCTTTATCGTGAAAACAGAAATTGATGGCATCTAAACGTAGGCCATCCACACCGCGTTCCAGCCAAAACTCTACTTCCTGTAAAATTTGTTTGCGCACGGATTCGCAGTGATAATTTAAATCAGGTTGTGATTTTAAAAAATTATGTAAGTAATATTGGCGACGACGCGGCTCCCATTCCCACGCAGAGCCGCCAAATATTGAAAGCCAATTATTCGGTGGCGTGCCGTCTGAATTTGCATCTGCCCACACATACCAATCAGATTTTTCATTATCTTTTGTCGCGCGGCTTTGTGTAAACCATTTATGCTGGTCTGATGTATGACTCAGGACTTGATCGATAATTATTTTGATGCCGCGACTGTGCGCTTGTTCAATAAGCACATCAAAATCTGACAAGGAACCGAAAATAGAATCGACTGCGCGATAATCACTAATATCGTAACCAAAATCTTTCATGGGCGATTTAAAAAACGGCGATATCCAAATTGCATCGACATACAGGCTGGCGATGTAATCGAGCTTGTTTATAATGCCCGGCAAATCGCCAATACCATCGTTGTTAGTATCCTGCAAACTGCGCGGATAAACCTGATAGATTACTGCACCGCGCCACCAGGGAGCTTGTTGCATAATGAAACCCTTACGACCAATTCCAGACATAAACACAACTTACCTGAGCCATTTAAATATGCCAAGCGACTGCATACGTATGCATGAATACTTTTTAATGAATACGTATGTAACGAATTGCGCCTATCATTAACAACGTTTAGCCTAGACCCAATAATCTTTAACCTAGAGCGTTCATTTTGCGAATAACAGCGGAATTTCGAATGAGTAAAATTATCGCGGTTCTAACATTTATTTCTATAGCCGCAATTTTTTATTATATTCAGGTTGCTTCACGGGACAGTGCCCCAGGTTATCCTGGCGTAAAAGCGCATTGGTCTTACGCGGGTAAAAATGGCATAGGGACTGCTTACGAACAATACACAGATGGAAAATATCAGGATAAAGGTCGCACCGGAAAAATATCCAAAGTTTGGTTTTCTCTAGCGCAGGGCATTATTACTGAAACAATGTTTGGCCTGATTCATGAAGCACAGCTGCAAGAAGTACAATTTTATATTAAAGGCGACAATTTTTTGCATCAGGAAAAAATTGATACCCTTTCTCACATTGAATACTTACACAAGGACAATAAAGGCCGCCCTTTGTCGCTAGCTTATAAAATAGTAAACCGCGACAAGCATAATCGTTATGAAATTGAAAAACATATATTTACCGACCCGGATACCAACAGCCTGATAATGAAAATTTATTTTCGTGCTTTTGCAAATAATATTACCCCTTATTTATATGTTAATCCCAATATGGCTAATACTGGCCCAGGTGATATCGTCTGGCGCGAGCGCTCTTTGTTTGATAGCAATATTTGGTTAGCGGCCGATGGGAATGTACATTTTGCGTTAAAAACTGACGCCAACATTATTAGCAGTACGGTAGGCTTTGAGGGCGTTTCGGATGGACGGCAAGATTTAATAAAAAATGGAAAGTTAACCGAACACTACACAACAAGCGGCAACCTCACAGGAAACGTTGCACTTACCTTGCAACTTCCATCACTCGACCATAACCAAGTGGGCGAATGGCAATTTTTATTTGGGTTTGGTCATTCTAAAATTGAAAGCATTAAGGCCGCTACGCAAACTGCAACAGCTGGCTATGCCAACGTGCTTGCGCATTTTAATGGCAGCGGCAACAGCATCGGTTGGGAAGATTACTTAACATCATTACCAGAGCTGGAAAAATTATCGATGATAGCCACTGATGGCGGGAAATTATTATTTACCAGCGCCATGGTTTTGAAAGCACAAGAAGATAAAACTCATGCGGGCGCAGTCATCGCGTCGCTTTCAAACCCATGGGGCGATACCGCAAATGCCGACACTTCACAAACAGGTTATAAAGCCGTTTGGCCACGGGATTTTTATCAAGTTACCATGGCGATGCTTGCCATGGGCGACAAAATTACACCGAAAGTTGCTTTTGAATATTTGCAAACTATTCAGGCAAATGCAAATACGCCAGGTTATGCAGGTGCTCCCGGTTGGTTTTTACAAAAAACAGAAGTGGATGGAACTCCAGAGTGGGTGGCCGTGCAATTGGATCAAACGGCGATGCCGATAATGCTTGGCTGGAGACTATGGAAAGAAGGTATTTTCAGCGATGCAGACATTACAAAATGGTATTCAACCTTATTAAAACCTGCGGCTGATTTTTTGTGTGACGGAGGCAGCGTTAATATCGCCACCAATCACAGCATAATTATTCCGCCCCTCACACAACAAGAGCGCTGGGAAGAACAATCTGGCTTTTCACCCTCCACCACCGCGGCTGTAATTACCGGGCTCGTTGCCGCAGCGGACATAGCGCGGCTTGCTCATGATGACAAGAGTGCACTGCGATATTTAGCAACAGCAGATCAATATTCTTCCGATGTAGAAAAAAATATGTTTACTACCCAGGGGAAATTATCGCCCGACAATGGAAAATATTTTTTACGCGTTACCGCCAATAATAATCCTAACGATCAAGGACAACTTCAAGATCGCAACGCACAAGGGTTTATTAATGAAAGTGAAATAATCGATGCAGGATTTTTAGAATTAGTTCGCTATGGCCTACGCGCCGCAGAGGATTATTACATTACGGAAAGCTTGCCCGAACTAGATAACACACTTATAGCCGACGATCTCCGCGTTAAATATGAATTTAATTTTCCAGATGTAACAGGCACTTTTCCTGGATGGCGTCGCTACGGTAGAGATGGCTATGGTGAAGATACTCTCGCTGGGCGCGGCTACAACGCAACGGGAGAAACTCTTCCAGAAAGTCGCGGCCGTGTGTGGCCCATTTTCACCGGCGAACGCGGCCATTATGAATTGGCTCGGGAGTTAGCGAAAGTCGCTAACAATGACAAAATTGCGCAACCGAAATTTGAATATTTACGCGGCACTTATGTAAAAGGAATGGAATTATTTGCGAATGATGGTTATATGATTCCGGAACAGGTATGGGACGGCGTCGGCAACAACGACACTTATCATTATCATATAGGTCAGGGCACTAACTCGGCCACTCCACTCGCCTGGTCACACGCAGAATATATAAAACTGTTACGCAGCTACAGCGATCAAAAACTATGGGATACAAATACTAGCGCGGCCTTGCGTTATAGCAAAACCAAGTGAACTAAAATCTCGCGAATTGCGATGAAGCTAATTAATACATGGCAAAAAAATAAACTTATAAATAAAAACATTGCTATCAATATTTTTATATTTTCCCCGCGAATAATATCGATAAAGGTAATTGTAAAATGAAGCAACCTAAGCTTCCGTTCTGGCAGGTTTGGAATTTGAGTTTCGGATTTCTTGGTGTGCAATTTGGCTTTGCCCTGCAGAATGCAAACGTGAGCCGCGTGCTTTCCGATTTAGGCGCTGATTTACATTCACTATCATTGTTTTGGCTTGCAGCCCCCATCATGGGTCTGTTAGTGCAACCCATTGTGGGTGCAGCATCCGATAACACATGGAACAGGTTTGGTCGTCGCAAACCCTTTATTTTAGGTGGAGCATTAGCAGCAGCCTTCGGAATGCTGCTAATGCCTAATGCCACTATTTTCGTTGCCTTTATTGCGCCTATTTTGTTTGGTGGAATTATGTTGGCGCTTATGGACGGCGCCTTTAACGTTACCATGCAGCCATTTCGCGCACTGGTCTCCGATATGCTTCCCAGAGAGCAACGCACACTCGGCTATTCTATTCAGGCACTTTTAATCAACATAGGAGCAGTCATAGGCTCCATTCTGCCTTTCTTGCTAACCAATATTATCGGCTTGGACAATACCGCAGAAAAAGGTCATGTCGCAGAGACAGTCACCTGGGCTTTTTACATCGGTGCCACCGCTCTGCTTGGAACAGTATTGTGGACGTGCTTGCGCACCAAAGAATATTCACCTGAGGAATATAATTGCTACAAAAACATAAAGTCAGTAGAAACAGATACGCAGCTTTCTCTCGGCAACCGCCTGGGTATTTTTTGGCAGCTATTTATTAACATGCCTAAAACTATGCGGCAGCTTGCGGTGGTGCAATTTTTTTCATGGTTTGCTTTATTTATTATGTGGGTATATTCCACCACCGCTATTACTCAATATATGTGGGGAATAGAAGCAAAATGGTTTGACCCAGCCTATTTGAGTAAGCTCGATAATGTCCCTATTGAAATCGCAGCTGCTAAAGGTGCGGCAGGCGATTGGGTAGGAATTTTGTTCGCTGCCTACTCGGTATTTGCCGCGTTGTTTTCAATTGTTTTAACGCGCATCGCAAATTACCTTGGGCGTAAATTAACTTACACACTGTCACTGTTTGCCGGTGGTATTGGCTATATGAGTTTTATATTATTTCAAAATACGGATCTTGTTCATGTGAATTTATTGATTACGCAAGTAGACATTCCACAAGGCGCATTGAACTTACTCTTACCGATGGGTGGCATTGGTATCGCTTGGGCCGCCATTCTTGCAATGCCTTACGCCATTCTGTCCAGTTCACTTCCGGCGAATAAAACCGGTGTCTATATGGGCATCTTTAATTTCACTATAGCCGCACCACAAATAGTCGCCGGTTTGGTGGCTGGCCAAATTTTAAAATATGTATGCGACAATCAAGCCATTTTCATGATTGTGTTGGCGGGAGCTTCGATGACATTAGGAGCAATTGCGGTTTATTTTGTGGCTGACGTGGAAGACGCTGTAGCGCTTTAGTTACTGGAACCGCGGACGATTAACTTTGCTGGCAATAACATTGATTCTGCTTGCTCACCATTCACTAGTTTTAATAAAGTTTCAACTAATAACTCACCGGCTAAAAGTGTATTTTGCTGCACAGTTGTCAAGGGTGGATGAGTGTAAGATGCCATTGCAATATCATCAAAACCCATCACCGCCACATCTTTTGGCACTTTCAATCCAGCTTCTTCCAAGGCCTTCATTGCACCAATTGCAATTAAGTCACTTGCACCAAAAATTGCATCAAAAATAATACCGTTTTGCTGTAAAGCCAAAATTGCTTTGTAACCTTCTTCTTCCGCTGTTTCAGCATTAACTTGTAAACGAGGATCAGCGGGAATATGAGCGTTCGCCAAGGCTTTTAAATAACCTTTGTAGCGCAACTGAAACTCTGGACTATGCTCGGAAACATCACCCAGAAAAACAATATTTTTACGCCCCGAAGAAATTAAATGCTGGGTGGCCAAATAGGAACTATTAAAGTTTTCACAACCGATGGATACTCCGGGTTGACCTTCTAACACCGGGCCCCAGGTTATGAAATGCGCACCGACTTTGGTGAGATACAGTAATTTTTTAACAAAGCTTTCGTAATCGCCATAGCCCAGAAAAATAATTCCATCTGCGCGATTTGCATCTTCATAATCCGCATGCCAATCTTCAGAAAATTGTTGAAATGAAATTAATAAATCATAGCCACGGCTTGCAGTTGCGCGAGTGACGCTTGCCAGCATCGATAAAAAGAATGGATTAATTAAAGAATCGCCGGTGCCATGGTCTTCACATAACAACAATGCAATCGTTTTCGTTTTTTGTGAACGCAAATTGCGCGCATTCTTATCAACTTTATAATTGCATTCTTTGGCAATTGCCTGAACTTTCAAACGGGTTTCCAGATTAACTAAAGGGCTGTCGCGCAACGCGCGGGATACTGTCGACTGCGACACTCCAGCGCGGTATGCAATGTCAAATGATGTAGGCTTGGGATCTTTCATAGGGGCTAGCCTTCATAATTACGGGCATAAGTACTAGCATAGGTGCTGACATAGTGATTATGTCTGGAACTGCCCGCACTATGATGTTCATCTTGAGAATGAGCGACTAAATAGGTTTCTCAGCTCTAAAAAAACAGTTAGGGTCAAGCATAGTACAGCTACTATCACACTTCTCTTAAGGCTGTAGCAACAGGCAAATAAGCTGCGCGAAATGCAGGGAAAATACCGCCTATAAAACCAATCACTGCAGCAAAAATAACCCCCTGAACGAGTAGCTGTGGAGTCACTGCAAAATCAAATACTACCTGACTAAAACTGGCAAAATTTAACGTTGATACGGTATAACCATTAAAGACCAGATACACAACAATCGAACCAATGATGCCACCCAAAAATGACAGCACTAAAGATTCTACCAGCGTTGATATAGCAACGGGCAAGGCACCAAAACCAATTGCACGCAGGGTAGCGATTTCGCGCGTGCGAGTAGAAACAGATGTGTACATGGTATTTATTGCACCGAAAATAGCACCAATTGCCATGAGTATTGCCAGGGGATAACCGACAATTTTTATAAATTTACTTAAGGGTTCTGATTGCGCGGCAAGATACTCAGATTCTAATTGAACATCGAGATTAAATTTTGGATCAGCAGCTATGGCGGACTTTAATTCTTTAAGCGCAGCAGGACTGGTGAGCTGTAAACGAATAGTTTGATAACTATTACCACGACGATAGGCTGCTTGCAAAATTTTCGCATCACACCAGAGTTCCGATTCAGCAACACCACCACCGGATTCAAATAAACCCACTACATCCCATTCCGTTTGACCTAACTTAATTTTTGATCCCACATCAAGGTTCGCAAATTGCTTCTGCGCTCCACGCCCCACAATCAATTCATTTTTGCCTGGTTCAAAATTTCGTCCTGCAATAATCTTAAAGGTGTGACGCACTTTGAAGGCTTCAGGTTGTACACCACGCAAAGGGACATTTGCCGAGCTGTTGGTTGCACGTTTTGCAATATCCACCACCACAAATAATTCAGCAGAACTTATGGAGCCTGCTTCATCCTTTGCCACGCCAGGCAGATTTGCTACTTGCTGTGTGGTTTCGTAATCGAGACCACTGCTCATTTCCGACGTAGCGCCTGCACGCAACACAATAGCAGTATCCGGCGAACCTGCATTGCGCATGGTTCGCTCAAATCCCGCAGCCATCGACAGCACGCCAGTAAATACACCCACCACGCAAGCAACACCAAAAACTGCCACAGCAGATGTTCCCAAGCGTTGCGGAATATTGCGCAAATTCATCCAGGTAATAATAAAAATCTGCGTAAAGCTATTAAAAGTCATGACTACCTTCTCCGCAACGCAGCAATAATATTTAAGCGTAAACCTTGAATTGCCGGAATAATTCCGGTGAGCAATCCAAGCAATAACATTGCCATCAGGCCATCCAACAGAATTGCCATTGAAAAGTGTAAGCCAGGCAAATTTGCGGCAAATTTATCAGAAAGTACGGCAATAACTTTAGCCGCAACAGCAAGCCCGGCAGCACCACCACAAAGAACCACGACGAAGGCTTCTGCTAACACCAGGAACATCACCATCGCATCGCTAAAGCCCAGGGTTTTTAAAATAGCCACTTCAGGAATTCGTTCGCGAAAGGATTGCGCCATAGTATTGCCGGCAACAAGTAACATCGTAAAGAAAACCGCGCTTAGAATTAAGGTAGTAATCAAACCAATATCGGCAAATTGCTTGGCAAAAGATTTAGCAAAATCTTTCTCGCTACTGGTTTTGGTTTCGCTAAACGAATTCGCAAACAACCCATCTATTGCTGACGCAACTTGATCGGCTTGGGCGGGATTTTTAACTTTAATAATGAGCCAACCTAAAGTCCCCTCACCAAATTGCCGCGCTTTATCAAAATAATCGTAATGCATAAACATCATACTGGTGTCCGCGCGCTTCTCCTTAGCATCAAAAATTCCCCTAATAACAAATTCCCAGCTTGTACTGCCATTCTTTTGCGCGAACATTCCTACCAGCGGAATTCGGTCACCGACTTTCCAATTGAATTTTTGCGCTAAAGCGCGGCCGACAACTACACCGACGCGATCACCTTTCCACGCAGCCATTTGCTCTGCGGGCAAGGAATACATTTCCTGGTAAATATCGAAATAGGTATCAGCATCAACCGGAAACTGCGGAAACGCATTTTTTTTCTCTTGATAGTAGCCACCAAACCAATTGGCCAGGGTGACGTTTTCAACACCCTCGAGCGCCCTCACCTTGTTTAAATAACTGAAAGGCAATGGCTGAATCAGAGTAACTTTATTAATGGTGATCAAGCGATCTTCGCCAGCGATTTCAGCACCCGAATCGAAGGCCACACTTAAGCTACGTAACAATCCGAACAGTAAAAAAGCAATCAGGATGGATAATATGGTTAATATCGTACGCGCTTTTTTACGCCCGAGATTTTTGATAATGAAGAAGAGGTAGTACATAACTAACCCCCTGTAGTCACTGATTTTTTACTGTGGCCGCCAGCACCAATGCTATCTTTAACTAAAGCCCCTTTATCCAGGTGGATAATTTTTCTGGCATGATCTGCTGCGCGAGGATCGTGCGTAACCATCACAATCGTTTTTTGTTGCTCGCGATTTAATTCTTGCATAAGCGCCAATATTTCATCAGCCGTAATGCGATCCAGATCCCCCGTTGGCTCATCGCACAACAATAGATTAGGGTCACTTACCAAAGCGCGCGCAATAGCGACACGCTGCTCCTGACCGCCGGACAATTCCTTGGGATAGTGCTTGGCGCGATCAGCAAGCCCCACCAACTCCAGTGCGGCAGCAACGTGTAACTTTCGTTCCTTACTGGTTAAATTGGTTAATAGCAATGGCAGCTCTACATTTTTTTCGGCCGTTAATACCGGCATCAAATTATAAAATTGAAAAATAAAGCCAACGTTACGCGCACGCCATTGCGTTAATTGTGAACCGGAATACTTGTCGAGACGTTCACCATTAATAATTAATTCGCCTGAGGTTGGGCTATCAAGTCCACCCAGAAGGTTTAACAAGGTGGTTTTCCCTGAACCCGAAGGACCCATAAGCGCAAGAAAATCACCACGCTTGATCGTTAAATTTAAATTGGCTAACACCGGCACAACTTCTTTGCCTTTTTTATAGGTTTTAGCAATACTTTTTAATTCTACGAGGACTTCATTGTCCGCTATGGGATCTTGCCTTGCGTCAGACATAAATTCTCCTTTGATAGGTAAGAAAGCAACTGTGCGCTCTACTGCTACGCAACGAATAGCCGATAATTTTTCCGTTGCTATTATTATTTCTGTATCTTTATTCTTGTATGACTTTGGTACCATTTTTTAATTGTGCAGAAGCTTCTACTACAAAATCCTCGCCTGCATTTAAACCCTCGGAAATGTAAGCATCGCTACCGTAGCTGGCATTGAGTTTAACTTTACGCTGTTGCGCCACACCGTCTTTTACGACAAATATATATTTATGTTCATCTACGGAGCGCACTGCCGATGTGGGGACGCGAATACCCAAAGGTGCTTTAGGCTTATGCGTTTCTGGCGGTGCGGGATTCAAAAATGCCACCTTCACGCCCATGTCCGGCAAAATGCGTGGATCTAATTCCTGGAAAGCAATACGCACTTTTACGGTGGCTTTTTGCCGATCCGCAGTGGGAATAATTGCCGCTACTTTTGCCGGAATTTTCCACTCTGGATAAGCTTCCAATACTGCCTCTGCAAGTTGCCCCGCGTGAACACGCTGAATGTAAGATTCATTAACATCCACTTCAATTTCTAACGAAGACATGTCTACTAACGTACAAATCCCCGTGCGAGTAAATCCACCCCCAGCAGAAATGGGAGAGATCATTTCACCCGGTTGCGAATCTTTACTGACAACCACTCCGGAAAATGGAGCGCGAATGGTTAAATCGTCTACAAATTGTTTTTGTTGTGCGAGTATTCTTTCGTTCACCTCAACCACTTCCAGGCGATTATTAAGCTGCGCTTTCAGTGATTCATAGTTGGCCTGTATTAAGTCGAAAGCCGCCTGGCTAACTAACTTTTTTTCTACCATTAAAGAGTTTCTTTCAAAATTTAATTTCGCCTCGACCAGACGCGCGCGCGCTTCGGCAACTTGTGCTTTAGCTGCTTTTACTTCTGCCAGGACAATATCCAATGCTCGCTTGGTATTTGAGTCATCGAGCCGAGCCAATACCTGATTTTTTTCGACTGTCATACCCTCTTCAATAAGCACCTCAACAACTTTACCCGTAACTTTAGAAGACACAGTTGCTGAGCGACGCGCCACCACATAGCCGGTCGCATCGAGCACACTGGCAGAAGAAGAATCCACAGTAGCCATTCGCGCCATTTGAATTTTTACTACCAGCGGTGCCGGTTCATGCAAGGCCCAACTGACTGCGAGAATAATTAACAGGACAGCACTGCCGCCAATCACCCAGAGCATCCACCCGTGATTTATTGGTCTTGCCTCGCGATTAATATGTAACTGCGACAATAGCTCATTTTTATCTTTCACAAATATCATCCTAAAATAAATCTGGTGCAATTAGATCTTGGGTTAAGACGCATACACTATTACGGCTGCGCTCAATTCAATGGACCACCATTCTAAAGTAGTCTTGCCTGGCGTGCATTAGAGAATGTGCAGCATTATTAACGACACTCAGATACAAATCATCCTGTATCCGTGCAACATTTTTCGCCATAAAGTGAAGCAGCAATACTGCATCGATAATTGCAAGTCACTCTACATTGAAAGCTACCACTTAGGCTGCGAGATTTGCCGCTATTTGATACCATGCACAACTTACAATTGCCGCTATAGCGCTTACTCGTATTTAGGTAAATCCATGAATGAAAAATTATTTATTAAACTTCAACATTTAGTACCACAACATGAGTTATCCCGCGTTATAGGACGAATAGCGAATAGTGAAGTTAAATGGTTAAAAAATCTGTTTATTAGTTGGTTTATTAAGCGTTACAAAGTGGACATGTCCTTAGCGGCTGAGGAAAACCCACGAGCTTACACATCTTTTAATGATTTTTTTACGCGAGCCCTCAAGCCAGGTTTGCGCCCGATGAGTCGCGAGCCACATTCTATAGTTTGCCCGGCAGATGGGTCCGTTAGCCAGATGGGTAAAATTTTAAATGGGCGAATCTTCCAGGCAAAAGGCCAGGACTATACGACACAAGAACTACTGGGTGGCGATGAAGCCCTGGCTCAGGAGTTTGCCGACGGAGATTTTGCAACCATATATTTAGCGCCTGCAGATTATCACCGCGTACACATGCCCTACGGTGGAAAATTGCGCAGTATGATAATGGTTCCAGGTGATTTATTTTCTGTTAATACAGTTACCGCCAATAATGTACCGCGATTATTTTCACGTAACGAACGCGCAGTGTGCATTTTTGATACAGATATAGGCCCTATGGCCGTTATATTGGTGGGAGCAATGATTGTAGCGGGTATTGAAACTGTATGGGATGGCCATGTAGCACCCATCATCGACCGCGACATTCAAACATCGCTTTATCCCTTCCAAAATATTACGCTCGAAAAAGGCGCGGAAATGGGACGTTTCAAATTAGGCTCTACTGCAATTGTTTTGTTTGCGAAAAACAAAGTTGAATGGGAGCCACAATTTGTTCACAGTAGCATCACACGTGTCGGTGTAAAATTCGCGCAAAAGTGCTGATTTTCAAACCAAAAAAAAGCCTCGCAATGAGGCTTTTTTTTGGTTTGAAATATTACTTACTTGTCGTTGGGCATTTCATCTTCGTTATAATCTTTACGCAATTCCACCGGCTTATCCAGGGTTTTGCGTAATCTGATGTTGATCATTTCAACACCTAATGAAAAAATCATCGCAAAATAAATGTAGCCTTTAGGCACATGCACGTCGAAACCTTCAACTAATAAGGTAAAGCCGACGATCACTAAAAACGAAAGGGCAAGCATTTTAATAGTTGGATGCTCATCCACAAAATCGCCAATCGACTTAGCCGCAAACAGCATCACACCTACGGCAATAATAATTGCCAAGGCCATAATGGGCACTTGGCTGACCAGGCCGACAGCGGTAATGACAGAGTCTAGAGAAAAGACAATATCAAGGACAGCAATCTGAATTAATACAAACCCCAAGCCTTTAACGGCGATATTAGGTCCTCCAGCTACTGCGCCTTCCAAACTATCGTGAATTTCATGAGTCGCTTTGGCGATTAGGAATAGCCCACCCAAAATTAAAATAATATCGCGACCCGATATCGGGTGATTGAAAATGGTAAAGAGAGGGTCGACTAAACCCATTACCCAAGCTAGCGAAAAAAGCAGCCCTAACCGAGTAATCATTGCCAAGCCTAAACCAACATTACGCGCAAATTTTCGTTGCTTTTCAGGCAACCGTCCAACCAAAATTGAAATAAAAATGATGTTATCAATACCTAACACAATTTCTAACGCGGTTAAGGTTGCCAACGCTACCCAAGCCTCTGGACTTGCTAACCATTCAAACATTATTAATTACCCTTAACAAAACTAAAAAAATAACTCAGTAAAAACTACGGCTTTTCACTTAAAGTTACGCTATTGCTGACAAATGCTACGCGCTTGCCATCCGGTGACCACGAAGGCACATTAATTGTACCTTGCCCACCATAGAGATAGGCAACTACTTTCGGCTCACCGCCCGCGACGGGCATAGTGCGTAAATAAACCTGACGATAGTAGGGGTGTAATTTAGCACCGACATCAGGCATATAAGATAAAAATATTATGGTTTTGCCATCTGGTGATATGTGCGGAAACCAATTATTAAATTGATCGTGGGTGATTTGCCTGGGATTTTTCCCATCTGCGTCCATACGCCAAAGCTGCATGACACCGCTACGGCTGGAATTGAAATAAATGGTTTTGCCATCGGGCGAATATTCCGGACCATCATCCAAGTCACTTGTAGTTGTAAGCTGAGTTTCTTCTCCAGCACCATCGGTTGTTGTGCGGTAAATACTGAATCGGCCATCGCGTTTGCCGGTGTAGAGAATGTGCTGGCCATCAGGCGACCAACCATGTAAATAAGAAGGCGCTTTAAAAGTCAACTGCAAGGCTTCGCCACCACTCATTGGTAACTTATAAATAATTGATGCCCCGCCATACTTCTTAGCATGATGACTAATACCTAACCATTTTCCATTAAAGGAAATAATATGATCATTGTTATTCTTTAGGCCAAAGCCTGTATCAATAAACGCTATTTTTTTGGTGGGCAAATGTAACTTGTATATTCGGCCAGAAGAGTTATAGATAATATTGTCGCCATCCATCATCCAATTCGGCGCTTCAATGCCAGCCGAAGTTTCATAAATAATTTCGCGCGTACCAGTATCGACATCCAACAATTCCAAACGACTGCCCAGGTAATCATAATAAGGAACAAATCCTGGCCAAGCGGGAATAACCCAGCGCAAATTGCGTAGCTCTAACACTGAAGCATCCGCTGGTTGAAACTGGCGATATACACCAACCGCTAAAACTTGTTTTGGTGCTATGGCATAACGCGCGATAATTTGCCATGGATTGCCGAATCTTGCCGCTGAAAAAATTAATTCGTTATCCTTGCGCTCTATTTGAAATACATTAGGATTTTTTACAGCAACAAGCGCAATTGTCTGCCTTTGCTGCCCCTGCTTAAATTCAACAACAAGATTACCTTGGGTATCAAATTTTGTTTTTGCAGTTAAAGCCTCGCCACTAACGCTATTTATTTCCACCCCAAAGTGAATACGGCGCCCCGTTTGTGGCTGCACTCTTAATTCGACCGAAAAAATAAAATTCGCTTCGAATTGCCGAAACGCAAAACCTGAAGATTCCGCATCTATGGCAATTGCTGGACTACTCTTCCACTGATAATTAACCTGTGACGATTCAAGATTAAGCTCACCCTGAACTCCTTGAATGCCATCAAAAATATTGGATTTTTTTTGTTGCGACTCTAATGGACCAGCAGCGGAATAAATCGCCAGAAACAACAGTAAAAATACACTTTTACTTTGCCAGATAATATTTTTATTCGTCATAAAAAAATCTCATTGCGCCATAGATAGCCAAAGCTTTATTAGTTTTTAGAGCGCATGCTCAACTTCGAATTTATTAATATTATTGCGATTTTATCTTACTATTTAAAAAGTCAATTATTCCAATGCGCGCAACTTTAATCGTGTAAATATATTTTGCGACTAAAAAAAACCGTCATTAGCAAAGCCAATGACGGTTTCGAATAGATTAAGGTTTACTAGCCTTTTAATTTACTCAACAGTGCCATTAATCCAGTTTTTTCCGTGCGCAATAAATACTGGTCACGAATACTGGCAATATCGACATCATAACTACCCGGCTCTAAATCGCGGGCAATTTCAATTTTTTCAATTTCGTAACGGGTTTTTTTACCGGAATCGAGCAAGGCTTGCTTACGTTTATCATCTTCCGATAAATCCATCAGAACATAATCACGCAATTGTTCTTTAAAGGGATCCAGGACAATCATCACCTTGGGCTTTAATCGACGCTCAAAGTTTTGCTCTACGACAACACCCACTTCACCCGTACTTAACTCAACTAAAGTGCCGGTGGGGTATAAACCAATAGCGCGGATAAACTCCACTACCAGTTCTTCCTGAAATTGAATATTACGCAATTCATACAGCTTTGCCACTGCCTTGGATGGGGCGATAGGGTGACGCGATCCACGCGGATTAGTAACGAAATCGTAATAAGTCACTATGCCTGCGATTTTGCCCAACAATGGAATTTTATCGCCAGCCAAATGCGCGGGAAATCCGCTGCCATTCAGACGCTCGCAATGAGTTTTTACGATACTAATCATGCGTGGTTCAACACCAGGCGTTTTACGTAATATATCTGCACCCAGCTCAACAAATGTTTCGTACAACTGTTCTTCTTCAGGGCTACGATTGCTATTCGCAATTAAGGCAGCATCTAGCAGCACCTTGCCGACATCCTTAAGCAGCACAGCCATGGCGAGCACATCCAGATCGCGTTTGGGAAGACCAATATGCCGGCCAAATAAAATGGCCCATACCGAAGAGCGCACGGCATGGCTATAGGTATACTCATCTTTTTCTTGCACCCTGGAAAGCCAGGTAAACGCATCCGGATTACGCAAGACGCTATCAACCATTTCACTCGCAACTTTACGAGTCTCCCCCAAAGAAAGATTATCAAGCTGCTGGGTTTCGAGTATGTCAATAATTTCCACTACAGCGCTATAGACTTTCTGATGTAATTGCTTAGCTTTTTTGACTTCTTTTTGCAGAGGCGCAACTTCTCGATATAGATTGCGCTGAATTTTCAGCGGTGCCAGCTGTTCGTTAAGTGCCGTATTTTCATGCTCACGCCCCGCCCCTTTAACGCGAGTGCCTGGTTTGTCGAGCTTTTTCAGGTTAGACGCAATGGGGCCGCGACCCTTTTCAACATCTATATACACATATTTGCACAAAATTTTAAGTTGATTAACTTCCTGCAATTCGCGCAGATAAAACCCCTGCAAAGGAAACGGAGTTTGTGACCAAGGACGATCAAGGCCAGACACATACATGCCAAGACTCAATTCATTCACATCAACCTTTACTTGCTTGACCGCCACTACTTTGCCTCACCCGGTTAATCTTTATATAAATTGATCTAAAAAAATACAGACGTTGTGGAGAGTGTAGAGAATAATGCACCAACAAACCAGTAGCCACTCGGGGAAGGTCCTTAAAAGGGTAATTCCCGCGCCTGAGTGGCCTAATAACTTCGACTTAGCTCTTTGATAGCTTAGAAATAATTATGAATGATAGCCAGAAGACAAATCATGCACCGCATTAATAAAAGCACCTGCATGAGCTGGATCAACCTCTGGCGTTATACCATGACCTAAGTTAAAAATATGGCCCGATCCTTTACCATAAGATGCGAGTATTGCAGCAACTTCGGTACGTATACGCTCAGGTTTAGCATACAAAATAGTAGGATCCATATTACCTTGCAGTGCAACTTGTTTGCCAACTCGCGCCCGCGCTTGGCCTATGTCAGTCGTCCAGTCTAATCCAAGAGCTGTAGCACCCGTGCTAGCCAACAACTCCAGCCATTGCCCCCCGCCCTTGGTAAAAAGAATCACCGGTACCTGGCGACCTTGATGCTCACGAATCAAACCGCTAACAATTTTTTGCATGTATTTGAGCGAAAATTCTTGATAAGCACTATGTGAGAGCGCCCCGCCCCAGGTATCGAAAATTTGTACGGCTTGAGCACCAGCAGTAATTTGCGCATTGAGATAGGCAGTGACGGATTCAGCTAATATATTTAGGAGCTTATGCATAACTTCCGGTTGGTTGTAGAGCATTTCCTTAGCGCGACGAAAATCGCGACTGGAGCCACCCTCAATCATATAAGTCGCTAGTGTCCAGGGGCTACCTGAAAAGCCAATTAAAGGTACGCGACCATTGAGTTCACGATAAATAGTTTTTACAGCATTAACAACGTAGGGCAAATCCTGTTCCGGCTTGATAATGGAAAGCGCATCAACATCTGCCTCCGTACGCACCGGTTTACGAAATTTGGGACCTTCGCCAGTTTCAAAATAGAGACCCAATCCCATAGCATCGGGGATAGTAAGAATATCGGAAAATAGAATCGCGGCATCGAGAGGATAGCGATCCAGAGGCTGCAGAGTTACTTCACAAGCCATTTCAGGATTGGTGCACAAACCCATAAAGTCTCCAGCACGTTCACGGCTAGCTCGATATTCAGGTAAGTAGCGACCCGCTTGACGCATCATCCACACGGGAGTTACATCGACTGGCTGCTTGAGCAGCGCACGCAAAAAGCGGTCGTTTTTTAATTCAATCATTTCAAATTCCTCAAAAACACAACTCAAAATTATTATTAGCGGAATAGCATTAGCCCCGCAGAGGCGGGGCTAATTGTAGGATGAGTCTGCACGCATTACCTAGGATTACAAATTATATTTGTAAGTAATCCAATATACCCTCAGCCGCTTCGCGACCTTCCCAAATAGCAGTAACCACCAAGTCCGAGCCGCGCACCATATCGCCGCCCGCAAATACTTTTGGATTGGTGGTTTGGAATTTAAACTGCTGCTGTTCAGGCGCAATTACACCACCCCAGTCATTAGTATTCACTGCGTTCTCAGCAAACCACGCTTGTGGATTGGGCCGAAAGCCGAAAGCAATTAACACCACATCAGCAGGCAGAATTTCTTCGCTGCCAGGCACAACTTCCGGACGACTGCGGCCCTTTTCATCAAGCGCACCCATTTTTGTGGTAACAACTTTCACGCCTTCAACCTTGCCATTGCCAACAATGGCTACTGGCTGACGGTTATACAAAAACTCAACACCTTCTTCGCGGGCATTGGCTACTTCGCGCCTGGAACCCGGCATATTTTCTTCGTCGCGACGATAGGCACATGTCACACTGGTAGCACTTTGGCGAATCGCGGTGCGGTTACAATCCATGGCTGTATCGCCACCACCAAGCACCACAACTTTTTTACCTTTAACACTGATGAAATCTTCAGGGCTTTTTTCAAAACCGAGGTTGCGATTAACGTTAGCCACGAGAAATGGCAGAGCATCGTATACACCTGGCAAGCCTTCACCAGGAAAATCACCTTTCATATAGGTGTAAGTACCCATCCCCATAAACACTGCGTCGTAGTCACGCAGAAGTTCGGCCATAGAAATATCTTTACCGATTTCAGTATTCAAACGGAATTCAATACCCATCTCCGTAAAGATTTGGCGACGGCGAGTCATTACTGACTTTTCAAGTTTGAACTCGGGGATACCAAAGGTTAGCAAGCCGCCAATTTCAGGATACTTGTCGAACACAACCGGTTTAACACCAGCCCGCACAAGTACATCAGCACAACCTATTCCCGCTGGGCCAGCACCAATAATGGCAACCTTTTTGTTAGTCCAAACCACTTTGGACATGTCTGGCTTCCAGCCCATGGCAAAAGCAGTATCAGTTATATATTTCTCGGCATTGCCGATAGTCACAGCACCAAAACCATCGTTCAGGGTACAAGCACCTTCACACAGACGATCCTGGGGACAGACACGACCACACACTTCCGGCAAGGAATTAGTTTGATGGCTTAATTCAGCAGCCTCAAAAATATTGCCCTCAGCAATCAGCTTCAACCAGTTGGGGATGAAGTTATGAACTGGACATTTCCATTCACAATAAGGATTGCCACACTCCAAACAGCGATGCGACTGCCCTTCCACCTCTTCCTTAGTGTATGGCTTATAGATTTCCACAAACTTGTGTTTGCGGGTTTGCATGTCTTTCTTGGCGGGGTCATGGCGACCCACTTCCTGAAATTGAAATACATTACTTAAACGTGCGGCCATATTTATGCCTCTCTGTACTCTCTAGTACTATCTGTACTTGTTACGCATTAGGTTCTATTTACAGCAGGCGTTACTCACCACGCTGTTTAAAACTCACCAATAGACCACCTAAACTAGCCGCCTTGGGTTTTATTAACCAGAATTTACCGATGTAATCATCAAAATTATCGAGCAAATACTGACCCCACTCACTTTCAGTTTCTTGCGTAAATTCAAGGATGACGCTGCGTAGGTGGTTACGATGCGCTTCCAATGGCTCGGAATTAACACGATGAATATCGACTAACTCATGATTGTAACGATCGACAAAGTCTCCCGCCTCATCTAGCACATAGGCGAAACCACCGGTCATACCAGCGCCAAAATTAAGCCCAACCTGGCCAAGCACCGTTACCACGCCACCGGTCATATATTCACAGCAATGATCGCCGGCGCCCTCAACAACAACATGAGCGCCGGAATTGCGCACGCCACAACGCTCACCCGCAATACCGGCTGCAAATAATTTACCGCCAGTCGCACCATACAAGCAGGTATTACCCATAATGCTAGTGACGTTAGATTTAAACTCTGAATTGCGTGGCGGCCTTAA
>JAZKFX010000003.1:0-23517 GCA_040386215.1 Pseudomonadota bacterium
GCGTGCAGTTTTTATTCAATCGGAGGTTTTATTAACTGTAAATTCTAAACTTAAATAGACGCCACCCCTGAGTGCTTGTAACACCCAGAGGCAGCTAACCACAATCGATAAGGTGATATCAATCATGGCTAAACGTACTATAACGCCAGAGCTTCGCTCGGCCCAAGAAAAATCTTTCCCCACCCGCAAATTGAAAGTCCGCATGGGCTTTTACGATTATGTATTAAGCAGTAGTCCCAGCACTTACAAAGCACCACCACCTGTTCCTTATATGCTGCTCAAAGGCTTTTGGCTTAAGAAGGCAGGGTTTACTATTGGTACAAATATTACTGTTGAGGTGAGTGAGGGGTGTTTAATGCTTAGGGTAATTCAAAGTTCCTCTAAGAATTAAATCGGGGTATATTGAGCCGCATCGCCAAGCCCGTGAGGGCTTGGCTTTATTGTTTATCTTTAAATAATAAACTCTATTCTGCCCTCAGTTTTAGATAAAGGAGCGTGTTATGCAAAAACAGGAATATCGCACCACTTATGCACTGCAAAGTGCATTGGATCGAGCTATAGAGAACTATGAAAAAAAAATCCAACAAAATATCAAAACATTAGAAGACAAAAAAAAGTGGGAGCAATTTATTGCCTCCGAACGTAATAAAATTAAAGTGGTCGCGCAAATTCAGCAGGGTTTAGCGGATTACAGATGCACAATTCGTGGTCTGACGGTGGAAGAGCGGGAAGATGAAGCCCATGATTCTGCAAGATTAGGAGATCACATGCGAGCGGAGGGATTTGCCAGGCCGAATAGCTATTGGCATGCCCATGCCATGATTTCCGGTTCCGACACGCGCGCTTGGTTACTCAGATCATTAATGGCGGAATGCGCTCTCGGTATAGATGATGGCCATAACGGTTGTTGGTTGCCCGCTGCTACTAAGCACACTGGACAACGGCCTTACCCCAAAGCGGTACCCCATAGCCGCATCTATCGCCATAATTATTATGCATGGTTAAATGCACGTTTTACCGGTGTGCGAGAATTGAATACACTCATTAGCCGCTTAAGACAAACCCGCTCAGATTTATTATATGCATCATTCCCTCCAGAGGTGATGTTACCCAAAGGCCAGTGGAGAGAACCCAGTGACAACTTATCGACTGCTCAATGATGTGAATAATTGCCACGAGGCTTTTATAGATTTCAAAAGCTTCCGCAGGCAATTTAATGAGTTAAAAGTTTGGTTTCCGCAGGAGAATGTTCGCCTGCTGGAAAAACTCAAAAAACCTTGGGTGCCTGTGGCTGTGACTTTTTCATCCGATAAAAAACACAATATCGTACCTGATATTTCAGTCTGGAATTTATCTTGTCTGGTGTTAAGTAGTAAGGCAGAAGCTTTGTTACGACCGCTTTTGGCCACGGAAGGGGAGCTATTGGTCCTTGAGCAGGGGTTTTATTTGTTTAATTGTTTGCAATCTATTGGAAATAAAGCGGTGGACGCCAAGGGTACGTCTATGCAAATTGAATTTGCTGAAGGAGCCACCACACCCAAAGCATTAGCTTTAATCTCAGAGCAAATAGCTGGCATTACTATTTTTAAACCAGGATTTTTAGATAATGGTTTTTTAATGTGTCAGGATGAGTTGAAGAGTTTGATTGTGAGCAATAATTTGTCAGGAATAATTTTCGAAGAAAATCTTGCACAAATATTTTCTGCTGGCGGTTAGTGAAAAAATTGATTCATGGGCTTTTTACAAGAGGCATGGAGGCGTGTGTAAATGCTTTACATTTTGATAGAGGCTTTTACGCTTACCAAGCGAACAAAAGTAGTAACAAGAACAAATGAATTAGTAAAAGCTAAAAGAACTCGAATTAACACTAATACGGAGTTGCCTATGAGAGATCTTTATAGTGATTTTATTGACAGCTTAATTCCGGTTGAAAGCTAAATAATTGTGGTCAGAGTAAAATTAGTTAATGTCCGCTATTGGCCGATGGTACCATCAGAGGGGATTTATAAATATCACCTTAATGAAAGCAGAAAATAATTTCTGTTATAAAAGTGCGGAAAAAATATCACAGTAGGCTAAATATTTTTAAATCAATTGGCGGTGGAAAACTCGAATTAAGTTTTGATTTTTCTACAGCTTTGTTATATTTAGTCAAACACTAATTCTATTAATAAGGGCACTACTTTTGAAAAATATTTCATCGGCGATCTTTATTTGTTGCATGTTTTTTTTCGCAACGGGTATTCATGCACAACCCACTATAAATGCTGCTACAGCCACCAATGAAGCAAATATAGTTAATCATAAACAAATATTAAAGGAGAAAATACAAAAGGTCGATGCGCTCTTTTCCGAATGGAATAAACCAAGCACTCCAGGAGTAGCCTTAGCCGTGATTAAAGACGGTAAGGTTATTTATAAGCGTGGTTATGGTATGGCTGACCTCGAACGGAATGTACCGATAAAACCGACAACCGTGTTTCATGTTGCGTCTATGTCCAAACAGTTTACGGCATTTGCCATTCAACTCTTGGCGCAGGAGGGAAAATTATCTCTCGATGATGATGTTCGAAAATTCCTTCCAGAATTACATGATTTTGGTAAAACGATCACCATTCGCCATCTCCTGCACCATACCAGTGGCCTACGCGATCAATGGAGTTTGCTTGCTGTTTCTGGATGGCGCTTTGACGATGTCATCACAGAAGACGATATTCTCGGTCTTATATGGAAACAGAAAGAACTCAATTTTCAGCCTGGCAAATATATGGTCTATTGCAATACGGGATACACATTGCTTGGCGTAATTGTTAAACGTGTTTCTGGGCGTTCATTGCCAGAGTTTGCCAAAGAGCGAATATTTGATCCTTTGGGTATGCTTCACACACACTTTCAAGATGATTATAAAACGCTTGTGA
Source organism: Pseudomonadota bacterium (assembly GCA_040386215.1). Classification (GTDB taxonomy): domain Bacteria; phylum Pseudomonadota; class Gammaproteobacteria; order Pseudomonadales; family Cellvibrionaceae; genus Cellvibrio. The sequence continues at coordinate 2,919 of JAZKFX010000003.1, forward strand.
AAGAACGCGCATCTTCATATCACATAGGAGCAGGTGGCAAATACCAATACCTTGCGCTTTCCTTCTCGAATGTAGGTGCAACCAGTTTGTTTACTACTGTTGAAGACTTAGCGCTTTGGGATCAAAATTTTTATACGGGCAAAGTGGGTGGTTCTGCTTTATTAGCGCAAATGTTACAGGTCGGTTCGCTTAATAATGGCAAGAAATTAGACTTTGCATCGGGGCTGATTGTTGGAAAATATCGCGGCTTAAATACCGTAAATCATTCAGGGGCTGATGCTGGATTTCGCAGTAATTTATTACGTTTTCCCGATCAGCATTTTTCTATAGTCGTTCTATCTAACGCCGCTGAATTTAATTCCATGCAGTCTCCACAAGATGTAGCCGATTTATTTTTAGGCTCGTTGCTTTCGCCTAAACTGGAAGCGCCGCAAGAACAACAAGCACCCAAAGCACCACAAAACCTAAAAAAAGCAGAGTTAACCGAAATTAAATTAACGACATCCCAGTTAGATGCATTTGTTGGCGATTATGCCTTGTCTCCAGAATTTTTTATTTCTATGACAAGGGAAGGCGATCAGCTTATGACACAGGCTACTGGACAGTATAAGTTTCCCATCTTTGCTGCGACTGATCGTACTTTTTTCTCAAAAGTAGTCGATGTCCAATTTACTTTCGATACGCCAGATAAAGATGGCAAGGTGAATGGTGTTGTTTTGCATCAGGGCGGGTTTGATCAAATTGCAAAAAAAATCACGCTGGGGCACCTTAGTGCCGATGAAATTAAAGCACGCGTAGGCGAGTTTTATAGTGATGAATTACATGTGCTTTATACAGTCACTTATGAAAATGGAAAGCTAAATATTATTTATCCGCGCGGAAAAGTATCCTTAATACAAATAACACCCAGTACTTTTTTTGGTGATTATCCAATATTCAAACTGCAATACACGTGTTTCACAGCCAATGCTTGCAATAGTTTTACACTAAACAATGACCGTATGCGCAATTTGCAATTTGTCAAAGTAAACGTTGAACCAGTTGCTTCGGAGAAAGAAATAGCTGCAATGGCTACTCAGGCCGCGGCGGTGATCGATGCGATTCCTCCTTTTAAAACCCTGCCTGTTTATGTGCGTGGAAATATGAATCAATGGGGGGTGCGTGATCAAATGCTTGCGCTTGGAAATAACCTATATCAAGCTAATATTACATTGGAAAAAGGCGTTTACGAATTCAAAGTGGGGTCTGACGATTTTACTAGCATCGATTTTGGCGCTATCTCTGGAGATGAACAAACTCTTTTGGCAAAAGCAAAAAAAATGGAAGCGACAGGTGAAAACCTTAAGCTTGATGTTACAGAGAGTGGAATCTATTCTTTCACGCTCGATACAACTGATCTACAAGCTCCCAGTGTGACGGTACAAAAACTATCGATAAAATAAAAGTTATGCCTACATAAACACGTTCATGTACGTTCTCTATGGGGTGGGGTGTTGCCACCTTAATTCAAAGCCGTCAATATCTGCATTAGAGTGGAGAATAAGTTTATAAAAGAGCATTGAGCGTCTGCTGTTGGATAAAAAATGGAATTGATACAAGGATGGCGAAGGTCCGCTTGTGGCCGCACGCTGACTAACCCTAAAATTGGAAATACTGAAAAATGGTGAAGTTTGTAGGCATAAATAGAGTCAAATTGAAAAACGGTGATTATCTTGTTCGTATTTCTGATGGAGATATGGAGCTTGATCCTATGAGCGAGAAAGACTATCGCTTCAGTTTGAGCAAACCCGTAATGGGCTGATGCTAGCTTCCCATTTTCCCCAGGAATATACGCCTAACAATAAACGATGTTTTGGGCCACATGATCGCTCGCTACCCCAAGTTCAAAGCCGCACTGGGCTTGTTTTTTTTTCACCTTGTCGCCTGATTCGATAGGATTATATTTTCTGATAGTTATACTGCCTTGAATGCGAGCTGCTGTTGGTAGATCGTTTGGTTTAAAAGAAGCCTCAAAGATACACCGTGGAATAAATATGTGAATTGAAAACGCTGTTTCACGCCTTAGAGGGCCGCCACATCCTCTGAAGGGACTACCTTACGGACAACAATACCTATGCCCCCGAAGTCTCCGAGCCCAAGTAGCAATAAGCCTAAGCAAGGAATTGGCTTAAATAAATTTTCCGTTGGTGTCGTGTCGAAGCTTAAACCGACGTTGGCTCAGACTGTCAAAACGGTGGCCAGCAGTATTACAGGAGTCGGCATAAACCGTTCATCGTTAAGCCGAAAAGTTGTTTTTAAGGGTAAGTACCAAGTCTCCTCAGACAGCGGCGGATTCAAGCGCGATAGCAAGCTTTTTATCGACCCTACGTCCACCATCAGCATCCTCAAGGCCGAACTTTCCAACCGCGGACATGGGTTTATTTTGCAGGCGCGCGAGAGCTTTAAACGTAAAGGTATGGGGCCGTTGATCACGGAAAGTATGATGGCCCGCGCCAAAGGACTCGCTAAAGCAGAGCACACGCCAGAATCAGCGCGAATTATGAAGTTTTTCCCAGCTGAAAATTTGCAAGCTCTGGGGGTGGAGCGAAATCATATCAACGCAAACGGTCAAGTAGCGACGCAGCTCGCGGCCCTACTGAGTAAAGCGCTGTCAGCAAGTGGCGCACTCCGAACCGCAGTCTCAAACGCTTACAAGGATTACGTGGAAGCGCACGGTTTAGAGAAGCAAGACGTTGTAAGCTTGAAAAAGAGCTTCGACGATTATGTCACCAGAATTGAATCGTCGAAGAACGCGCGTGACGCTGTCAGCTTCCTGGTCAAGCACACTACTGCCATTGCAGATCAATCCGAAAATTTACGATTTGGGCCGGGCCAGGGGAAACCGCGTCCAAGCTTAAAGATCGTCACTAAAAACCTGCCAGACGTACGCAGCAATCAGGACGTCTATTCGCATTGGGACGGGAACCGAACGCCGAATGGCTCCGATACACCACGGTCACACGAGATTCGTCTTGCCATCCTAAAGCTGGAAAGCCAGACGATGATCCCTAAGGGAATGGGAGCTGCTGCGACAACTCGCCCCATTTTAAAATCAACGAATGTAGCTTTTGGCTCCCTGAAGCAGACAGGTTGACGGAAGAAGCGAGCTCGTGCTTCGTCGTTGAGCCTTAGATACGAAACGGTGGTCCGTATGTCCCTCATGGGCATAGAAACTTTCAAGCGGGCCTGATACTTCAAATTTAACGACTTGTACCAAACATACCATCAACTTAACGAAATTTTGAAATGGATAAAACCATATACGTTAGCAGTTCTGACGATCTAAACAGCGCGATTTTAGTGGCAAATTCTCAGTCACCTACAGCATCCATAACGATTGGACTTCAAAGCGGATTTATTCTGACGTCACCAATTCCTGCAATTAATGCCCAAAACGTTAGTGTGACAATACAATCGTCAACCGGACAAGTAGTCACCTTGGATGGCGGTAATTATTGTCAGGGTTTCATCATTTTGAACGGCTCCGTTACCCTACAGGATATTCTCATTAAGAACATGGTGATGCCCGCTCGTTCAGTCTTTACCGGCAATGCGTGCATGGGGGCCGGCGCTGGACTTTTCGTCGCAAGCACGCTGAATTACCCTGATAGTACAAATAGTTATTTGCCGGTTGTAGTCCTCAACAACGTTAGCTTTTCGTCCAATCAAGCGCTCGGAGCCCCCGCCGATAACAACTGGGCCTCGCTAGGTACAAATGTTTTTGGAGGCCAAGCAGAATTAGGATGTTTCGGAGTTGTCGGCGTGCTTCCCAGTGGTCCTTCGAATACGGGTATAAGCGGCTTCGGCGCCGGAGCCGGCCAAGATAATGGCTCTGCCCCTGGCTTCGGGGGCGATCCAAGTAGTGGGGCTGGCTTTGGCGGTGGTATCTTTGTAATGGATAACGCCCATGTCACATTTGCCGGCTCGGGCAGCATTACAGCAAATTTCGCAGTCGGACATAGTCAATCGGATGGAGCTGGTGCGGGAATCTTTCTGCAAGGGTCTGGCACCATCAATTTTGACATACCGGATGGCGAAACCTATACGATTGCAGACGAGGTTACCGATGAGACGGGGGCGGTCAGTGCTGATTCAATTCCGGTCTTAGAAGGCACCTATGGACCTGATGGACTTCCCACCGGTGGAGGCACGGGTCTTTGGATACTAAACAAGACAGGCCAGGGCACACTTGCAATCCCTAATAACAATGTGCATGTCAGTATCAATGTCTCCCAGGGTATCTTGGACTTGAGCGGTTTGACATCATTTGGATCGTGGCTGCCTGGAAGTGCAAATTCACTTTCTATTGCGAATGGTGTGACGCTGGCCTTCAACGGGTATTCACAAAATGAAGCTAACCAAATCTATTTCAGCGATCAAGTAACGATCGTGGTAGATGAAGCAGGGTTTACGCCGGATACTCCGGTTCAAGTAATGAGGTGGCAGACTCCCCTAGGGTCAATACCGACTGTAAATTTTCCCAGTGGTTACACCTGCGTGATTGGGAGTAACTCAATCACCATTGTCAAAAAGCTCTCATCAGAAATCTAATATGAAAATAATTGAGTAAGCCACCAATGATTAATACCAGTGCAGATCTTTACACGTTCACACGATCCTACTCGCTAACAAAAGTGGGCACCCTCATCGTGAAGTATGAAATTCGCCGATACATGGATGTTCGGAACCTTGGGAATAATTTGGCGTATCAAATTCGTTGCACCCAGCGGGTAGTTATTCCTAACAGCAATTCGTACACTTTGGGCACGCAAAATGTTACGGGTTTCAGTGATTATCCGGCGGCGATTACAAGTAACATCGTCGTTAGCGGGGATGCCGCAGAACTTGTGGAATACTGGCCAAAAACTATTAATGCCTCTGTTTCGACTTCACTAAGTAGCGCCACAGGATCAAACTACTCCGCTTCTCATCAGCACACGAGCGGGTCGTCCCACTTTTCGTCGAATTCTTTCGGTGCATCGGCCTCGGTTGGATTTTTCGGACCGGCACCAACCGGGGGGTTGACTGTTGAAGGTAGCCACTCGTGGGGTCACGAACATTCTGAATCCTCTTCTTCAGGCGAAGATCGGGGAAGAAACCGCCAAGCGTCAAGTGGCGAATCAATGTCTATCAAGGATTGGCTTTGTTCGTCCTATTTAGACCAAGCAATGAGCTCCCCAACTTGGGTTTGGGGACAGGAGTACCCATGGAATGTTATCGAGTACAATAATTCAGGGAGTTCAACAACTCCTGGTTCGAAGATAGTGTTGCCGGATTACGTGGTTCCGCTCTTATGCGATGACACCCAAGCGCTTCCACCGAGTTTGCTCTCGCTTTTCGGAGTCGATTTCACAATGAAAGCGCTCTGGATTGTGAGACCCACTAAAAATGAAGTTGTATCGTTTACGCATACAATATACTACTGTACCGCGAACCATAGTTACGACCAGGGAACTCCGTCGCCAGTGACGGCAACGTTTAACAAGGCGAAGAAATTTAAGTTTTCCTCTCCAAACATTGATCTTTACCTTTACGGACTTGATCCCATAATCAGCACAGACCGAATTGCAGCGATAATTGGATTTGTTCCAAACAAATTTGTCGCTTCACCCTTACCCGCGACTTCATCCTCAGCTCCGTCGTCTTTTAAAATTCTGTCATCTGCCAACAATTTTTTACTCGCAGACACTAGCGCGTATTCAGGCCTGACGAGTGCGGACGTTGGCGCGGGCTTTTCCGCTGACCAAACCGGTATTAAAGCGACCTTCACACAAAACTGTGCATCCCTCCAAATCACATTGTCCTTTAAAATAATTGACACCTCCGAGAATTACTCACTCTTCTTCAAACACTGGAAGTTAGGTCAAACTGGAGTGACCGTACAGATTGTAGTGAACGGTGATTCGACTAACCCCATAGTGAAGTACGTTGATGCCCAGGAAGCAGAAGGTGGAGAGAGCAATCTACTTTGTGTTTCGTTAAGAAATCAAAATTTCGGCTCTGTAGACTACCATGATTTTCTTCAGCTTGGCCTCAATACAGTCGCGTTGACCATTTCACCGTTAACAGCAATTCCTAGCGGCCCTTGTTATCAGATTCGTGCTATATCCATAGAGTCGACGTAGATTTTGGGTCAAGCAGCGCCACGCTACAGTTCCAACAACATCTGCCTCGAGACATCTTGATGAGATCCTGAAAAAGATATGTCCTGTAATTTTACCTATAGGGCATAGCTTTGAAAAACAGCCCATGTTCGCTTTTTGCCGATCGCGCATCTAGGTTAAACAATCTTAAAGGTGACGGTACCTGCTTTTGGAAGCTAAGTGTTATAAGGCGAACACTAAGTTGGACGCTAAGATAATGTTGCACTCTTAATTAGTACATTACGTTTTTCAAAGCGAGTCGGACTTTCCGCAATATGAATGTTGAGCTGACCATTTCAAATTTTAACACTTAAGGCTCGCGTGAACTTTAACTAACTTTCTTAGATCGGAAACATTCTTTGCTGGAAGAGGATTACCGCATCCAATGTCCTCTGTTGGCCGTTTTATGAGGTTTGAAACTTAGATTTGGGCCGTGTATTTTCCAATATATTGAAATATATATTTCCATTTCAATTTGCGTTAAAAGTTAACGTGTTGTTACATAAGTATTTTTTATGTTGTTATGATTTAAATCATCTGTAAATATACGGCTTAGGCTGCTTAATAAACTGTTAGGCTGTTCAAGGATAATAAAAATGAGTAATCATATAGAAAAGGCAAAAATTGTTTTAACCGAAAATTCCAAAGTTCTATATGGCATATTTGGTGAAGTTAGAGATTCCGGTTTCTTTCCTCCTAGACTTTTTCTAAATGAATTTCTAATGACGGGTTCTGATCCTTGTGACCAAGATAGAAGAATGGCAAGTTGGGCTCCTTTTGAAATTACCGCTGAAGAATATTCGGAAATAAAAGAATGGTGGGTTTCTATTTATCCAAACACTATTGAAGATTCTTTAGAGCAGACCTCATGGCGAGGCTGGACTGTTGAAATCATTGAGCGCGGTTAATTTTTTAATGTTATTTAATTTTCATATCTATCTGAGGGTGAATTAAAAAAGCGACTGTGGTTAAATTTAATGTCCGCTTTTGGCCGTTTTATGAATTTTATAATTTGGATTTAGGCCGTGCATTTCCCAATGTATAAAAACATATATTTCCATTTTTATTTGCGTGAAAGGTTAAGGTGTTGTTACGTAAATATTTTGTGTTGTTATTAACTAAATCATCTGTAAATATGCGGCTTAGGCCGCTGAATAAACTGTTATGTTCTGGAGAGTATGTGGTCATGAATAAATATATTTTTATGTTCATATCTGTTCTTACTTCGGGCATGCTAGAGGCCGAAACTTGCGTAACTCCTTCTTTAGAGAAAAAAATCCAAGCTGCGGATTATATTTTTATCGGTCAAGTTGTTTTAAGGGAAAAGGACACATCCGAAGAAGTATATAAAAATGATCATGAGAGTTGCGGTTCCAAGTATGCTACATTGAAAATTTTTAATTCTTGGAAAGGTGGTCTCAAGAACGAGGTAAAAGTATACTCTTGGGATGCTTGTGATTCTCTAGGGACATACTTTGATATAAAAGAGCATTATCTTGTTTACGCCAAAGCAAGTGGAAAAGGCGAGCCCTATATAAACGATATCGGAGCTTGTCACTCTGAATTGCTTATTGAAGCATTAGCGAACAATTCGATAGCTAAGCTTGACAAAAAATTCAAAATTCAAAGTGTCTTTTCGAATTCAGAATTATATGGTGCCTGGGAAAGCTACGACAATCAAAATGACAAGCCATTCAAAAATGTCAATAAATTGAAAATTTCCTTTAATGAGAAATTCAAATTTACAGCCAGCACATATAGTAAAAATGATATAAATAAGTACATTGGCATCTTTTACGCTAAAGATGGTGTTATATCAATCTTAGATCAAGATGGCCCTGATTTTTATTATTATGAAATTGTAAACAGTGAGCTAGTCATTTCTTCTTTTGACGGCGAAACAAAATACTTTTTAAAGAAAACATAACAAGCGACTGTGGTTAAGTTTAATGTCCGCTTTTGGCCGATTTTCGACTTAACCTCTATTTTTCAACTGCCAATGTATTAACGATAAAACATGGCACGTATTATGGATTTACTAAAAGAAAATTTTTAAAAATCACAATATATCAACTCTGACCCCAATTTCAATTACAAAAAGCCAAAGTATAAAATTCGGCGGAGCTGGGTTAGCATCACATTTAACTTACCAGCGAGTACTATTGAATGATAAAAAAGATAACACTATTAGCAATTCTGGCATTCTCGTTTCACGTGCTGGCTGACGGAGTTAATAAGGGGCTTCCCACGGCCTATCAAATTTCAGGTACCGAACTGCATACAGTTCCTTCGGAAATCGTAAATCAGTCTTATGAATTGATTGTTGCTTTGCCCTCAAGCTACGAGAAATCGCCAGACGCTCATTATCCGGTCATCTATGTCCTCGACGGTCAATGGAATTTTGCAATGGCCGAAGCTATTGCCGGCAAGCTTGGGGTAGACGGATTTCTTCCAGAGGTAATCGTGGTAGGTATAGCTTGGGGAGGTAAAGATCCAGATCCTATTCTGCTACGCCAACGTGACTTCACACCTGAAGCTTTCGCTCAGTGGAAAGGGGCGGGTGGTGCCGATAAATTTCTGAGTGCATTAGAGCGCGAGCTTATGCCCTATATCGAAAAGCGATACCGTATCGCTGAGAGTCGAACGATTGCTGGCAGCTCACTGGGTGGATTGTTTGTAAGCTATGCGTTGTTCGAACGCCCCAACTTGTTTGACAAATATCTCGTCTTGGCCCCGGCCCTAGAGTTGGTTTCAGATAAATTCATTCAGCAAAAACTAAAAAAAATGATGAAGAAGCCAACGAACAAATCGATACGCGTATTCATCGGCTGCGGGGTGCTGGACTGGTGCAAGGCGCAATCTGAATTTCTGGCGAATGCTTTAACGAACACTGGGATGAGTAATATCAAAGTGGAGTTCCGTTTGATAGAGGATATAGGGCACTCTAGCTCCGAGCCGATCAACCTCACCTACGGTTTGAAATCTGTTTTTGCACGCACCCCGTATGAGATATCAGACGCTGCGCTCACTCAACACGCTGGGATCTATGGCTTAAATGGTGATTTTACTATCGACGTAGTTCCTTCTCTAAATGGATTTTCAGCAAAACAGTCTAATGGTTTGGAAATCCGTTTTCTTGCGGAGTCATCTACTAAATTTTATGCCTATGGGATGAACGCGATTATTGAGTTTATGCATGATGAAAAAGGTTCTTTCATGAAGTTTACTGCGGCGGAAAATCAAATGGTTTTGCGGCGGATTCCAAAATGATCGAACAGTGCATTCTGTAACGTCTTTCAAGGGTATATATGACCTACACATTTTATTTAAAAGATAAATATTTTTAAGGCAAAAAGCTCAAGCTAGGTATGCATAAACCGGCAGAGGAAATAGAGAAAAATTTCATAGCAATTTCTGCTGAAATTTTAATCTCGTTCAGACGAGTGGTTAAGGCGTAATGAATATAGCGTGCTCGCTTCGCATGCTGGACTCACCTAAACTTCATGCTCAGACAGAACGTCCGCTTTTGGCCGAAGGTAGTAGGAAACGAATTGGAAGTTAAATGAAAAAATTTGTATTGTCACTCTATGTATTCGGGACAGTGATGGTTATTAGAGCCGTATTTCGCTTTGGAATTTCTGGTGCCCCCTTATTATTTCTAATTGGGTGTGTAGTGATAGTTGTTGCATATTATATCGACAAGCACTCCAAGCGATATTGATCCAATTCGAGCGTCCGCTCTTGGCCGTTTTGGGGCACAGAACAGGTAAGTTGGAATATTGTGGAGACACCGTTTTTGATGTTACTCTGTTGTCGGCTGAGGATTTATCTGCGCTTTAGAATACGAATTTAATACAAATATCGACACCTGTTTAGCAACGTGCTGTTGAATCGCATTCGACGCGTTGAAAGACATCTCAACCCTGCGTAGAAGTTTCTCCATTTGATATGCCAGGCTCTCTGGACCTAAATTTTTTTCAGCGTTAATAAATATTGTTCATGCTAGTTCTGTTTTTGTAGAACATCAGGAACGTGCTATTTTTTTCTCAAGCGAGGGATTACCTATGAAAAATGTACTTCTCAGATTGTGTTTATGTATCGGCGGTTGGTTTGGATTGTTGTGTTCAGCCCACGCCGGATTAATTATCGACACTGGCGAACCCCCTGAACCTGGCTATGGGTTGGCGCTCATGGGGTCAAACAACGGTAACTATCAATATGTTGCAGGCAAAATAAATTTCGCGTCAGCGTATCAAATCAATAGCATTGACACCTATCTCAAATTTCTTGAACCTTATTTTGCAAGTGGCGGGGCTTTCTCAATTGTCCTGTATAACGATGACAATACCAGCGGTCCAGGTAATTTGGTTTACAGTGCAGGCGGTGGTTACATGCCAGCCGATTCTCAAGGCGCATGGTATGGGATCTCTGGACTTGATTGGTTGGTTGGGGCTGGGTCTTATTGGATTGCATTTGAAGCGCAGGACAGCTTTATCAGTGCAATCATGTCATATGCAGCTCAACCGGCTGCAACTGAGTACGCCTACGCCTACAACATCAACGGTTATACCACGGCCCTTAGCGGCTCGCCGTTTTCCTTGCGTATCGACGCGAATTCGGTGAGTGAAGTGCCTGAGCCAGGAAGCCTGGCGTTGTTTTTCGCTGGTTTATTAACTATGTTTTCTGCTTATGGCTTCCGCAAAAATGTGAGCATCTGTTAATACGGAAGGGCGTTGGCTTTTTAATACATGAAGGTTTTAGCAACGATCACTTTCGTTTGTCGCAAAACAATCATTCGTAATTAATCAAACCCCGCGTTAGTAGGAGGTTTCTGGCGAACTCCTACTAACAGCTCACTGATTGCTAACTCCTTGTAAAATTAATCCACTTCATTATTACTAAAATAAACTGCCCTCCTTGACATATTTTTATTTCTGAGATGGCGAAAAAATAAATGAGTTGCAAGACGATTATTTTAAAATTCATACTACTTGCGTAATAACTCACACTCGCGGGCAAATCTGAAAAAATTCCTTTTACGCCAACATCCGTCGCTAACACATGCAAATTGTGCAGAGCCTAAAAGGCTCAAGTAATATTTTATACATCGGCAAAACACAAAATGACGTATGGAACAGATATAACGTTCAAAATGACGCGGAGGCTTTCTGGACTGTGTATAGCCACGTAGTAAAGAATTATGGAAAAATAACTATTGATGTTTTCGTAACTTCAGATCCAAGTAATACCGAAAGTAAATTTCTCGTTCAATATTATTATGAGCTACCTCCTATCAATAGAAAGGGGTAGCGGACTAAGAGATTTTTTAAAATTTTTTAATTTGAATATTAATTATTTTCCAATCAATCAAAAAACCTGTTGATTCATCCAGATTTTTAGTGTTTTATAGGCGTGCAGTTTTTATTCAATCGGAGGTTTTATTAACTGTAAATTCTAAACTTAAATAGACGCCACCCCTGAGTGCTTGTAACACCCAGAGGCAGCTAACCACAATCGATAAGGTGATATCAATCATGGCTAAACGTACTATAACGCCAGAGCTTCGCTCGGCCCAAGAAAAATCTTTCCCCACCCGCAAATTGAAAGTCCGCATGGGCTTTTACGATTATGTTTTAAGCAGTAGCCCTAGCACCTACAAAGCGCCACCTCCTGTTCCTTATATGCTGCTCAAAGGCTTTTGGCTTAAAAAGGCAAGGTTTACTATCGGAACAAATGTTAGTGTTGAGGTGAGTGAGGGGTGTTTGGTTATTCGGGCGATTTAGGATATAAGAGCGACCCCACCCCGACCCTCCCCTTAGCAGGGGAGGGAGTTAGTGGCGCACTTTGAAAAGGTTGGTATGTACTATTGCTCGTTAAAATTAAAAAAAAATAATGACAACCTATCGCCTGCTCAATAATGGAAATATTTTTCGCAAAGCTCCGAGCATGCGAAATCTAAAGAAATGGTTTTGGGAGGTTCAATGAAAATTGTAGTTTTCATTTTAGGTTGCATTGTTTCAATAATTTTTTGTTTTATTGTGTTTTCTTTGGTGTCCCACTATCAGGTTAGCAAATTAAATTACACTCCAAATCAGTCTGACAGCCTTACAGATTGGTTTATTGTGATTACACCACTCACTTCTATCATAGGCGGCTGGTTATCATTAATAATTTATAAAAAATATTTAACGGGTCCTTGAAGCGCAATTTTTTGTCATTATGCGTGCTGGAAGGGGAAAGTGAGCTTTCTTAATTTGGGAATCATATATTTGGTATGGCCGGTGTTGGGAGAGTTACAATTAGCGAGATTGTTGGTTTAAAAATGGAACTATCACAAAAAGAAAAAATAATTTCTTTAACTGCCTTACATAAATATAGGGAATATTTAGAGTTACAGCTTGGCTCCGAAGAGCTTGATGAAGAAACCTATGCTGACATTGCAAACGATGCGTCGCTGTTGGAAATTCTGATATATAAAGCAGAACAAGAGTTGAAACAAAAAACTTAACAAGTCGATAATGCGAACCAGGTTCTCACGGTCGGACTTAATTAATCTAAGGGTGTATCAAATGTCCAAGTGGAAGTTAAACCTAAACTGACCTAATTTCCGACATGTGGTTTGATGGGTTTACATGGCCTCTACTAACGTAACCAATAGTCACGTTAGTAGAACGGCTTAGCGTCCCTACTAACAAACCACTTCATCCATTCACGGTTTTTTAGTAACAAAAGCGCCAATGATAATGCCATCGTCCGAGATTTCAATCCGCCAGTCCGAACGGCCATTTTGGTGTTTCACTTCGTACAAATCCCAGCCATTATCGGCAACGCCGTCAAATTCTATCGATTGAATTGCTCCCAATGCTTTCGTACCCGAATGCAACCCGAACCATTGTTCTTTTGTGGCTTTGGCCATACCCTCGCTCATTATTGAATAATCGGGGCTCTCCGAACCCAGCGTAGCAATGAGTTTACGTAAAGCATCCTCACTGCCTGGTGTGGGTTGTTGGCTTTTTATTTTACCGGCTAAAGTGTTATTAATTTTTTCGGCTTCGAATGCCTTAATGCGTGGTGCATTCATGTTGGCCCCGTGTTGATGCAAAACCAATGCTGTTACGAGCCCATGTCCATTAACAATAAAACTAAGTTGCGCATCAACCACTTTTACAAAAAATTTTGTTGCTGATTCAGGATAAATTTCGATAGCTTGCTGGCCAGTGAGTTGACTCAAAAGTTGATCGCCAGTACGGCTAATTGTCATCACTGCTGTGTCTGACAATTTGTAGAAACCGGTAAATCGCTCCATCTCGCTAGCTGGCAATGAAATTTCTTTATGGGATACGTTACTTGTTGATGCCGCATTAGCGGTTGGTGTTGCATTAGGGGGGCTAACCTGCGCTGCTACTGCAACTAATCCAATTGACACAAGCCCAAGAGCGATTGCCGATAAGCCCCATAATTTTGCTGGTTTAGTAATCATGATTTTGATCCTTTTCTCAAGAAATGATTGTGATTCCGACATTCCTGCTACCGCACCAATGTAACGGGATTGTCGCTGTGCTACAGCTATCAAGGTTTCGCCATAGTTCGTTACGCTCTGCCCTTTGCTTAATACTCGCGCATCGCAGTCAACCTCAATTGCGCCCCTCAGGCGATGGAGTTGCCACCACAATGGAATATTCCAAGGCATGAAAACCAGCAAACAAATTGCAATTGTTAATAAAAGTGGATCACCAACATCCAGATGCGATTGCTCATGATCCAATATTGCTTGCTGTTGTGTGGTGGGTAAATCAATGACCCACTGAGGTATAACAATTTGTGGATTAATTAAACCCACTACTGCGGGACCAATATCGTCTGTCATCAATACCGGAGTGTTAAGCAGTGTTGATTTATTCCACCGCCGTTTGCGCCACAATAAATGTGCACCACTAAACGTCAATGCAGCGAGCAGGAAAGTAGATAGCGAAAGCCATAACTGACTAATAATTGCATCAAAATTATGATGTTCAGATGGCAAAAAGCCACTTTCAGAAACCCATAAAAAAGGTGACAAGTAGCTTGACGTAGCCTCACGCAGAACAATCACTTTTTGCGCTGATTGCGAGTTAAAAATATTCGGTAATGCCACAGAAACGGACGCAATTACCGTAGGAATTAACAGCGAAGCAATAATCGCTGCTATCCAATACCACCGGGTGTTTTTAGCTCGTAATTGCGCGCGCCGCTCTGCGGCTAGAGCAGCTGAGCCCAAGAGTAATGAGACAGAAATAACGTAAATTATCCAAACCAGCATCACTTCTTCTCCTTATCTTTAGGGGCCTCTTCCAACAACTCTCGCATGCGCTTGATTTGATTTTTTGTAAGATTTTTATCAGACACGAGTTGGGCGAACAACAATTCGGTTGAACCTTTAAATAACTTACTGGTTAAGTGGCTGAGTGCACTTTTTTGCGCAGCCTGTTGCTGTACCGCAGCGGCGTAACGGTGAACCTTGCCTTCTTCATCGTGAGTGACATAACCCTTAGCTTCCAATGTGCGTAGGATGGTGAGTACCGTGGTGTAAGCAAGCTCGTCGTGCAATAAATTACGCACTTCGCTAACTACTGAGGGTCCCTTATCCCACAGTATCTGCATTACGTCGGCTTCGCGATCAGTTAAAGAAATACTCATAATGGGCACCCATCTACTATACTTCTAGTAGATATTATCAGATGCCATTTTTCTGTCAACTATAATTATAGTAGATCAGGATTTTGGTAGCTTTTATCGAATGGAATTTTTCGCTGGGGATGAATTTTTATTTTTTACTGACAACGTTTATTTGGAAACGATTGAAATTTTCTTATCGACCAACACTATAAAGAAAAAATACGGGCCTTGGCCCGTTTAATCAAAGGGCACAGAAAAGGCCTTTGAGCAGCATATAAGGAACAGGAAGTGGCGCTTATATTTTCTGCTGGCGGTTAGTGAAAAACTTGATCCAAACTATTGGTTTAAAAATGGAACTATCACAAAGAGAAAAAATAATTTCTTTAGCTGCGTTACATAAATATATGGAATATTTTGAGTTACAGCTTGGCTCCGAAGAGCTTGATGAAGAAACCTATGCTGACATTGCAAACGATGCGTCGCTGTTGGAAATTCTGATATATAAAGCAGAAGAATAGTTGAAACAAAAAACTTAACAAGTCGATATTTAATTTTGGTTATTAATGCGATATGGCTTAAGGGCAAAGGCGACCCCACCCCTAGCCGGGCGCCCCATCCCTCCCCTTGGCAGGGGAGGGAGCTAGTAGTGCGTTTTGCCTTCTAAAACGTTTGCAGCAAAACACAGGATCTGACCCTATACATTCACTATTGGCGCGACCACTGGAAGGTGTTGCCGGTGCCGCAGGTGCGTTGTTCGAGTAGCGCGCCATCGGCGGCGGATGCGCCCACAATCCCAATACATTTGTTGCTGTGGCGGGGTTTGATATTGAAGTAACTGCCGTTGGCGACCCACTGGAACTGCTGGTTGGTGCCGCCATTGCATCTCCAGATCTCGACCTGTGCGCCGTCGGCAGTGGAAGCGCCGACCACATCCAGGCACTTGCCGCTCTGGCGACCGACGATCCTGAAATAACCGCCGCCTGCATCCTGGAATTGCCATTGCTGGTTGTTGCCGCCGTTCCAGGAATACTGCTTAATTCTTGTGCCATCGGCGGTAGCCTGACCTGGGACATCAGCCACCTTGCCGCTGTTGCGGTTCGTCAGCCGATGGTAGGCAGGTCCGGTGCCGATGTTGTCGCCCCAGGCATATAGAACGCGGTCACGGCCGGAGTTGTTGCGGATGGTCAAGTTGAGATTGGTGCCGCTGCCGCTAAAGGCGAACATGGAGTACCAGTCGTAGCCGCTTCCGCTGTTCTTGCCGCCGGTGGCGGGCCAGTAGGTGCCGCCTATTTGCTTGTCACGCATCACCTGGGAGATGGCGCGAAGGTAGCGCACGAAGTTGTCGGTGCTGTTCGCGTCGGCGTAGTTGAGGCCGTTGTCCATCGGCGAGCCGAACTCGGTTACGACCGCGCGGTTCGCGCAAGTGCCGAGCCGGGTTGTGATGTTGCTGATCCACTGGTCGTATGTCATCGCGCCATGGAAGAAGGTGTAGGTGTGGAACGAGAACAGCGTCGCGTTGAAGCGGCTGTCGCCGCACAGGTCCCGCAGGTCCTGGCTGTTGCCGGTGCCGCCGATGAGCACCCGGCTGGGCACGGCCGAGTAGTGGGTGCTGAGCCAGTTGGCTGCGATGTTGCGCCACTCTGTCGAGCTGTAACCGCCCGGCTCGTTCATTGGCTCGAAGTACACGTTGGGGTTCGACCCGTAGGTGCTGATCACGGTGGACCACATGGTGTTCCACGCGGCGAGGTTCGCTATCCTGGCGCCGGAGGCATGGTCCGTCCAAAAAGTGAGGATGACCTTGAATCCATGGGCATTAGCCGCGTCAATGGCGCCGCGGTAGGCGTTCCACCAGGCTGTGTTGGCGACTGTCTGAGTGTTGATAGGCAGCCGCACGGCGTTGACCCCCATGGTGGATGCCATGTCATCGTAGAGAGCATTGGCCTTGCCCTGCACGGTCGCGTAGCTGTCGGACGAACTGAGGCCCTGGATAACGAGTGGGCTGGTGCTGAAGTTGTCACCCAACTGTGCCCAGTTCATGCCGCGGAAGCTGTTGGTGGCTGGCACTTGTTGCGCTGCCAGAGGCATGGAGCCGAGCGTCAGGCTGATGCCCAGCGCAAGTACAGAGATTAGCTTTTTCATGTTTTTCATTATTGTTTATTCCTAATCGAACGATGGATGGAGTACTTCTTGATTTTTACAAAACTTAAAAAATTAGCGAAATTTAATGCTGCTTCTGCGTTATAAAATTGTAAATAAATACGATGAAAAACAGTGTCATCCACGCATGAAATCACTCGCCACATTACCCACTCATGTGCCCGCGCTTCAGCAACTTGTACGGGAGCAGCAACACATGATTGAGACCTTAAAGAACAATTGCGATTGTCTTTGCGGCGGCAATTTGGGGCGCGTAATGAATTCGTTAATGTCGATCAGTTGGGCTCCGCGTTAAAATAGCCAACCAATTCTTCTCAATATTTTGTGTGATTTAATTCACATTGTGCGGATCTGTAAGACAAATTGTCTTTAACTAATGACATGAAGCTTTTAAATTTTTTTAGTTTTTTAAAAAAATGCTCAAAAAGACAAGTTCCCGCCTAAACATTTCGCTGTTTTTTCTCCGGCTTCAACTATCCCTCTAAAAAACGAAGCCCTCTAAAAAACGAAGCTACTACGATCTTGACGTATTAAGCAGTAGCCCCAGCACTTACAAAGCACCACCACCTGTTCCTTATATGCTGCTCAAAGGCTTTGGGCTTAAAAAGGCAGGGTTTACTATTGGAACAAATGTTAGTGCTGAGGTGAGCGAGGGTTGTTTGATTATTCGGGCGATTTAGAATATAAGGGCGACCCCACCCCTCGCCGAGCGCCCCAACCCTCCCCTTGGCAGGGAGGGAGTAAAAAATTAAATTTTATTAGGGAATATGTGTTGCCGAATTGCTCGTTAAGATCATTTCTAAAATCAAATGCCCGCATTTTATTGTTAGCGATATTGGAATAAAGCTGTAGTGTGAACGGAGCCTATCTTAAACTAGACAGGCATTTGTCTGGACTTAGGGATCAACTTTAAATTACATTCCAAAAATTGCGACTAAAGACACCTTGCTTTTTTGTTTTGACTATTATTTTAATGCGAGCACTCAAATATTATGTTTGAAATATACAATAAGTTAGATGTTGATACGAAGCAAATTCTATCAATATTGTTCACGATTTCTTTAATCCTTATGTTACTAAATGGAGTCGTCCAGTCCTTTATTTTATCCAATAAAGGATGGAGTCAATCCATTAATGCAACACTTATAGTTACATCCATAGCTACTTTTATATTTTTTATCGTTGCCTTTTATATTTCTCTTTATGGCCGTAGTAATGCTGACGTCTTTATGGCTATATTATGTACATTTATTTTATTTATATATTTAAATATACTTTTAATTGGCTTTAATTATGGCATCAACATAGCAGTTACTTTTTTTAAAACAGGAGTTCTGCTAAAAACCGAGATGATTTTTTGGCTTTGTATTTATGTTGGTATGCCAATCACTATCATTAAATTAAATCATGATCACTTATATAAAATTCAGTATGCCGAAAGTAAAAAAATTCTAATGCCGCTAAGGCTTTTTAAAAATTCGGCATTACCTATTTATATATATGAAATTAAATTTAGCAATTCGACTTCCAAGGAAGAGACAGCTACTAATTTAGCGGTTCATGGGATGAATGAATGGTCAGGCCCCGAAGATATAGAAAACGTATCGGATCGTGAAAAGTCTTTTAATCAAAATTTCTTTTCGGATGATTTATTAATACCTGACGGTACCAACCAAATATCCATGTCCTGGTTTTCATTTTTAGACCATAAATTATATAAAGATATTTTCCCTATTGATTTGTCAAAATTTGAAATAAAAACGGAATATAATTTGGTTGTGGAAAAGCCATTGGTAGATTCCTCATTAAAGCCGCCAAAAGTTGGGTCCACAGCGCTTAGATTTAAACTTAACGGTGAGGTGGATTTGCTCACATATGTTGATTATCAAAATACAATTGTTGAAAGCTATGCGAATACGAAATCAGAAGAGCTTACGAAGGATCAAGAAAACGAATTAAAAAATAAGTATATTTCTGGCTATAGGGATCTAGAATACTATGATAAAAACGAGGAACAATATAAAACATTATTAGAAAAGTTATATTTGGTAGAGACAACAAGATTTAAATGGAATTTTACCATTGAGTCACAGATCGGAAAATTAAGTCACGTCAGATATGATAATATCAATGATGAACATATTAGTTTTGAAAATAAAGATCTTCCTTTGATCAAAGAGAGATTGCTTCCTAGCCTCATTGAATATTCATTACGTTCAGAGGACCTTAAACATCAATTTTCTCCTAGAGTTTATGTCAATGTAGTCAAGCTTTTTGATATTTTAAAACCTTTGCCGGCTGACGAAGACATTAATTTTTTTATTAAAGTTGATATTTATAACAAAAAAATGGAATTTTATATCAGAAGTAAATCATTAAACGTAATCTTTAACGATTTTAAACTAAACTGGGATGATACTGACCCTTATTAAGGGGTTGTTTCAGTCAGTGCGATCAGAGTTGGAAAATCAACAATATTCGCTCCATTGGTTCTGAAAGTGTTTAAAACGAGAATAATTAGCTATGTTGATTAGGAGTATCTCTATGTCTTGGTTGTTGTTAGCTATACCGATTGGCCTTATAGGGTCGTTTATAGCGTGGATAATTTTGAATATGATATTTGTTGCACAAATTACTGATATTAAGGTTTTCTTTAGTAAAGAGATCACAATTTTAATACCGGGAATAGCGGTAAAAGAATTGGAGCATGGAAATAAGCCATTGCCCGCAACGGGATATAACCAAACTGATTCAGGAGCAATGCCGTCGGCAAAGACAATGTTGTTAACGCCTGATGGTCAGCTTAAGGAAGGGCAACGTGTTTATGATGATGACCCCAATGTTGAAGTCGATTATCTGGAAGCGAATGGTGTGAATTTGCCAAAAATATTTTTGAAAAACGATATTTATGCTGTCGACGCTGATCGCTTGGGTAGAAAACTCGGTGAGTTTTCAAATCCCGCTTTCAAAGTTTTTCGTTACGCTGGTGCATTGAATGAAAAATATTTTCTTGTAGTCGCCGATGCAGAGACTGCGACTTATGTAGACGATGTCCTGTGGCAAGTTAGGCACGAAGATTTTGAAAAAACAATAATAGAGTCAGATCCTTTTTATACATTCGAGCGAGCGCCAAAAGTTTTTAAACCTGACGGGTTTGATGGCACATTGTTGGTGATTTACTCTGGTGACCTAAGCTATGGGTTTGGCGGAGACTCTTCACGACCAAAGTTCAGTATCTTACGAGTTTATACACGCAAACACCCGGATGGTATCGATTTGGTACGTCTAGGATTTAAGGCGGGGACAATAGTTGATATCGAATGGAGAGATGGCTCATTAATTTTAGTCTGTGATCCCAATCGGCCTTCGTCGACAAACAAACAGAGGTTACCGTCTCGTCAATGGCGAGTTCACTTGCCTGATACTGTTGTTTGAAAAAAAGGCAAAGGCGACCCCACCCCGACCCTCCCCTTGGCAGGGGAGGGAGTTGAAAAATAAATTTTGAAAATTAGCGAAGAAGATCCCTACGCAATAATCTAAGTCCGTATAGACCTCCGGCAACAGACCCAGGCTCTGCTACGAATTTAACGACTAATTTTTTGGGT
>JAZKFX010000004.1:0-90073 GCA_040386215.1 Pseudomonadota bacterium
GGCTGGTTAACCCCATTGCTACTTTGCGCAATGCGGAAATACGTAAATTATTAAAACCTGCTTCATGCGCAGCGCGAGCAATTTGTAAGGAGTTACCACCTTCCATTATAAGGTTGGCAATTGTCGGAGTGATGCGAACCACTTCATAAACACCCAAGCGACCTTTGTATCCGCCATTACATACTGCACACCCTACAGGGTGAAATAACTGAAAGTCAGTACGAGGAATGCCAATCTCATCGAACCCCTCTTCAGTTAGGATAGCAGCCGGTATATCCGTAGCGGGTTTTTTGCATTGTGAACACAAACGGCGGGCCAGGCGTTGGGCAATAATCAAGCTTACGCTGGTGGCAATGTTGAACGCGGGTACGCCCATATTCATTAATCGCGTTAGGGTTTCGGGCGCGCTATTGGTGTGAAGTGTTGATAATACCAAGTGACCGGTCTGGGCGGCCTTAATAGCAATTTCAGCCGTTTCTAAATCCCGGATTTCACCCACCATGATAATGTCCGGGTCTTGCCGTAAAAAAGAACGCAAAGCTTCGGCAAAGGTTAGACCGATTCTCGTATGCATCTGTACTTGATTGACGCCTTCAAGGTTTATCTCCACGGGATCTTCAGCGGTGGAAATATTAAGTTCGGGAGTATTGAGAATGTTTAACCCTGTATAAAGCGAAACTGTCTTACCGCTACCGGTTGGACCAGTTACTAAAATCATTCCTTGCGATTGTGCCAGGGCATCCATATACAGTTTCTTTTGATAATCCTCATAGCCAAGTGCATCAATACCGAGTTTGGCCGCAGCGGGGTCCAAAAT
Source organism: Pseudomonadota bacterium (assembly GCA_040386215.1). Lineage (GTDB taxonomy): Bacteria > Pseudomonadota > Gammaproteobacteria > Pseudomonadales > Cellvibrionaceae > Cellvibrio. Next base: position 818 of record JAZKFX010000004.1, read on the forward strand.
ACGTAACACGACTTTTTCGCCAAACAATGTTGGCAAAGTGTTTACCCGGAAGTCGATCGCGCGAGTTTTAGATACTTTAAGTTTTATCCGGCCATCTTGCGGTAAGCGACGTTCAGAAATATCCATTTGCGACATCACTTTTAATCGGGCGGCCATGCGGCCCGCTAGATTTACTGGTGGTCGTGCAACTTCCTGCAGAATACCATCGGTGCGAAACCGCACGCGGTAAGATTTTTCGTAGGGCTCGAAGTGAATATCGGATGCGCCGCCTCTAATAGCATCGAGTAGCACCTTATTAATATATTTAACAATCGGCGCTTCGTCAGCTTCGCTGCCGCCGTCATCTACTTTTGCGTTTGGGTCAACGGTTTGTATTTCGCCGTCCAAATCAGAGTCTTCAAAGTCACCTAGCGCTGTGCCGAGATTATCTTGGGATGTTAAGAATTTATCTATTGCTGCAGCTAGTTTGTCCGCTTCTACCAATATTGCATCAGTATTTAAACCCGTATTAAATTTAATTTCATCTAGTGCATGTAAATCAGTGGGATCTGCCACGGCCAGAAAAAGACGTGTGCCGCGCTTCATGATTGGCAATGCATGGTGCTTACGAATAAGCTTTTCATCTACCAATTTGTCAGGGATGCTATCTCTATTTAGCGAGTCCAAATCGAAAAGCGGAGCACCGAATTCCTCTGATGCAACCCGCGCGATAGTGCGTGCATCCAGCATAGCGTTAGCCACCAGGTGCTGCACAAAAGGTACTTTTTCTTTGGTTGCTTGAAGTAGCGCTTTGCGCGCAAGCTCAGGGTCTAGCAAATTGTCTGCTACCAAACGCCGGGCAAGACCGTTTAAATGGGTAGGGCTATTCATTGAATATAAACCTGGGAGAAAGACATTTTATAGGCAGTTATAGGCAATCTTAACTAAAACCGCAACAATATATGATAACTCACTGTAATTGCTATCATTGTGTCGCAAATAGCAAGTATAGACCGGTTAATGCGTTTGGGTAGAATTACCCTGTAACAGAGCCAAACAATTTACTCAAAACAACTGGCGGTGATTTAAATCATACAAGTGACTTAAAACGTCACTTGTTGCGAGGTTTTGTCATTAATAGTTTTTACGTGACAAAAAAAAAGACCTTTTATGGATGGATTTCGTATTTTTTGCGCTGGTGAGTTTAAAAATTGCTAGGTATAAATTCTTGCTCAGCTAGCGCCAATACTGGGCTGGTATAACTCAGCACAATAATTAAAAACAAAAACAGATGTCATGGCTTCCACAAAAGTAATGATTGGTATGCTGCTTGCTCTATACATTGTGTATGAAATTTTAAGCAAGCCCTTCTACTAAACTCCGGAGATTTACTATGAAAAACATGATGCAAAAAGGTTTTACCTTAATTGAATTGATGATCGTTATTGCAATCATCGGTATTTTGGCAGCGGTAGCATTGCCTGCATATCAGGATTACACCATTCGCGCAAAAGTGTCTGAAGTAGTTTTAGCTGCTTCTACCTGCCGTACAAGTATTACCGAAACAGTGCAAGCCACAACAGGTAGTACTTTGCCTGGCGCCGATCAGTGGGGCTGTGAGTCAAGTGGACAAACCACAAAATATGTAGCTTCGGTGGCAACCACTGCTGCTGGTGTAATTTCAGTCACCACAACAGCCGCAACAGATCTTAAAGCTGCAGCTTCTAAAATTGTGACGTTAATACCATATGCAACTGATAGTACCGCTTTAGATAATGATGACACTGGCGCCAACATTTTTAAATGGGTTTGTGGTGGTGCAGGTACTACTATGGATTTAAAATATTTGCCAGGTTCTTGCCGCGGTCAATAAAAGTTAACAACAGCTCTTCGTTGTTAGCCAAATGTTAAGTAGACAACGCCTTGCAATTGCAGGGCGTTGTTGTGTTAGGTCTTAGGTATTTCAAGTAGTTGAGTAAAACTCATGCATTCGAATAACCATATAGAGCTTTCCGTTGTGATGCCTTGTTTAAATGAGGAAACAACCATTGGTACTTGTATTGCCAAGGCACTTGCGTGCATAAAACGCATCGGTGTTATTGGTGAGGTTGTGGTGGCAGATAATGGTTCAACCGATAGTTCTTGTTCAATTGCTAGCAAATTAGGCGCAAGGGTTATATCAGTATTAGAGAAAGGTTACGGTAGCGCTTTGATTGCAGGTATCAATGCCTCTAAAGGGCGTTACATAATTATGGGCGATTCCGACGATAGCTATGATTTTTCTAACTTGGATAAGTTTTTGGTTCGCCTTCGTGAAGGTGATGATTTAGTAATGGGAAATCGTTTTAAGGGAGGCATTGCAAAAGGAGCCATGCCAGCTTTGCATAAATACATTGGTAACCCCGCGTTAAGTTTTTTAGGGCGCGTATTTTGTAAGATACCAGTGGGCGATTTCCATTGTGGTTTAAGAGGCTTTAATAGAGAAAAAATTCAATCGTTGGGTTTGATTTGCACTGGGATGGAGTTTGCGAGTGAATTGGTAGTAAAGGCAGCAAACCGCGGGTTAACAATTACCGAAATACCCGTTACCTTATCAAAAGATGGTAGAGATCGCCCCCCACATTTAAGGAGCTTCCGTGACGGTTGGCGGCATTTAAAATTTTTATTTCTGGCATCACCGAATTGGCTTTTTTTGTATCCAGGATTGATGTTATTGCTATTTTCATTGGCTATATTTGGGTTGTTATTAGCAGGCCCCCTGGCAGTAGGAAAGCTAATGTTAGATATACATTCATTAGTCTATGTGTCCACTGCTATTGTGGTAGGAGTGCAAATGATTATTTTTGCAAACTTGGTTTCCCGGATGGCCGAAAGTCAAGGTTTGCAAAAGCCCGCAAAATTTTCTTTTATCATGAAGCGTATTTTTTCATTTGAAGTTTCAATAGTGGTAGGCCTGACACTTATAGCTTTAGGGATATTTATGGGGTTTTTCGCGGTGTCCGACTGGCGTATTAATAACTTTGGCGCTATGGATGCTCATCAGTTAATGCGGCAAGTAATCCCTTCGTCGCTCGTTATAATGCTGGGGTTGCAAATCGCATTGGGCGGAGCGCTTATGGCTGGCTTGGATATGGTGGCGAATTCGGCGCGAGCGTCACGCTAAGTACCTTTTAATATTTGTTATTTGGGGACATTATGTTTACTTTAATTCATGAAAAAATGGTGTACGGACGCAGAGTGGAAGTTTTAGCTGAATGCTTCGCTACGGTTATACCGGACGATATAAATATTCTGGATGTGGGGTGTGGTGATGGTTTGGTTGCTTCAAAAATTATTGAAAAGAAAAAAAATGTAAATATTAAAGGTGTCGATATAGTACCACGCAAGCGTGGGTACATTGACATAAGTATGTATGATGGCGAAAAGTTACCCTTTGCTGATAACCAGTTTGATGCAGTAATTTTTTCAGATGTTTTGCATCATGCGAGCGATGCAAAAAAGTTACTGATCGAAGCATTAAGGGTTTCAAGTAAATATATAATCATTAAAGATCATTTGTGCGAATCACCTTATGATGACCTCCGCCTCCGCATGATGGATTGGGTGGGAAATGCGCGCCACGGCGTGCCATTACCCTATAAATATTTCTCTCGAGCTGAATGGAATAGTATGTTCGGTGAACTAGAACTTAAAACCGACGAATGGATTGAAAATCTTGAGCTGTATTCATTTCCGTTAAATCTTGTTTTTTCAAAGGGTTTACATTTTATAGCATTATTAGAAAAATAAGGTGCTGCAAACAATTTTGAATGTTCGTTTTTTTCGATTTTTCTTGGCCGGTGGCTTCATGACCCTACTGGCTTCATTGTGCTTTTATTGGCTTGCAGAGTTTTTGGCTGGCGGTTTTATTTATTATTTATGTTGCGGAGTCATCTATTTTTCCATAACAGTCTTTAATTATTATGTGCAAAAAAAATGGGTTTTTGTGCAATATGGGCGCATAGCATCTTTTTTATTGGCCACTATTTTTTTGTCATGTGTTTTTTTGGTGTTGCAATATATATTTATTAATTTAATTACTGGCGATCTTAATGGTCTATCGAGTGTCGTTTGTTATTGGTGCAGCTCTCTCGTCCTACTCCCTATTTCGTATTTTATAAACAAGAAGGTTTTTAGTTGTGATTAATGCATTTGTAAGGAAATTATGCTGGCTGATCCCTGCGTTGTTGTGTTGTGCTGTGGCAATTTTTTTCGGTAAAGATATCAATTTTGATGCAGTTAATTACCATGGATATGTGGCGTTTGCTTTGTTTGAAGGCAGGCTCAATACAGATTTTTTCCCTGCTGGACCCCAGAGCTATCTTAACCCGGTAGGTTACATCCCATTTTATTTATTGACTCTATTGTTTGACGATATTGGCGTTTCTATTGGCTTGGCATTAATCCATAGTGCTTGCATCTATGGATTAATATTTTTGACGAGGGAGCTCATTTGTCGACATACCCATCGAGAAGCATACTTTTTAGCTATTATTTTGAGCATGCTAACAACCGTTTTTTGGCAGGTTGTTGGCTCTACTTTTATTGATGCCCATGTTGGTGCTCTTGTATTGTTTGGTTTGGTTTATTTAATTCGATGGTGTAAGGATTTAGAGAGTTCGCCCGGCAATAAAAACATTTCTGTTTCAGCATTCTTGTTCGGGTTTGCTTGTGGGTTGAAGTTAACGGCTATAATTTATGCAGTTGGCGCGGGGATTATTGCTTTTGTTTTGCTTGCACTGTACAGGAATCAATGGAAGCAATTTATATTATTTGTTCTAGTAGGTGTTGGTAGTTTTATGTTGGTCGAAGGCTGGTGGGCATATTTTGTTTATCAGCGTACTGGCAATCCATTTTTCCCTTATTTTAATCATATTTTTGCATCACCATTGTATCCTGCGGTATCCATAACAAATACTCGGTTTATCCCCGAGGGACTAATGGAAGGATTGTTGCTCCCATTGCGAGCTGCTATGCCTCTGCCGTGGCTGTATCAAGAGTTAAGATCTCCCGATATACGCTTATTTGTAATTTTCGCATTAATGATTGGCGGGATGGTTTTTTTTAGACATAAGTTAAAATCATCCTTTTCAGGAATGGTTGCCATTTGTTTTTTTGTTATCTCTTATATATTTTGGTTGATAACGTCGGGAAATGGGCGTTATGCAGTTGCTTTGTTTTTAATGGTTGGCGTATTAATAGCTTGGGCTTTAGTGCAGTTGTGTAGGCAATCTTTAGCAAAAAACATTTTGTTGGGGCTTGTGTTTCTTCAATTCACTATTTTTTACGTGGGGGGTAATTTTAGGTGGAGTGACCAGACATTTTCGGATGATTGGTTCGGCTATGAAATACCCGAAAAGCTTTTGAAAGAGCCAGCGCTATATTTAACATTACATAAAAATAGTTTTTCTTTTTTGGCTAGTAAAGTTCATCCATTATCTGCTTTTGCTAACTTGTCAGGGCAGCTGGCATTGCCTCTAAGCGGCGAGCTCCAAACTTATTTAACGGACGCTGAAGATAAAGTATCTGGACGAGTTCGTTTTGTTGAGAGCGCTATGCTAGAGCCTGCAGGTGTAATAACTGATAAAGACTTGCCAACCATCGATGGCTACCAGTTGCGTTCAAGGTTAATTTATGTGATGAACTCGCGTTTTTCTCGTTTCGGTTATGAAGTTGATAAAACAGATTGCGTATTTATCTCGCAAGGTATTAACCCTGCGGAAATGAATTCGAAGATATTGTTCTCATGTGGACTGAAGAAAAATTTGAAAACATTAGAGAGCTTTAACAAAAATGTGAGTTCAGTAGATATCGTTTTTAATGCTATAGAGGCAAAATGTTTTGGGCTCTTTGACCCGCGTGTTAGCTTCACTGAAAAGTACGGTGATCTATGGAGAAGAGATTATACTGGGTCAGAGGTAATGATGTATTTAAGCGCGGGCAGTGTATGGCTTAGTTTTAGCGACAGAATAGGAGTTCTACGCTTAGGTGCTTTTGATGAGCTGGTTAATGGAGTTGAAGGCGTAAAATGTGACAATGATTTGGTTCGTGTAAGTAATGATCTCTGAACTTACTCCTCAAAATAATCTTTGGCTTCCAGTATGGTATTAAAGGAAGGCGCATGAAGTTAATTAGTGCTAATGAATTTGCAATAAAAGCTAAAGCCGCTTTTATTCATTTTTTATTAACCGTTTTCATTGCTGGTATCGCCGCATATATAGTTTTTGGGATATGGTTTCCTTACCCTTACAGTCAGATATCCGGCGGAAGAAATCTGTTTTGGTTAGTCATATGGGTTGATATATGTTGTGGTCCATTGTTAACATTTGTTTTGTTTAACATTAAAAAATCACGAAAAGAATTAACGCTTGATTTGAGTTTGGTCGCTATTATACAGCTCGCTGCTCTATTTTATGGTGTATACACTGTAATGCTGGCAAGACCAGTATATTTAGTTTTTGAAGTGGATCGTATGCGTGTAGTTTCTTTTGCGGATGTTTTGGTGGAGGAGCTTCCTTTGGCTAAAAATGAATTTCAAACGATTCCCTTTTTTAGCGGCCCTGGAATTATCGCAGCGAAATTGCCAGAAGCCCAAGACAAAGATTTTTTGCGCACATTTGATTTGGCTATGCAGGGTATTGACATATCTTCTCGACCTCAATACTGGGTTCCCTACAGTGAAAGCGCCGTCGATATTTTAAAGCGTGCAAAATCTATAAAGGCTTTGAAATTAAAAAATCCTAATGAATTAACGCTGATTACAGCGGCGATAAATGAAACTAACATAGCTGAAGATGGTTTGTTGTACCTGCCTTTACAAAGCCGAACTGCCTATGATTGGGTTGCCTTGTTAGATGCTAAAAATGCTAATATTGTTGGATTTGCGCATGTTGATGGATTTTAAGTTTTAAAGCGAAATGATTTTGAAATACAGTTAAGCGCTTTTTTATTATGCATCTATTTGTAAGTTATCTATTTTGTTGGCTGTAATATTTAAAACATAATAAGAAATTACTCTTTAGTTAACGTGCTAACTATCCGCATCGACAAATCCACCGCCCGACAATGCTTAGTCAGCGCTCCAAGAGAAATATAATCCACACCTGTTGCCGCAATATCTTTTATCGTTTGCTCCGTGACATTTCCCGACGCTTCAATTTTTGCTTTCCCTTTATTAACCGCAACAGCTGTGTACATATCTTCTAATGTAAAATTATCCAGCATAATAATATCGGCATTTGCATTCAGCGCTTCATCCAATTCTTTTAAATTTTCCACCTCTACTTCAACTGCTTTATTCGGCGCGATATTGCGTGCAGCAGCAACTGCATTTGCGATTCCACCACTCGCTGCAATATGGTTTTCTTTGATGAGAAAGGCATCGTACAAACCAATGCGATGATTATGACAACCGCCGCAAGCCACAGCATATTTTTGCGCATCGCGCAGGCCGGGTAATGTTTTACGTGTGTCTAATAATTTAACGGAAGTGTGCGCAACCAGTTGTGCGTAGTAATGGCTGACGGTTGCTGTACCCGAAAGAGTTTGTACAAAATTAAGGGCAGTGCGTTCGCCGGTTAGTAAGCTACGCGCGAGACCGCTCAATTTAAATAAAAGGGTGTTAGCGGTTACAGCTTCGCCATCATTTACAAACCATTCTATGGAGACCTTAGCATCAAGTTGTGCAAAGACTTCGTTCACCCAATCTTTACCGCAAAAAATACAATCTTCACGGGTGATAATGGCCGCAGTCGCTTGTTGATCCGCTGGAATTAATTGTGCGGTTATATCACCAGTGCCTATATCTTCACTTAATGCTGTCTTTACGTTATTAGTGATGCTGGTAATAAGATGAGGAATGTTTTGAGCAAATGCATGAATCATAGCGATATCTTTAGCTGGAAGGTTGCGCATAATACCTTATTGTGTTTTTGAAGGCGAAATGATTTATTTCAGCGTTTTAAGTAGGCGTCGCCTGAATGTTTATAGCGCTTAGTTAAGGTTAAAGAAAAGAATGTCGTCAAATGATATAAGAAAAAATACTTGCTATTCCTAATTGTGATATGGCTCTCGCATTGAACATTTACCGCTAGAGAGTGCAAAACCTTTGGTTATACTCAAGTCGTAAAGGTTTCTTTTGGATGGTCAATATCATGTCAGAACAACCCCGCGGCGAACGCTCCGAGCCTAATAATGTTGTGCAGCTGAATCCTGATCGGGGTTCGAATAATCCGGCACAAATTGTATTAACACGCCTGCCAGCAGCAATGCATTCTTTACGCGACAAAGCGCGCCAACAGCTGCAAGGATTGTTGCGTGATTTATTTGATAAAGTTGACGATGCGATGTTTGAATTGGCTGATAAAGCTAACAATAATCATGAACAAAATTTATATTTTGATTCCATGCGCGAGGTGCGTTTACGTCGCCGGGCGATGGAGATTGCTTTTTTCCGCAGTATCGATATTCGCTTTGCCCAGCTTCTCGATCACACGGCTTATCGTGATGACGCGGCCGCAGGCAATAAAGAATTTTCGCTGGATAATTTATCGCTCGTTCAACATGACGATCTTGAACAACTCGTTGCCGTTGAAGCTATGACTAATAAGGCAAATGAACAATTTGCCGAGGCTATTCAACATTTAACGTTGCGCATCGACCATTTAGTTCCTGTCAAAGTTTATCAAAAAAATAATCCGCTCGGTGTTGATGTTATTTGCAATGCTTTTAATGAAGCTGCCAAAAGTTTAGACATAGATGTTAAAGCTAAATTAGTGTTGTTTAAATTATTCGACAACATGGTAATGACTAAACTGGGAGATTTATTTAAATCGCTGAATCAGTTATTGATTGATGCAAATATAATGACTTCATTAAAGTCTGATGCTCGACCCAGACGCACTGATTCATCTACTGATCACCACTATGGTGCGGGAATTTCTGCTAGTTTTAACGGCCTCCACGAAAATGTTGGAACTTCGCCGGGCCTTCAGCAAGGCGGCGCAGCAGCTTATGATGATCAAACAACACAGGTGTTACATACATTGCGCGATTTGTTGGGGTCGCGTAATAATGCTCCTGCACAACGTAACATGGGTGAAGAAATTGCCACGCACGAATTGGTAAAAATTCTCTCGCTTGCGCAACATCAAAATAGTTTTAATGCCGCCGCGGCTGCGAATTCCGCGCAATTAAACGTGCGTGAATTGTTGAAAAATTTATTGAGCAATTCAACACCCAATCAGCCAACACCAGCAATCAATCAAGTTGACGACGATATTATTAATTTAGTCAGCATGATGTTTGATTTTATTTTAGATGATCGTAATTTGGCTGCGCCAATGAAAGCACTTATTGGTCGCTTGCAGCTGCCGATGGTAAAAGTTGCTATTGCTGATAAATCTTTTTTTAGTAAAGGTGGTCATCCTGCGCGGCGTTTGCTAAACGAAATGGCGATGGCTGCGTTGGGTTGGCAAGAGAGTAGCGAAGAGAATCAGCGCAAAGATAGTTTGTTCAACAAAATGGAAATGACAGTACAGGCTATATTGTCGGATTTTGAAACCGACATGAGTATTTTCAATAATTTGTTAACCGATTTTCGTGCCTTCCTTGAAAAAGATAAACGGCGCGCACAAATTCTGGAACAGCGTACTATAGATGCGGAAGATGGCAAAGCAAAATCCGAATATGCTCGCGGGCAAGTGGATGGAATTTTAAATCGCATTACGTCAGGCCATGATTTACCTGCGCCTGCACAAAAATTATTACGTGATGCCTGGGGTAATGTTTTGTTTATTACCGCTTTAAAACAAGGTGTCGACAGTGAAGAATGGCAGGCCAATGTTCGCACTGCACAACAATTAGTCTGGAGCTTGACGGCCCCCTTAAATAAAGAAAATCGTCAGGGGTTGTTGAAATTAGTCCCGGAATTGCTGCAAAAATTACGTCACGGTTTGGAAGATATTTCTTTCAGTCCGTTTGAAACCACACAATTGTTTAAACAGTTGGAGGCGTTGCATTTAACGCGTTTGCGCGCTGTGCCTAAAGTACCCGATGTGGTGCAGCCGACTAATGTCTCCGCTAGTGAGCCAACCGCTAGTAAAAATCCTGGCGGCGCACCCGTAAGCAATGCGAAATCTGTAGTTGACGCCACAGTCGCACCTGCTATTGCTGGGCGCCCTGCGATGGTTGCTCCTGTAAAAGCTAATGTTCCTGTTCCGACTGCTACTCCTTCGCATTCCGCTGCAGCGAACGTCGAAACGAAACCAGGAATAGCTATTCCACCCGCAGCAACTCCTCCGGTCGCTGCTGCAATCGCAAAACCGCAAATAGAGCCAATTGTAGAAAAAGATACTTCATTAGCGTCACTTGAAACTTTTGTTGTTAGTAATCCGCAGCAGCCAGGCACAGTAGAAAATGAATTACCCGAAGGCGATCAACATTTAGCGTTAGTCAGCAATATCACTCAGGGTAGTTGGTTTGAAATGCAAAGCGACGATGGTCAAAAATTTCGCTGTCGTTTAGCGGCGATTATCCGCGCTACCGGGAAATATATTTTTGTAAACCGTTCAGGAATGAAGGTCGCAGAAGAGTCGCGTATGAGCTTGGCACTAGCGCTTAAATCGGGTCGTCTGCATTTATTAGATGACGGCATGTTATTTGATCGCGCACTTGAAGCTGTAATAGGCAATTTGCGTGCAAATAGATAATACGAATTAATAATAAAGAGTTTGTTGACTGCTTGGGGTGCAAAGCGCTTTCTCAAGGTTTATCATGCCCGCTTTATTATAAAGCGGGTACTTTCCAGTGATTTCAATTGATGGTTGGTTGGCAAATGCGGCGCAATGCCCATCACCCAATGCAAACCAGCGCCCTTCAGGCCAGGAAATTAGCCTTCTTGTTATCCACAACATTAGTTTGCCGCCCGGTGAATTTGGTACAGGGTGTGTTGCCGCTTTGTTTTGTAATCAGCTGGACCCTTCGCTTCATCCCTATTTTGCAACTATTGCTGAACTTCAAGTCTCAGCACATCTTTTTATCGACCGCTTGGGTCAGGTTACGCAATTTGTTGCTTTTAGCGAGCGTGCCTGGCATGCCGGAGCATCAAGTTTTAAGGGTGTTGAAAATTGTAATGATTATAGTATCGGCATTGAAATGGAAGGTTGCGATAATATTGCTTACACTCATAATCAGTACATAGCTTTAGTTGAAGTCGCTCGCCAGATATTGGCGGCTTACCCTAAAATTACACCCGAGCGTATAGTTGGCCATAGTGATATTGCCCCACAACGAAAAACTGACCCTGGTCCTGCGTTTGATTGGACGCTTTTCCATTCTTTACTCACCAGCGAGTAGCATATGATTTTTTTGAGTTTGATCGCCGTATTGGCCATAGTTTATCTCACTGCCTATGGTTCTATTTTGCACCATGACTCATGGTTTATTGGGTTCCTTAATAAGTTGCGCGCACTGCCGTCCGCATCATCTGCTCCCTTGTTACCCATGATATTAGCCTTGGTTATTCCCTTGGCCGTTCTCGTTGTTTGTATTTTGGCTATCAGTATTTGGGATGAAAGAGATAATGGTCCATCAGCCTTTTTAATTTTTATTTATGTGCCGGTGTTGCTATACAGTTTGGGGCGCGGAAATTTTATTGCAGACGTCAATAATTATATTGCTACGGCAACTCGTGGTGATAATGTGATGGCAAGTAAAATCATCGCTGATATGCGCGGTCAGGTTGCTGTTGACGAAAACGATAAGGATGTTAGCGATTGGAAAACCTTGCACACCCAGGCGCTTAAGGTGATTAGTTATCGCGGGTTTGAACGTATTTTTGCCGTATTGTTTTGGTTTTTTATCGCCGGTGCTATAGGTGCATTGTTATATCGATTAAGTGTAATTTATCGCGAGCAAACTGTATCTAATACGGTAGAAGCACAATTAGCCGATAGATGGTTGTGGTTAATTGAATGGCCAGCGGTGCGTTTAATGGGTTTAACCTGGGCGTTTGTCGGCAATTTTGATAGCTCTCCCTGGCAAGAAAGTTTATTGGATACCAAGAGCTCATCCATTACTATTTTAAATAATAATCTTCGCGGAGCATTAAGTGCACCTACCGATCTGTATCGGGAATCTGATGAAATTAGAGATGTAGAAGCGCGACCTGACACAGCTGAAGAAGCTGCTGAAGTATTTGCAGCCGCTGCCGAAAATGCGCAAGAAGCAATAGAAGATTTAGTGGGTGTTACCTTGAGCCCGCAAGTGGAACCGGCATATTCTTTTGCGCTGGTAAGATCCAGCGTTCCGCTTTATTCGCGCTCTTTGTTATTTTGTGTCGGCGTGATTGCCTTCGCAACCTTGTTTAATATAACCAGTTATTAAGTCTTAAAGATCCTGAGGTAAAACTATGCCATCGTTTGATATTGTTTCAGAAGTTGATAAACATGAACTGACTAACGCCATTGATCAAGCCTCGCGCGTAATCACTAATCGTTATGACTTTAAAGGCGTGGATGCACGTTATGATCGTAAAGATTATGAAATTACTTTAATCGCCGATGCAGAATCCCAACTCGATTCCATGCTGGATGCATTGCGCAGTTCGCTGCACAAAAATGGTATCGGCATTTCCTGTCTTGAAGTTAAAAATGTTAAAACCTTTGGCAAGCAAGTAAAGAAGGACATAGTGGTACGCACAGGTGTAGAAACTGAGCTTGCGAAAAAAATTGTTAAAATGATTAAAGACGAAAAAATGAAAGTGCAAGCGTCTATACAGGGTGAACAAGTGCGTGTCACCGGAAAAAAACGTGATGACTTACAAGAATGTATGGCAATGCTGCGTGCTTCGGATATCGAAATACCTCTGCAATACACCAATTTCCGCGATTGATTTTTTTACCTTATTTATTCGTCGGCCGGGGCATTATTTTCGTAGGGGCGTCGCTTGCTGCGCTCTGATAAAGTAGCGCTGCAAGCAGTGTCCCTGCCTAATTATTTGTGATAGGTTTTATTCCATAACCAGGCTAACAATAACAATGTGGGCACAACAGAAAATGTGCTGAATATAAAAAATGTTTGATAGTCCGTTGCCTCAACAATATAACCCGATACCCCACCAATAAATTTACCGGGTAAGTTTGCCAGTGATGCAAGCAGTGCATATTGCGTCGCAGTGAAGTTGCGATCGGTTAATCCAGACATAAACGCAACCAGAACCACGCCGGCAAAACCTTGCGATAAATTATCAGCACTAATGGCTGCGAAAAAAGCCCAGGTTTCTGCCGGGTGAATCGCCATCAATAAGAACGCAAGATTTGACACTGAAACGGCAACAGCTGCAACTACCAGTACGCGTTTGATATTAAAGGCTGCTACACAAGCTCCACCCAAAAACGCGCCCGCAATACCAATCCAAACTCCGTAGAGTTTTGATACTGTGGCTATATCAGCTTTGGTGTAACCCGAGTCCAAATAAAATGGGCCAGCCAACACACCAATCATTTGGTCGGGCAATTTAAATAGACCGACAAATGCTAGTAGCGCTAATGCGAGCAACACGCCGTTGCGCGTAAAAAATTCTTGGAAGGGCTTCAGAAATGCGTCGCGAATGTGAATCTCACGAATAGATAATTCTCCGCCCGTATTGGGTTCTTTTGATAGTAGTCCTGCAATCAGCGGTAATAACATAACGGCGGCCATCACCAAATAAGCAGTGGTCCAGCTAAGAAGCTCAGCCAAATAAAGTGCTATGGCACCCGAGAGAATAAGGGCAATTCGGTACCCCAGAATATAGGCGGCAGCGAGAGCGGCTTGCGATTTTACCGGCGCTATTTCAATCCGATAGGCATCTACCACAATATCCTGAGTTGCTCCTGCAAATGCCACTAAACCTGCGAGTACCACAAAGAGCATAAGCGAGGAGCCGGGCCCTAATAACGCCATGCTAATAAGCGCACCTATAAGAATGCATTGCGAGACGGCTAGCCAACCTTTGCGGCGGCCTAAAAAGGGTAGGGGGTAGCGATCAATTAAAGGCGCCCACAAAAATTTAAGTACGTAAAAGAAGCTGGCATAACTCACCAAACCAATTGCACTCAAAGCTACCCCTGTATCGCGCAGCCAAGTGGACAAAGTGCCGCCCACTAACAGAAATGGCAGGCCGGAGCCAAAACCTAACAGGAGAAGTGTTAACGCAGAAGGGGTTGCGAAGGCTCGCTGAATACCTCTCCAACCTTTGTAATTATCGTCCGGTATTGAAGGGATTGTCGTCATAAGGTAAATGCTGTGTCAGTGGCTAGGTTTCGGTATTGTAACCGTAAACCCGCAAATTAATTTTTCCATTTTTAATAGTAACGCCTTCGGCAATTAGACGTTGTTGTTGCTCATGATAGGCCGGTGAATCTTGTGGTAGTGAAATTTTCCCCTGAGCGTTGACTACTCTATGCCAGGGTAGCACCGAGTGTTCCGGTAAATTGCAAAGCACTTTCCCCACCTGTCGCGCACCATTGGTTAGTCCCGCAAGCTTTGCTAGCTGACCGTAAGCGATAACCTTACCGCTGGGTATTGTCGAAAGCGCAAGGTAAATAGCTTCCTGATGGATTTTTTTCATCTGGATAAAGTCACTCGTGTTGGATTATTCGCGAATGTTACACTACACCCATTGATGTTTTTGCAAGAGACCTATCCCTAATGCCTTTTATAGTGTTGTTGTTCCTGCCGGTGGTTGAAATATACCTTTTTTTCAAAATAGGCGCTGAGATTGGTCCTTTGGCAGTGATTGTATGGTTAATTGGCGCTGCATTTTTTGGTGTGAATATGCTTCGCTATTTAGGGACCACAGCAATGCTAAATGCAGCGCGCCAGTTACAAACTGGTGCTGCTCCGGGGCAGACATTAGCTGATGCATTAGTAAAAGCAATTGCGGCGGTGCTGCTCGTTATTCCAGGATTCGCCACTGATGTTATAGCAATATTGTTGTTTATTCCCCCGCTCCGCAAATACTTATTAAGGCGTTGGGTGCGTAAATTTACCGGCAAATCTTCGCGTTCATCAGCGGGTTTTGGTGCTAACGATCGCCATTTTGGCGGCAATGTTTATGAGCACGAGATGGATATTAATGGTAAGGCTGAAGTTATAAAAGGGAATGTGTTGGAAGGGAAACTTGTTGAAGATAGCTCTGATAAAAACAGATCTGATAAAAACAGATCTGATAAAAACAGTTCTGATAAAACAACTAGCTGATACGGCGAATTGACTGAGCCTTGTTAAAGCAAGGCTCAGTCAGTCAATTAATCCTCATTGATAAACTCTAATGTAATCGACATACATGCGTTGTGGGAATGTGCTTGAACCATCCGGGTTTCCTGGCCATTGGCCACCAACAGCAACATTCAAGAGGATAAACATAGGATTGTCATACACCCAGTTACCGTAGGTTTGCACTTGCTGTTTGGTCACACCGTAAAATTTCTTGCCATCGACAAACCAGTTGATGCTGGTTGCATTCCACTCGATAGAATAAACATGGTAGTTAGCATTAACCGCTTCTGGTAAATAATTAGCGCCGATAAATGGAGTGTTGCCTGAGTAGCCTGGGCCATGTATGGCTCCGTGGGTGATAACAGGTTCAAAACCCACATGCTCCATAATGTCGATTTCGCCGCAGGCTGGCCAATCTACACCCTGACCAATATTGTTACCCAACAACCAAAATGCTGGCCATATTCCCTGGGTTTGTGGCAACTTTAAACGGGCTTCGATACGGCCATATTTAAACGTCTTTTTATCTTTGCTGACCATCCGCGCTGAAGTATATTCACAACGGCCATACCAACAACTGTAATTAGCCGGGTTTTCTTTGCGAGCTTCAATCACTAATACATTACTTCCCGCAGCAGCATCGTATTGAATAGAGGTATTTTGGCCCGCCGTATAATATTCGCGCTCCGAGTTTCCCCAGCCGCCACCGCCGGTTTCATTGGTCCAGGTCGCAGAGTTAATACTATTAAATTCGTCGCTCCATGTTGGATTGGGCGCGCCGTTGGCAACTACCTCAATCCAGTTAAAATTCCAGTCAGCTGTTTTGGCAAAAACACCTAAATTGTAAGTACCCGCATTCAGATTTACAGTGCGAGTTACTGTCGTCCAATTTTGCCAGCCGCCGGTTGTGGGAATTGCGAAATCACCGAGTTGAATCGTTCCAGCATTTAAATCTACTGAAGCTATAGCCCCATTCGGGCTGGCTACCCGTATCCGAATGGTGTAACTGCCGGTTGATGGAATATTTAAACTGTTATATGCCCACCATTCATTAGCGGCAATCCAGCCAATATTGTAACCACCTCCAGCGTCGGAAGTGGCCTGGATATCGACGTTGTCATTATGATAGGCGCCACCAGAGTTACCGGGGGTGGTGTCGTTGTAGGCGCTGTAGTTTTCTGCTTGAAAAACGACAGCTTGCGCAGAAGCTGAAAATATAAATAAAGCTCCGCAAAGCAATGAATGTTTCAATCGATTATGTGTGGTTGAAAATAACTTCATAAAAACCTCGTTATTGTTAAATTAATTTTTTTAAGTTTATGAGCGAAAAGTTAATTTAAAAAATGCCGAAATGAAATTTGCGCGGGAAAACTATTCGAGCATTAGCCATTGTGGGCAGCAGGAGTATAGAGTTTGCATTAATGAAATCAATTGCCCGAATATTAGTAAAAGACGCTTAAACAACTGATTCTGCAGATAGTGGCAAGGTGAAGAAAAATGTGGGAAGAATGCGGATGATGCAGGCATACTTTTTTGCTATGTAAATTATCGAAGGCAAATAAATCTTTTTTTAAACAGGCATTAAGAAAATCACACATTTTGTTTCTTTAAACAAAATAATCTCATTATTGTTTTGCAACCTATTGTTTAAGCAAAGGTTATTTTAAAAAATAAAAATATCCTAAAAAAATTCTTTTAGGTTGCGGTGTGAAAAAATTGCGCCAGGTACAGCAAACGAGTCAATCTGTGGTTTTCGTGTTGGATGTTGTCCCATGTTGTAAGGCCAGCAAACATGGGACATTTTGCTAAAGCGGGTTTGCATTTAATTGTTACCCCGGTACTCATTCCGGCTTTTGGGGTGCTGAATAATGGCAGGCCTATGTTTCTGCGATAGGAGTTATGTTATTCAATCTATGCGGGGGAAATAGTGATTTGCAGTGTTTTGCTTGTGGGTCTGTTTAAAAAGTAAGCTTTTTTAGGTTTGTTGAAGCTGAGAAGCATGTAATATTTTTTGTTATTTTTGTGTTTTGCCGGTTGAAATCCCTAATCCACACCCCAAATAGAGATCACCGCTTTTTGGCGGCTGAGTGTTTGCGCATTGAGTCGCGCCAAGTTTGTTTTTGTTCATCACACTGGCTCATTACATCACGCATTAAGCTAGTTCAACTGTTAGTTAGGAGACATAGGTCTATGAAAATTCGTCCGTTACACGATCGCGTTGTGGTTCGCCGCAAAGAAGAAGAAACCAAAACTGCTGGTGGCATCATATTGTCCGGTGCGGCTAAAGAGAAGCCTAATCAAGGTGAAGTACTTGCAGTAGGTACTGGCCGCGTATTGGTCAGTGGTGAATTGCGGCCATTGGATGTAAAAGTCGGTGATGTTGTAGTGTTCGGTAAATATGCTGGAAGCGACACTATCAATATTGAGGGTGAAGAATTGATTATTCTGAGCGAGTCCGACATTAAGGCCGTGCTTGTTTAAGAGCTTGCTTGTTCAAGCAGTCGCCTAGCGAGTAGCCACTAAATTTAAGTGAAATCGCCTTTACGCGGTTTTAATCTGTTAATAAAAGTTTGAAGGAATTGAGATATGTCAGCTAAAGAAGTTAAGTTTGGTGATAACGCACGTCAACGTATGTTGGCCGGTGTGAATATTTTGGCAGATGCTGTTAAAGCAACGCTTGGCCCAAAAGGCCGCAACGTAGTATTGGAAAGATCTTACGGCGCGCCAACCGTAACTAAAGACGGCGTTTCTGTAGCCAAAGAAATCAATCTGAAAGATAAGTTTGAAAACATGGGCGCACAAATGCTGAAGGAAGTTGCATCACGCGCTTCCGATGATGCTGGTGACGGTACCACCACTGCTACTGTTTTAGCACAATCCATTGTTAACGAAGGCTTGAAAGCTGTTGCTGCTGGCATGAACCCAATGGATCTAAAGCGTGGAATCGACAAGGCAATTATCGCTGCTGTTGCTCACGTTAAATCTATTGCTCAGCCATGCTTGGATAGCAAATCTATCTCTCAAGTAGGTAGCATTTCCGCTAACAGCGATATTTCTATCGGTACGCTGATTGCCGAAGCTATGGAAAAAGTGGGTAAAGAAGGTGTTATTACCGTCGAAGAAGGCACTAGCCTCGACAACGAGTTAGACATAGTAGAAGGTATGCAATTTGACCGCGGTTACTTATCGCCTTACTTCATTACCAATACTGACAAAGGGATTGCTGAACAAGAGCAACCCTTTATTCTCTTGGTTGATAAAAAAATCTCCAACATTCGTGAATTGTTGCCTGTGCTCGAAATCGTTGCAAAAACTAGCAGGCCATTGATGATCATTGCTGAAGATGTTGAAGGCGAAGCCTTGGCGACTTTGGTTGTGAACAACATTCGCGGAATCATAAAAGCAATTGCTTGTAAGGCGCCTGGTTTCGGCGACCGTCGTAAAGCTATGCTGCAAGACATTGCGGTATTGACTGGCGCTACCGTTATATCTGAAGAAGTAGGCCTGGATCTTGAGTCGGCAACTTTGGAGCACCTGGGTACTGCTAAACGCATCACCATGAACAAAGAAAATACTACTTTGGTAGATGGTGCTGGCGACTTGGAAGAAATTAAAGCTCGCGTAGCGCAAATTCGTGTACAAATCGAAGATACCTCTTCTGATTATGATCGTGAAAAATTGCAAGAACGCGTAGCTAAATTAGCTGGCGGTGTTGCGGTTATTAAAGTCGGTGCTGCTACCGAAATGGAAATGAAAGAGAAGAAAGCTCGCGTTGAAGATGCTTTGCACGCAACCCGTGCTGCGGTAGAAGAAGGCGTTGTACCTGGCGGTGGAACTGCATTGTTGCGTGCTGTTGCCGCTATTGCTGGCTTGAAAGGTGATAACGAAGATCAAAACGCAGGTATTGCCATTGCGCGTCGTGCGATGGAAGCACCTTTGCGTCAAATCGTTGCTAATGCTGGTGATGAGCCGTCAGTTGTTGCTGATCAAGTGAAGAAAGGCACTGGCAACTTCGGCTTCAACGCAGCTACTGGTGAATACGGTGATATGTTGGAAATGGGTATTCTCGATCCAGCTAAAGTAACCCGTACTGCATTGCAAGCTGCAGGTTCAATCGCCGGTTTGATGATTACCACTGAAGCAATGATTGCCGATATGCCGGAAGATAAAGCAGCTGCCGGTGGCGGTGGTGGTCATGATATGGGTGGTGGAATGGGCGGAATGATGTAAAAGCTGCAAACAAAGGGCGCACTTGTTGCGCCCTTTTTTGTTTACATCAGTTACCATTCGTTTCGTTTTTGTTTGTATCTGTAGGGGCGCAGCAAGCAAGGTCCCGACATTTAATATTTTAATATTTAGGAGAAGATTATGGCTTTTGAATTACCGGCATTACCCTACGCGAAAGACGCCTTGGTACCACACATTTCTGTTGAAACCCTGGAATATCACCACGGCAAGCACCATAAAACCTATGTTGATAAATTAAACGGTTTGCTTCCTGGTTCTGCATTTGAAGGCAAAAGCCTCGAAGACATTATTAAAACTTCTTCCGGTGGTGTGTTTAACAACGCAGCACAAATTTGGAACCACACCTTTTATTGGCACTGCCTAAGCCCTAATGGCGGCGGTGCAGCAACGGGTGCAGTTGCCGAGGCAATCAACAAAGCATTTGGTTCGTTTGATAAATTTAAAGAAGAGTTCACTAATTCAGCCATCAATAACTTTGGTTCAAGCTGGACCTGGTTAGTGAAAAAAGCGGACGGTTCAGTGGCCATTGTTAACACCAGCAATGCGGGCACTCCTTTAACCGATTCGTCTGTTACGCCAATCCTGACTGTGGATTTGTGGGAACATGCTTATTACATTGATTACCGTAATGCTCGCCCAACCTACATGAACGCTTTTTGGGCGTTGGTAAACTGGGAATTTGTAAACAGTAATTTTGCTAAGTAATTGCAGATGTTAGGCAGTTAAAGTCAGGCCTTTGGGCCTGATTTTTTTTGTCTTACGGTTTTATATTAGCTTCATTTTTGTAGTGTTAGCTGCTATAAAGCCCGGCAGGTATAGAAAAGCCCAGCAGTTATAAACCAAGCTCGGCAAGTATAAAACTTAGTAGGTTTTTCATTTCTCCCATATATTATTTTCCAGGTGAATTTTCAATGGAACGCAAAGAACCCACGTTATCCAGCGGCAGTAATAATGCTAATGCCAATACTATAGTCACTAGTAATGAGCGCGACGAAACACCAAATCGTCGCCCTGAATATGACGAGCCGCGTCAAGTTCGGCCAACGCAAGCGAACACATCCAGTGCAGGCCCATTACCTGCCATTGCTCTGGTGATTGCACTGATTGGTGTTGGTGGTGCGGGGTTTCTCGGGTTTAAATTCACCGAAGCGCAAGTGGCCTTGATGAAAGCAAGTGACCGCATTACGCAACTGGAAAACCAGTTGAATGTTACCTCCACTGAATCAACTGCCTCCCTGGGTTCCTTGCAAGCTAACATTAGAACCGTTGATAGCGAAGTTAAAAATCTGCGTGAAAACACCCGCAAATTAATTGCCGAGCATACCGATAAGTTGGGTAGTTTAGGCAAAAGTCTGGACAACCTCAAAGCGGACTTGGGTAACGTGAAAAATGACGCTAGCTCAATTAAACAAGATGTCCTGGCGAACAAGTTGACGTTTGATGAATTGCCACCACGCGTGGAAGCGTTTGAAAAGTCACTCGCAGAACAACGTAAGAAAGTGCAAGATGTTGCCGCTAGCGTAACCACTTTGCAGAACCAATTGAAAAATAGCGAAGGCTTAGCCTCGCGTGTGAATTCTGCAGAAGAAGCGATTGATGCAATTGATGATAACCGTCGCAATATCAACCGTGATTTATTATTAATCAAACAGCAGCTCGGTATTAAAAACTAATTCAAGTAAAACATAGGGTCGGGTCTGCGCTCGCAGGCCCGCAACAATGTAAAATCCCGCCATCACATCCGCAGTAGCGATCCCTGTTTTCAACATCTGGATCTCGGTTGCGCGAGCAGGACGTCGGGGACATTCAAACTATCAATTTCATCGGAAACTATTCTTCCTCTTTTAAGAGTTGCTCTCATGCCTACTGTAATTCGCCAACAAGATCTTATCGACAGCGTTGCTGATGCGCTGCAATTTATTTCCTATTACCACCCCATCGATTTTATTCAGGCCGTGCATCAAGCCTACGAGCGCGAAGAGAACAAAGCGGCCAAAGACGCTATGGCGCAAATTTTAATTAACTCGCGTATGTGCGCCATGGGTCATCGTCCGATATGTCAGGACACTGGCATAGTGACAGTATTTGCTACTGTGGGTATGGATGTTCAGTGGCAGGGCGACATGAGCCTTACCGATATGATTAACGAAGGTGTCCGCCGCGCCTATATGAATCCGGATAATGTCTTGCGCGCATCGATCCTGGCGGACCCGGATGGCACTCGTAAAAATACTGGCGACAATACGCCAGCGATTATCCATTACAACATTGTGCCCGGTAACACTGTAGATATTCACGTGGCGGCGAAAGGCGGCGGCTCTGAAGCGAAAAGCAAATTTGCCATGTTGAATCCTTCTGATTCGGTGGTTGATTGGGTTTTGGAAATGGTGCCGAAAATGGGTGCCGGTTGGTGTCCGCCAGGAATGTTGGGTATTGGCATTGGCGGCACTGCTGAAAAAGCCATGTTGCTCGCTAAAGAAGCGCTGCTTGAGCCGGTAGATATTCAGGAACTACAAGCGCGCGGTGCAACTAACCGCGCTGAAGAATTGCGTATTGAGTTATACGATAAAGTGAATCGCCTCGGTATTGGTGCCCAGGGTCTCGGTGGGTTAACAACAGTGCTAGATGTTAAGGTGAAAGACTTCCCCACGCACGCGGCTAACAAAGCTGTTGCCATCATCCCTAATTGCGCGGCAACACGTCACGCGCATTTTGTATTGGATGGCAGTGGTCCCGCGTTTCAAACTCCGCCATCACTTGATGATTGGCCCGAAATTGCCTGGGATATTGGTGCTGAAGTACGCCGTGTAAATCTCGATACGATTACACCGGCCGATGTGTTGGATTGGAAATCCGGGGAGACGATTTTACTCAGCGGAAAAATGCTTACTGGTCGCGATGCCGCGCATAAAAAAATGATCGATATGCTCGCTAAAGGCGAGGCCTTACCGGTGGATATGAAAGGCCGTTTTATCTATTACGTAGGTCCGGTAGACCCGGTGCGCGACGAAGTAGTTGGCCCTGCCGGCCCCACTACTGCTACGCGCATGGATAAATTTACCCGGACAATGCTGGAAAAAACCGGATTGCTCGGCATGATTGGCAAATCAGAGCGTGGTGCAATTGCCATAGATGCCATTCGCGATAATAAATCCGTGTACTTGATGGCAGTCGGCGGTGCGGCTTATTTGGTAGCACAGGCAATTAAATCATCTACAGTGCTTGGTTTCCCCGAATTGGGGATGGAAGCAATTTATGAGTTTGATGTAAAAGATATGCCGGTGACGGTTGCAGTAGACTCTCGCGGTGAGTCAATTCATATCGAAGGGCCGAAATTGTGGAAAGCAAAAATTGAAGAGCAGGCCGTGTTCCTCAAATAAGTATTAAGCAGTAAGCACCCGGTAATCAGCGAAACATCTGTTTACATAAAAAAACCGAAGCCTAAAAGCTTCGGTTTTTTTATGTCCGTAAAAATATCAGCATTTTCTGCAACCCTAATATTGGCTGCTATGCTTTAAACAAACTTCACATCGATGCTCGATAACCAAAAGGATTTGGGTTCACACAGATTTAGCCGCATCGCTTAGGCATAAGCTCGGGAATAATTTAATGTCAGTCAAATCCATCATCTTGATCATTGTCGCTGCAGTGGGAGGTTGGCTAATAGGGAGCTTTGTATACGTATGGATGGGGATTTTATTTACCACGGCCGTAATGATTTATGTTGCTAGTTTAAAAAATTACCCTGCTAATCAGGCCGATGTCGCTGAAAACCCTGATCAGACTGAAGCAAAGATGACGAAAATCTTAATCGAGACAGGCGTAGCTATCCGCAAGTCCATCAGTGAGGCTGTGGGGGGGATGAATGGAGTCATTGGCATCCAAACTGATGCCATAGCAATCCTGACCCGCGCCTTCGCTGGATTGAAAGACTTGTTACACAGGCAGCAAAGTGACATAAGAAAATTACTTTACGATGCCGGCTCGGCCAATAAAAATGTGCCGCAAACCACGAGTGATAACATCGGCACCCGCATGACTGAATTCGCCGAGAACACCTCCAGAACTCTCAATCAATTTGTCGATACAACGGTGACAATGAGTGCAGCCTCCATGGGGTTGGTTGAGAAAGTGAATTCAATTGCTGACCAAATGCCGCTGGTAATGAAAGCCTTAAAGGACATTGATCAAATTGCTGCGCAAACTAATTTGCTGGCATTAAATGCTGCTATAGAAGCTGCTCGTGCGGGTGAGGCCGGCAGAGGCTTTGCAGTGGTTGCTGATGAGGTGCGCGCCCTCTCCAATCGCTCGGCAGGTTTCAGTCTTGAAATTCAATCAAAGTTAGGTCTTATTAATAAATCAATTAGCAGTTTAACCGATGAGGTTGGTGAGGTCGCATCACAAGATATGACCTATGTGCTCGAAGCCAAGCGCGAAGTTGAAAAAGCTATTGCCGAGTTGATTGAAAAAGCCAGAGACGATCAAATTATTGCCGCAAATTTGAATGAAATATCGGTACATCTGGTGAGTGCTTTGCACGAAGCTATGCGCGGCCTACAGTTTGAAGATATGTCCTCGCAAAACATACTCCACAATATAGAAACCTTACGTTTACTTGAGCCCATTATCGGCGTTCTGGAAAAAGGCGCGGATAATTTTCAAGGTATTGATACCGCGCTCAGTGAAGAATTAACAAAATATCAAAATATCAGCGCGCGAAAAACTAATCCAGTCAGCGCAGCAACCATGGTTAGTGGATCTGTTGATTTGTTTTAATAAATATTCACTAGCAAAAGGTCGACAAATGAGTAGTGCAAATATTATTACCATGCCCAAGCGTTTTGACTACAGTGCGAGTGTGCAATTTAATGCCGCTTTTGCTGAAAGTCTCAATGGTGCATCGAACCAGGATAAAACCATAATCCTGGATTGTGTAAACATGGATTACATCGACAGTGCCGGTATTGGCTTGTTGGTTATGTCCCATAAAAAGGCCAAGGTAGCGCATGCCAAAATGGCGCTAATTAATTTAAAGCCGCAAGCTAAAGAAATTTTAACGCTTGCGAATTTGCAAAAACTTATCGAAATCAGGTAAAGGCTCCAGTATGGCTGAGCAAAAAGTTATTCGTCTGCCGAGCAGGTTTGATTATGCCTACCATAGGACGTTTGGTGATGCTTATGAAATCTTTTTGGGTGAAGTTTCAGTAAAAGTAATTGTTTTGGATTTTAGTCTTGTTGAATACCTTGATAGTTCGGCACTAGGAATGATGGTGGTAATGCAAAAGAAAATGACTGCGAAAAACAAGCAGGTAAAAATAAAAGGTGCGCAAGGAACTGCTAATGATATCTTGAAGATGGCCAATATGAACAAATTATTTGAGTTTTTATAAGAGTATGAATGCAAGTGTACAAATAAAAAAGTCTTGTATTCTCGTTATCGATGATGACGATATGTTGAATTTTCTATTTTGCAATTTTTTAGAGTCTAAGGACTTTGCAACCGCGTCGGCAAAAAGTATCAAGGAGGCAAAAGCGATACTGCAAACCAATAATTCAATTGATTTGATTTTGCTGGACTACCAGCTGAGCGATGGCGTTGGCATGGATTTGCTAGCGGAAGATGTTATCAGTAGTTATTGCAATGAAGTCCCCATTATTATGATCAGCGCCAATGAGGAACCAATATTTTTAGAGAAATGTTTTTTAAGTGGAATCGATGATTACATTATCAAACCAGTAAATTTATCCTTATTGGCATTAAAAGTTAATGCGTTAATTAAATCTGTTGGTATGAATAAGATTATTAGCGCGCAAAAAAATGAACTTGAATTATTTAAGCTGGAAGCCGAGCGCGAAGAGCAGGTGGCAAAATTTACCTATGACTATTTGTTGCGCCAATATTCGCCACCGCAAGAAGGCATACATTTGTGGTTAAAATCGTTTTCTGCATTCAGTGGTGACATGGCATTTGCAAAAAAAACCACCAGTGGCTGTCTATATTTTATGTTGGTAGATGCAACGGGTCACGGCTTGTCGGCTGCGATTTCAATTATTCCAGTGATGAATATTTTCAATAGTATGGCGGCGCGTGGTTATCATGTACAAAAAATTGTATCTGAGTTAAATAAGAAACTTTTAACTGATATGCCAGATGATCGTTTTGTTGCGGCGGTCGTGATTGAAATAAATCCATTCCGGCGCGAAATAAGTGTCTGGAATGGCGGCATGCCAAGTGTGTATTGGGTGAATGAAGGACAGGTCGTGCATGAATTCAAATCAGACAATATGGCGCTTGGCATTTTAGAAGATGACCAATTTGATTCAAATGTGAAAACCATCGAGTTGCAACACACGGGTTACCTGTTTGCTTGCAGTGACGGGTTAACTGAACAGGAAAATTCTACGGGAACTCCATTTTCAACGCAAAGAGTTTTATCGGCTGTCAAAAAAGGCCCCCATAAATTATTGGAAAACTTGGCATCCATGCTCAGAACACATGCGGGTACAGACAAATACTGTGACGATGTTGCTATGGCTGTGATTGAGCCGCGAGAAGTATTTAAACACATTAACAAATCCGTTTTCGGTACTGGCAACTTTTCATTCTTTGATTGCCAGCCAACGCCATTTAGCTGGCAAGTCAAGCTGACCGGAAAAAAGCTGGAGCAATGTGATATTCCACCTCTATGCAATAACTTTTTACAGCAATTAGGTTGTGATCAATACCTCTGCCAAAAAATATTTGCGATTGTTGCAGAGATGACGAGCAATGCTATAGATCACGGTATTCTCAAACTGTGTTCAGATATTAAAGATGGGCCCGAAGGTTTTATGCGTTATTTTGCGGAGCGAGAGCGACGGGCAAAACTATTAGCAGAATCAGATTGGGTAATATTAAGTATGGCATGGGATTCGGAATTGGCGCCTGAGCGTTTGCTTATTGAAGTGGAAGATAGCGGCGATGGTTACAATATAGATATGAAATCACCTGAATCTGATCATAAGTTTTCCGGTAGGGGCACTCGCTTGATTCAAACCTTATCAGAAAGTGTTGAGATTTTCCCTCCGGGAAATAAAATTCGCGCGATCATTAAATAATTTTTTTATTAAACGTTACTTATTAAAAACAGAGAATAGCTATGAGCAAACACGTATTAATTGTTGATGATTCGGCGTCTGTACGGCAAATGGTAGAGGCCACATTAAAATCTGCGCATTATCAGGTTACTGCTGCGAAGGACGGCGCCGAAGCGCTGGATTTTTGCAAAAGGAATTTATACGATTTTGTATTAACCGATCAAAACATGCCGAACATGGATGGCCTTACGTTGATTAAATCTCTTCGTGCATTAAGTCGCTATGCCGCAGTCCCGGTTGTGGTATTAACCACGGAAGCCAGTGATGCCATGAAAGCCCAGGGCCGTGCCGCTGGTGCCACCGGGTGGATGGTAAAACCGTTTGATCCCGCAAAACTGTTAGAGGTCGCGAAGAAGGTCCTGGGTTAAGAATTCAATAGTGCATGACGCTGCCGCTTGTTTAAAGTTGAGTTTCTTTAAAAAATTAATTTCCAGGATGTAAGTTATGTCCATCGACATGAAGCAGTTTCACTCTGTCTTTTTTGAAGAGAGCCAGGAGCACCTGGATGAAATGGAACAGGTATTGCTGGAGCTAAATACTGACGCACCAGATCAAGAAGCGCTAAATTGCATCTTTCGCGCAGCGCACTCGATGAAAGGTGGGAGTGGCATTTTTGGATTTGATGCTTTGGCATCGGTAACGCATATTATGGAAAGTTTATTGGACAATGTCCGCCAGGGAAAAATGGCAATTAATCATCCGCTGGTGGATCTCTTTTTAAATTCAATCGATGTGCTAAAGAGTATTTTAAATAGCTACCGTTCTGATACTAAAATAGATTGGGATAGTGTGCAAATAGTATGCGCGCAACTCGAAGCCGTGACTGGAAAATCGGCTGTTGCGCAGCAAGAAATAAATCAGGGTTTTGGTTTTTTCAGCGATGCAGATGCGCTTGAGGTAGAAGATGGCTATGGCTTTTTTGGTGATCCCATTGTTGCCAATAAAGAAGAGAGTTATGGCTTTTTTGCTGATGAACAAATCGCTGATGTTGAATTGCCATCCGATAAAATAATAGATGTGGTAATCGTTCCTGAAGCTAATACTCTGTTAGATAAACAAGAATCTGACAAGCATACACCTGCTCCTTCAGGCAAATTAAAAGTTGCTGAAACCGCAACGGGTGAAGCCAGTTCCATTCGTGTGGATGTGTGCAAAGTTGATCAACTTATTAACCTGGTAGGTGAATTAGTCATCACCCAATCTATGTTGAACCTGGTAGGGAAAAGTATTGAAGGCAGCCTGGGCGAAAAATTTCAAAGTATTGCCAGCGAGCTTGAACGCAATACCCGGGAAATTCAAGACGCCGTTATGTCAATTCGCATGTTGCCAGTTTCTTTTATCTTTAATCGCTTTCCGCGGGTGGTGCGTGACCTTTCGACAAAGTTAGGTAAGTCGATTGATTTGATTATTGAAGGTGGCGAGACCGAACTGGATAAAGGTCTCACCGAAAAATTGGTAGATCCGCTAACGCATCTGGTTCGTAATTCTATTGACCACGGAATCGAATCTGCTGAAGTGCGAGCGCTCCGCGGTAAGAGCCCCACCGGCACAGTTACTTTAAAGGCGGCGCAACAAGGTGGAAGTATTGTTATTTCTATTAGCGACGACGGTGGCGGTTTGCGGCGCGAAAAAATTATTGCCAAAGCACGCGAAAAAAATATTGCGATAGCGGATAACCCAAGCGATGCGGAGGTGTGGCAACTCATTTTTGCACCCGGCTTTTCAACGGCGGAGGAAATTACGGATGTATCCGGACGCGGTGTTGGGTTGGATGTGGTGCGTCGCAATGTTGCGAGTTTGGGTGGGCGAATTGATATCGAATCGGTTGCTGAAAAAGGCTCTGTATTTACCATTCGCCTACCACTCACGCTCGCGATTGTGGATGGCATGTGTGTTTCTGTGGGTGGTCAAATTTTTATTATTCCCTTGGTTAATATCATTGAATCAATGCAGCCCGCCGCGAGTGACATTAAAACCCTGGCCGGGAATGATCAATTATTATTAGTGCGCGATCAATACTGGCCCATCTTGCCGCTTTATAAAGCAATGCAATTAGAGCCAGAATTTACTGAGCCTCACAAAGGTATTGCCGTCCTGATTGAAACCAATAAACATCGCTTTGCATTGTTTGTCGATGGCTTGGTAGGCCAGCAGCAGGTCGTTATTAAAAGCCTGGAACAACATTACAAACGGGTTCAAGGCGTAGCGGGAGCAACCATTATGGGCGATGGTAGCGTTGCATTAATTTTAGATGTGGAATCCTTATCCATTAGCGTTGCTGCAAACGAAATGAAAAAAGTTAGCTAAGCAATAAAATATCTTATTATTTAGTAAGAAGGAACAAGTGCATGACTATTGTTGAAAAACTATTTATGAGCGAAGCAATGCGTAAGGCCGCAGCCGCCAAGCAATTAGAGTTATTAACGCTGCGTGGGCAAATCGCCGCCATGAATAAATCGCAAGCGGTAATCGAGTTTTCACTAGATGGCATGGTATTGGATGCTAATGAAAATTTTTTAAAAGCATTTGGCTACAACCTGCAAGATGTTAAGGGTAAGCATCACCGAATGTTTGTCGATGCCGGCTACCAGCAAACTGCTGAATACAAAATATTTTGGGAGCGTTTGGGCAGAGGCGAATACGACGCTGGGCAATATAAGCGAATTGGTTATGGCGGCAAAGAAATATGGATCCAAGCCAGCTATAACCCAATCATGGATGCGAATAATCGTCCTTTTAAGGTTGTGAAATATGCAACGGATATTACTGCAGATGTAATCCGAAATGCAGATTATACCGGGCAGCTGGCGGCCATCAATAAATCGCAAGCCGTTATAGAGTTTGATTTAAGTGGCAATGTATTAACCGCTAATGAAAACTTTTTAAAAGTATTGGGCTATAAGCTGCAAGATATTCAAGGTAAACACCACCGTATGTTTGTGGATTCTGCATACCAGCAAACTACTGAATATAAATTGTTTTGGGAACGTTTAGGCCGAGGCGAATATGACGCTGGCCAATACAAGCGGATGGGTTACGGTGGCAAAGAGGTATGGATTCAAGCAAGTTACAATCCGATTCTGGATGCTAATAACAAGCCGTTTAAAGTGGTGAAATATGCAACTGATGTTACTGCGCAAGTGAACTCAGCAAATGCATTACAGCAAGCTGTGGACCAAATACAAGTGGTGGTAAAGGCAGCGGTGGAGGAGGATCTAACGAATCGTATACCTATGACCAGTAAAAGCGGAATTATCGAAGTTTTGTGCCTGGGTATAAATCAATTAGTCGACACCATGGAAAATATTGTGTCGCAAATTAAAATTTCAGCCGACGAAATTTTTACGGGCGCCAATGAAATATCTACCGGTAATAGTGATCTATCCAGCCGCACCGAACAACAAGCTGCGAATTTGGAAGAAACTGCCTCCAGTATGGAAGAGTTAACGGCGACAGTGAAATTAAATGCAGATAATGCCCGACAAGCTAATGCACTCGCCGAGAACGCTGCTGCGGTAGCTGTCGATGGCGGTGAGTTGATTCAGCAAGTGGTGGTAACCATGAGCTCAATTAATGAATCATCGGAAAAAATTGCCGATATTATCGGTGTGATCGATGGCATCGCATTTCAAACCAATATTCTTGCTCTCAACGCTGCTGTGGAAGCAGCGCGTGCGGGTGATCAGGGTCGGGGCTTCGCGGTAGTAGCGTCAGAAGTGCGTACATTGGCGCAACGTTCTGCTAATGCAGCCAAAGATATTAAAGGATTAATTTCTGACTCGGTAAAAAAAATCGAAAGCGGAAATAGCTTAGTGGGAAAATCTGGCGATACCATGAAACAAATTGTCACGGCGATTAAACGCGTAAACGATATCATGACTGATATTGCAGCGGCGTCCACTGAGCAATCCACTGGCATTGAAGAAGTATCCAACGCCGTTTTACACATGGATGAAATGACCCAGCAAAATGCAGCGCTAGTGGAAGAAGCCGCTGCTGCTGCCGAAAGTTTACAGAGCCAGGCTGAGCAACTTACACAACTCGTTGCACCATTTAAATTGACGCGTGATACAACGCGGGCTTTGAGCAAGCCGATAGCGCGTGTAGCCGCAGTTGGTAAAGGCAAAAAAGTTAACAATACAATTTCCGCTGGCCCCGGTAAAAAGTTGTCGCCAGCAAAAAAAGCAAGATGATGAATGGGAATCATTTTAACCCCTGGTCTTAATTTTTCGCATATGAAATAAGCGCAAGTCTTTTTACAAGAAAAGATATTAAGAAGTTTTTCTCTTTATTGCTTCAATAGAAAGCTCGCCCGTCTTAAATTTATCTCTGCAAAGCCATGATTAATCCAATCTATATTCTTATTTTTTAATCCAGCAAAATAAAAAAGTCGCACTACACTATAAGAATCTTTGCGAATGTTAAATATTAAGAAAAATTTTAGAGGTATTTATAGTGCAGCAATCAACGGTATCAGCAACTGCAACTCAAAAAGATCAAGAATTCCTTACCTTTAGTCTCGGTGATGAAAATTACGCGTTGGATATTCTTGCCGTTAAAGAAATTCGCGGTTACGAATCAGTGACCAAGATAGCGAATGCGCCGCCGTTTATTAAAGGTGTTATTAATTTGCGTGGCGACATAGTTCCGATTGTAGACTTGCGCATTAAATTTAATGTAGGAGCAGCAACCTACGATGAATTTACCATTGTTATTGTATTGCACATTGCTAACCGGATTGTCGGCATAGTGGTGGATGGTGTTTCAGATGTTGTTAGCCTCAATAAAAATCAATTGCGGCCGGCGCCCGACTTTGGTGTGGCTTTCGACAGCCACTACTTGCTTGGCCTTGCAACCATTAATGAGCAAATGATTATTCTGGTGGATATTAATGAATTGATTTCCAGCGAGGAGATGGGGCTGTTTAGTGAAACACAGCACAATGCGTAAAAATTTGGCATTGATTCCATAAATTAATTCGCTGCTAAAAATTATAGGGGTAAAGAGATGCGCTTGGAAAATATTAACGTTAGTACAAAATTAATCGGTGGCTTTGTCCTGGTGGCACTAATTAGCGCCGTCGTGGGTATTTTCGGTACCAGTAAGATATCCAGTATTAATGATGCCGCGAAACGCATGTATGAAACTGAATTGCAGGGAGTTAGTCATGTAAAAGAAGCTAATATTCAAGCGTTTAGTTTTGCTAAAGCCTGGCGCTCTGCGCTGCTGACAACCAATAAAGATGAACGCTTAAGTCGTGTGGAAGAGGCGAAAGCTAGCTTCGCTAGCATGAAGCATGAATTGGCTGGGGCTAAGAAATTATTCTATACGGAAAAAGGAAAAGATCTTTTTGCAAAACTTGATGCGGCGGTAGAAGAATGGGAATTCAATTCTAAAAAAATATTGGTATTGATTCCCAATGAAAATGCGGGACAGTTGAGTGCGGAATTTGAAGCTAACTTAAAACTAATTGCACCTCAGCTAAAAGTGGTGGATAAGTTATTAGCTGAACTTAGCGAAATGAAAGCCAATAATGCCAAGCAAGCATCACTTGATATTGATGAGCTCTTCCATTTTAGTCGTAATGCCATGTTAGTGATTATTGGCTTGGGTTTGTGCGTGGGTGTAGCGCTCGGCTTTTTCATTTCCCGTGCGATTGTGGGCCCGCTTAAGCATGCTGTGTTGATTGCCAATAAACTTGCAGTGGGCGACGCGAATTGCAATATCACCCAGGCGGGTACCGATGAAGTAGGGCAATTGCTCACATCGATGGCGGCAATGCTGGAGTCAATTAAAGCGTCTATTCATGTGGCCGAGGAAAATGCCCGTATCCGGCAAGCCCTGGACTCTACCTCGTCTAACGTTATGCTGGCAGACAATTCACGTACCATTATTTACATGAACAAATCTGTGGAGGCAATGTTGCGTATTGCTGAAGCAGATTTTCGTACAGCCTTACCGCATTTCTCGGTCGATAAAATACTCGGTAGCAATATGGATATTTTTCACAAAAATCCTGCGCATCAAATGAAGTTGTTAGAAAATTTAACCAGCACTTATGTTGGCAATATTCTCCTGGGTGGACGACATATGCGGTTAACCGCCAATCCTATTTTTGCCAAAGACGGTACGCGCTTGGGTTCGGTAGTCGAATGGATAGATCGCACTCAAGAAGTGGGTGTGGAAATTGAAGTAAGTGACGTGGTTAAAGCTGCCGGTGCTGGTAATTTTAAAGCAAGAATTCCGACTTTGGGGAAAACCGGTTTCTTCTTGAGTCTGGCAGAGGGTTTAAATTCCTTAATGGAAACATCCGACGTTGGTTTGGGTGAAGTGAATCGTGTGTTAGGCGCTATGGCAAAAGGTGATTTAACGGAGCGAATCACTACGGACTATGCCGGTACCTTCGGTGATTTAAAAAATTATTGTAATCAGACGACTGAAAGTTTGACGGAAATGATGACTGAAATTCGCACCGCTGCGGAAACCATATTTACGGCCTCGAGCGAAATTGCCCAAGGGAACGCAGACTTGTCGAGTCGTACTGAACAACAAGCGGCCAATCTGGAGGAAACCGCATCAAGCATGGAAGAGTTAACTTCTACCGTAAAATTAAATGCGGACAATGCCAAGCAAGCAAATGTACTCGCTGAAAAAGCCTCGACAGTGGCAACAGATGGCGGTTCGCTAATTCAACAAGTTGTAGTCACCATGAGTTCAATTAATGAATCATCACAAAAAATAGCCGACATCATTGGCGTCATTGATGGCATCGCCTTTCAAACGAATATTCTGGCGTTGAATGCGGCGGTAGAGGCCGCGCGTGCAGGTGATCAGGGGCGTGGTTTTGCGGTAGTGGCTTCTGAAGTACGCACGCTCGCGCAGCGTTCAGCTAATGCCGCGAAAGATATTAAAGGTTTAATTTCAGACTCTGTGAAGAAAATCGAAAGTGGTAACACGCTAGTGGGCAAATCCGGCGAAACCATGAAGGAAATTGTTAGCGCGATTAAACGAGTGAATGACATTATGTCGGAAATTGCAGCGGCATCTGCAGAGCAATCCACTGGCATTGAAGAAGTTACCACGGCCATATCGCAAATGGATGACATGACCCAGCAAAATGCGGCGCTGGTTGAAGAGGCTGCCGCAGCAGCAGAAAGTTTGCAATCGCAGGCAGATCAATTGACGCAGAGTGTTTCCCAGTTCCGCTTGTCGAATGAGATTAGCAGTGGTTATAAAAAGCAAGCAGCGCGGCTCCCTGTACAAAGCTCTGCAGCAAAACCAGCGATTAAATCGAGCAGTGCGCGAAAATTATCTCCGCCAAAAAATAAGGATGATGAATGGGAATCATTTTAGTGTTGCACTAGCTAAATACTTCCACTCATGAAAAGGTCATCAAAATTCGACTGCTGATCTGGTGCCTGGAAAATCAGCTTTAACATACAGAGAGCGCTGAACTTGAGTGAAAATCCAGGCCATGAACGAGAATTTAATTACAGCACGAATGACTTCGAAAAGGTTCGTGCTATTTTGTACAAGATGGCAGGTATTAATTTATCAGACAGTAAAAAGCAACTTGTTTACAGTCGTTT
Source organism: Pseudomonadota bacterium (assembly GCA_040386215.1). GTDB lineage: Bacteria > Pseudomonadota > Gammaproteobacteria > Pseudomonadales > Cellvibrionaceae > Cellvibrio. The sequence continues at coordinate 35,071 of JAZKFX010000004.1, forward strand.
GGCGCGCAGATTACGCGCGCTGGGTCTGGAACAGTTTTCAGATTATCTTGCTTATCTCAATGAGAATGCCAGCGAACAAGAAGAATTTATTAATGCCTTAACGACTAATCTCACTGCGTTTTTCCGTGAAGAACACCACTTTGCTATTTTAGCGGACTACGCGCGGAACCATGCGCAAAACCAAACTAAAAATATCGCCAATCAAAACCGCAACTTACGCATATGGTGTGCTGCATCCAGCACCGGTGAAGAACCCTATTCCATTGCTATGGCACTTGCCGAAGCTTATGGAACTTACACGCCTCCGATTGAAATAATAGCCTCCGATATAGATAGCAATGTGCTGCGTGATGCAAGTGCAGGTATTTATACTGCGCAGCGTTTGGAGTCAGTGAGCCTTGAGCGAAAAAAACAATTTTTTCAGCGTGGTAAGGGAACCAATGCAGGCAAGGCGCGAGTGCGAAATGAACTTCGTCAACTTATCGAGTTCAGACAGTTGAATTTACTGGATGCTAGCTGGCCTCTTAAAGGTCACTTTGATATTATTTTTTGTCGAAATGTTATGATTTATTTTGATAAACAGACGCAGTTAAAACTTCTGGAAAGAATGACAAAATTATTAACGCCGGAGGGTTTATATTTTGCAGGGCATTCGGAAAGTTTTACACAGGCTGCACATCTGGTGAAATTAGTGGGTAAAACAACCTATGCCTTAGCGCGACCCAAGCCCCAGGAAAGTGCCCATGAATTTTGAAAACAATGAGCATTTTGCTCCGAATATTTATTACGACCGTCATTTTGACAAAGAGGCTGTAAAAATATTACCGGGAGAATATTACGTTACTACCGGCGATAAGTTAATTGTGACCGTGTTAGGCTCCTGTGTGGCAGTTTGTCTGCGCGATAAGTACACGGGCGCCGGTGGCATGAATCATTTTTTGTTGCCCAATGATGGTAGCAATGAATCCGGTTTATTAACCGAGTCTGCGCGCTATGGCGTTTACGCCATGGAGATTTTAATAAACCATTTACTGAAGCTGGGTGCAAATCGCAATCGCCTGGAAGCAAAGATATTTGGTGGGGGAAATGTCTTGCGTGGTTTGGTACTCAATAATGTTGGACAACGTAATGCAGAGTTTGTATTGGATTATCTAGACACTGAAGGCATACCAATTGTTGCCGAGGATTTGTTGGGCGAGTATCCGCGCAAGGTTTATTTTTTCCCCGATACCGGCAAGGTAATGGTTCGCAAAATAAAATCCGTGCACAATTCCACCATTATGGATCGCGAAAGTGAATACCGTATGCGGGTTAAATATGCTCCGAAAAGTGGTGGAGTGGATTTGTTTTAAACTAAAATTGTTAATACCGATCTTGTTGCGCTTATAAACCCGGTAAATAGATAAATGACAATAAAAGTATTAGTGGTTGACGATTCAGCGTTGGTGCGTAGCTTGTTAGCTGAAATTATTCGTTCTGATGCAGGGCTAACATTTGTGGGCGCAGCACCAGATGCTTTCATCGCACGCGACATGGTTAACCAATATAGTCCAGATGTGATCACACTGGATATTGAAATGCCAGGTATGGATGGCATTGCATTTTTAGAAAAATTAATGCACGCACGGCCAACGCCGGTAATCATGATTTCCACACTGACGGAACGCGGTGCTGAGGTCACTTTGCATGCTCTTGAGCTGGGTGCAGTGGATTTTATTCCCAAGCCAAAACTGAGCATTGCCGATGGGCTGCGCGAATACAGTGAACTTATTATTGAAAAAATTTATGCGGCGGCAAGTGTCAAAGTAAAAAAACGTGAGCAGACACTGGCTGCAGTTGCAAATGTTGGCGCGGAGAAATCACCTTCGCATAGTCGTATTCTGAGTACCGAAAAAATCATTGCTATAGGTGCGTCGACCGGCGGTACTGAGGCAATCAAAGATGTGTTAATGCAATTGCCGGCCGGTGTTCCCGGCATAGTTATGACGCAACATATGCCGGCGGGGTTTACTAAAACCTATGCTGAACGGCTAAATAAATGCACGCGTTTACATGTTGTGGAAGCGAGTGGCGGTGAGCGCATTTTGCCAGGTCATGCTTATTTGGCGCCGGGGGATCATCACTTGATGGTCATGCGTTATGGTGCAGATTATGTTGTTAAATTATCGCAAGCCGAACCCTTGCACAGGCATCGTCCTGCAGTGGATGTGATGTTTGAATCCGTTGCTAATGCTGGTGGTAAAAATGTTATTGCAGTCTTATTAACGGGTATGGGAAAAGATGGTGCGAAAGGCATGCTGGATATTCGCAACGCGGGTGGTTATACCCTTGCGCAAGATGAAAAATCCTGTGTCGTTTATGGCATGCCAAAAGAAGCAGTGAATATGGGTGGTGTGGATAAAACTGTTAATCTCGATGAAATGGGCGCGGCGATTCTGGAAAAAATTAAAACACTGGGGGGTGGTAATAGAGTTTAATCATTGCACGTCGCCCTTTAAATTTGCACATACCAGGTTGCGGCCGCGTGTTTTCGCTCGGTACATTGCTTCATCTGCGCATTTAATTTGCTTCATAAAATTATTCATGCCCGTGCTTTCGGCAACACCTGCACTAAAAGTGACGGTGAATTTACTATTAGCTTCGTTGAATTCAATAGCTGCGAAAGATTTGCGTAAATTGTTTAACAAGCTTGCCGCTTCATTGACGTTGATATCAGGCAGTACCAACATAAATTCTTCGCCGCCAAAACGCCCTATATAATCGGTTAAGCGCAAACGCTGTTCTAATAAATTTGCCAGCGCTTTAATCACTCTGTCACCGGTTAAGTGTCCATAGCTGTCGTTAATCTTTTTAAAATTGTCAATATCAATCATGGCGATACAAGAAACAGTTTTTTGGCGTTTGCCGCCGCTAAATACGCGCTCCGCCGCTAATTGAATTTGCGCGTGGTTTAGTAACCCGGTGAGGCTGTCTTGATACATCATAGTACTTAATATTTTGGCTCGGGTTATCCGGCTTTTGACTTGACGTACTAACTCTTCTGGCGGCATTCCTTTTAGTAGCAAGTCGTCAGAGCCAATTTCTAATAAAGATGTTTTTCGTTCAGCATTCACTTCTGCAGATAAAAATAGCATGGGAATAGATTGATATTGTTCATGTTGGCGAATAACTGCTCCCAATTCATCGCCGCTGATATCGGGCATGTTAAAGTCAAGCAACAATAAATCGGGAAGGCAATCTTGCATGAGCGTTAATACATTAAAAGGGTTTGTAGTGACGGTAGTATTTATCCCAGCTTCAATAAGTATATTGCTGTAAAATTGCGCTACTGAGTCCTGGTCATCAACGATCAATACCCGCGCTGGTTTAGTAATGCGCAGGCGTAAGGTTCTACGAATAAGTTCCACTAAAGTAGGGACATCTGTGGTTTTGCTGAGGTAGGCCTGCGCACCTGCGCGAACACCGGCAAGGCGACTCTGAATGTCATCTTTGCCGGACAGGAAAATAACTTTTACCCCCGCGTTAGACATTATTTTTGCCTGCATAAATAGGTAGGCTTCATTGACATCTGGCAATATTAAGTCAAGCAGTACCAGGCTAGGCTTTTCTTTTTTTAGCGCACTTAGAAAATCTTGCATAGTGAGGAAATGGACCACTTTAAACCCGTAATTTGCGAGTTGATCCACCAGCAGGTTCGGTAGGGTTAACTCATCATCCAGATAATAGATAAGAATATTGTTGGTGGTTATTTCTGTGTCATTGTAGATGGATAGCTGTGCGCGTAGTTTTGCAGTGTCATTCGCATCGCTGCTGTGAGTATGGTCACGTTGAATTGTTTCGAGAAGGATTCCGAGCTGATAGATGTTTGAATTTATCACGCTAACTAATTCCTTATCGTCTGTCAGGGTTTCAACCATTGTTTCAAGCAAAGGTTTTATTGCGATTTCGAGATCGCGTGCAGCTTTACTGAGTTCGGTAAAACCGAAAGTTCCACTGGTACCAATTAAACTGTGAACATTGCGGTAGAGGATTGTGAAGGTTTCTGTTGACCATTGTTCAATAAGTTTATTCCAGTCTTCACTAATATCGGCAATTTTTTTTGGTAGCTGTAGCCTGTACTCCGCTTTTAATGTGGCGAGTTTCTGTTCAAAACTATTTTTTGCTGTGGTCATGGGGTAGGGTCCTAGCTCTGATTAACCGCTAAAGGTAACTCAAAATAAAAGCTACTACCGTCTTCTTTATTTGAGGTGAAGCCAATGTTTCCGCTCATCCGCTGGATTAATTCCTTGCTGATAGCTAAGCCCAGGCCGCTTCCTCCATTGATGCGCGTATCAGATTTATCGGCTTGGGAAAAGCGTTGAAATATTCTTGTTTTGAAATCTTCCGGAATACCGCTACCGTGATCGGTAATGGTTACTCTGGCAAATCTTCCATTAATACTCGTTTCGATTTCTACCGTGCTATGGGGTGGAGAAAATTTCACCGCGTTTGAAAGCAAGTTGTTGCACACCTGGTGTATCCGATAGCTATCACCAAAAACTTGCGTCGATGTCTGGTTGTTTTTAATTTTTAATTTTATGTGATATTTGTCAGCGTGAGATTGGTTACTTTCTATCGCCTTGGTCACGGCCTCTTGAATGCAAAGTGGGACGATTTGCAAATCAATTCTGTTGCTTAACAGCTTATCCATATCCAGTAAATCCGTAATCAATTTTTGCAAGCGCAGGCTATTGTTGATAGCAATATTAATTAACTTTTGTTGCAGTTCTGTATGCCGGCCCAGTGAGCCGCTATTTAAGATTCCAAGCGCGCCGGAAATGGATGTTAATGGTGTGCACAGTTCGTGCGTAACTGTAGCAATAAATTGGTTTTTTAATTCTTCACTGCGCTTGCGTTCACTGATATCACGCACTACGCCGATATAAATAGGTTCGTTATCGATTAGTAATTCGGAGATAGAAAATTCTATGGGAAATGCTTTTCCATTGCGTCTTAGTCCTGCTAATTCCTGTCCGACGCCAATGATGTAAGTGTGTGTTAGGCCTTGATTATTTGACGCTTTGTTGTCTTGTTTTGAACTCGACGGTTCGGGAATAAGACGATTAATATTAGTGTTAATGATGTCTTTTTCCTGATAGCCGAAAATAGTTTCTGCGGCATGGTTGAAGGATTGTATTTTGCCAAATTTATTAATCGTAATGATTGCATCAAACACATCATCCAATATGGCTTTGGTGTGTTTTGTATTGTTGGAAATTTTTTCTTCATACAATTTTTGCTGCCGATTATGGCGAATAACTTCAATAAATTGTGCGATAGTGTCGACAACTGGTTTTAAAAAATCTACTACGCCTTCGTCATAACCATTGATTTTGTTGGCAACGCTTAAGACGGCTACTTGGGTGGTACCATTAAAAATAGGAATCGCAACAAAACTGAAAAGCACGGGATAGCCTTCAGGCATAGCGCTACCACGCATATCTATAAGTGTATTATTGCTGCTGACACTTTTGCCTTTTGATATGGCTGCACCGAGAAGGTTGTTCATATCTCTCAGGACAGTTTTTTCCCGATCATGTTTTTGATAGGCGAGATTGAATTGTTCATCTTCGCCAATACTGCTTAGTGTATGTATCTTAAGTTCAGGTTGATTATCTTTGCTAAAAAAAACTTCTCCAATAAGACCAAATTTGCTCTCCGTTAATTCCAAAATGTCGGCTAATAGCTGTGGGAAAATAGTGGTTATATCTGAATTTTTAATAAATTTGGCTTGAGCATCACTGATGGATTTGCTGAGTTTTTGCAATTTGATCCGCTCTTTGCCCCACGCGATCAAACGTGTATTTTTATAGTGTTGATCGATGAGATTGTGGCGTGCTCTGCTGGCTGCAGATAATACAAAAATAATGTAAAGCGTTGACATTATGCCCAAGGGAATGGCGACGGACCCGTGTTCCATAAATAAACTTATGGTGAGTGGCGTGATCGTTAATATCGTGAAGCCAAGTGCGGAAAGTTTGTCGATTGCCAAAGTCGTTAATGAACCGCTAGCTACGCCTGCGATAGTGAAAGAGAGCAGCACTTGATAAGTGGTGTTGTAATGCGCAAGCATAAAGAACGCACTGCAGCCCCAGGCCGCACCGGAAAGCCAAATGCTGCCACGAAAAATAAATAACCAGTGAGTTATCTCCACAACTTGATTGTGGTTTCGCCATAGGTACCAGCATGCGGTACGAAAACAAATGGCGAAAAGCATAATGCTATTCCACAGCATTAGTTCGGCATGGCCAATAATATTCCAGTGTGATGCACTGAGTGTTAAGCCAAGCAGAATTGAGACGAATAGGGATAAGGGGGTGCTGCTAAAGAGCGAGTGTACCTGCTTTTCCTCCATGGAAGTTTCGGGTATATCAGGCCCAATGGGTTGCGTGTTTAGCAGCATGGAATTCGTCTTGGTTTATAGGGAATTTTTGAAGTATAGACCAAGGTTTGAGCGGTGCAGTTAAGCTTGCGCGGTTAAGTTTACGTCAGTGCCGGGTTCTTTGCGGGAAGCTTAAGAAAATACCGAATGCCGCTTACTTAAGCTCGTCATCCCGCTTCGCGAAGATGACGATTGCGATTGAAAGCCAGTAATAATTAGGAGAATGAATAAGTCCTTTAGGTAAATACCGCAGGTACTGCGGAATTAATACAGCCGGTATTGTTCAGAAATTTGCGTAACATTATCAATCGGTGGGCGCAGTTTATGTAGGATCCCATCATTGATATCATAAATCCAACCGTGAATACTCAGTTCCTGACCCCGCGCCCAGGCATTTTGGACGATGTTGCTGTGAGCAATATTATCAACTTGTTGTAATACGTTTAATTCACAGAGGCGGTTAAGGCGTTCATTTGGATCAGTTAGCTCATCCATAACCGCTTGGTTTTTGAAATAAACGTCACGAATATTGCGTAGCCAATAGTCAATTAAACCTAACTTGCGATTTTCCAGTGCCGCTTTTACGCCACCACAACCGTAGTGGCCGGTCACCATGACGTGCTTAACTTTTAAAAACTCTACCGCGTAATTCAGTACGGTCATGCAGTTGAGATCAGTGTGAATTACCAGGTTGGCTACATTGCGATGCACAAATAATTCACCCGGTGCCAAATCGACAATTTGGTTGGCGGGTACGCGGCTATCGGAGCAACCAATCCACAGGTATTCTGGTGCTTGCTGTTGCGCGAGCGTTGAAAAAAAATCAGGATTTTGAGTTTTGATATCGTTTGCCCATTTTACGTTACTGGCAAATAAGCTTTCTAGATCGCTCATGGCGAGACTCCCACGTAATAAATTTGATTTCATTTCCAGGGCGGCAGTATAGGGGAAAGTGGTTTACAGGTGTTAGATTGCACCTTTGGAAAATGGCAATGGGCGATACGATTGCATAACTGTTGCCGTTACGATTGCACAACTATTGGACAGGAACTCGACAATGAAAACCGAGCCACAGAATACCCTTTACTGGCATGATTACGAAACCTGGGGCGAAGTTCCAGCGCAGGATCGTCCTTCGCAATTTGCCGGTATTCGCACCGATGAAGACCTCAATATCATCGGTGAGCCACTCATGCTTTACTGCCGCCCGGCACCGGATTTATTGCCAAAACCAGAAGCCTGTTTGGTAACGGGCTTAGCACCGCAGTTCGTGTTGGCGGAGGGGCTTTCTGAAGTCGAATTCATTGCAAAAATTATCGCTGAACTTGGCGCTCCTGGTACTTGCGGAGTAGGCTACAACTCGATTCGTTTTGATGATGAAGTGACGCGTTACGCGCTCTATCGTAACTTTTATGATCCCTATGAACGCGAATGGCGCAACGGCAATTCGCGCTGGGACATCATCGATATGGTGCGCATGACGCGTGCGCTTCGCCCTGAAGGTATTGAATGGCCGAATTATGATGATGGTAAGCCCTGCTTTAAATTAGAAATGCTGACCAAAGCCAACCATCTAGTTCATGACGCTGCCCATGATGCGCTGTCGGATGTGTATGCCACCATCGCTATCGCAAAGCTCATTAAAACGAAACAGCCAAAACTTTATGATTATGCCTATCGTTTGCGCGATAAACGTTTTAGCGCAAGCTTGATTGACATCGCCCAGCATAAACCGCTGTTGCATATTTCATCACGATTTCCCAGTGAGCAGGGGAATGCTGCGTTGGTTTTGCCTTTAGCGATTCATCCAAATAATAAAAATTCAGTGATTGCTTACAACCTCAGTGTGAGCCCCCAGGATTTACTCGACTTATCAATCGATGAGTTGCGTTTGCGTTTGTTTGCGCGAACTGCTGACTTGTCTGAAGGTGTGGTCCGATTGCCGCTGAAAGAAATTCATCTCAATAAAACTCCCATGCTGCTTCCGCCAGGCATGCTCGATAATGTAACTGCCGAACGTTTACGCATTGATAAAGCGGGTTGCGAAAAGCATTGGCAATTAATCAAAGCGTTGACTGTAATACAGCAAGCGCAGCTGCAACAAAAACTTTATAAGCTCTATAGCGAACATAGCTATTTGGAAAAAACCGACCCCGAACAAATGCTCTATAACGGTTTTTTTAACGAGCAGGATAAAAAAATGATGTTGCAAGTGCGCCGTGCATCGCCGGATGACCTGGCAATGAAATCTTTTGTTTTTCAAGACCAGCGTCTGACTGAATTATTATTTCGTTACCGTGCACGCAATTTCCCGCAATCGTTAACCCAGGCTGAGCAGCAACGCTGGCTTGCTTTTTGTCGTTTACGCCTTACAGATGCAACTGCAGGCGCTAGTTTGGTATTTGATGAATTGAAGGCGCGAGTGGCAGCCATGTTGGTTGAAGACACAGCAACTGATCAGCAAAAAGAAGTGTTAAAGAGTTTACAGTCCTATGCCGAAAGCTTAATCGCGAGGTGTCACTAATAAGTTTTTAACCGGCCATTTTTCTTTGCTGTTTTGTATTCGTGCTTTTGGTGAGGTTGAGCTATAAATAAGTATTAACAAATATCGCACCACTTATTTTTTACTAAATTGCATTGGGGAAAAAATGTTTGCGCAATGGTCGTTAAGAAAAAAAATCAGTGCCTCTGTTGCATTTTCATTATTGGTGGTGGGTTGTGCCGTGGCATTTCTCTCATACACTTCGGCAATGACAGCGATGGAAATCAGTATTGCGCGTCAAGTTGGCGGAATATCCAACACATTCAGTAAATATGTCAGTGATTGGTTTGCGCTGAAAGGAAAATCATTGGAAAGTTTTCCTGCCACTTCGGACGATACAAATTACAACGCTCACTTGGTACAGTTACGCATAGCGGCAGACGTCGACAATGTATTTTTGGCGTTTGCGGATGGCAAGCTTGTCAATGCTAATAATCTGGTGATGGCTCCCGGCAATGATGATCCACGCAAGTGGGGTTGGTATATTAATGCGATGGAGGATAAGCGCAAAACTTTTATGGATAATCCTTCGGTAGCTTCGGCAACCGGTAAGTTTGTGGTTTCACTGGGCCGTGCTGTACTCAATAGTGATGCTTCGGTGAAGGGGGTTTTGGGGATTGATGTGAACATCGACAATATTGTCCAACAGCTGCGCGATATTGAATTGCCGGGCGAAGGATACATGTTTATCGCCACACAAAAAGGTACTGTATTTGCCCATGCCAATGAGAAATTATTGAATAAACCACTTACGGATGTTGCTAAAGAATTCACCACTTCTTATATCAATAAATTGATGGCTGATAATGAAGATTTGCACCTGGTGAAAATCAATGGCAAAACCCATCAGGTTTTTGCATCTGCCATTCCTAACTCGGATTTAATGTTAATCATGGTGCTTGATCGTAAGTTGTTGGTCGATCCGGTACACGCGACCTTAATGAGCCAAATGGTAGTTATTTTGCTACTGCTATTTACCACTATTATCCTTATCTATTGGTTTAATGGTCGGTTATTACGGCCATTGCACAATGTTTCCCAGTCGCTTTCAGATATTGCTTCCGGTGGTGGAGATTTGTCACGGCGCCTGCCGGTTTCATCAGGCGATGAGGTGGGCAAACTAGCGGCAAATTTCAATTTGTTTGTCGATCACATGCACAGCCTGGTGGAAAACATCCGGCTGCAAGCTAGTGAATTACAAGTTAACGCTCGTGCAATGGCCGATCGCGCCAGTAGCTCGGTGAAAGAGCTGGGCACGCAGCAAGAGCAAATCGGTATGGTGGCCCAAGCCATGGGTGAGATGAATAATGCTACCCACGAAATTGCCCATCATGCTGAGCGCACCGCATCGTCGGTCGATGAATCTGTGAGTAGTGCCGAAGAGGGCAAGGTGCAAGTCGATAAAACCCGCGATTCGATTGTGGTGTTGGCAGATAAGGTGGAGCAGGCCGGCAATGTTATCTCTACGCTTAACAGCCATGTGCAGGACATTAATGGAATTCTTTCCACTATCCAAAGCATTGCCGAACAAACCAACTTGCTAGCGCTAAACGCTGCTATTGAAGCCGCACGTGCGGGGGAGCAGGGTCGCGGTTTCGCGGTGGTGGCGGACGAAGTGCGCGTGTTGTCAAAACGTACTCATGCCAGTACCGGTGAGATACAAACCATGATCAGTTCACTGCAAAACACCGCAAAAAATGCTGTGTCTATCATGAATGACAGTCGTATATTGGCCACTGGCAGCGTGCAAAATGCGGACAATGCGTCGCGCTCCCTTAACAATATTAATTCCGCCGTTGGCGAGATTAGTGCTATGGCCGCACAAATTGCGACTGCAGCTGAAGAGCAAAGCCAGGTAGTGAAAGAAGTTCTGCAGAATGTAACGTCTATCCGGCGGGTTGCAGATAATTCTGTTGATGAAGCTCATGCCGGAGAAGTTCGCGCCAAAGTTTTACAAGATCATGCTCGGACATTGGGTGACAAGGTGTCCACCTTTAAGCTTTAGCCAACTGTTGCAGCAAACGAGCGGCACTCCCAATCGCCAATTCAATTTCGGGGCACCGCCCCAATCCTCTCATCCCTGTAGGGGCGCTGCTAGCTGCGCCCTGGATTACCTGCTAATGCTTATGGACGCACCAAGCGGCGCCCATAGGGGTTTAGAGCCTTATATTTGCGGCGATTTAAATGCCAAAAAAGCAATCTTCTGAAAACTTTTTTTATGGGAATTTTAGTGACTTGCGGGTACAATTCTGCGCCCCAACCTGCGCCCAGCGTTAAGCTGCGCGCAGGTTCACAGAATTTTTTCAGCGGAGTGTCCTATGTCGACTAGCAAAAGCGCCTCATCATCCATTAAAAAAGTTGTACTCGCTTATTCGGGCGGCTTGGATACCTCAGTGATTGTTAAGTGGTTACAAGAAAACTACAACTGTGAAGTCATCACTTTTACTGCTGATATTGGCCAGGGTGAAGAAGTTGAACCTGCCCGCGCTAAAGCCAAGGCCCTCGGCGTGCAACAAATTTATATCGATGATTTACGTGAAGAGTTCGTGCGCGATTTTGTGTTTCCTATGTTCCGTGCGAACACAGTTTATGAAGGCGAATATTTGTTGGGCACCTCGATTGCGCGCCCGCTAATTGCCAAACGTCTGATTGAAATTGCCAACGAAGTAGGTGCTGATGCTATTTCTCACGGCGCTACGGGCAAAGGCAACGATCAAGTACGTTTCGAATTGGGTGCATATGCACTGAAGCCCGGCATTAAAGTGATTGCGCCCTGGCGTGAATGGGATTTGACCTCGCGCGAAACCTTGATGGCCTATTGTGAGAAGAACAATATCCCGGTTGATTACGCAAAAAATAAGAAAAAATCCCCTTATTCTATGGACGCGAATTTGCTGCATATTTCTTACGAAGGCGGCGTGTTAGAAAATACCTGGACTGAAGCCGAAGACGATATGTGGCGTTGGAGTGTGGCCCCGGAAGCGGCACCAGATGCGCCAACCTACCTCAATTTGACTTACCTGAAAGGTGATGTGGTAGCGATTGACGGGAAAGATATGTCACCGGCAACCGTCCTGGCTTATCTCAATAAAGTCGGCGGTGAAAATGGCGTAGGCCGCTTGGATATCGTTGAAAACCGTTACGTTGGCATGAAATCTCGCGGTTGTTATGAAACTCCTGGCGGCACCATCATGCTGCGCGCGCACCGTGCCATTGAATCAATCACTCTTGACCGCGAAGTTGCGCATTTGAAAGATAGCTTAATGCCCAAGTATGCCGAGATGATTTACAACGGTTACTGGTGGAGTCCGGAGCGTAAAATGATGCAGGTAATGATCGATGAGTCACAAGATTACGTAAATGGTGAGGTGCGTGTAAAACTTTATAAAGGCACCGTTTCTGTCGTAGGCCGCCGTTCGGCTGATAGCTTGTTTGATGAGAAAGTCGCTACCTTTGAAGATGACGCCGGCGCTTACAATCAAAAAGATGCAGAAGGGTTTATTAAGCTAAATGCATTGCGGATGCGTATAGCTGCCAACAAAGGTCGAGTGCTGAAGTAAGTTCGGGACTTGGTAAGTGGGGGCCTTCCAGGCTGGGGCTTTTTAATTCGAGGCGTTTTCGCCCAGGCTTAAAAGGCTCAAAGCGATTTTAATACGCAAGAAAAGACCAATATCTTTTCCAGGTTGCGTGGCACTTACTAAGTTCTTCAGCTCCAAGACCCGGGAGTTACCATGCCAGCGAGGTCAATCCAGTTTTGCTTTGCTTCAGTCGGATCTCGCTTCGAGCATGGCGACACCCAGTTAAAACCGATAGTTAAGTGAAGGCATGAAGAGCCATGAAAGTGGCATTCCTTTCTGAGAAAGAACAATTTTTTAAGCACTAGATATTCTTGAGCTGCATTCATTCGTAGTGCAATTCGTGGGAAATGTTAGCGACCGTGCTGTCGCTTAAATTGGTTTTAGTTATGTTTGATCAATATCAATGAGTCGTTAGTGATCCTGAGGCAAAATACAAATTTTATGTAGCTTGCTGCTTTCTCGTTCACTGTGTTGCTGGAATTCACTTGCCGAACCACACTTCAAACAAAATTATTCATTAACGCTTAGCTTTTAGTATGGGATTTTCTATGAATACTCATCAAGCTGTGGCCGGTAACCCGCCGGTTTACGACTTCGATATAGTGCGTCAATTTACCGTGATGGCTGTGGTTTGGGGCATAGTCGGTATGGCTATTGGCGTGCTCCTCGCCTCACAGCTGGTGTGGCCTGGAATGAACGATCTATTTCAACCTTACACGCATTTTGGTCGCCTTCGCCCGCTACATACTAATGCCGTGATTTTTGCATTTGGCGGTTGTGCGTTATTTGCTACCTCCTACTACGTGGTGCAACGCACTTGTCAAACGGCGTTGTTTGGTGGCTGGTTAGTTCCTTTTACTTTTTGGGGTTGGCAGCTAGTGATTGTGGCGGCGGCTATTACGCTGCCGCTGGGCTACACCTCCACTAAAGAATATGCCGAGCTCGAATGGCCCATAGATATTTTGATTACTCTGGTTTGGGTGAGTTATGCCATTGTGTTTTTCGGCACGCTGGTTAAGCGCCGTACTTCACATATTTATGTGGCCAATTGGTTTTACGGCGCTTTCATCATCACCATTGCGGTATTGCACGTGGTGAATTCGGCCGCAGTTCCGGTTACTTTCTGGAAATCATATTCGGCTTACGCCGGCGCTGCCGACGCTATGGTGCAGTGGTGGTATGGCCACAATGCGGTAGGGTTTTATTTGACAGCAGGCTTTTTGGGCATGATGTATTACTTTGTACCCAAGCAAGCGGGTCGTCCGGTTTATTCTTACCAGCTGTCGATTGTGCATTTCTGGGCACTGATCTCCATGTACATTTGGGCCGGTTCCCATCATTTGCATTACTCGGCACTACCCGATTGGACCCAGTCTTTAGGAATGGTGATGTCGTTAATTCTGCTCGCGCCGAGCTGGGGCGGCATGATCAACGGCATTATGACCTTGTCCGGGGCCTGGCATAAATTGCGCACCGATCCCACCTTGCGCTTTCTCGTGGTATCTCTTTCTTTCTACGGTATGTCCACCTTTGAAGGGCCGATGATGGCGATCAAAACCGTCAACGCCATGTCGCACAACACGGATTGGACTATTGGTCACGTTCATTCCGGCGCATTGGGTTGGGTGGCAATGATTTCTATTGGTGCTATTTATCACATGCTGCCTTTGCTGTTCGGCCGTCAGGCAATGTATAGCGTGAGGCTCATTAATATTCATTTCTGGTTAGCGACCATCGGAACGGTGTTGTACGTCTGTGCTATGTGGGTTAACGGCATCATGCAGGGCCTAATGTGGCGAGCCTTTAACCAGGATGGCACTTTGACTTATAGCTTTATTGAGTCGACTCAAGCCAGTTACGCGGGTTATCTGGTGCGTTTGATTGGCGGTGTTTTCTTTTTGGCGGGCATGGTGTTGATGGCTTATAACATGTACCGCACCATCAAGCTGGGTAGTGAAGACGTTTTCGTTGTAAAGCCAAGTGATAAAGACCAGCCGCAGGCTGCGACCGTTGTAATCTAGAGGGGAGAGCATGAAAGGTCACAATATAGTTGAACAAAATATTGGCTTGATGACAGTACTCGTACTTGTCGCTATCAGCTTTGGTACTTTGGTCGAAGTTGTACCGCCGTTTTTCCTAAAGGAAACGACGACGCCCATTGCCGGTTTAAAACCCTTGCCCGCTCTGGAACTGGAAGGGCGCGATATCTATATTCGCGAAGGTTGTCACGTTTGCCATACGCAAATGATTCGCCCTTTGCGGGCCGAAGTGGAGCGTTATGGTCATTATTCGGTTGCGGGTGAATCTGTGTACGAACATCCGTTTTTATGGGGTTCCAAGCGTACCGGTCCGGACCTCGCGCGAGTCGGAAAGCGTTATTCGGATGATTGGCAAAAAGCCCATCTATTTAACCCACGCAGCGTAGTGCCCGAATCCATCATGCCCGCTTTTCCCTGGTTATATGACACCAAACTGGATGGAAAACACACGGCAGCAAAAATGCGTGCCTTACGTTCGGTGGGTGTTCCCTATACCGAAGACGATTTCGCGGGTGCGGAAAAGGCGGTTAAAGGTATTACCGAAATGGATGCTCTGGTTGCTTACTTGCAACAGTTGGGCACGCTCTTAACCGAGAAGCGCTAACCCATGGATGCCGGAACCTTGGGGGCAATTGCAACAGTCCTGGTCGCTGTTGCTTTTTTCGGTGTTTGTTGTTGGGCATTTTCTCCCAGGTTAAAGCAACGTTTTGATGATGATGCAAAGCTGCCGTTTGCAGATGACGCAGGCTTGTCTGATGACTCGGACGTTACAGATAAATTAGACAAAGAATAGAGAGATCATCAGCTGTGATGATAAAAGGGTGGCGTAGATGATGAGTAATTTTTGGAGTTTGTGGATTGTCGTATTAACCATTGCCAACCTGATATTGATCTTGTGGGTGTTAATGGCAAACCGCAAACTTGCGGTGGTAGATGAGGCTCATGCAAATAATGGCGAAAGCGGTGGTACCCAGACTGATGCAGTATCAACCACCGGCCATGTTTATGATGGGATTGAGGAGTACAACAATCCTTTGCCGCGATGGTGGTTTTACATGTTTATCGCCACCATGATTTATGCCGTTGGTTATTTAATTGTGTATCCGGGGTTGGGCGCTTATCAGGGTTTAAGTGTAGGAAATAAAAATGCGTGGACATCAGCTTCGCAACTAAAGGCAGAGCAATTTCAGGCGCAAGCGCAATACGAGGCTACCTTCGGAGAATTTGCGAAAGCGGCTATTCCTGAATTAGCCAATAACGCTACGGCAATGAAAATGGGCTATCGCTTGTTTCTAAATAATTGCGCCCTTTGCCACGGTGCGGATGGCAGCGGCAATCAGGGGTATCCAAACCTGACTGATAAAGATTGGCTCTATGGCGGCAGCCCTGACCAAATTAAACAAAGCATAGTGCAGGGACGTAAAGCCATGATGCCAGCCTGGGGCGCAACATTGGGCGAAGCTAAGATTGCCAATGTTGCGGAGTTTGTCCTGGCGCTTTCCGGGCGTGAACATGATCAGGCGAAAGCCAAACTGGGTATGCCATTGTTTGCCACCAACTGCGCAGCCTGTCACGGTGCTGATGGCAAAGGTGTGCAGCAGTTAGGCGCACCCAACCTTACGGACGCCGTGTGGTTATATGGCGGTGAACCTAATGAACTGCGGCAGACTTTGCGTCAGGGGCGCAGCGGTGTTATGCCAGCGCATGAGCAAATGTTGAAGCCTGAGCGCATACATTTACTTGCAGCCTACGTATACAGCTTGTCGATAGACGCAGCTGCTCAGTAATTCTTTGCGCCCGTGAGCATCGCTATCAGCCTGATCAGTTGCTGTTTGGAATCTCACCTATTTTATTTTTACTACCAGATTTAAAGGATGCTTACTTAAAACGTTTCTTCCATTCTGTTATTGGCTTTAGATGGGAGTCGTCATATTTGCTTTACGAGCATGACGAATTAAGTAAGTGCTTTCCTTGGTAGATTTTATTTCATTTTTTAATTCGTATTATGTTCGAGGAAATGCCGGTGAGCGAAAAGCTTGAACCTTCTTCATTGCCATCGCCCACACCGCAAATTCGCTACGTCAATTTGTATGAAGCCGAAGATAAAGTGTATGTTCGGCACATCACTGGTTTTTATCAGCGCTTGCGTCGTTATACCGGCATCCCTTTATTGCTGGGTTATCTGCTTATGCCTTGGCTGGTGATTGATGGTCGTCCGGCCATGCTCTTTGACTTGCCCACGCGTAAATTCAACGTGCTATGGATAACCTTTTCTCCGCAGGATGGCATGTATCTCGCGTGGCTATTAATTATTGCGGCATTTTTGTTATTCACCGTTACGGTTATGGTGGGTCGTGTGTGGTGCGGTTTTACCTGCCCGCAAACTGTGTGGACGCAAATGTTTATGTGGGCAGAGTTGGTGTGTCAGGGTGATCGCAATAAACGTATCAAGCTGGACGCTCAGCCATGGAGTATGGGAAAGTTTTTTCGTAAAGCTGCGACACAAACGATATGGATTAGCATCGCCTTAATAACGGGGCTAACCTTTATTGGTTATTTCACACCTATTCGCGCGTTAATCATTAATTTTTTTACCTTTAATGTCAGTTTAAGTGTGGCCTACTGGGTGTTATTTTTTGCCGGTGCAACTTATATGAATGCCGGATTTATGCGCGAGCAAATTTGTAAATATGTCTGCCCTTATGCACGTTTTCAGGCAGTAATGTTTGATCATGATACGCTGAGCGTGTTTTATAACAAGGCACGTGGTGAGGGCCGCGGGCCGCGTAAACCAGACGAAGATTATAAAGCCAAGGGTTTAGGTGATTGCATAGATTGCTCGTGGTGCGTACAAGTCTGTCCGGTCAATATTGATATACGCGATGGCCTGCAAGCCGAATGCATTGATTGCGGTTTGTGTGTTGACGCTTGCAATAGTGTGATGGAGAAAATGAATTATCCATTGGGTTTAATTAGTTTCACTACTGAAAACTCAGTCGGGAAAAGTAAAATTAAACTATTGCGGCCACGGGTATTGGCTTACGGTTTTATGCTGCTGGTGATGATCGGATTTTTTGTCTATTCCATTACTAATCGCGTACCTGTCAGCATTGAAGTGCTACGTGATCGCGGTGCAAAAATGTATCGCATAGTCGATGCTAATATTCAAAACGTCTACACCCTGAAAATTGAAAACATGGATCGCCAACAACACGTCTATGATATTCGCGTTGATGGCGATTTTCCTTTTGAGGTGCAGGGCTATAAAGCGCCGCCCTTGGTAGAAGGCGAAATTCTTACGGTTCCGGTGCGGGTTAGCGTTAAACGGGCTGCTCTAATGGGCGAAAAAAATGATATCGTTTTCACGTTAATAGCGCGTGATAACCCGGACATTAAAGCTTCGCACAACACTACCTTTATTGGTCCCGCGAATTAGTTTAACGATCTCAAGATAAGCCGGGTTTTAATCAGATTTTTTAATCGGGCTAAAACCCGACCTGCAGAATTGTTTAGAGGTGTGGCTATATGAATCAAACGGCTGAGCAACTCTTGCCCTGGTATCGCCAGGTTTGGTTTTGGATGGTGATAGGTCCACTGTTGTTTATCATTGTTCTCTGTGGCATAACCGTCTCTATGGCGTTCCACTATTCCGATGACGTAGTCGCTGATAACTACTACAAGGAGGGACGTGCGATTAATCAATTGTTACAGCAAGATGAGCAAGCGCTGGCGTTGGGTTTAACCGCGAATATAAGATTCGATTCTGCCACCAGGGAAGTTCTGGTCTCGGTGAAAAACAGTAAAAATTTACCGCGACAATTATTATTATTTATGGACCATCCAGTCAAAAAAGATAGCGACCGATATGTCGTCCTGCATGAAATTGTAGCGGGTGAATACCGTGCGGAATTACCTGTGCGGTTAGAATATTTCTGGTACTTATCTCTGGTGCCCGAAGCAGATGCGAGTAAACGTAAGCAAGCCAAATGGTTGCTAAGTGGCGGCATAGACTTTTCGAAAAATGCTGAAGCCCTTTTGCAGCCGCGTGTTAAATAATTGCTTTGGTAAACCCCGCTGTGACTTCTCTAGAAAATAAAAAAAATCTTGCTTGCTATCATTGCGGGCTAGCAGTGCCTGCATCGGTAAATTACCCGGTAATTATCGCGGGCGTACGGCAGCCAATGTGTTGTGTCGGTTGCCAAGCGGTTGCAATGGCGATTATTGATGGGGGTTTAGAAAGTTTTTATCGCTACCGCGCCGAAGCAACAGTGTCGACGTTGACTCATCAACGCGATGCTGGATCAACTTCAGCTATCGATTGGAAAATATATAATTTGCCAGAAGTGCAAAGTGAATTTGTGACTGCTTACGATACTGAGCATTATCAAGCAAATTTATTACTCGAAGGTATTTCCTGTGCCGCTTGCAGTTGGCTAATAGAAGCCCATCTTAAAAAAAATTCCGCCATAAAAATTGTCAGCGTCAATATTAGTACGCATCGTTGCACTATTGTATGGGCTTATACGCAAATGCAATTGAGCGAACTATTGCAAGCCCTCACCGAAATTGGTTACAGACCTCGCCCGGCGACTGACGAGCAACAACAAGCATTAATTAAACAACAAGATCGCATCGCCTTGTTTCGTCTAGGAGTGGCTGGTTTTGGCATGATGCAAACCATGATAGTAGCGGTAGGTATTTATACGGGTGCCGTCGATGTGTGGCTGGATTTTTTGCGCTGGTTGAGCCTGCTAGTGGCAACTCCGGTGGTATTTTTTTCGGCTGCACCATTTTTTAAAGCGGCATGGCGTAGCATCCAAAGTCGACAATTAATCATGGATGTGCCTGTTGCTTTGGCGATAGGCCTGGCTTATCTCGCCAGTGCCTGGGCGACTATTCATGGCGGCGGCGAAGTGTATTTTGAATCGGTTTCCATGTTCACTTTTTTCTTATTGCTAGGTCGCTATGTTGAGCAGCGGGCGCGGCATCGCAATCGTTTGGCTTTTGCTAATCTTGCGCAGCTTATGCCACTGACGGCGTGTTGCATTACGCAGCAAGACGGACAAGAAATAATATGTAACGTCCCTTTAAAAAAACTTGCGCTTGGCGATCTAGTGTTAGTCAAAGCGGGAGATACATTTCCCTGTGATGGTGTTGTGATTGACGGTGAAAGCGAAGTGGTGGAGGCGCTTATCACCGGCGAAGCGCTGCCGCTGTTTAAAAAATCCGGCGATAGTGTTATTGCCGGCACGCTGAATAAGTGCAGCGTATTACGGATTAAAGTCACCGCCATCGGTGGCGCCACGCAACTTTCCGGCATCGAACGCTTAACCATTCAAGCTGCTGAAGAAAAGCCTCGGCAAGTGGTGATGGCTGATAAGGTCGCACGTTTTTTTGTGGGCCGGTTATTGGTCGTCTGCATCGGTGTATTTATATTTTGGTGGTTCAAAGATTCAAGTCGTGCCTTGTGGATTACACTTTCCGTGTTAGTGGTCACTTGTCCGTGCGCATTAGCCTTAGCCATGCCTGCTGCACTTTCTGCGGCCACTGCCAATTTACGGCAGCGTGGGTTTTTAGTGGCGCGCGGTCATGTTATCGAAATGCTGCCAAAAATTACGCGGGTTATATTTGATAAAACGGGAACCTTAACCAAAGGTGATTTCTGCGTTAACGATGTAAAACTGTGCAATAAACCCAACGCAAAAATAAATTTTCAGCGCGACCAGGTTTTAGCCATTGGCGCTGCATTGGAAGCAGATTCCAGTCATCCGATTGCTAAGGCTTTTAAAATTTATAAAAACGAAATGGCTGCTGATAATGCCAGGCAAATACCAGGCGCAGGGGTTGAGGGCTACATTGATAATAAAATTTATCGTTTAGGTGCACCCGCTTTCGCCAGAGAAATTATTGCGCAATCTGACGATGTAGTTGCGTTTGCTTCGCCTCGTTGTGGCTTGCCTGTTTGTGAATTCCCTGCCGGTGAATTACCTGGGCATGAAGCACAGGCTCCGGACGAAAAATTGCTCTGGTTATTATTATGTGATAACCAAGGCGCTATAGCTTGGTTTAGTCTGCAAGATGAACTTCGACCCAACGCGCATCAAGCAGTTGCAGAGTTGCAAGCAATGGGTATTGCGGTGGAATTGTTAAGCGGTGATCAATCTGCTGCAGTAGCAGCTACAGCGCAGCAGTTAAATATTAAAGAATATATTGCGGGGGCAACGCCTGCGGACAAATTAGCCCGTCTCAATATAACGCAACTAGGCGGCGATCGTGTGTTAATGGTGGGCGACGGCATTAACGATGTGCCGGTACTGGCAGGTGCAGATGTTTCAGTCGCTATGGCAGCGGCATCTGATTTGGCGCAAACTAGCGCGGATACGGTTTTATTAAACGATCAACTCGTACTATTACCACAAGCAATTCGTATTGCCGAGCGTGCTAATAGCATCATAAAGCAAAATTTATTTTTTTCGTTAACCTACAATATTATTGCACTGCCACTCGCCGCCACAGGGAATATAGCACCTTGGGCCGCTGCCATAGGCATGACCATGAGTTCACTCATCGTAGTGATGAATGCGCTGCGTTTGAGCAAGTTACGCTAGTTGTAGAATTTGGCGCGGATGAACAGAAACGAAATCCGGGCATCGCGGATAGATAAGTTGCGCAGATTAATCTTCATTCGAGTTAATTTTTTCATCCAGATTTTTTTGAGTAATTGAAAATGGAAAGCCTTTATTTTCTGGTTCCCGTTGCCTTAATTTTTATTGCGATTGCGGTAAAAATATTATGGTGGGCTATCCATAATGGTCAGTACGATAATCTGGACACGGAAGCCCATCGAATTTTGTTTGATGATGAAAAAATAAAAACTTCCGAATTAGTATCAGTATCCCACACAACTATTACACCAGCAGCAAACCCTCCTGCGTCAGAAGTTTCATCTGGGCAACACCCACAGGGGCAACGTAAGTAATGAATGAATGGTTGATTTTTCTTCCTATGTTCGTCATGGGGTTAATAAGCAGTGGCCACTGTATTGGTATGTGTGGCGGCATCATGGGAGCGCTCACGCTGGCGATTCCGGCAAGTGCTACCCATAAACGCTGGGGTATTTTGCTGGCTTACAACGTCGGCCGTATTACTAGCTATAGTGTAATGGGTTTGTTGGTCGGAATATTTATACAAATATTCTCTAACGGGCAGCTTGGTGCGCCAGTTAACGGTAGCCTGTTGCGAGTTCTGGCAGGATGTTTGTTAATAATGATGGGGTTATATTTGGCAGACTGGTGGCGAGGTTTAACTTATTTAGAAGCCGTGGGGCGCCATCTATGGATTTATATTCAGCCGCTAGGGAAAAAATTATTTCCAGTGGTAAATCTCTCAAAAGCATTTTTATTGGGAGCTCTATGGGGATGGTTGCCTTGCGGTTTGGTTTACTCAGCTTTGGCTTTGGCAATGGCGCAATCAGCGCTGTGGTTAGCGGCTGGCAGCATGTTGGCGTTTGGGCTTGGCACCTTACCTATGGTGTTGATTACAGGAGTGGCGGCCCAGCAAATCTCGCGCTTATTACAACAGCGGCCCATTCGCACTAGTTTAGCTTTGCTAATTATTTTTTACGGACTATGGACACTTTATGGTGGCATAGGTAACTCTCATGGTGGCATAGGTAACTCTCATGGTGACATGGGTAACCCTCATGGTGGAGCAGGTAACCCAGTTGATCAACATCATCACATCCAATAATGAATTTGTGGCAGCAGTCCTGTAATACATTTTGAAAGCTATGGCTCTTGCTATAAAAATGTGTCGGGCATGATAATCTGCCTGCCTTGTTTATCACGTACTTGTGTTCTTCTGATGGGGTTTTAACTACTTTCTATGTTGCATTTAATGCTTATAAAACGGACAAAGTTATGGCTGTTGATGAATGCGCTGGGCCTATGCCTTGTGTTATTTACCACGGCAGCAGTTGCGCAAGAAACGGCAACGGAAACTAAAGCTGAAGTTAAGGTTGAGGAGGAAGCGGTTCCGGAAACGGCCGAAAATAGCAAAGAAATTATCGCTACACCGAGTCAAGAGACAACTGTTGCTCCTGTTCAGGAAGTCGTTGAGGCCCTGGCCGATAAACCTGCTGTTATACCTGAATGCACAAAGTTCTCGCGCTTGCGTCTTGATGTTGCGGTAGAGAAATCGACAAGAATTGATAATGATCTTTATAAATCACTGGAAGGTAAGACGATTCGTAGTATTACATTTAAACCCATAGATGTTTTCGATGAAGAAGACCCAAAAGAAAATAATTGGCTCTATCGATCTTTGAATCAGCTTCACTTTACGACCAACTCGAATGTTGTCGAATCCCAACTTCTTTTTAAAGTTGGTGACCCTCTTAATATACAAGCCATACATGAGTCAGAGCGTATTTTACGTCAGCGAAAATATTTTACTAATGCTTATATTTTACCGGAATCTGTGTGTGGTAACGAAGTTGATCTGCTTGTCGTAACGCAAGATGCGTGGGTCCTGGAACCTGAATTTTCTTTCAGCCAAAAGTCGGGCGACACTGAATCGGGGTATGGCATTAGTGATGGCAATATTTTTGGCACGGGCAATGCGCTGAGTATTGGTTATTCAAAGAATGAACAGCGTAGCGGAATAGGTTACGAATTTTATAATCCCTATTTTCTCAACAAACAAATTGCAGTCCGCGCAGAATATGAAGATACCAGTGATGGTCGTAATAGTTTAATCAATGTCTCCCGACCTTTTTATTCTTTGGAAACGCCCTGGGCCGCGGGTATGCGGTTAGAAGATATAGCCTTGGTGGATATTATACGTTCGCGTGATGAGGTCGTTAACGAATTTCGCCATCAAACGCTGCTTAATGAAGTATTTATAGGTAAAGCAACCAATGTTACTAGCGATCGTACGCAACGTTGGCTGGTAGGCTTTACTAATGAAGAACACAAATTTTATCCCACTGATGAAACCTTACAGGGAATCCCTGTAGATTATAAAATTACCTATCCATGGGTCGAATACCAATACCATGAAAACAGGTTTGGTATTTTTAAAAACGTAAATCAAATTCAGCGGCCGGAAGATATTGCATTAGGGCAAAACTTTTCGTTTCGTTTGGGTTACGGCCCGGAAAGTATGGATAACCCGGACGATGTGGTTCGTTTCAAAGGTGAGTATATAAATATTACCGATGTTGCAGATCACCATATCCTTGAATACGAAGTAACGATTGACGGTCGTCAGCATTTAGAACTCACGGGCATGGATTCGACAATATTAACGACGCGCATGTCATACAATTTTTTTCTAGATGAGAAGAACCGTTGGTATGCCCGAGCTAATTATGATGTTGGGCAAGATCTTGCGCAGTATGAAGAGCTTACGGTAGGTGGTATAACCGGGTTGCGTGGCTATCCAGTCGATTATTCGCGCGGAAAAAAACGCTACGTTTTTACACTTGAGCGCCGTTATTTTTCTGATTTCCACATTTTTAACCTGTTACGTGTGGGTGTCGTCGCATTTTGTGATGTGGGTAAAGCGTGGGGGTTGCCGGGCCAGCCCTACTCACCCTTACTGAGCGACGTTGGTTTTGGATTGCGATTAAGCTCTACAAAAATACGTGTGGGCAATGTTGTGCATATAGACATTGCCACGCCTACCTCAGCAAAAAGTGGTATTGATAAATATCAATTAACTATTGGTGCTGAAGCTAAATTTTAATTAGCTATGTTTATTTCGTTGTGCATAATGACTGATCATTGGCTAATTAGATTTTTATTATGACCGCAAAATTTATATCGGAATTGCAATTCGATAATCGTTTTGTCCGACAGCTACCTGCAGACCCCATCACCCATAACTATCCACGTACAGTTGTGGGTGCTTGTTATTCTTTTGTAAATCCGACGCCAGTGCGTGCGCCGCAATTAGTGTGTGCGGCTGGAGAAGTGGCGGATTTACTGGAGCTCACACCCAGTGAATTAAATAGCGAAATTTTTACGCAAATATTTTCCGGCAATCAATTATTGCCCGGGATGCAAGCTTATGCCTGTTGTTATGGTGGACATCAATTTGGTCATTGGGCTGGGCAGTTGGGTGATGGCAGAGCAATTAATCTGGGGGAAGTAAAAAATTCAAAAGATGAACATTGGACGTTGCAATTAAAAGGTGCGGGACCAACTCCTTACTCGCGCACCGCAGATGGCTTTGCCGTATTGCGCTCTTCGGTGCGCGAGTTTTTATGCAGTGAAGCTATGCATTATTTAGGTATCCCCACCACCCGCGCGCTAAGTCTTGTGCTGACGGGCGAGCAAGTGCGGCGCGATATGTTTTACAACGGTAATGCACAGCTTGAGCCTGGTGCGGTAGTTTGTCGCGTGGCAAAAAGCTTTACTCGCTTTGGCAATTTTGAAATTTTAGCTGCACGAAATGATGTGGAATTATTAAGGCGTTTAGTCAATTTCACCATTGCCGCTGACTTTCCCCATCTCGTGCCGGAGAACAGTGGCGAATTCACTCGCGAAATTTATTTGCAGTGGTTTACCGAAATTTGCATACGTACTGCGCAGATGGTCGCGCACTGGATGCGGGTTGGTTTTGTACACGGTGTTATGAATACCGATAACATGTCCATTCTCGGATTAACCATTGATTACGGACCTTATGGATGGCTTGAAGGCTATGATCTCGATTGGACACCTAACACCACTGACGCACAGGGCCGTCGTTATAGATACGGCAACCAGCCGCACATTGCGTTATGGAATTTAACGCAACTTGCCAACGCGATTTTTCCACTGCTTGAATCCGTTGAACTCTTGCAAGAAGCCTTAACAGTTTTTCGCACCGAGTATGCTGCGCAGTGGCAGAGCGATATGATGAATAAGTTGGGGTTGCATGATTTTAGTGAAAGGGATGTCGCTTTGGTGAGTGAGCTGCATGAAGCGCTACAAATAACTGAAACAGATATGACTATTTTTTATCGCTCCCTGGCTAACTTTGATGCACAGTTTCACAGCCCATTAGATACGCGTAGCGATGAAGAACTCACAGCGGTCATTTCAGCAGCCTATTACCATTTGCCCACCCCGGCAGCCGTGAACAAAATGGCGGCGTGGTTGCGTAGCTATCGTGAGCGATTAATGCAAGATTTTATTATTTATGGGGAAACGGATACCCAGCGTAAAATACGAATGAATATAATTAATCCCAAATACGTATTGCGCAATTACCTGGCACAGCAAGCCATCGATAAAGCCAGTCAGGGAGATTATTCTGAAGTGCAAAATCTCTTGCAGTTGTTGCGTAACCCCTATGCCGAACAGCCGGAGCATGAGTATTATTTTGCACTCCGCCCCGAGTGGGCGAGAAACAAGGCAGGCTGTTCTATGTTGTCATGCAGTTCATAAAATGCGCAGAAGTTTTGCCCAGTGGTTGGTTTTGCATCACAGTGTGTAAATTCCTAAAAAATCCTATCGACTCCGTGTAAACTCCGCACCTGACTAGCATGGTCGTATGCCGGCGATTGGGCCGGCTTGCGCCGTGTTAGAAATTCGTCTACGTCACCAAAGTTTATGTATTAACCCATGCTTGATTTGGGTTAATGCTCACCACATCGTGCAAAATTTTCATTGCAGTTAAGTTAGAAAAAACAGGTTTATTATGATCGGAAAAATTATTGGCGCGGTGTTGGGTTATTTACTGTTGCACAACCTGCCGGGAATTATTTTTGGTGCATTGTTAGGGCATCTTTTGATTGATCAACGCAAGCAGCGTCCTAGCATCTCGCGCGGTGAACTGGAGCGGATTCAAACGATATTTTTTAATACTGTGTTTACCATGCTCGGACATGTTGCTAAAGCCGATGGCCACATTTCTGAAAACGAAATTAAGCTCACTGAAATTTATATGGAAAAAATGGGCTTGACTGCTGAGCATAAACGCGAGGCGATTCGGTTATTCAAAGTGGGTACAGAGTCAGGTTTTAGTGTGCAAGAGCAGCTCACCGCATTTATGGCTGTTGCCCGCCGCAGCCCTAATCTGCGACAAATGCTATTAGTGTATCTGGTCAATGTGGCTATGGCTGATGGTAGTCTGGGTGAAGTTGAAGCACAGGTATTACGTGAGACTGCAGCATCTTTAGGTTTTTCTCGGGTCGCTTTTGAACAGTTGTTGCAAATGATTGGTGCACAAAATTCGTTTGCAGGAAATCATCAGGCTAGCGCGAATGATGTTGAATTAGCCTATCAAGCTTTAGGCGTTACAAAAGCCAATAGCGATGCCGAGATTAAAAAAGCATACCGCAAACTGATGAGCCAGTTTCATCCCGATAAATTGATAGGCCAGGGCTTGCCAGACGATATGATAAAGGCGGCCACTGAACGTTCGCAGGAAATTCAAGCGGCTTATGATGTGATTCAAAAATCGCGTCTTTAGACCTTAATCGAGTGTGCGAAAAACATCCGCTGTGAAACGATTCGCAATTCTGTTTATAGACTCCGGTATTCAGGCAGTGTTAAGCCCCAAAATGTTTACACTGCCGCACTAATTGTAAATAAAGGCTTTGCAGCCAGAGGGGTTAATCATGAATAAATCAATGCTTATTGGTACAGTTTTAGGTGTAGGTGTCGCCACAGCGGGCGGTGCCATTGCTGGCTATCAGTATTTAAAAGAGCCTAATTATGCAGAAGTGGTTGATGCCGTCCCCGTCATTAAAAAAGTGAAAGTGCCACGCAAGGAGTGTCACGATGAGACGGTGGTTCATCAGCGCGAAGTAAAAGATCAGAACCGTATTGCCGGTAAAGCTGTTGGAGCTATATTAGGTGGTGTATTGGGCCATCAAGTGGGCAATGGTAATGGCAAGAAAGTCGCAACGGTTGCCGGTGCTGTTGCCGGTGGTTACGCAGGTGACCGAGTGCAGAACAATATGCAGAAGAAGGATACCTATACAACAGTTGAGCAACGTTGCAATACTGTTTATTCAACCCGTGAAGATATTACCGGTTATGACGTAACCTATCGTTTAAAAGATAAAGAAGATACGGTGAGAATGTCCTATGATCCGGGTCGTCAAATTCCGGTGCAGGATGGCAGGTTAGTGTTGGACTCTGATACGGGGCCAGCCCGTCGTTAGTTTTATTGAAGTGGATGCAGCTGTTTAGCCATGTATTTAGAAAAGCCTTCAGAGTCTTGCTCTGGAGGCTTTTTGCTTTTTATGGTCACAAAATTAAGTTGAAAATTGGTCGGCGTACAGCTAAGGTCGCGGCCATCGAACTGGCGGCGTGGTTTCATCGATCTCCGATGGCGTCTTCCCCGGTTATACCTTCTTACTAAATTAAATTAACGAGTTACATATATGCAAACAAAAATATTAATGAGTCTAAGTGCGCTGTTGATGGCTATCACTGGTTTGGCGGCTTCATTTATGCCAAAGGAAATTCTGACTTATGCTAAAGCTTGGGATGAGGGTTTCGAAGTCTTTTTGGTGCAGATATTGGGAGCATTATATTTAGGTTTTGCTATGTTGAATTGGACTGCGCGCGCTAGTCTTATTGGCGGTATTTATAGCCGTCCAGTGGCGTTGGGAAACTTCATGCATTTTGTCATAGTGGCAGTTACCCTTATGAAATCATTGTTTGCGGGATTCAATTCCATCGAGATTATGGTTGGTACTGCGATTTACTGTATTTTTGCGCTATGGTTTGGCGCGGTGTTGTTTTCCCATCCTGTTAAAAAATAAGTAAGTTGGTTTTGGTCGATTTATTTTTTCGAGTTATCTTTTTGTTCGATTTTTTGCAATGTTATTTTTGTTAGTGCTACGTTTTTCGCTATTTTGCTTTTCAGTGACTGGCTTTTGAACACCTTGTTGTTCAATAGGATGTTTTCCAGTGCCTTGTCTATTTGTAAGCACTCTATTTATGCCCCACACGGAACCTATCCATAAAATCATCAATAAGCCAATTAACAGTAAGGTGATAAACGCAAAAATATGCGGTGCTTTCATGAGTGTGGTCATTAGCGATTCTTCATAGAAAAAAAACCACTGATGGTTATCAGGAAATATTTTGGTGTGTAGCCAGTAAAAAATATCTTTTGCGCCAAGGCTAATAATAACAATGCTGGTACTGACAACGCTCACCACAAAACCTGTCAGAATTTTTTTAATAGCGGGAAAGCCAATTTTTTTTCGGTAGGCCATTATTAATAATGCCAGCCATAAAATAGCGCTTATTATTCCTATCTGATAAATAACATCAATCAAATTGGCAACATCTTGTAAATGAATAATCTCAGCTTGATGCATAAGCGGTGTACTGCTGCCGTTAGGTAATGTGTAGCTAATTTCCGCCAAGCCATTGCCGTGATGCTGTATGGCGTAGGTGATTTGTGAAAATAAATCCCAATGCTCTTGTGGTGTCGTGTACTCAAATTTTTGTTTGAAACGATTTTCGGGTGCATTTTCTTGAATGTGTTTTTGCAGATCTAAAAGCTTGTAACCCAGCGGGTAGGCGAAATCTATTTGCGCTAACAAATGCCACGACAAAATGCTGAATGTGAGTAGATGCGCAATAAAAAAAACTGGCCAGAAGATAAAATGCGCGATTCGTTGCATAGCATGTTTCATGTAAGTTTATTATGTCCAGGGTCGTGTTAGCTGGATGACGGTCTACAAGGCAACCTATGTGCAGCGTGGATTTACTTATTGCGCCGCAGCAAGGGATAACAATAAAGGACCGGAATAATATAGGCTATCGAGCTGTGACGCTATCTTAGTTCCAGGCTAATTCCGTATTTTCCTGCAGTTATATTCGCACATATTTTGTGGGTATTTTTTTCAGTTAGGCAATAACAAAACGAGGGTAACAATGTTTTCAAACGTCATTCGATCAGTACGCTGGTTTAGGCTGTTAGCCGTTTGCGGACTTATGCATGCTGTCGTCGCGCAGTCAGCTGCTTTATCTCAAGCCGAACAAGTGCGTGAACGCCTATCGCTGGACAAAGGTTGGTTATTTCATTTGGGTGATATTCCTCTTCCCGAAGTTAAAGGTCGCTGCGACGCCTACAACAGCACTAAAGCGGGTGGCGTGTGTGGTGCGGCGGGGTTGGAGTTTGATGATTCCACCTGGCGCAAACTTAATCTCCCTCACGATTGGGTTGTCGAGGGTCCATTCGACCCTAAGGCTAATCATTCCCAGGGATATCGCCCGCGCGGTATCGCCTGGTACCGCCGCTACTTACGAGTAGAGGAAGCTGATCGCGGCCGTCATGTTGAATTACAGTTCGACGCTATAGCTACCAACGCTACCATTTGGGTGAATGGTAGTGTTGTACGACACAGTTGGTCTGGCTACAGCGCAAGTTATATTGATATCACCCCCTATTTACGTTACGGCGATGCCCAGAACACTATTGCAGTGCGCGTTGATGCGAATGCTATGGAGGGTTGGTGGTACGAGGGTGGGGGAATTTATCGTCACACCTGGCTGGTAAAAACTAACCCTGTGCATGTAATAAGCGATGGTGTGCACGCTACGCCACGCTTGCTGGAAAATAATAAATGGCAAATTCCGGTTGCTGTTACGCTGGATAACAGCGGCAAACAAGCAGCCGATGTGACTGTTACGGTTAATCTTTATGACCCGGACGAAAAACTGGTAACTAGCCAATCACAAGCGCTCCACGTGCCTGTTTTCACACAATCGACTGCCCAACTGCCTGTAACTGTGACGGCGCCCGAACTTTGGTCACTGGAGCAAACCAACCTTTATCGGGTGGGAGTGGTGGTAACTCAGGGTAGGAAAAAAATAGATGAAATTTCGCTAAACACTGGCTTTCGTAGCATTCGCTTCGATGCCGATAAGGGGTTTTTTCTTAACGAGCAACACCTGAAACTGAAAGGTGTGTGCATTCACCAGGATCACGCAGGGGTAGGTGTCGCGGTACCAGATTCTATTTGGGAATATCGTCTGCGCCGCCTCAAAGAATTGGGTGTAAACGCTATTCGCTTCTCTCACAACGCGCCCGCTGCCGAAGTGCTGGATATGGTCGATCGAATGGGCTTCGTCGTGATGGATGAAAACCGTAACTTCAATCCATCGCCGGATTACATCAAGCAATTGGAATGGATGGTTCGCCGCGATCGCCATCACCCCGGGATTATTCTCTGGTCGGTATTTAACGAAGAGCCAGTACAAGGCAGTGAAGTGGGCTATGAAATGGTGCGGCGGATGGTATCTAGCGTGAAAATACTCGACGACACGCGCCCGGTTACCGCTGCCATGAACCACGGTATGTTTAACCCTATCAACGTTTCCCAAGCGGTAGATGTGGTGGGTTTTAATTATCAAACGAGTAGCTACGACCGTTTTCATGCCGCCAATCCAACCAAGCCTTTTACCAGCTCGGAAGACACGTCCGCATTTATGACGCGCGGCGAATTCACTACCGACAAAAGTAAAAATCTTATCGCCAGTTACGATGAGGACTTTGCTCCCTGGGGTAGCAGCCATCGCGATGGCTGGCAGGCCATTGATTCGCGCGACTATGTAGCGGGTGGCTTTGTCTGGACTGGTTTTGATTATCGCGGTGAACCAACACCTAACGAATGGCCATCAGTTAGTTCCGTATTCGGCATTATGGATCTCAACGGTTTTGCGAAAACGGCTTACTACGTACACCGTGTGCAATGGATAAAGAATCGTCCGCTGGTTTATTTAGCTCCGCATTGGAATTGGGCAGGTAAAGAGGGTGAGGATATCAAGGTGATGGTGATGGCGAATGTAGAGCGAGTAAAGCTGCGTTTGAATGGCCGTGACTTGGGAGAGCAAGTTGTCGACAACTATCGTATGAACTATTTCACCGTACCTTTTGAAGCCGGTCGGCTGGAAGCTGTAGGTTTAAACGGTGATCAGGAGGTTGCTCGTGCGAGTGTGGAAACAACCGGCGCAGCTGTGGCTTTAGAATTAGTGCCCGATCGCGGTAATTTGCTTGGCGACGGACGTGATGCCATGCCTATAACCGTTCGCGCTATTGATGCCAAAGGTCGCTCGGTACCCACTGCCGATGCTCAAGTAACCTTCGATATTAGTGGCGCTGGTCAGTCGATTGGCCACGGTAATGGCGATCCCAATTCCCACGAGGATGAAAAAGGCAAAACCCGTCAATTCTTTAACGGTCTTGCGCAACTGATCGTTCAAAGTAGCTATCCGGGTAAAAAAGGGGCAGCTAAGGGTGATTTAAAAATACGCGCCAGTGCGCCCGGTTTAACCGCTGCGAACCTGGTAATTCCTATCAAAGCAGGTCCATTACAAGCCAGCGTTTCTGAAGCTGAGCCGTTTAGTTTTCTTAATCAGTGGCGAATTGCGCCGGTCGGTGCTAACCGTCCAGATCCCAATCAAATCGTCGCTGACACCGACATGAATAATACCTGGGGCTGGGGGCAAATACCTATGTTAGCGGAGGCCCCGAAAATTGGATCTGGCAATCGCGGCACAGATAAGGATGGTCATTGGCGTTTGTATCGCACGACTTTTACGCCACGTAAAGATTTAAGTGATGGCTCTGCCCGTATTCACTTTCAACGCATTACGGGCAAGGCTGAAGTTTGGTTAGACGGAAAGCTGCTCGGTAGAAAAACATCGCAAGCACCTGGTAAATTAATTGTGTCATTACCTGCTGGTGAAAAAGAGCATCAAATAAATGTATTGCTGCAAGGCAGTGTAAATAAGTCGGTGGGAATTGATGGGTTGGTAGTGATTGAGAAGAAATAATTGTTAATTTATTCGGTGTTGCGCGAGTTCCTGACTAAGTGGGAATAGTTGGCGTAACGCACGAAAACCCGCTACGGAAATAAAAACTTTAGGCTGCTACTAAAACAAAAAGGGAAGGAGGTGCTTGCCACTCCTTCCCCTTTTTATTGGTCTGCAACTTTGCTGCAGCGCGTTTCGCTTTTTCAGATTTTTCATGCACACCGCCTTTTTTCATAATGGGGTGAAATGCATGACCGTTACGCCTCTCTTGTTTCTTCGGCATAGAGCCCCCTATAAAGAAATAAATATTTTTGCCTCGACGGCAGCAATATTAAATCTTATTACAACCATCATTAGCAATACTTAATTCATTATCTATAAACTGCTCACTTACAAATTTATCGAGAAACTTATGTCCGGGTCGGTTGAGCTTTCCCCGCTACGTGAACGCATCATGCTGTATACCTTAATGGCTTTGCAATTCACGATGATTTTGGATTTTATGATCATGATGCCCTTGTCATCGCAGTTGATGGCTGTGTTTGCAATTCAGCCTGGGCAATTCGGTTTATTGGTATCTTCTTATTCCATTGCCGCAGGCGTTTCGTCGTTGCTGGCTTCCTCCCTCGGCGATAGTTTTGATCGACGCCACGCACTGTTGGTTTCCTATGCCGGTTTATTAATTGCAACCCTGGCCTGTGCCTACGCAAATACTTATGAGCTACTTTCAGCTGCACGGATAATTGCCGGGTTTTTTGGTGGTGTGTTGAGTGCGATTACGCTTGCGCTAGTGGGCGATATATTTCCTCCACACTCGCGTGGTAAAGCTATGGGAGTGGTAATGCTTGGGTTTCCCCTGGCTGCGGTTGCCGGCGTTCCTATTGGTTTATTTATCGCTAATCATTACACCTGGCAAACACCTTTTAGTGCACTAGTGATTGCTTCGATCGGCGTGTTTGCCGTTGCCTACAAGGTGATCCCCAATGTCCGCGAGCATTTAAATCAGCCGCGCGTAAATTTTTTTCAAAGTTACGTTGAGTTGCTTAGCATTAGTAATCACTGGTGGGCATTTTTAACATCCTGTTTAATTATGTTTTCCGGTTTTATGGTGATTCCTTACCTTGCGCCAACCATTGTTGCTAATACCGATTTGACGGATAGCCAGCTACCTTATATTTATTTTTGTGGTGGCGTGGGCACGTTGATTACTCGGTCGTGGATTGGAGGTATGACTGATCGTTACAAACATTCAACAGTATTGGCACTTATGACTATAGCCAGCTTTGTGCCGATTTTTTTAGTCACTCAAACTTTGCAGACGCCGCTGACATTACAATTAGTCTTTACAACATTATTTTTTGTATTTATCAGCGGTCGCTTTATCCCGACGTCGGCATTAGTCACTGCTTCTTGTGAATCACGCTTTCGTGGGCGTGTGATGGCATTTAGTTCGGCGGTACAAAATTTAGGATCTGGTTTTGCGGCGCTAATCTCCGGGGCCATTATGGTTAAAACATCGAATGGAGAGATCTTACATTATGATTGGGTAGGGTATATCGCTTGTGCCATAAGCCTGGTTGCGATTTGGACGGCAACTAAAGTGAAAGCGGTCAGTTGATCCCAACAGAAACCACTCACGAATTATTAGCGTTAAATAACTCGCGAGTTAGTTTTATAAAATATTTTATAATAAATTTTCTAAGGTTCTTTCGTAAATTCTTGTCAGCTTATTTAAATCTTCAGCACTAATACATTCGTTGACTTTATGAATGGTTGCGTTAATGGGGCCAACTTCAATCACCTGTGCACCTGTCGGTGCGATAAAGCGCCCGTCGGATGTACCGCCTGATGTAGAAAGCTCAGCGTCTAAGCCGGTCTCAGATTTAATGGCTGCGACAACCGCATTGACCAAATCACCGCGCGGCGTTAAAAACGGCTGGCCGCTTAGAATCCATTTCAGTTCATAGTTGATTTTATGTTTATTTAAAATTGCTTCAGTGCGCTCGCGTAAAATCTGTTCAGTTAATTCTGTTGAAAAGCGAAAGTTAAAAACGACTTCCAGTTCACCTGGAATAACGTTAGTGGCCCCGGTTCCGCCGTTGATATTAGAAACTTGAAAGCTGGTAGCAGGGAAAAATTCATTGCCGTTATCCCAGTGCTCATTGGTAAGTTCTGCGAGCGCGGGTGCGAAGGCGTGAATGGGGTTATCGGCCAGATGAGGGTAGGCAACATGGCCTTGAATCCCTTTTACTTTTAGAACCGCACCTAGTGAACCGCGACGACCATTTTTAATAACATCGCCCACTTCATTCGTGCTTGAAGGTTCGCCAACAATACACCATGTCATTTTTGTTTTGTGTGCTTCTAACCATTCCACCACTTTCACTGTGCCATTAATGGAAGGGCCTTCTTCATCGCTGGTAATTAAAAAGGCGATGCGATTTTTATGTTCAGGATTTTTTGCCACAAAATTTTCACAGGCGACCACCATACACGCGAGTGACCCCTTCATATCTGCTGCACCGCGGCCGTGTAACATGCCATCGATAATTTTTGGTGCAAAGGGCGCATTATTCCAATTGGCTTCGGGCCCGGTAGGCACTACATCCGTATGTCCCGCAAATGCGAGAATCTTTCCGCTATCTCCGTCCACCCCATTGCGGATGGCCCAAAAGTTATCAACCTCGCCAAAGCGTAAGCGTGCTGTTGTAAAGCCAATGGCTTCAAGACGCGCAATCATCAGCGCCTGACATCCATCATCTTCGGGCGTCACTGAGCGGCAACGGATGAGATCACAGGCGAGTTGTAAAGTAGGAGAAAGTGACACAGTCATGAATCATTCCAATCAGTTAAAAAATGTGTTGGCGATTCTACAGGTTTGCTGGCGGTGGTTAAACAATAAAAGCTCTTCCACTGCGGGTCCGTTATCAGTTAGAAGAGCAGTATGGAAAATGCTTTGATTCAAGCGTGTGGTTGCGAAAAGGTTGGTTAATACTTAGGTGTTAATAGGAATTTGTTTCGTCTCGCTTGTGGGAGACTCCCGCCGGGGCACTGTAATATTTAACATCCCATTTTTCATGGTAGCATTAATACCATCCTGATCGACGTCATCAGGAAGCGCCAATACCCGCTGAAAACTTCCATAAGTATGTTCAATGCGATAATAGTTTCGGTCTTTGCTTTCTGTGTCTTCTTTTTTTTCACCGCGAATTGTCAGTATATTTTCATTAATGTCGAGCGATATATCATTTTCAGTGAGACCTGGCGCTTCCAGATTAATATGATAATTTTTGTCATCACTGCCAATATTTACTTTTGCCTGAAACGGCATTTGATTTCCTCCACTATCAGAGCTTCTTCCTAAATATCTTGAGGGAAATCCAAAATTACGAAATGTATCTTCAAATAATTGATCAATCTCATTTTGTAATCGCACCATAGGATGATTATTTGTCGAGGTTGTCGGACTGATATTTGTGCCACGGTTAACGGGTACATTGGAGCTGGAATAGTCCTCGTGCTTAAACCAATTCCAGGGATTGAGTTTTTCTAAGTTCATGAAGTTCTCCTCTAATAATGTGGAAGAAAAACAAGGTAAAGAACTAATAAAATCATCGAAGTAGTAATGTATAACTATAACAAAGCCAAAATCAAAACAAACAAGCATTAAAATAAACAAGCATAAAAAAAGTTGGCGAGAGTCGTTGTTACTCTCGCCATTGGCTTACGCCGCTTTGTCATTTGCAACATTGTGTTGAATGACGTTTCCATTCCCATTAATCGCGATTGACTTGGGCTTCATGGTTTCGGGAATTTCTCTCACCAGATTTACAGTGAGTAAACCATTAGTGAGTTGTGCTCCTGATACCTCAACATGATCGGCCAAGCTAAACTTGCGCTCGAAACTGCGGGTGGCAATACCTTGATGAAGATATCTATGCTCTTCAGTCTCGCCATTACCTTTTTTCCCGCGCACAGTTAACAATCCGCCTTCTACCTGAATATCCAGATCCTTTTGATCAAAGCCAGCAACCGCCAGGGTGATTGCATAGCGATCATCGCCAGTCACTTCAATATTGTAGGGTGGAAATCCAGATCCTTGATCTGCGCGTAACGCTGAATCTAACAGAGCTCCCAAACGATCGAAACCAATCGTACTGCGATACAGGGGAGAGAGATCAATTGTGTTCATAAAAATATCCTCCTAAGAAGCGATAAAAAAATAAAAACAATAAATGTGATCGATCTACAAGAGACTCTAACCACAGGCATAAACTGCGGCTAGTGAGCTAAAAATTCAAGAGGAAATTAAGAATAAATTTTTATTTGAAAGGAAAAATTAATATAATTTTTTGCTAAGAGACATATAAATTTGCGTGCTTATGGGTTGCTGCGATTAATGGTGTCAATTTGTGAGTTTAATGTCCACAGATCGTAAAGCCACCCAAATCCCAAAAGACCGAGAGTGAATATGTATAGGATGCCGGTTAACCATTTATCCATATACATACGGTGCACACCAAATAACCCGAGAAATACCAGGAGTATCCAACCGACGGAATAATTTAATTTTCCGACTTGAAAACGTGTTTCTGCTTCACGTTCCATGCCGGGAATTAAAATTAAATCAATGAGCCAGCCAATACCTAATAGGCCAAGGGTAAAAAACCAAAGTGTTCCTGTTAGCGGCTTACCAAAATAAAATCTATGCGCTCCCATGAAACCAAAAATCCAGGTTATGTAACCAATTAGTAGTGAATGTGTTGATGACATAACTTGTTCCTTGATAATGATAATTGCAAGCGAGGCTAATTTCCCGGCCTGACACGGAATAGATTGGTAACAAAATCTATTCCGCAATCGGTAAAAAGGTCTTAATTTATTCGCCCGCCAAACCTACATAGAGCTCATGTACGTCGTCGTCTTCGTCAAAGGCGGCTAAAAAGTTTTCAACTTCTTCTAAAGCTTCACCTGTCAGGGTAACCGGATTTTTTGGGCGATAACCCAGTTTTGCCGATTCCACAGTAAAGCCGTACTCAGGTAACGCTTTACACACTAAATCAACATCACTCATGTCGGTAATAAATATAGTGACACCTTCCTCGCCCGCTTCAAAATCTTGTGCCCCCGCTTCGATCGCGGCCATTTCGGGATCTGCATCTTTTGTTGTAGCCGATGCTTCAATCATCCCCACGTGTTCAAAATCCCAGGAAACGGAGCCAGATGTACCCAGCTGGCCTTTGCGAAATAATCCGCGAATATTAGAAATAGTGCGGTTAACATTATCGGTTAAACATTCCACAATAACCGGAACCTGATGCGGTGCATAACCTTCGTAAGTTAGTTTTTCATAATTCACGACTTCATTGGTTAAGCCCGCCCCTTTTTTAATCGCGCGCTCAAGGGTTTCCCGTGTCATGGATGCTTTTTTTGCTTGCACTATAGCGAGACGTAAACGCGGGTTTAATGATGGATCTGCGCCGTTGCGTGCTGCAATCATGATTTCTTTGGTGAGCTTGGTAAACATTTTACCTTTAGCACTGGCTGCCGCTTCGCGGCCTTTCGCTTTCCATTGAGCGCCCATAATAAATATCTCATGTTAAGTTAATGATATTGGTAGCGGTTTGGCATTTAATTTTTAAAGTTAATTTTTGTGCAGGGCAGTATTTAATTGCAACGCACTTTTATTGGTAACAACTTCTACGCGGCCACTGATGGAATTGCGACGGAATACCAGGTCGG
The DNA here is from genome assembly GCA_040386215.1 of Pseudomonadota bacterium. Classification (GTDB taxonomy): domain Bacteria; phylum Pseudomonadota; class Gammaproteobacteria; order Pseudomonadales; family Cellvibrionaceae; genus Cellvibrio. Next base: position 73,167 of record JAZKFX010000004.1, read on the forward strand.
AAATGCCTGCGAGTTCACGTGCCTTTAATGTTTTGACTTCAGTGCCCTGGTCATCCAGCATAACCACTTTTGTTCCAGCGGTAATATATAAACCCGATTCAATTTTGCATCTATCACCCAGTGGAATCCCGGTGCCGGCGTTCGCACCAATCAAGGATTCTTTGCCAATGGAAATAACAATATTGCCACCGCCAGATAAAGTGCCCATAGTTGAGCTGCCGCCGCCGAGATCCGAGCCAGCGCCTACGAATACTCCGCCAGAAATTCGCCCTTCAATCATTGCCGGGCCTTCGGTACCTGCATTAAAGTTCACAAAGCCCTCATGCATAATGGTAGTACCTTCGCCAATATAAGCCCCTAAACGCACTCGCGCTGTATGGGCGATGCGTACGCCTTTAGGTACAACATAATTGGTCATTTTAGGAAATTTATCCACACAGGATACTTCTAATTCCTGATTATTTAAACGGGCGTCTAGTTGCCGCGCTGGTAGCTCATTGACGTCAATGGCACCTTGATTAGTCCAGGCTACATTCGGCAGCACACCGAAAATCCCGGTAAGCACAGTATTGTGTGGCTTCACTAATCTGTGGGACAGTAATTGCAATTTCAAATAGCCTTCGGGTACCGATGTTGGGGCTGAATCTGTCGCCAGCAAAGTCACGACTAAAGGCCGTTTACTGTCGATTAATTTTTTTGCAAGGCTTGCTTGTGCTGAGTCGCCTATTGCTTCTAATGCTTGGGCAAGCTCACCGGCTTGCGCATTGGTAATAGCGATTGCCTGATTGCCCTCACCATAGCCAACAATTTTTATAATCGCGTTTGTGGTCGCTGCAGCTGGATTTAATAATGGGGCTGCGTAAAAAACTTCGAGCCATTCACCCTTTGTATTTTGTGTGCCTACACCTAAGCCGAGGCTGTAAAGATTGGTCATAATATTTCCTGATTAATGTAATTTAAATAAATTTATTTACGGCTTCGCAGCGGGGTCAATTAAAAATTTTTGTATATTCGAGGTCTTTGAAACCAAGATATTTGTGTGTGCCTATATCGAGTAAGGGGCGCTTAATCAGTGTCGGCTGATCGACTATAATCGCTGCTGCATTTTTCTCGTTGAAATTATTTTTTGTGGCTTCAGTTAATTCTTTCCAGGTCGTACTACGTTTGTTGACCAAAGCCTCAAGGCCAATTTCAGTAATCCAATCGTTAACCTGATCCTTGCTTAAACCGTCTACACGAAAGTCGTGAAAATGATATTCCACTTTATTTTTTGTTAACCACTCGCGGGCCTTTTTTACGGTGTCGCAATTTTTTATGCCATATAAAATAATCATGTTCATACGCCTTAATAACAATGTCCTAAATACTGTGCATGAGCAGTCAGTCTAAACGTTATTTCTTAAAAACTGCGCCTGCTTTAAAAGTGCTTTTTGATTTTGTGCGACTTGGGTAACAGGTTCGGCATATTTCGCACACTGTACCATCGCAACTGCGTGCGGAGCAGAACTCGCGCCCGTAATAAATAATTTGCAAGTGCAAAGCATTCCAGGATTCCATTGGAAATAACCGTTTCAAATCTTTTTCCGTTTGCACCACATTTTTGCCGTTGGTTAAACCCCAGCGCTGCGCGAGGCGATGAATATGTGTATCAACCGCAAAGGCGGGTACATTAAATGCCTGACTCATCACTACACTTGCGGTTTTGTGGCCGACGCCGGGTAAACGCTCTAGCGCTGCCCAGTCTTGGGGTACCTGCCCACCATGTTCATTCACTAACATTTGCGACAACACTGAAATCGCTTTGGACTTTTGTGGTGATAAGCCGCAGGGACGAATCACAGCTTGAATTTTTTCTACCGGAACCTTCGCCATGTCATAAGGATTATCAGCCAGTGCCCATAGCGCCGGTGTTATTTGATTGACGCGCGCATCGGTGCATTGCGCTGATAATAGTACGGCAATTAATAAGGTGTAAGCGTCTTTATGGTGTAAGGGTATAGGCGGATTTGGGTAGAGACTTTGCAGTTTTTGCAAAATAAATGCTACGCGATCAGCTTTGTTTAAATTTTTTTCGACACTCATAAAGATTGTACAAATACTTTAATACGTTTAGCTGCTTCAATGCACTCGGCGAGTGGTGCAACCAAGGCTAGGCGCACATAATCTTCGCCGGGATTAATGCCATTTGCTTCACGTGCTAAATAGCTGCCGGGTAATACAGTGACTTTTTGTTGCGCAAATAATTGTTGCGCGAACAGCTCGCCTTTAATAGGCGTTTTAGGCCATAAATAAAATCCTGCATCAGGTCTTTCTACTGGCAACACGCCATCCAGTATACTTAAAACTGCATCGAATTTTTGCCGATAAGCTTCGCGGTTTGCAATTACGTGGGTTTCATCTTGCCATGCCGCGACACTGGCCAGCTGTGTCGGCACCGGCATAGCGCACCCATGATAGGTGCGATAGAGTAAAAATTTTTCGAGAATTTTCGCATCGCCACCGACAAAGCCAGAGCGTAAACCAGGTAAGTTAGAGCGTTTGGATAAGCTGTGAAATACCACACATCGCGCAAAATCATCGCGACCTAATGCAGCACAGGCCTGCAGCAAACCTGCCGGTGGTGTTGCCTCATCAAAATAGAGTTCTGAATAGCACTCGTCAGAGGCAATAATAAAATCATACTTATCAGCAAGAGCAATTAATTCTTTTAGTTGCTCCGTGCTCATTACAGCACCGGTAGGATTGCCGGGCGAACAAATAAATAGAAGTTGGCAGCCTTGCCATACCTCTGCTGATACGGCAGCAAAATTGGGAATGAAATTATTTTCTGGTGTGCAGTTTAAAAAATAAGGTTCTGCTCCCGCAAGCAAGGCTGCCCCTTCATAAATTTGATAAAAAGGATTCGGCGAAAGAATTAGAGGTTTTGTTTTTAACGAGCCTTCTGCTGTGCGGTCAACCATTGTTTGTGCAAAAGCAAATAGAGCTTCACGAGTACCGTTTACGGGTAGCACATGCTTGTCTGCAGTAAAACTGCCGGGGTTTAGTTGGAATCGTTTCGTCGCCCAAGTGGCAATGGCTTCACGTAATTCGGGCAAGCCTTTGGTGGTGGGGTAGTTGGATAATTTGCTTAAATTTTTAACCAAAGTTTCCAATACAAATGCTGGAGGCAAGTGCTTTGGCTCGCCTATAGATAGCATAATATCGTTGAGATCCGCTGGCGGATTTACAGCAGCCTTCAGTGCGGCGAGTTTTTCAAACGGATAGGGGTGTAAATTGTTCAAATCAGGATTCATAGCTAATCAAATATGTTGGTTGGGCCGGGCCACGCTTGGCTAAGCTTGCGCAGCCCAACAAGGTTGGCAAAAAGTTGGGCTGCGCAAGCTTAGTCAACGTGCCCCGGCCCAACCTACGGTTATACTTTATCGACGCGTTTGTCGAGTTGCTCGCAAATTTCTCGCTGTAAATTTACAGCAAGCGTTTTATCATTAATAGGTTGATTTTTATTGTCCACAATAAAAAATATGTCTTCTACTCGTTCGCCAAGTGTAGAAATTTTAGCGTTGAGTAAATGGATATCAAATTGCATAAATATGCGGCCAATACTGGCAAGAAGGCCGGGGCGATCGGGGCTGATAACTTCCAGCACACTGCAGCCGCGGATTATGTCAGTGCTGAGCGATGTTCGCGTCGGCATTGAAAAATATTTCAGGCGGCGCGGTGTGCGGCGGCTTACCACTTCGGAATAGTTATCAACCAGGCGTAATTCTTCTTGTAACGCACGTTGAATTTTTTTAAGTAGTGCTGCATCGTCACCGAGTGGTTGACCGTCCTGATTGAGCACAAAAAACGTATCAATGGTATAGCCGGATTTAGAACTGTAGATCTTTGCATCCTGAATACTTAAGTTTTGATTGTCCAATGCGGATACCGCGGCGACAAACACATTTTTTTGATTTTTACTGCGAATAAAAATTTGTGTGGCACCGGCTAATTCTTTGCTAGTGGTTTCTTTAATCAAGACCAGCGCAGAATCATCGAGATGAGCGGCCATGGCGCTGGTGTGCCAAACGATATCGTTGAAGCTTTCGCGAAGGAAATAATCTTCACCCATATCGCCCCAAATTTTTATCACTTGTGCTTCAGTCATTCCCTTGCGCTCTAGCTTACGTATGGCAGCTTGCTGGGTTTCCTCAATTAGCTCTTGTTTGTCGACGTTTTTTTCCAGGCCGCGACGTAGCGCGCGTTTTGTTTCCAAATACAATTGGCGCATGAGGCTGGCGCGCCAGGTATTCCATAGCTCTTTGTTGGTACCGTTAATGTCGGCAACGGTTAAACAATACAAATAATCCAGATGTACCTGATCGCCCACCGCAAGTGCAAAGTTATGAATAACCTCGGGGTCAGATAAATCTTGTTTTTGCGATACTGATGACATCAATAAATGTTTTTCAACCAGCCAGCACACAAGTCGTGTTTCGCGCGGTGACACGTCGTGACGGCGACAAAAAATTTCTGCATCTACTGCGCCTAATGTGGAATGATCACCACCGCGACCTTTGCCTATGTCGTGATAGAGCCCTGCCATTATAAGTAAATCGAATTTAGGCAAGTGCGTCATAATATGCGCAGCAATGGGGAATTCGGTTTTAGCATTGGGTAATAAAAAGTTACACATGTTTTGCACCACTTTTAAGGTGTGGGCATCAACTGTATAGATATGAAATAAATCATGTTGCATTTGTCCTGTCACTTGATCAAATTCTGGCAAATACAAGCCCAATACACCGTAGCGCAGCATGCGTTTTAATTGCTCTACCAAGCCCGCTGGGTATTGTAATAGTTGTATAAAAAGTTGAGTGTTTTTAGGGTTAAGACGATATTTTTCATCAATTAAATAACGACTTTCACGCATAAGCCGAATAGTGGAAGCGCGCACACCCAGGATGTTTGGGTTTTGCGCCATAAGCACAAACATTTCCAGTAGTGCGGATGGGTATTCGGCGAACACATAAGTATGAGTAACCTCAATAAAATTATCGCGCAATTGAAAACGTTCATTGAGCGATACGACGTTTTTACATTTTCCTTTTTGTAAAATTGCTTCTGACAAAAACTGTAATAAAACATCGTTTAATTCGCGTAGTGATAATACGGTACGATAATATTTGTGCATGAATTGCTCGACTGCCAGTGAGCTTTTCATGTCAGCAAAACCAAATATACTGGCCAATTCCCGTTGATAATCAAACATCAGGCGTTCTTCAGCGCGTTTGGCAACCATATGCAAACCATAGCGCACTCGCCATAAATATTCTTCGCCGCTGTAAAGTAATGAAAATTCTTCTTCGGTAAAAAAACCTTTACCCTCCAATTGCTTTAAGGTGCGCACTTGAAAATAGCGTTTGGCTACCCAGCTAATGGTTTGGATATCGCGGAGACCACCGGGTGCGTTTTTAATGTTAGGTTCGAGGTTATATTCGGTATCGTTATATTTTTTATGGCGGGCGATTTGTTCGTCCCATTTTGCGCGAAAAAAAGTATCGGCTGGCCACATGTGATTGGGGGCAGATTGTTGCAGTAATTCGTGGCGTAGTGATTCATCGCCAACCAACGTGCGCGACTCCATAATATTGGTCGCTACGGTAATGTCGCTGCGCGCTAACTCCAGGCATTGTTTTACGGTGCGTACACTGCTGCCAATCTCGAGCCGAATATCCCATAAAAATGTGAGAAATTTTTCGATATTCATTTTGCAGCTGTCGAACACGTCGGGGCGATGCAGAATTAAAATATCAATATCGGATGCGGGATGCAGTTCTCCGCGGCCATAACCACCGACGGCTTCAAGGCTGATGCTGCCTGGCCATTCAAATTGAAACCAGGCGTAATGCAACATACAGTCAAAAAATAATGCACGCTCATAAACCAGGGTGCGAATATCTTCGCCTTCGAGAAAGCGACAATTAAATTGCATATTGGCTGCGTTGATAGCATCTTTAAAAACAGTGATAAGCGGTTGTTCGCTTAATGCGCGGCGGAAGCGACTTTGGTCAAAGAAAAATAATGGCCGTTCGAAATAAGGCATCGCTAATATCGACATATAGTAATTATTCCGTTGGGCTGTTTAAGGACTAAAGCATTTAGCTGGCAATGAAAATAATTTAAAATTTTTCGTCACTGCGTGCGGTTAACACTTCTACACCATCTTTGGTCACTGCCATGGTATGTTCCCATTGTGCGGAGAGTCGACCGTCTTTTGTTTCCACGGTCCAGCCATCGCTTTTTAATTTGGTGTGTGGTTTGCCGGCATTAATCATGGGTTCTATGGTGAAGACCATGCCTTCTTTTAATTCCATGCCAGTTCCCGGTCTACCGTAATGCAGTATTTGCGGGTCTTCATGAAATACGGTACCAATACCGTGCCCACAATATTCGCGTACCACTGAATAATAGTTAGCTTCCGCGTGTTGCTGAATAACATTGCCAATATCACCCAAAGTACAGCCAGGTTTGACGAGCTGTATGGCTTTATACATGCATTCCTGAGTGACCGTTACCAAGCGTTCGGCATGAGCGACCGGGGTGCCGACAAAATACATAGCGCTAGTATCACCGTGGTAGCCTTCATAAATAACGGTTACGTCAATATTGATTATGTCGCCATTTTTAAGCGCTTTTTTATCGGAAGGAATACCATGGCATACAACTTGATTGACTGAAGTACAAATTGATTTAGGGAAGCCGCGGTAACCGAGGCAAGCAGGAATGGCTTTTTGTACATTTACTATGTGATCGTGACAAAGCTTGTCGAGTTCGGCGGTGGTAACGCCAGCTTGCACATGCGCACCAATCATTTCCAATACTTCGGCAGCCATACGGCCAGCAACACGCATTTTTTCGATTTCAGCAGGGGTTTTGATAATGACTGACATGAGTTGAGTGTGCTCTTAACAAATTAATTGTGCCTTATTCTAAACGATCATATCCGGTTTGACTAAGGTTCACACTAATAGCTGACCAGTTGGTTTACTTGAGCCAGCCAGTCGGCAATTGCGCCGGCAAGGTTATCCGCTCTGACGTTAGTTGATCTTAAAGCAGGAAAAGGTTTAACTTGAGCATATTTTGTGGTATAAAACGCGCCTCTTTTTTGACAGCTGCCGGATATGGTAATTGTTGGGCAAGAGGAATGAATAGCTGAGCTAACCGCAAGCTATGTGAGCGCTTAATTTATTAAGGTCACACACTAACGTCACACATACATCGACAAGCAAAACCTGGGTGCCTTAATGCGTAAGCTGACGGGTTGGTGAGCGGGGTGTATGGAGGCCTAACCCAATCAATAGGAATACGATTATGCCATCTGTAAGCATGCGCGAAATGTTGTCTGCCGGTGTCCACTTTGGTCACCAAACCCGTTACTGGAACCCCAAGATGTCACGTTACATCTTCGGCGCCCGCAATAAAATTCATATTATTAACCTTGAGCACACTGTGCCTGCCTTTAACCAAGCCTTAGATTTGGTTACTTTGATGGCATCGCAAAAGAAAAAAGTGTTGTTCGTAGGCACCAAGCGCGCTGCGCAAAAAATCATTAAAGAGCAAGCCGAGCGTGCTGGCCAACCATTTGTTAGCCACCGTTGGTTAGGTGGTATGTTGACCAACTATAAAACAATTCGTGCTTCTATTCGTCGCTTGTCTGAGCTGACCGCGCAAAGCCAGGATGGTACTTTTGCCAAACTGACTAAAAAAGAAGCGCTGATGCGCACCCGCGATATGGAAAAACTTGAGCGTTCTATTGGTGGTATCAAGAACATCAATGGTTTGCCAGATGCGTTGTTTATCGTTGATGTTGATCACGAGCGTATTGCTATTCAAGAAGCCAACAAGTTAGGTATTCCGGTTATTGGCATTGTCGATACCAATAGCAACCCTGAAGGTGTTGACTATGTTATCCCAGGCAACGATGACGCGATCCGTGCAATTAAACTTTACGTTGCTGCTATCGCTGACGCTTGCTTGGAAGGTGCTAGATCAGTATCTGCTGTACCTAATAAAGATGAGTACGTAGCGGCTGCTGAAACCGCTGCAGAGTAATTTTTAACTACAAACTTGAGTGACCTTAAAAAGTTAAGGTGATGTCGAGTTAACAAAAAGGGGGCTTAGCCCCCTTTTTCAAGTTAGCCCCTTTCAAATTCAATTTGAACATACATAGAGGAAAAAACCATGACAGCTATTTCTGCAACTATGGTAAAAGAACTGCGCGATCGTACCGCTTTGGGCATGATGGAATGTAAAAAAGCGTTGACTGAAGCTGATGGCGACATCGAATTGGCTATTGAAAACTTGCGCAAAGCTTCTGGCTTAAAAGCCGCTAAAAAAGCTGACCGCACCGCTGCTGATGGCGTAGTGGCTATCAAAGTCGCTGACGATAACAGTTATGCGATTGTGGCCGAAGTTAACTCTGAAACTGACTTCGCTGCACGTGAACCTAATTTCTTAAGCTTCGTTAACAGCGTAGTGGAAAAAGCATTTGCCACCAAACAAACCGATGTTGCTGCATTGATGTCTGGTGATTTGGAACAAGCTCGTGAAGCTTTAGTGCAAAAAATTGGTGAAAATATCGGTGTGCGTCGCGTGCAATTGGTTGAAGGTGGTGTGGTTGCGGGTTACTTGCACTTGAACAACCGTATTGCCGTAGTGGTTCAACTCCAAGGTGGTAACGCTGAGTTGGCGAAAGATATTGCTATGCATGTTGCTGCGGTTAACCCAACAGTCGTTAGCGCGGATCAAATGCCTGCTGCCGTAGTGGAAAAAGAAAAAGAAATTATTCGCGCGCAACCAGATATGGCTGGCAAGCCTTCTGAAATCGTTGAAAAAATGATGGTAGGTCGCATTAATAAATTTCTTAAAGAAAGCAGCTTGAACGATCAACCGTTTGTAAAAAATCCGGAAGTCACTGTTGCGCAACTAGCCAAAGCTGCTGGTGCTTCAGTAACTAGCTTCACGCGTTTCGAAGTGGGTGAAGGCATTGAGAAAGCTGTAGTTGATTTTGCTGCTGAAGTTGCTGCACAGGTACAGGCTTCTAAAGCGTAATTTGTTGTAATACCAAGCCGAGAGGCTTGCAAAAACCCGTATACGAGTTGTCGTATACGGGTTTTTTTATATTGAGTTGAACCCCCACCAAGTTTTATTTCTGAAAATGTCGAATGCGCGCCCATCGAGGTAGTTGAGGACACTAATCAAGCGTCGGATAGCCGTAAGATGGGCGTTTTTATGCTAGACGATTGGCGCATGAATGTGCATAATGGTGTAACCGATTACATTTACAATTCTTTGGGCTACACTACATAAAATAATGACATTTAAGTGCGCGGTTAAGCTCTGCGCACGGGGAGTATTATGCGATCCATCGTTCAACTGGCATACATGGTTATACTTGGGCTCGTTTTAACTGCTTGCGGTGGAAGCGGTGGTGGAGGTAGCGATAAAGCAAGCATATCAGCAAGAAATTCTAGTAGTTTGACCGCTTCCTCCAGCTCCGCTGTAATAGCCTCTTCGAGCTCTTTATCGTCTGCCTGGAATCCTTCCTCGATAAACGGCAGCACTGAATCCCTGAAACTTAGCAATCCCAATCCATCCTTAGAGGCGGTGGCCTTATTTGATTACTTGAAGGATCAATATACGCAGAAAACCTTGACTGGCCAGCAAGAATCTACTTGGGCTGTCGGCGGTGCGCTGCATGAATTGAATTTTATTTTTGATGCTACCGGTAAGGCGCCCGCTCTATTGGGGCTCGACTATTTAAATCATTTTGATTCAGCTTATGTTGCGGGAGTTACGCAGCGGGCTGCCGATTGGTATAAAAATAAAAATGGTATAGCCACTATTTGCTGGCACTGGGGCTCTCCTTCCGTAGGGCAGGGTTACGAAAACTCGAAAAAGCCTTTTGATATTGATAAAGCGTTAACTGCCGGAACAACTGAAAACATAGCCATGCTCAAGGATCTGGATATTGTTGCTGCTGAGTTGGCTAAGCTTCGCGATCAAAATGTTCCTATTTTATGGCGACCTTTTCATGAGTTTACGGGTACCTGGTTCTGGTGGGGTATGGGCGGCGCTGACAGGTTCAAGCGCTTATGGATCTATATGTACAATTACTACACCTTCGACAAAGGTCTCAGTAATCTGGTTTGGGTATTGGGTTATACCGGTGAACCAAGTGCAGCCTACTATCCGGGCGATGCTTATATAGATATTGCAGCCGCTGACACTTACGTCACACATCATGACTCACTGAAAACGCTTTATGACAGAGTGGCCACTATAGTGGGTGCTAAACGTCCCATCGCATTGCACGAAAACGGTCCTATTCCTGATCCAGACTTGGTGGTCACAGATGCTGCTAATTGGTCTTATTTTATGACTTGGCATACTTCATTTCTCACTGATGGTATAGCCAATACCTCAACGACTTTAAATAAAGCGTTCAATCATGATCATTATATTACTCGCGATGAATTGCCGAGCTTGCCGAATTATAAAAGTGCAAATTGAGTGAGTAGACTGCAATTTTCTTAAGAAAGCCCAGCCACATGCTGGGCTTTTTTCTGGTACACTGCCCCGATTTTTTTATGCCCCTCTCCCTGCCTTTTGTTAAGAGTGTAAGGATTCGGGTAATTCATTGATTGGAGAGCAGTTATGTCTAGCCCCAGAGATAAAAAGTACAAGCGTATTTTGTTGAAGTTGAGTGGTGAGGAGTTAATGGGCACCGAAGGTTTTGGTATAGATCCTAAAGTGCTCGACAAAATGGCGTTGGAAATTGGTCAGTTGGTCGGCATAGGTGTTCAGGTTGGTTTGGTCGTTGGTGGCGGTAATCTTTTTCGCGGTGCTGCGTTAAGTGCGGCTGGCCTTGATCGCGTGACGGGTGACCACATGGGAATGCTGGCAACGGTGATGAATGCGTTGGCGATGCGCGATGCTTTGGAGCGCAGTAGTATTTCATCCCGGGTTATGTCAGCAATACCCATGAGCGGTGTAGTTGAACACTACGATCGTCGTCGCGCTATTCGCTTTTTAAATTCCGGTGAGGTAGTGATTTTTGCTGCGGGCACAGGCAATCCATTTTTTACCACTGACTCTGCGGCTTGCTTGCGCGGTATTGAAGTGGATGCGGATATTGTACTTAAGGCAACTAAAGTAGATGGTGTTTACAGTGCCGATCCTAAAAAGGATCCAACCGCCACCAAATATGATCGCTTGTCTTATGACGAAGTTTTAAATAAAAAACTGGGTGTAATGGATTTAACCGCTATTTGTTTATGCCGTGAACACGATATGCCAGTGCGTGTATTTCGTATGAATAAATCCGGTGCCCTGTTAAATATTGTAATGGGAAGTAATGAAGGTACTTTGATCGAAGAGGAAAATAGTCATGCTTAATGATATTAAAAAAGATGCTGAAGCTCGCATGAAAAAAGCAGTAGAAGCTTTGGCTCATAACTTCACTAGAATCCGTACTGGACGCGCTCATCCGAGTATTCTGGATGGCATTATGGTCAATTATTACGGTACGCCAACGCCACTAAGTCAGGTGGCAAATATCAACATAGAAGATGCCCGTACACTGTCTGTCAGTCCTTGGGAGCGCAGCATTGTTCCAGAAATTGAAAAAGCCATTATGAAGGCTGATCTAGGGTTAAATCCATCTACCAATAATGGCTTGATTCGTTTGCCGTTACCGATGTTAACCGAAGAAACCCGCAAAACTTTTATCAAGCAAGCCAAAGCTGAAGCTGAACATGGTCGCGTATCAGTACGTAACGTGCGTCGCGATGTGCTGACTGATGTAAAAAATTTGCTTAAAGACAAAGCGATTAGCGAAGACGATGAGCGCCGCGCGCAAGATGAAATTCAAAAAATAACCGATAAATTTATCGCAGAAGTCGATAAAGCCCTGGCTGCCAAAGAAGTTGATTTGATGGCGGTATAGCTATCGGTGCTCGCTGAAACTGGCTCGCTAGCGAGCCAGTTTGCATTTAAAAAATACTAATTTTAAAGTTGTAGGTCGAGATTAAGTCGACTTTAAAGGTGGGGTAAATCGTGTCTGACAGCAATCTTCGCCATGTGGCGATTATTATGGATGGCAATAATCGTTGGGCGAAACAGCGCGGGTTGGCTGGTGTTGCTGGTCATAAAGTTGGCGTTGAGCGAATTCGCGATGCCATGTCCGCTTGCGAAGAATTGGGGGTGGAAGTTCTAACTGTGTTTGCTTTCAGCAGCGAAAATTGGAAGCGGCCACCCTTGGAGGTTGAAGCGCTTATGTCCCTGTTTTTGCTTTATTTAAAAAATGAAGCTAAAGCACTTAAGAAAAAGGGCGTGTGTTTACGCGTTATTGGTAATCGCTCACGTTTTAGTCCTTCTATTCAAAAAGCCATTGTTGCTGCAGAAACACTCACTGCAGGAGGCAATATGACATTGGTGATTGCCGCAGATTACGGCGGCCGTTGGGATATAGTCCAGGCTGCTCAGCAGCTTGCACGCGAAGCTTGCAACGGCCGTTTGTCGCTTGATGCGATTGACGAAAGCCTGCTCCATCAGCACACCGCCATGGCTAATTTGCCGCCGTTGGATTTGCTGATTCGCACGGGCGGGGAAATGCGTATTAGCAATTTTTTACTCTGGCAATGCGCTTATGCTGAGCTTTATTTCAGCGATAAACTGTGGCCAGATTTTGATGGCAATGAATTAAAAAAGGCCGCCGCAAGTTTTCATGAACGACAACGTCGTTTTGGTTTAACCGGTGATCAAATTGATGCGAGGGTAACCATTGCTTAAACAACGAGTTATTACCGCATTGGTGCTTACAACGCTGTTACTCACGATACTATTCGCGGCTAGCGCAACCTATTTTCCTTGGCTTATCGCTGTAGTATTTCTGATAGGTGCATGGGAGTGGGCTTATTTGTCCAGCTTTGGAAACTTTCGGCAACGAGCCCTATACACGTTGCTTGTAGCGCTGGTGTTGTACGGTATAGGTTGTCTTGCGGGCTTGCATTCCGGTGATCTAAACCCTGTTTTTATTAAACAATTACTTATCACCGCCTGTATCTGGTGGTCGCTGGCGTTGTTATTAGTTCAAGGTTATCCCTCCAGTGCAATTCTTTGGGCGCATCCTTTGGTACGTTTATTGATGGGCGTATTAGTACTGGCGCCGACCTGGCTGGCACTGATTTATGTGCATTCACAGCCGCAGGGTGTTTGGTTGGTATTGCTGGTGATCGCCATTGTCGCAGCAGCTGATATTGGTGGTTATTTTGCTGGTCGGCGGTTTGGCAAGCATAAGCTTGCACCTGCTGTTAGCCCCGGTAAAACGGTTGAAGGCTTTCTCGGTGGTTTGTTGAGCAATGTCTTACTGGCCTCGGTGGTTGCTTATTTCAGTGCTGCCAATCTCTGGATTTTATTAGCCATAGTTGTACCAGCCAGTTTATGTTCGGTATTGGGAGATCTAGTAGAAAGCATGGTTAAAAGACAAGCTGGTGCAAAAGATAGCGGTACTATTTTGCCTGGTCATGGCGGTATTTTGGACCGCATCGATAGTATTACTGCCGCGGCCCCGGTGTTCGCACTGGCGCTTTTGATTAGCGGATGGAATCTCGGGTAAATCATGACGCAAACAACCATGCAGCAAAAAGTTATGAAAAGCGTAACCGTCTTAGGTGCAACAGGGTCCATCGGTATTAGCACCCTGGATGTTCTGGCACGCCACCCGGATCGCTATTCTGTATTTGCATTGACGGCCGACCGTAAATGGCAGCTTTTGGCAGTGCAATGTTTGCAGCATCATCCTCGCTACGCTGTGATCAATGATCCTTCTGCTGCCAAATTATTAACTGATGAGTTGCGTCGCCACGGCTCCACGACTGAAGTATTGCAAGGTGTTAAGGCGCTAGCTCATGTTGCAGCTCACGCAGACACCGATGTTGTCATGGCCGCTATTGTCGGTGCTGCGGGATTATTGCCAACCCTGGCTGCAGTAAAGGCAGGAAAGAAAGTCTTGCTCGCCAACAAAGAAGCTTTGGTCATGGCAGGTGGGTTATTTACCCAGGCTGTTGCTGAGCACAGGGCAATACTATTGCCGATTGATAGTGAACATAATGCCATCTTTCAATGCTTGCCAAATCATCGCGCTGATTACCTCGCGCAGGGATTGGTTTCCAGCGGCGTTCGTAAAATATTGCTCACAGGTTCGGGTGGCCCATTTCGTACTACGCCGCTCGCGGACCTGAAAAAGGTAACTCCCGAGCAAGCTTGTGCCCATCCCAATTGGAGCATGGGGCAAAAAATTTCAGTTGATTCCGCTACCATGCTGAATAAAGGTTTGGAGCTTATCGAAGCTTGTTGGTTGTTCAATACGCGTCCCGAACAGATACAAGTTGTGATTCATCCGCAAAGTGTCATTCACTCAATGGTTGAATTTATCGATGGCTCAGTGTTGGCGCAAATGGGCAACCCTGATATGCGCACACCTATTGCACATGCATTGGCGTGGCCAGAACGCATGGAATCTGGCGTTGCCAGTTTGGATATTATTGCTATTTCGCGACTCGATTTCTCAACCCCCGACTATGAGCGATTCCCCTGTTTACGATTAGCGCTGCAAGCGGCGCAGCGTTCGGCAACGGCACCGGCTATTTTAAACGCCGCAAATGAAGTTGCGGTTGCAGCCTTCTTAAATCGCAACATTGGCTTTGACCAAATCTCACAGGTTATCGATGAGGTTCTACAGCGTCAGGATGTCGTTGAACCAGAATCCATAGAGCAGGTCATAGCTACCGATCAAACGTCTCGCCAATTGGCAAGAAGTGTTATCGCAAAGTTATAGGAAGTCTGTAAAGACGGAGGTGGCGAGTGGCATTTATTTATACAGTAATATCATTTCTGGTAGCCATCATCATTTTGGTTGCCGTGCATGAATTTGGCCATTTTTATGTTGCACGCCGTTGTGGCGTGCATGTGCAACGCTTTTCACTGGGTTTTGGTCGAGTCTTATGGCGTTGGCATGATCGCCTCGGTACTGAATACACGCTTTGCGCATTGCCCTTCGGCGGCTACGTAAAAATGCTTGATGAACGCGAAGGCGATGTACCTGTTGAGCAGCTCCATCAGACGTTTAACCGTAAAACAATTGGCCAACGTTTGGCAATTTTTATTGCCGGGCCTGCCGCTAATTTTATATTGGCGATAGTGTTGCTTTGGGGGTTGTTGTTACAAGGTGAGCGCGGGCTTACTCCCATGATTGCCGGGGTCAACGCGGGCTCTATTGCCGCCAATGCAGGATTGGAAGTTGGCCAGGAAATAATCGCCATCGACGGTAAACCAACACCCACCGAGCAAGCAGTGCAAAAGCAATTGATTCGCCGTTTAGGTGAATCCGGACAAATAAATTTTACAGTTCGTTACCCGAATTCGACTTTGCAGTATGAAGTTCAAGCACGTTTGGACAAATGGATGCAAGGTGTAAAAGACCCTGATCCACTAGCAGGTTTAGGCTTGGATCTTGGGTTCCCGTTACAAGCTATTGCTGGTGAAATTCAACCCGCTAGCGTTGCTGAAAGAGCCGGTTTTAAAGTTGGGGATAAAATTACTAGCGTTGATGGGCGAGTTGTTGCTGACTGGCGGGATTGGGTTAATTATGTGCGAGCGCATCCCAATCAATTATTAAACGTTACTGTGGATAGAGCAGATGCCAGTGGTCAGTATGCTACAGGTAGCAAAACCGCAAGTTTGCAAGTGACGCCGGAATCTTTTATTGACCAGGGTGTCTCTTATGGGCGCGTTGGAATGACGATGCAAAGACAAAATCCTCCTGATGAATTGTTGCGGCATTACCGGCATTCCTTTGGCGGCGCGTTGATTGCTAGTGTAGAAAAGACGTGGGAAACGGCAGGTTTCGTGCTTTTGTCAGTTAAAAAGCTAATCCTTGGTGAAATTTCCACAAAAAACTTGAGTGGACCGATCAGCATTGCTAAGGTGGCCGGCGCTTCGGCGCACAACGGTCTAATAAGCTTTATTGATTTTATCGCCTATCTCAGTGTGTTGTTAGGTGTGTTTAATTTGCTACCCATACCAATGCTGGATGGTGGACATATTGCGTTCCTATTAGCAGAAGCTATTCGCGGTAAACCCTTGTCAGAAAAAATACAAGTACTTGGTATCCAAGTGGGATTTATGTTGGTAATTGGCTTAAGTATGGTTGCCATGGTTAACGACGTTATGCGGTTGTAAATGATATTTCAACCAAGATACATTCTTATTATTAGATCTAATCAAATGAAGCGAGTTGCAATGCGATTTTTCGGCTGTTTATTATTATTACTTATGTCCTTATCGGTGCAGGCGCAAACTTTTCGTGTAAGCGATATACGAGTTGAAGGTTTACAACGTGTTTCTGCGGGTACTGTATTTTCGGTGTTGCCCATACGTGTTGGCGATGTATTGACACAAGCAGATATTCAAAATGCTACACGTGAGTTATTTAAAGTCGGTTTTTTTACCGACGTCGCTATTAATCGCGATGGCGATGTATTAGTGCTAGTGCTTAAAGAGCGTCCTGCCATTAATAAAATTGAA
This sequence comes from Pseudomonadota bacterium, assembly GCA_040386215.1. GTDB lineage: Bacteria > Pseudomonadota > Gammaproteobacteria > Pseudomonadales > Cellvibrionaceae > Cellvibrio. The sequence continues at coordinate 89,796 of JAZKFX010000004.1, forward strand.
TTGGAAGGTAATAAGGCCATCAAAACTGAAAACTTGATGGATAGCTTAAAAAAGAACAATTTATCTGAAGGCCAAATTTTTCAGCGGGCTACTTTAGAAGGCATTACCCAAGCCTTGCAGCGTGAATATATTGCGCAAGGTCGTTACGGGGCAACGGTAAATATTGAAATCGAAGATTTACCGCGCAATCAAGTCAAAGTAAAAGTCAAAATTAGCGAAGGCGCTGTGGCGCGCATTAAGCAAATTAATATCGTCGGCAATAAAGCGTTTAGCGATGC
>JAZKFX010000005.1:0-176709 GCA_040386215.1 Pseudomonadota bacterium
ACACTTCGTCCTTGCAAATCCACATAGTGTAATTTTGAAATACAATTCTGAAAGTCACAGAATTTTTTATGGTTTGTGATCGAACATGGACATGTTGGGCTTCGTTCCTCAGCCCAACCTACGGGCTAAAAAAATCTCTCAGCCTTCATCGATTCGTTTTCAACGCACCCAACCATCCCCTCCCTTAGTTCAAGGGAGGGATGGGGCGCCCGGCCAGGGGAGGGTTTTACTTTTCATCATTTGTGTCAGATCCTACTAAAAAAATAAAGTACCGCATCGCAAAAAAACGGGAATCAATTTTACGCATTCGAAAAAGAGGCTATGTATGGAAATCCCAAACGCTTGGGCATCGCTGTTGGTATCCACCGCCCGAGATGCAGTCTTATATCAAGAGCAACTGTTAAAAAGTGAAACCTTACGAAATAGAGCTGACTACGAAGAGCATCATTTACAACTCATACAATTTTTTGAATTTGTGAAAGAAAAATACAAGTCGGTAGAAAGTGAAGCGGGAATTCCATTGGAGCAGTTACTTTAATCAATTAGTTTCGTAGCTTTTACTAGCCCCAAGCTCTAGCTTGGGGCGCGTACATCTGACTCGATAAACAAATGAATTCGCAATTTAAACTTAACTAAGCCCAGCTTCATTTTGTTCTGTATGAATAACTTCCGCGGGCAATTTTTTCCGACGACACCCGTATAGTCGAGCTCGCCAGCCAGCTACCACGAGGTAACCAATAAATATTAAGAAAAACAAATTTACTAAAACACTGAATGACTTCTCTTGACTACTGCAACGACCATTTTCAACGCAATCTGCAGACATCAATAAGCCGAACAAAATAGTCAGAATTATGAAAGCGAACAGAACATAACTAATAGTAATACCCACACGCCTTAGTTTGGATGGGTAGATATACTCTGAACTTTCGGTACGAATATCCAATTTCTCCGAAGACGGTAAAGCCGTACCTGATTTTATAACGACTAATGCACCCGAGAAAATATCATGAAGCGCTTGATGCTTTTTTGTAGTCAAAACAAAATATAACGAAGGCAGACCAAAGATAAATTTAAAGAAACTGCGAATAAATGAAACTACTATATTCAGCTTGCGCATACTTTTAGCAGATACAATTTCGATTCCCATTATTTGGTGGCCGATGGTGGCCCCTCTAAGAGAAACAAATAATGGTTCATAAATAATAACAGGAATAAAAGCTATAGACGCTCGAAGTAGTTTGCTGCCGGCGTCGAAAATCCCAGCAAGCAGGAAACATACAATGACAATAACTAATAGGATCATGGAGTCAATTAATAGTGCTCTTATTCGTCTAAGTAGCCTTGGGTAGTGCATGTATTCTCCATACGTATGTTAATGAAGCTGTAAAAACCTGCGACTATCAACAGGCTTATCCCAGGCTAAAATCCTAGTTCCATTTTGAAAACTAAAAAAATAAACTGTTAGAGTTTGCGCATTGTATCGATCCACGGAACAGCTTTGGTTTGAACTTGCTGCCTGGAGTTTGGGTAACAATGAAATAGAACATATTTTTCATTATTAAGTTTTTGGCAAGATCCTTCAAAAGAAACAGGAAGAGTGCCGACAAGATATTTATCGCCCTGTTTGAATGCAAGTTTACCGCCTTCTTTCAATGGCGTGTTTGCTGCCCACAGAGCCATAAACTGCATCGTATTATCTTCATGCCACGCCGGGCTAGCTTTGTTAGCGGGAAACTTTTCACCTTCATCCTGTCTGTTGCCTATTGGATGTTCGCGCGGTTGATGCTTCAGCTGGTCATTATCGAGCATAACGACAATTGTTTCTTCGCCATTCGTATAACGTGCAGTGTGCGCTGCCTGATTTTTAATGTCTGTGACCACTCTGCTTGCATTAACGGCAGCGTTTTGAATCCACTGACGCGTTAAGGCAATTTGAATCTGTCTTGTTTCCGGATTTTTCTCAGCGCTGGCTGTTGCTAACTGAAAAAGTTCGTCGATGTCTTCATCGTTTAGTTCTGGCTCAACAGTCGCTACCAGTGCCATGTGTTCAAGCACCCGTTTACTTTTAGATTTGTTTTGTTTACCACCTAATTCCCAGCTAGTAAGAATATGCTTATTGGCAAATGAATTTACCCAGGCTGTTTCAAAAGTTTTTGTGTATGGCATTTGTTACACCTTCTTTAGTTTGAAAAATTAGATATCATTTATTAATTGTTAAATTTTCATCAAAATTTCTAAAACCCAAATAAACATTTGATGGCGTTTACTTTTAAGGTCAAAGGCAAAACGCGAGACTTGACCTAAGACTGTTACTGTAGTCCCACCCTTCTCACTGATTCTATTTCTGTTCACATTCTCTTTTTTCATAATTCCACAGGCCACCAAGATCCAAGCATGAATCTATCTTAAGTTCACCTTTAAGCCATACGCCAAGCAGCACTAAAACCAACAATAGGATAAATATATATATTTTTTTCATATCTGAAACTCTTTATTTAACCCTTTTGGTCGAATTATTCGATGCCATTCATGCGTTTTACACTTAACGGCTAATTGGAAATATTAGGATGATAATTACATTCGTATCAGCTACTTTTTATTTTTTAAGTCATAATATTTTTTTCGAAAATCTTCGCATATTTCTTTAGTGGTTGAAAATACATACATGTCACCGAGTGTATCTTTAGTGCAGTCCAAGATTGTCATTTTATGCTCTGTATTGTATGTGGTGGTGCACGCAGGATATAAAGAGTGAATTTCTTCCATGCTGTCAATTTGACCATCGTCCTTTAATACATGAGTACATGTTTTTGATTTACCACTGAAAATCCAAATATTTTTAGCTTTTTCACCGCAGCTGAAAAATAGGAAAAATGTTAAAAATACAATTAGATATTTCATTATTCTCCGCGCAATTAATTAAATGCTCTGACTTACTAATGGTAGTTAACTGCGGTTTCCGGTCAGAAGCGAGCATTGCGAGGACTGGACAATTATTGCAGCTAAACCGCCGACCTTTTTAAAATTGAGTTATCACCTCCCTCCCCTGCCAAGGGGAGGGTCGGGGTGGGGTTCGCTCTTCAGATTCTAAGTCGCCCAAAATTAAACTCCTCCGTCCACTCTAATATTTTTATTCATTGCTAAGTACTCACAGTTATTCTGCCAGCTTGCAACAGCATTTTAATGTAGGAACTAAGTTCATTCGACCTAACTGTTGAGTCCTGTTTTTTACCGTTTTGATTTTTAAGTAATTCAAAAATAATTTTTTGTTTGTATTCGTCTCCGTCTCTAACTCCAGCCGATCTGCTTGCAAGATTTTCGACATTTTCATTCGCCAACTCAAAATAGAAATCGAACACGGTTCCTAGCCCAATATCTCTTTTTCCACCATGACCGCTACTTTGATTCCAATACATAGTAGAAATCTTTACTTCCTTTAACCTATTGGATTTACGCAGGTCATTTATAAAGGCAACCATTCTGCTAGGAACTAAGATAGCTGTTTCAAACTCATTTTCATTAGAAAACCTATGCTTAAGACATATTAAAAATAGCAAATAAATGTAGTGAATATTTTTTTCACTTGAGATTATCAACACGGTTTTTAATACAGCAAAAACTTGCTCTTGATCTCTAGCGGTGAGCTTGAAATATTCCGCGGTTTTACCAAATAATTTTGACGCACCATAATCGCTAAGCAAAGGTTGAGGAATGAAGAGTTTTTCAAGTAAGGCAGTATCTTGAAAGAAGAAATTAGCCATTTTTTCATAGTTCGGTTCAGCCAAACGATACTCGACATAAAAAAATCGTTTCAAGTAGGCTATTGAATTGAACTCTTGTCCATAAACAGATTTTATCGAATGCGATAGCTGTTTTGTGTCGGTAGCTACAACAAAATAGACGCCAGCTACACTAAACAGGTGTTTAATTGACTCTAGTAGCTCTATCGCATAGGTTGGCCTACAACGATCTAACTCGTCTATAAAAATAAAAATTGGCAAATGAAATTCTGATTCTGCAATTTCATTTACAAGTTCTTTTATCGCTTGCTCAAAACTTTCTATCCCTGATTTTTTTTGCGAAAACTCCTTAACGGAACAGGTAGCTGCAAGTTTAGCAAGGCTAGATGCTGTATCTGAAGCATCGCTTTTTAGATCGCCGTCCAGCACGCCTACTAAACTTTCAAGCGTATACCCGGTTAATTGTTTAGCGGAAATTGCAGCGATAATTGGAACTGCTTTTTTTGAAAACGACGAAAATGCAGATACTGCCCGTTCGACTCGCCCAATAATCTGAGCATTACCTTGAAATTGCTTTGTAAGCTCTGTACATACAACAGATACAAATGACAACAAGGCGTCTTTTGTGAAGTCATTTTTCCATGCATTGAAATACACAACGGGGTAATTTTTCTGCAATTGTTTAGCCAAACGCTCGAGGAACCAGGTTTTACCGTGTCCCCATTCAGAGTTAACGTTTAATACAAAAGAAGACTCTTCTTTCGCATATAAGCTATAGAAATTTTCAAAATATCTTTGCAAATACATAGCTTCTTCTTCACGTCCGAGTAAGTCACCTGCCCATATTTCATCATTGAATTTTTGTGTCATATGATCTTCTTTGAAAAAACGTTGAGGGCCAGATGCAGCTATCTATCAATCTGGTTTTCATTCAGAGTGGATGAAGTAAAGACTATTACCCTTATGTGCGCCACTAGCCATTACAGAATATTACGGCTTTTCCCTTTTAAATCTCTGGTATCTGCCATTAATGATTACTAATCATTCGAAATAGGCCTTAGTGCACAGGTTCTACCTGAGCGAGCCACATTTTTTGTTAAATAATTTTTGTTCTCACCAACTCAAGAAACTTCTGCAAAATAGGCGATGTATTTTGCTCCGAATAAGCAACAGCTATCCCCATCGAGATAGGATTAGTTGTATTACTGAGTTGGCGAAAAACAACACCCTTACGTGTTATTTTCTGTAGTGACGTCGACATAAGCGCAACACCTTGTCCCTCCGCAATGGCGCCAAGCAGTATGTGATGATCCGCAGGTTCAGGGATCATATTCGGTTTGAAATTAATCTGCGCAAAATAGGATAAGCAGTAATCGTAGTACCCCGGATTTAATCGCCGATCAAACCAAAACAGAGATTCGTTGCAAAGATCATCAAAGTTCAAACTGCGTTTGCGTGCGAGTGGATGTTGCGCAGAAAGTGCAACCACGAGCGGCTCGTTAAATATTGTTTCGGTTTTCAATCCCAGGGTTTCTGTATGCAGGGTGATAAAGGCTGCATCAATAACTCCATTTTTTAGATCTTGCACCAAACTGATGGAATGCTTTCCTCGCGTGTTAATTTTTAAACGCGGAAAACATTCTTGCAACTCACTAAAAACATCGGGAATTTCGCTGCGGTCAAACACGGTTGTATAGCCAACCGTAAAGTGCCCATCTTCTATTTTCCTTGTCTCCCTCGCTGTCGCAACCGCTTTTTCTGCTTGCATCAATGTGCGCCGCACTTCCGGTAAAAATGCAATTCCTGCGGGAGTCAGCGTTACCCCCGTTTGCGTGCGCACAAATAATTCAACACCCAGCTGGTCTTCTAATTGCCGAATTTGCCGTGAGAGCGGTGGTTGTGACATATGCAAGCGTTGCGCTGCTCGTCCAAAATGTAATTCTTCACAGAGCGCAAGAAAATAACGAAACTGGCGTAGATCGATTGAATGGTTCATACCGAAAAGGTATCACATAAATGGTATTGGATACCACTCACAATACCCCCTAGAGTGCGCTACGCACTGAACCCAAAGACTTTCAACATCATAAATATAATGTTTTTGGGGAACAAAGTGTATTTGTAGTGATGCTTAAGCTTACTCACTATCAGTCAATAATAATTAAGGAGATATCACGTGTTTAAAACATTTCACTTTAGATTTTTCAAGGTTGCATTAAGTATTTTTGCGCTGAGTCTTGCCGGTTGTGGTGGTGGCGGTGGCGGTGAAAAAAATCACACAGCTTCTTTACCGCAAATAAATTCTTCTCTAGCGAGTAGCGCTGCAACATCTGCGCCTCAGGTAAGTAGTGCTTCGGCCGCGAGCATTGCTGCTTCAACATTCAAAAATGTTTCTATCGCAGCGCCGTCATTGAGTGAAAATTTTATTGGTGAAGTGGCCCAACGCCCAATTAATATTTACCTTCCTAAAGCTTACTTTACTTCTGAAACACCATTACCTGTGGTGTATTTTTTGCCAGGCTTCGGGGATACCTACATGCTTGATGTGAGCATTCCACAAGATTTTGATAAAGTGTTCAATACTTATCAGCCCACCATTGTTGTGATTATTTCGGGTGTGAATTTATTAAGTGGCAGTTTTTTTGTTGACTCAGCTGGGACAGGAAAATGGGCTGATTATGTACTGAAAGATGTGGTTGGTTATGTTGATGCAAATTATCGTACGCTCGCCAAACCCGAGTCGCGCGGTATTGCAGGGCATTCAATGGGTGGCTTCGGTGCTCTGGATTTAGCTATGCGTCACCCCGATATATTTGGTTCGGTTTTTTCTTTATCACCTGGGCTTGTTGACGCCAGTGGTATTGTGGATACACAAATATTTGCTTCAGATACTCACATTAAAAGTTTCATCGCCGCAATGCCGTCCCTCAACAGTGTGACTGCCCTGAAAAACAGTCCCTACATTTTTGATATAGCTTATGGTGTGGCCTTTGCACCTCTATCAACACCGCCTTACTTTGAATACCCATACACACTGGTGAATAATATCCTTGTACGCGATGAAGCCATATGGGCCAAGTGGGAAGCGGGTTTTGGAGCAATTCACAGTGAGGTGGATAATTTTAAAGATAATTTAAAATCTCTTAATGGTATTCAATTAGATTGCGGAACCAATGACGAATACCAATGGATATACAGAGGTTGCAATTACTATGATGCAGAGTTAACCGCTGCAGGGATAGAGCATACCTACAATACCTATTCAGGGTTCCATCAAGACAAAATTAGAGAGCGTATATTGGATTTTATGCTGCCATTTTTCTCTCAACGTTTGGCGACCCAATAAAAATACTTTCGGCAAATAAAAATATTTTAATCAGCGCATCTCAACATTTGGAGATGCGCTGACCGCATTTCTAAAGCATGCTAGAAAAATTAATAAATAGACTTTTTTTGTGGCAAATCGAAAAATATTGCAAGAAGCTTTTTCAAAAAAATCACTATTCAAATTCCTCCATAAACATCCTCGCCAAAGGCATACTCACCTGCCCGAAATCCCAAAACTCTTCCACGTTGATTAAACGTATCCGCTAAACCGGGGGAACCTCACCAAGCCAACTAACCGCCCCTCACCCTCGCCAATCAAAATTCCTTTGACTTTGTTTCACGTGTCAGATATTGTTTACACATGAAAGATAAAACACTTGAATACACAGGGGATCAGTTGCTAGCAATCTTAGCGGCTCTCGCCAATCCACACCGGTTGCGAATCATTGCGGCATTACAATCGGGTGGCCGTAACTATGTCAGCCAGCTGGCTCGCGAGATTGGTATCAGCCGTCCGTTGTTACATCTACATCTGCAGAAGCTCGAAGGCGCTGGCCTTGTCACCAGCCAGCTCGAGTTTTCGCAAGATGGTAAAGCCCTCAACTATTTTGAAGTTACAGATTTCACGTTCTCCCTTACACCAGCTGCGATTGTGGCAGCTGCCAATTCTCTCACTACCAACCCCGAACCTTAGAGGCACTTATGTCTGAAAATATTTTTTATGCCGCGTTCTTTTTTCCCGCTGCTGCTGCTGTGCTTATTTTTTTCATGAAATATCTTTCTGAAATTCTGCAAGCACGAGTACGCCTCGGCCAGGATGAAGCTTATCGCGAGATCGCTTTGAAGACTGCCAATGCTCAAGGCGAAACAGCAGTAATACTTTCGTCGTTAGGTACGTCGCTTGCGGAAATTCAATCCCGGCTGATAGTGCTCGAAAAAATTCTCAAGGACGTTGAGTAGCCGATATTAAGTCAAATCAATATGCCGAAGGATATTCGGAATTAAGGAGTTACCCTATGTATGAAGTTTCGCTGTTTCGTCTGTATTTGCTCAGAGCGTTGTATTTGTTGATAGTCGTGGGGCTCGCTATTGTGCTATGGCCCGGGGTGATTCATCACGAAAAACCTTGGGAACCGATGGAAGGCGTGGTTAATTGTATGCTCGCCTCATTTTCAGCGCTGTCAGTGTTGGGGTTGAAGTATCCGTTACAGATGATGCCTCTGCTATTTTGGGAAGTGGTATGGAAGACGATGTGGCTGATCCTGGTTGCGGTTCCGTTGTGGTCTGCTGGCACCATGGACGAAGCACATCATTCAATTGCCGTCGGCGTGCTGGGGGTCGTGATTTTTCCTTTTATCATTCCGTGGCGTTATGTGTATGCGCATTACGTGAAGAAGTCTGGCGACCGTTGGCGCTGAGGGACATTGGCGAAGGAACGCATCTTATTTTTATTAGCATGCATGAGTGGCGTGCTACGAACATACAGGACATTTTGAAAACTTAACTCTTCTGAAAAATCTTAACTCTTGGAAATGAATGAAATGGCAAGGGAAACTATAGCGGACGCACCACAATTTTATGCGCGAATGGCTGGAGTACTTTATCTCGCCATTATAATGCTCGGTATGTTTGCGGAGGGATTTATCCCCAGCAAATTTATTGTACCGGGCGATGCTGTGGCTTCAGCTCATCAGATTTTAGCGTCACCGGTATTATGGAACCTCGGCAGTGCAGCTAATTTTTTGATAGTGTTGTGCGCCGTTCCGCTGTTATGGATTGAATATTTATTGCTTCGGCCGGTAAACAAAAATCTGCTTTTGCTTGCAGTGTTTTTTAATCTGGTGTCGTTTGCAATCGAATCCATGAGCAAGTTGTTTTATCTGTTGGTGATGCCAATATTGAGTAATGCCGATTATCTCACAGCATTTGCACCCGATCAGTTACACGTTCTCGCAAGCATCGCAATAAAATCCCACGATATAGCGTTCAATATTGCCCTGATATTATTTGGGTGCACTTGTCTTGTGAATGGTTACCTAATTTTGCAGTCGGGGTATTTTCCCAAACTTATCGGCGTGTTAATACAACTTGCGGGTGTAAGTTATTTAACAGCCTGTTTTTCCGTGCTTTTCGCTCCCGCATTCGCAAATTTAATCATGCCCGCCGTTTTAATTCCTGCATTAATTGGCGAATCGTCATTTTGTCTGTGGCTATTAATTAAAGGTGTGGATATTAAAAAATGGAGAGAGCGAGTAAGCATGGATCCTAATGCCATAGGCTGATGTCTGAATCCGGATCTAATTCATTTGGATAATAAACTTTCTATCGTTGTTAACATCATTGTTACTATAATTGGATTTGGGATTATTTATGAAGTATTTACATCGAACAATAATTGCTTTTTTTGTGGGAGGAGCAGCGGCAATTTATATTCCTATTGCGACGGCCGATGCAGCCCTGGATGCGCTTAACGCAAATCACCTGGATAAGGCACGCACTTTATTGTTACAACAATTACCAAACGCTGAAACGAAAAATGCCACGCTAAGGCATTTGGGTAAAGTTGAATTTCATGCGGGCAATTATGACAAGGCAATTGACTATTTACAGCAAGCTATAGCTGTTGATCCTGATTCTGCTGTGGATTATTTTTTATTAGGTAAATCCTACGGCCAAAAAGCGCAAGCAAGTTCGATGTTTTCGGCCTTGGGTTTGGCTAAGAAGTGCTTGGCAAGTTTTGAAAAAGCTTATTCTCTAGATAGTAAAAACACACAGATACTACAGGGGCTTGTGGAATATCATTTTGCAGCGCCAGCCATCGCAGGTGGTTCCCAGGAAAAATTATTGCAATACTCAGCTGAGCTGAAAAAAATAGCACCGGAGATGTCCGCTATTTATGAAATCCATAGTCTGGAGAAAGATAAAAAACATGACCAAGCGGTAAAGTTGGCGTTTGATCTTAAGCAGAAAAAAAACCTTCCTGTCACAACACAGTTTTCCCTGGCAAATTATTTTAAAGAAAATAAATTATATTCTGAGGCGGAAGACGTTTTGGAAAATTTAATTAAGGTGCCTGTGACGGCACAAACGACTATTGAAGATCGTTGGTATATTAGTGATGCATCCTTACAGTTAGGTGAAGTCTTTCTGGCAACTAATAAGCAATTGGAGCGAGCAGTAGTGCTGGTAAAGGACTTTCAAGCAAAAAATAACAATCCTAAAGATATTCATTATCTCTGGGCTTTTTGGAGCTTGGCAAAAATTTATAAGGCCAATGGTAATTTGGATAAGTATCAAGCTGAGGTAGACCATATTAAAACGCTGGACTATAAGCAAAATAAATATTTTGCCAAGCAATTTGAAGAGGAATCAAAAAACTAAAATATGCATGTTAAGGAAAATATTTGAGGGCAAATGCTTACCCTATCTAGCCACTCTTCTCATTGCACCACTCGAGTATCGAGTGGTGTAGAACAAAATTGCTACAGACACAAATAGCAGCATTGATGTTGTTTGTAAGTGTCTTATAAAATACCCACATGTTTGCGTGCGAGTGGATGTTGAGCAGAAAGTGCAACCACGAAATGCTTGTTAAATATTGTTTCGGTTTTCAATCCTAGGGTTTCAGTATTCAAGTGATAAATGCTGCATCAATGTGTGTCGACTAACACCCTCACCTTCCTCATATCGCGATGCGGTGGCTGTCCAAATAACCGGCTGTATTCACGGCTGAATTGCGAGGCACTTTCATAGCCCACTCGTAGAGCCGCACTGCCTGCATCCAGATTTTCATTCATCATTATTTTACAGTCACCCGTGTATTGGTTCGCAACGCCCTGGATTTACAATAAATACGCCGATGAAATATTTACCGCAGGACTCATTCAGCAAAACCTGATTATAGATGATGGCAGGACGCGAGAAGATCCCCACAAACAATACGGTACGGGTGGAAAAATGCAGGGTAAAAAATACATGCTTTCGTTGACGTGGAACGCGCCCGAAAAATCAATTGGCAATAAAGATCAAAGCTTGTTCGAAGGAAAAACAGTAGATGATATATTCATTGGCAATACGGCTAATTATAAATTTTGTGGCGCAGAAATTTTGCCATCATTCTCTTGTTTTGATGTTGTAAAAAACACTGATGTAGAAACGGATAGAGCTAGGCTGAAAAAACATCTTGAGAAATTTATTTTTTCGGAAGTAGCTGCGGAAAAGAAAATATGTATTGATGCGTTATAAATTATAAATTTGTTACGAGGTTCTTGGAAAAATTGCTTGATGGCAACGGATTGCGCTGAGAAAATTTAGCTCAAATCTAACGGACAGATATTGTTAAAAACCGGTATCTGTCAAATCAGGTTTGAGCTAGTACATAAAATTGCAGGTATACATTTCCTTTTGTAATTTTTTACGTTAATTGCTTTTGAAAATTCTCAAATTATTATTGATATTGCCTCATGCAACTCTCGCAATTACATGATTTGCGGCATCAACATACGATTCTGATGCATAAACATTTAATTCTCTTCTTGATGCTTCATAACGTAATTCTTCTACAAAATTTTTGAATGCTTGAACTTCAGACTTATTCAACTGTTGTGATGGAATTTGTATCAGCAGTTCGCATAACTCGGGCTTAAATAAGGTAGCTTCATCTCGTAATCTATCCAATTGCCATAATTTACTTTGTGCTCGAACCAGGGCTTGTTGAATTCTGCTGGAATCAGGAACCGCATCAAACTGTGCTGCATAGGTGTCTGATAAAAAACCGAATGCAATAGGAACGCCAGAGCCTCTGATGGCAATTGATCGATCAAAAAAACCGATAAAATCAGACCTTTGTCTTGCGACAACCTCGTATATATTTTTTCTCCATGATTCTGGCGCAGAGAGTTCTGACTTTTTATGAGACGAAGCTTTGGTAATTTCATCTAAAAAACTAAATGATGAGCAATACATAGCTGCCCTTAACAAACCTTCTTCAATATTCTCAGCTAACGAAGAATTAATTTTTCCCAAATGGAAACCCTCTAACGGAGGTTCCCAATCCATAAACAAAGGTTTATTGCTGTAAAAATTTTCAGCCGATTTAATGCAGATATTCAAGGCATCAGCGATGCCAGCACCAAATTCATCCCCATACATTTTTTTCAATTTTTCTGCCTGTACGAGTTTGGCTGCAATAAAAGCATGATCACCACCTTTGATAACAGCACCTAAGGTGATGCGTTCACCCGATAGAGGGATAGGCTCAATCTGAAGGCTTCGCCAACTAAACTCGTACTCTGGCAATTTAGGAAAATCAATTTTCATGGTTTTGATTCTTTGCATTTTTTTCAGGATTAGAAGAAAAGAAATCTGACTGCCTTATACCAAGATCTTGTGTCAGTATATTTTGCATTTCAGGAATACGCGCCTTTAAAAAGTTAATCTGTTTCACAAAATACCTTTCCAGGAATTTAACCTCTGTAGCACGAACACAATGAGATACTTCTTCCCAATTGATACTTTCGTAACCTCTAACAAACGCTAACGCCTGATTACGAATTCGGTGTAAATCAAGTTCGGTTTTATTTTTAGCTACCAATGCGAGTAATTGGGGGCAAACCGGTGTATTTGGACCTACGTGCCCTGGAAAAGCTTCATCGTGATCAAATAACCAAAATACATTTCCTCTCTCAAAGGCCATGTTATTGGGTAAGCGATCTCCATTAGCAATCCATTCATCAAATACAGCGCTCCTTAATAACTCAGGCCATTTAAGTAAATCTGACTCAAAGCTGGGTAAATCTTTTAGTCGAAATAAAGGGGTAAATCCACGCATACATCCGAAAGCCAAGCCCTCGACATTTCCTGCCTGCCTGTGAAATTGTGTACTCCCTAAATCAACGTAATAACCTTGACGAACAGGAAGGTGTAACATTTTTGCTAAAACTGAGCAAATAGCCTCTCTAGCAATTCCTTCTGGACTAAGCAACTTTACAAAGGCGCGTATCCTACCTTGGTCTGTACTTATATCCCCCAACAAAGTCACACCCTTCCCATGAGCCGAATTGTCTTTCGAAAGGTCAGGATAAGCTGTAGCGATCTCAGTACGGGGATTATTTAAAGACATACAGCTCCTACAATATTACCGTCCCAACCACCCGCACAGGTGGTATACGAGTGTAAGACTTCAATCCTTGGAGTCAACGTACAACCTTGTGTTAATCCTGTGGATAATTTGTGAAAGAAATTTAAAGCCAGATTAGGTATATCTCCCCCAATCCTGAACCTAACGCCGTTTAACCAAAAAGTTTAGCCGATCTGCGCTGACCACGATGTTCGAGCTTCGCCGCCGCTGTAAAAAAAAACCTGTTAGCCCTATCAAGATCAGGGTTATTGATGAAGGTTCAGGAACAGTTACAGGTTGCCGCACATGAATGTCAAAGCTATTAATCTCGCCAAAAAGTAGCGCGCTGTAATCCACGCCGTTTAGTGTGCCCCTGGTATCAAAATAGGCGTAGCCCACCTCATCCATCACGCTACTGTAAGAAAAATCTTGAATAAGACTGAGATCCTTAAGAAAAAATACTTCAGAGTTAATCGAGTCGAATGATAAAGATCCAGTGCGATAATTTGACGCATCTGCTCGGTCATCGTAATACTCACTAAAAAGATCACGATCATCGTCATGAACTACGCTGATAGTCTCCCTCGGCTGTGGAGAAAAAGCTGCCAAACTGCCGCTTGATGTCAAAGCAAGAGTTCCGCCGTTGGCACCCGTTAAGGTGGTATGCAACCAATTATGTGGCCCGCTATAAGTTGCCGTAAGATCGCCATCTACAACACCTAATCCTGTTTGTGTTGCAACTTCAGTGTCATACCAAAAGGTCCCCTGAAAACCTCTGTAGGCATTTTCATCGGCATTCCAGAATTTTGCTTCAGGGGTAACATGCATATTCGTTTCATAATAATCCCACATCATGCCACTAAAGCTTCCCTCGATAATGACCGCTGATGCAGAATGCGAAACTATTAACGCCATCAAAAATACGATTAACTTATTTGATCTTGTCATGATTAACTCCTCTGTTTGAATGATGTTAAAAAAGCTTACACTTTTTTAATCCTACCCTCAGTCTAGTGCCCACCTAAAAGAATAATCATTCAGCATGTCCAAGGATAGGATTATTTACGTTGTTGATCTTTGGCTTCTTGTCATCCGATTATCAAATATTTTAACTTTAAATTTAAATGCAAATTTAGATGCCTGAGCTCTACTAGCCAGTCGAGATTTTTGCATTAAAAAATTTTTAATTGTGTATTTCGATGGAAAATGACAGCGAGGTTCATTGTTTTTGATTTAGTGTTTAATCCAGAGATAGCAAAAAATGCATGGCATTGTTCGACAACACACCGAATTGCCAGTTTCTATTACCTCATTCTAACCGTCTTTACATGCCACTAAAGCTACAAAGTTTGACATAAAAAACGATTCGGATTATTGCTGTCGCATCTGGTCGCCACTTCAATAAATTCTGGATAAGACTATGTTGCAACTAACCGACGATATTAAAATTCCAAATAGAAAAATTAAATCCATACTCAATGATGCAGTAAAAAGTGCAGCGGCGATTAATCTTGTTTATGTGAATGATGCACAACCAGGAATTACGCGTATTAAGAAGGGTGAGCATTTTCATTATTTTTTGGGTAAGCGTAAGGTTCAGGATAAGGCGATTCTTGATCGAATTAAAAAATTAGTAATACCACCGGCTTGGGAAAATGTATGGATTTGCGATTTAGACAATGGTCATTTGCAAGCCACGGGTACTGATGTAAAAAAACGCAAGCAATATAAATATCATGTGCTGTGGAATTCGTTGCGTAATCTGACTAAATTCTATCGCTTGTATGAATTCGGCAAAGCGATTCCTGCTATTCGGCAACAACTTGAAAAAGATTTATCGCTACCGGGTCTGCCTGTTGAAAAAATATTGGCAACGGTTGTGTGCTTGATGGAAAAAACCCATATTCGTATTGGCAATAGTGCCTATGAAAAATTATATGGGTCCTTTGGTTTAACGACATTAAAGAACAAGCATGTCAAAATTGATGAACACAAATTACAGTTTATGTTTAAGGGGAAAAAAGGTATTTCTCATAACATCAATATTAAAAGTAAACGCCTGGCAAAAATAGTACAAAGCTGCAGAGACATTCCAGGGAAAGAGCTGTTCCAATATTACGATAGCAATGGTGATCACAAGTGTATTGACTCTGGAATGGTCAATACCTATATAAAAAATATTTCGGGGCAAGATTTTACGGCGAAGGATTTTAGAACCTGGGCTGGAACGGTGCATGCCATTAGCGAATTTAAAGCGATGTTAGTGGGCGAAGCCGACAATGAGTCTGCTTCAGATTCCTCGTTGATATTAGCGGCACCCACGGCTGCAGAAACGCAGAAGATAATTAAAAAAAATATCGTAACTATGCTTGACCAGGTGGCAAAGCATCTGGGGAATACGCCCACTGTCTGTAGAAAATATTATGTTCATCCGCTGATTATCGATCTTTATGAAAAAAATACTTTATCCCCTTACTTAAAGAAAGTTGGGAATAAAATAATGGACAAGCAATTTTCCAGTGAAGAAAATATATTGATGTGGATTCTTGAAAAAGAACGAACAGCATCCATATAACTTTTAAATGCGCCACTGTAATTTTTAGCGCCGCCAGCTACACCCGAGGGGCTTGCCGCTTGGGAAAATAGAGAGTATGGTTTCATCTATGAATAATATTCTTTTCTACCATCACATCTTTTTAGGTTCCGCGCAGCGAAATAATATTGTTCGTGCCTTCCATACTTTAGGCGATTAAGTTTTATTACTTAGTCGCCGAACTCCAGCTCCTTTATTTTATCAAATACCGATGTCGCGCTGAGGGTGCGAGTCGATCTTGTCCTATGGTCTATACGTCGAGGTGAATAATGTCTACTACAAAAAATAACGCACTTATTATTTCTGAACATGATTATCAAACCCTTGTGCCATTAATCGAAAAACATAAAACATCGGCAGCCGAGGCGCTTGAGAATGAGCTGGGGCGCGCAGAAATAATTGATGATGCAGATTTTCCAGAGAATGTTGTTGCCATGGATTCTTCTGTCACTTTTAAGGATTTAGATTCGGGTGATGAATCAACTGTCAGTCTCGTCTATCCGACGGGAGCAAATATTGAAGAAATGAAAATCTCTATTCTGTCTCCCGTTGGCACAGCGTTAATTGGTCTGCGCGTTGGTGGCAAGATCGATTGGCCTTTGCCTGGAGGAAGAATAAGACATCTGCAGGTAATGGCAGTAACGCAAACAAAAAAAGCCATGCATGCTGTGTAATAAATTTGTAGTTTGTATGAGGGACGAAAAGATGACAGTTCAATAGCATGAATTAAAGAGGGTATAAGATTTTGTATAGTGTTTATTAGCGATTAAAAAATTTGTTGTTAATCAATCTATAAATATTTTTTAAATGAAAAATATAGAAAATATTAATTTGTTTTTGATAACTATATCCGCGCAGAGTTAGTTGCTTTTTTTAGCGGGGTAGTTGCGCTTTTTTTGATTTACCTGGTTGGCTTCAAGTGCGCAAAGTAGATGAATCCATGGCCATTTTTTTGCTGTGTGTGAACCTGGCGGTATTCGTGTAGCGTTTTTTGGGCCGGGTCAAAGTCAACAAAGTGCAAAGCATCACCGGGACAGAGTTTGGTGGAATTAAACTGCTCTGTCCCTTTATTCGTCCGCTTTATTCTTTATTGCCCATTATTGGTTAATCACGCTTGTTCGTGATTGTGGAAAAGTTAAGGGTTTAGCGTACTGGAAACGATAAAGTCTTCTGCGCCGAAGTCTATACCGTCCGATTCACCGCCATACCCGAAATCGCCCCAAGTGAGTACATCACCGTTGTCTTTAAGAGCAGCGAATCGGTTGGAGCAAGCCACCACACTTGCTACATGGGTTAAATCCTGGCTGCTGGTATCGCCGCCGTACTTGCTATGGCCCCAGGTAACCACACTGCCGTTGGCTTTAGTGGCAGCAAAGGCACCGGTATTGCCTACCACACTGGTCACTTCGGTTAAAACTCTTCCGCTGCTATCGCCGCCGTACCTGCTATCGCCCCAAGTGACCACGCTGCCGTTGGCTTTGATGGCGGCAAACGCGCTGCCATTGCCCACAACACTGACTACACTGGTTAAATCTTTACCGCTGCTGTCACCGCCGTCGCTGCTGTCGCCCCAAGTGACCACACTGCCGTTAGTTTTAATGGCAGCAAAAGCAGTGTAATTGGCGACTACCCTTGCCACATCGGTTAAATTTATGCCACTGCTATCGCCGCCGTAGCTGCTATCGCCCCAAGTCACCACACTGCCGTTGGCTTTAATAGCAACGAAGGCTCTGGAATTGCCTACCACACTGACCACGCCGGTTAAATCTTTGCCGCTGCTATCGCCGCCACTGCCCGCATAGCCCCAGGTAACCACACTGCCGTTGGCTTTGATGGCGGCAAAGGCACTGCCATTACCCACCACACTGACAACACCGGTTAAATCTTTGCCGCTACTATCGCCACCGCTGTAACTATCGCCCCAAGTAACCACGCTACCGTCGATTTTAATGGCGGCAAAGGCGTTGCCATTACCCACCACATTGACTACTGCGGTTAAATCTATGCTGCTGCTATCGCCACCGTAGTCACCATAGCCCCAGGTAACCACGCTGCCGTTGGTTTTAATGGCAGCAAAGGCATAGGAATTGGCAACTACATTTGCCACATTAGTTAAGTCTAGATTGGTGCTGTCACCGCCGTCGCTGCTGTTGCCCCAAGTAACAACACTGCCATTGGTTTTCATAGCGGCAAAGGCCCCGCTATTGCCTACCACGCTTGCTACATTGGCTAAATCTATGCCGCTACTATCGCCCCCATAATTCCTACCGTAGGGAGACGCCCCCCAGGTTATAACGCCACTGCCATCGCTTTTAAGGGCGGCAAAGGCTAGGGAATTACTGACAATGGACTTCACTTGCTTTCTATCCAAAACTAATGTTTCGCTAACCCCTTTTACACCGATTAAGGAATAGGGAGTGGCTACAATGGTTAGCTTTTTAAGTCGGTCAGCGGGCTGAAATTGGTAGCTGTTTGTGACGGATACGGGGTCTGGATTGCCTTCAATAAACCATTGGTACTGGGTTTTGCCGGGATCGCAGGACGTACAGGTTGATTGTGCGGTCAGGGTGTTACCAGGAACCATTTCGGTCGCATCTTTGGCAAGGCTGGTTAGCTTGGCTGCAAGGATGCTCGCCGATGAATTGCTACTCGCAGATGAACTGCTGATGGCTGTAGAACTGTATGACGATGAGCTGCCAGTGGCGGCAAGGCTGCTTATAGATGAATTGTTAATGGTGGGTTTAGACTTCCCCCCGGAGCCGCCGCAACCGACTAACAGTGTAGATGCAATGGCTGTGGCTAATAATGTACGTGAGGCGTGAAGTTGAATCATCATAATATCCTTAAGGGGGAGGTGAACATTAGCTTGGGAGAATGCTAGCATATTTAAGCGCCACAATTGTGGGATTGTTTAGACCGATTTATTAAGCATCAATGCAGATGGCTTGCACAATCGCTTCAATCTGCTTCTCTTGTGAGAAGTCCGCGTATTTAAGCCGGGTGGCTGCGCAATGCTGAGCCAGTGTTGTGCAAGTTAAGGCCTGCGCAAACACTTTGGCCATGGGGGGTTCTTGTCGTTTTGGGTCTATAGCATAGGCCAGGCGCTGTGTAACCAACTGCCGCGTTAACATGCGTTGCTCCATTTGGGTGGGAATAAGCACTTGCTTTACGCCGCGAATGACGCACTGCGAACTTAAACCCAGACCGCCTTGACCTATCACCAGGTCAAGGGTTTGCAGCAGTGGCCCCAACTTTAAGGGTGCTGGTGCCAAGGTGAGATCTGTACGATTCCTATAACCCGCTAACAGCTCACTGTTTACCCCTGGAAGGTGCAGCAATTTGTGTCCCGGAAGTTGTGCAATGTCAGCCAGTACTTTTGACAGCTGACTCACCTTGGGGGTCAGGTAGGCGAATATGCGGGGTTCATTTAAAGACGGCCATTCAAACACCGCGCCCATATTGTCGCTGAACAAAGTGCCGTAATAATTCGCCGTAGCCCGGGAGCCGTAATGATCCAGCTCCGAAAAAGTGCAAAGAAAGAGCTTGGTAGCCGTGAGTATATCTTCCAGTCTATCGAGGGTTGCCGCCTGCAGTTGTTGCAGAACGCGGTTGGTTACGGCGAGTATTTGAGAGCTGAGAGTGTCGTCTGGCGGGAGGCGATTGGGAAAGAACGGCGGAAAAACTGCCAGTGTAGGAGGGCTTGTAAATCCCGTGCCTAACGCTGCGGTTGGCAGCTGCAGAACTTTCGCCGCGAGCAGTGCGGTTGGGGCGTGATCTGCCAGTACAAGGTCCGGGCGGATATGCTGCAAGAGGTCACACCAGTCCGTCACATAGCGGAGCAGCACAGGCTCATTGAGGTAGCCGATGCAGGCCAGAATATCCACATAGGAATATAACTCTCTCGGTACCAATGCACAGTGTGGTGAGGGTGCCTGAAAACAAAAAGTTGGGGCATCGTTCCCCAGCAAGTGCGCATAAGTCGTATGGCGTAGCACTAAAAAAACCTCAATGCCCTGCCTTCTTAGCCCGTGATAGAGAGGTAAAAATCCCGCGATGTGTCCGTAGTTGTCCCCCATTTCCCAACAAAACACAATGCGCTTCATACCGCTACCTATTTAATTTTATGTGCGTCCGCTGTTGTCTGCACTTTATACAATCTGCATCACAACGAGTATCAATATCAGGTTTTTTTGAATCATTAAATCGCATGTAACTTGATCTAAAACAAATGGATTCAACTGGGTTGGGATGGCCAAAATGATGGCGAAAGTTAGAAAACCTGTTTTGGGAATGGGCGCAGTCAGACCGGACGGTTGCTTCGTATTAACGTCAATGATGACTGCGACTTTGCCATGTTACCGGATCAATACTTGGTAAATGTAAAGGAATTGCCTTCGCGCCATTCATAATGTTGGTGAGCAGGTTTCTTTAAGCAGGTCTGAAAATGCCGAAAAATGTGTGGAGCAGCGCAAAAGCCTCGGGCAAGCCCTGCGCTTTAAAGTTTACCCGGGGCAAGGTGCACGGTTTTCTGGATATGGGATGTGGTGATTTAACCACGACTGCTTTAAGGATCTTTCCAGGTTTGGGGTTGACGATATGGTTGAGTTTCTCAGCGCGGTGTTGAAAATGTTGATGTTCCTTTGGTAGACGAAATCATCAGCACGCAGTGCTGATGATTTCGCTATGGTCTGTGTATTCAGGCGTTGCAAATTAATTACAAACAGTCCCCGTCACTTTTGGCACTTCAGCGGTACTGGTGGTTTGTGTACCCTGGAAGCCAAATTCCACCGTCTGACCTGGCGCGATAGTGGAATTCCAGCTTATACCTGTAGCGCTGTAG
This sequence comes from Pseudomonadota bacterium, assembly GCA_040386215.1. Lineage (GTDB taxonomy): Bacteria > Pseudomonadota > Gammaproteobacteria > Pseudomonadales > Cellvibrionaceae > Cellvibrio. The sequence continues at coordinate 20,622 of JAZKFX010000005.1, forward strand.
GGATTGCTGCCAGTGATATTGACATTCCAGCTGCTAGTGACTTTGCTGCCGCTGCTGTAAGCCCAACTCACTGCCCAACCGTTAATATTGCTGGTGCCTTTGTTGGTGATACGGATAGCGCCGGTAAAGCCGCCGCCCCATTGGTTACTCACCACATAGGTGCAGTTGCCGCCGCCAATAGCTACGCTGGAAGCCGTACTCGAAGCGACACTTGAGGCCAGGCTTGAAGCCGGTGTACTGGAAGCTGCCTGGCTACTGCGGACCGAACTGGCGACCGATGATCCAGGCACGGAAGCTCGCGAGGATGATTGTGCGGAAGCGCTGGAACCCGCAGGGGTAACACTAAACGCATTGGAGTTGTAGGACACACCATCCAGCGTGTATTTCACCCAATACCAATAGGTTGTTCCGTTGCTGAGGCCAGTCGCTGTATAACCACGTGCACTGGTTGCGAGGGAGGCAATGCGAATTCGTCCGGTGGGATTCGAATCCGTGTCCTGGAAAATTTCCAATGAACTGATATTGCCGCTGACCGTCCAGTTAAGCGCGATCTGTCCGTTGCCCGCTACGCCATTAAGATTAACCGCCGCAGTGACTGCGGAAGAGTTGGCTGAACTGTTTGAACTGCTGGAAGAGCTGCTCGAGGTGAAGCTATCGTTAGGATTTTTACCGACAAACCGCAAGTCAGGTTTAGGTGGCGTTGTCATACCAACACCCAGGAAGAAGCCCGGGTGCGGCGGTTGATTGTAAGCTACGTTTTGCCAGGCAATGGCTTCGCGGTATTGAATGTCATGCATCAATGTCGGCAGTTTGTGATCCGTGAGATTGGTTGTTGTAAAGATCAGCAGCTGGGTATTGCTTTCATTGCGCCAAATAACTTCTTCACGCCAGTCACCGAGGATATCGGCTGATAAACCCGGGGTAGATTTGGTGCCGTTATTGGACGCCGCACCATAGTTATAGGCGGTGAGCAGACGGCTGTCGGTGCTATTGGTGTAATTCCACTTGTTGATCATGGTGTTGTTAAGTTGTTCGCTGAGAAGGTCAGCATCCCAAAATACGCGGAAGTTGTTGGAATTGGGTTTGGTGTTGGTAATGAGTGCACCTTTAGCAGTATATAAACCACCGGCCGATCCCCAACTTTCGTTGCCAGCATGACGCGGGTCTATATCCATAGTGACCCCACGGCCGATATCGCCGCCGCCCATAATGCTCCACAGGATTGCACCGGTTTTGGCATCATGCATTTCTACCCCGTGGTTGCCATAGCAAGTGGGGCTTTCATGCACCATAAATACTTCCATACCCAAGCGAGTGGGATCGAAGTCGCCAAAGTGCAAGGCATCACCATGACAGAGCCTGGTGCTGTAAAGCATTTGGCCATTGTCATCAATGGTGGCAGCACCGTAGATAATTTCGTCTTTGCCGTCGCCATCTGCATCACCCACGCTTAAGCTGTGTGCGCCTTGGCCTGCTACCGCACCACCGCTGACATTGGTATCGAAGACCCAGCGTTGACTGAGTTTGCCATCGCGCCAATCCCAGGCTGCTAATACCGCGCGGGTGTAGTAACCGCGTGCCATAACCAGACTTGGACGACTGCCATCCAGATACGCAACGGCGGCCAGAAAACGGTCGACGCGATTGCCATAGTTGTCGCCCCAGGAGCTGACAGTGCCACGCGCTGGTACATAATCGGTAGTTGCCATGGCAGCGCCGGTTTCGCCGTTAAACACGGTGAGATATTCCGGGCCAGTGAGAACATAGCCAGCTGAACTGCGGTAGTCAGCGTTAGCATTGCTACCGCCGAGGACGACGCCGTTATTATCGCGGGTACCCGGAGCGGTTTTCATAGCGACTTCGGCTTTGCCGTCGCCATCCAGGTCATACACCATAAATTGCGTGTAATGCGCACCGGCGCGGATATTTTTGCCCAGATCAATACGCCACAACTGAGTACCATTAGTGCGATAGGCATCGATAAAAACATTGCCGGTATAACCGCTTTGCGAATTGTCTTTAGCGTTAGAAGGGTCCCACTTAACGACGATTTCGTATTGTCCATCGCCGTCCAGATCGCCCACGCTCAAATCGTTGGGCGTGTAGCTGTACGCCTCGCCTGCTGGCGTAGTGCCGTTTGCGGGCTTTTGTAAATTCAGCAACAGGTAAGGATTGGTCCAGGTAGCTTTGGCTGCGTTGGCGCCTAATTCGGTACCGTTAATGACGGCTTTGACGGTGTAGGCAGCGCTGGTGGTACCGCTGGTATCCAGATAGTTAGTGCTGTTAGTGACCGGACTGGCGGTAATTTTTGTACCGTTGCGATAAACGTTAAACGAAATATTGCTTGGATCATCGCCCAGCATTCGCCAACCGACATAAACGCCGCTACCTGACGGCAATGCCACTACACCGCGGTCCAAATATTCCGCTTGCCGCGCAGCTTCGGCAAAGGCGCAACAGAGTGAGGCAACCACTAAAGTGCCCAGTGTTTTGCTGAAAAATTTTGATAGTCCTGCGAGAGGGGGAGCGGAACCTGCCCCATTTACCTTGCGTGAATTAAACATATAAGCCTCGTTTTGGTACTGGATTCGTTATTAATTATTTTATGGAGAGTCAAAAAATGCAGACTATCAGTGAATAGCGGTGTAATCGGTTACTGACGCCATCAAGGTTATAGGGAATAAATATTAATTCAATACTTTCGCGGGGAAATAACTTCTATTTGTGATGGCCAGAACATTAACTCACAAAATTTGTAGAGCTTATAGCGAATTGCCAACGTCAGAAACTTTTTATGGAGATGAGCGGTTGTCATTATTATTTAAGTAGCCTTATAACAATAATGAATTACCTTTTTAAAAGTAAGTCGCTGCCTCAAAATCTGACATTCCGTTACTGTAACGATAAGACTATTATTCAGACTTTAATATCGCTTTTTAATAGCTTTTTCTGCCTTAAAAAATGCTTTTTTATCAATGTTGGTTAACACACAGAAATTGTTTTTGAAAAGCCTAAAGATGAGGTTTTAATATAATTTTTTCTGTCTGTAGTCGTCACTGAAAATTCACTATCAAAATAATTATTTTCGCTTTAAATTAAATTGATGTTGCTCTGTGCGTTTCAATATTTTTCTTCAGTCAGTGAGGTTAAAAATGCAAACGAAAAATAAGAAGCATCACTCTTTCATTAAAAAAAATGGATTATTGATTGTGTTCACGGGCCTGATGCTTGTCACTTTAGGTGGGCAAGCTTATACCGGATGGCGTGAAGACAATGAAGAGCGCATAGAAAAACAATTGCCAACACAAGCTATTCATGAGTATTTATTGTCGGGACATTTTATCCAATCAACATTTGAAAACTGGGAAAGTGAATTTCTGCAAATGGGGTTGTATGTGTTCCTAACTGTGTTTTTGTATCAGCAAGGCTCTGCAGAATCGAAAAGCCTGGATGAAGCAGAGGAAGTTGATAGAGAACCAAAAAATTATTCGCAAGCTCCCTGGCCAGTTAAAAAAGGTGGGTGGTATTTAAAGGTCTATCAAAATTCCCTGTCGTTGGTTTTTCTGTTACTTTTTTTTGTGTCATTTATTGCCCATGCTTATGGAACCATGAAAGACATTAATGAAGAAACACATAAATCGCTAACGCTTTGGCAAACCTTCGCAGAAAATAGATTTTGGTTTGAATCTTTGCAAAACTGGCAAAGCGAATTTTTATCAGTAGCGGCGATTGTATTTTTTTCGATTTATCTGCGGCAACAGGGCTCGCCTGAATCCAAACCCGTGGATGCGCCACATGCTGAGACGGGAAAATAATTTATACATTTCCATTCTAGTTAAATTTATTTACTTAAGGTGAATGTCATGAGCAAAAATCCTGGTGCTAAAAAAAACATCCCACGAGAGAATGAAAAATTCGGGAATAAAAATGTAGAAAAAGAAAAGGACCTGGTTTTGTCACATAATGATGCTGAGGCTGCAAGTCCTGAAGATGCGCCAGTATGTGGCGAAGAAGATCCCGGTGCAGCGCTTGAAACTCTGGTCACTAAAAAAGAGAGTGAAAAATAAATCCCATAAGTGATTTTGTACTTATGCGTATGAAAAGCCACATATGAGTTATCATATGTGGCTTTTTCGCCCTGGTTTTAAGGCATCGAAATAAAAACTTATGCAAAAATCAGCGCAGCTTATTTATTGACTACGCCGGGTATATCCTGAGTAGGCCTGGCGAATTTTCCTTTCAATTCATCCACGCCGGATTGCGGCTTGGCAAGCTTTTGTAATTCTGCTCGCTCTTTACGAGTTGCTGCGAGATCCACATTTAATTTGCGCTCGCGTTCTTGCATTAGGCCGGGTAATAATTCTCCATCGCGATTCAATGACCAGGCTAGCATAGGTTGTCCCACAGGAAGAGCGTCGTTAAATTGGTTTATGTATCCGGTATTCCACAAATGCCAGGTCTTACCATAGCTATTCATTTTTGATTTCATTAAGGCTTTTTCCGCAACTTTCGGCAAGCCCGGCGCAATTAACTGACCACTTAAAATTTCCCCGTTGTGAGGGTGCCATAGTTTTTTTTCTTCAGGGGCCAAAGCTTCAAATAGACGTTCGGAAATAATATATTCAACCCCATGCAGATTGGCTTTTCCAGAATTGCCATCAAAAAGTATGCATTGCATAAAATCCTCTTTCACTTGATGACAATAATGATGGGCATCCATTTGTAATTCCGGATGGTCTTTCATTGCGTGAAAGCCCACTAAATAAATATCAAAGCCGTCAACCGGATTGTTACTTTGTAAAAGCTGTGCCCCCGTCTCTAATACTTTGGTCTTTGTTGCCTTTTCATCTCCAGGTGGGGATATCAGCGGTGGTGCATGTTTTTGTGCAGTAGCATGATTTATTAATAGTGCAATTAATGATGCTGATAATAGGGCAAGTACTTTCATAGCGATTACCTCCTCTACTGCTGGTTTGGTTTCATATTGCTGCGCTAATTTCCAAAAAATATAGAAAATAACTTTCATATTTCTTTTGCTGGAATTGCGATTTTTCAATCGCGTCGCGTCAAATAGTGGCTAACAAAAACGAATATTCCTTTATGTCTTTTTTCATCATGAAATGTGCTTTTTGGAAGCTATTGGGCTATACCTTTGACTATGACCCCACCGGTATAAAAAGTTTACAAATAATCCAGGCCGTAGCTTTTGTTGGCGCTTGGTAATCTGGATGCGTAACTTTTGATGCAGTTATCCCAATAAAATCTCTGGAAAACTTTTATGTTTAAACGTGGAATTGCTTTTTTCCTCTGTGGCTTCTTTATTCTTTTTAATCTCCCTTCTGTCGCTGATCCTTATCCTCCCACCTGGGGTATAGGTGTCGGTGGCGCTATACATTACAGTCCGGTGAGTTGGCCGAGTGAGCCGGTGAACCCGGTGAACTGCGGTACCAGTTGTGGCGATTGGAAACCCTATACTCGCTTTCAGCAAAATATGAATGACCCGCGTACACAGGACCCCTCCAACGGCGGTACCTCACCGCAAGCCTACGTCAATGTCACTTCATCCTGTTCTGATAAAACGCTTCCCAGTATTTATTATTATTTGCATCAGGGTGCTACCCCTGTTGCTGACGTGCTGATGTTTCGTTGGCGGGTAGAGTCCGCTCCGCATAATTATGCGACTGGTCCGAGTGCCGGTAACTATGGTTCCAGTAATCCCTGGTCGTCGGCTTTGTGGACAGTGCTATTTGATATTGACGGCAGCGGCTATCGTTCGTTGGCAGCCCATTTGGATGGTTCTACGGGTTCTCCTTCAGCGGCTATTGATCGCCTTGTCGGTATCTGGAGCAATACCACTTCCCAGTCTCTGGATTATATTAACGATGCAAATGTTCACGCCCTCGGCCATAACCCCACCGCTTTCATAGGGCCGACTGGCAAAGTAATGAATTTCCACAGTGGCCTGACCCCTAACGAAACCTGGGCTAATGGTGCAGCTGAAACTGTGTGGAATTACGGTACGACAAGGGCAGTAACCGTTACGCAAAACTCTTGTACCGAATACTTCATTGATTATCAAATTCCTATAGCGCTATTGGATGCCTCAGGCATTAACGGCCCTAAAATTACTCGTACCTCCCCTATTTCAATGCTGTTTTGTACGGCCAATAGTCTGAATAATCCGTTTCAAAAAGACTGCGCCATCAATAAATCCTGGACTGCTGATTCCACCAAGCCAGCACCCTATGGCGACTATATTTCATTTAATCAAACTGAACCTTACAGCCAGCCCATTATTTCCAGCGTAACAGCCACAGCCCCAAACTCATGCCCAGGCAGTTACACGTTGAAAGCTACCGTACAAGATACGCTTGCGCTGCAGAGCGGCGTAGTAGTTCCTTCAGTGCAAAGTGTTGATTTCTTTTATTGGCGAGACGATGACGGCGATGGTTTAGCGGACGAAGTTGGCGGTGCCTGGAGCAAAATTACACCGACATCCTCGCTTGATGCGGGCACTTTAAATAAATGGACCGCCAGTTGGGATGCCAGCGCCCTGGCAAAAGGCAAGTATTTAATCGGTGCACAAGCCCTCGATGACAATACCAGGCTGGATACGGGTATGACCGCAACTGGCATTAATAACCGGACATTTTCATATTTACCTGGCGATGCTGCCAACAAGATCTATATCGGCGCCGCATGGCAGACTGGACAACAAGTTTTATTTCCAACGCAGTCGCCCACACAAACTCCCTCTTCTTCTGAAAATTGGTACGGCAATCCCGACGTAACCGGGCAACAAATTGCTTTGGTGGGAACAGCGATCAACGCTTGCGGCGTTGCGCCGACAATTGCCTTATCGGCCGATACGGCTAACGTTGCTGCCGCAGGTACGGTGGGGTACACCATCACGCTGACCAATCCAGTCACCAATAGCAGTTCCATCACCATTTCCGCAGTAACAGAAACATTACCGGCGGGATTTACCTATCAACCCAGCACCACTCTTGGGACAGGAGGTTTGGCTTCTACTGACCCGGGTATCGCGGGACAAGTATTAACCTGGACTTATGGTTCACCCGTAAGTTTGGCACCCGGGGCGAGTGCTACTTTAATATTTGATGTAACCGCGACAAGTACTGCCGGTAACTACAATGCGACTGCCGCGTCGACTACTTCGTTTGGCGTTATTCAAAGTAGCCCAGTGGCGGTGGCGGTGGATGCAGCGCGATTATCTTTCACCATAACGCCTAGCGCTTATTCAATTGCAGCTGATGGTTCTACGCAGCTAACATTTACCTTGAATTACGCAAATGACTCAACAGTTAGCGTGACGGGTGCAAGTATCACCGGAAGTTTGCCCAGCGGCGCTACCTATGTAACTTGCACCGGCGGCACCGGTTGCAGCAACACTCTCGGTAGTTTGAGCTGGCCTTTAGGAACCCTGGCGGGCGGGGCCACAGGCAGCGCGACCCTCGTGCTCACAGTGCCAAGCAGTTGGACTACATCATCGCTCACTCAAGCGGCGACGCTTGCGGCCACAGCACCTGATGCTAGCCCGGTGACTAAAGCGGCAACGAGTACGGTAGCGGTTACTGGTTATAGCGCTATCTCAGCAGCAGCTTTTACCTTGACTAAATCTGCCAACGCAACACAAATAGCGCCGGGTGGCGCGGTCACTTATACCATCGCCTACGCAAATTACGGTGGCACAAGTGCAAGTAGTGTGGTGATTACAGATAGCTTGCCAGCGGGGATGACTTACGTCAGCGCTACCGGTGGCGGCGTTAACGCCAGTAATACCGTGACCTGGACAATTGGAGCTGTGGCTGCCGGGGCATCAGGTTCAGTTACGGTGACCGCCACCGCGGCAAGCCCGTTTACCGCCTATACCAACCCTTCTTCAAACTCAGCTGCCATTAACTGGAGTGGTGGTTCGACAGTGACTTCTTCCAGTGTTGCGGTTGGTGTAACGGGACAGGCCTGTAGTACATATTATTTCAAAGCGACAACGGCTAATGTTGGCAACGCAGGCACACAAAAAGTCGCCAATATTTCGCCGGTGCCGCAAGTGAGCGACACCGGATCCAAAGCAACCGCAACTCTGACGAGCGCCGGATACACAGAAATGCTGCGTTTCTATCAAGATCCGCAAACACAGAATGATTTGCCGTTCTCAGGCAACCTCACGACCAATATGTATATTGATCGCAACAATGGACAAGGCATGTCGATACGCGCCAGCGTTTATGATTACAATTCAACATCCGGGGCAGTTACGTCACTCGCTCAAAACATCACATCATTCGGAGGTAGTCAAAAAGGCTTGCTGACTTTCACGGTACCCTTAAGCGGTACGCTGTTGAAAAATCATCGATTATTGTGGGTATACGAAGCGACCGCTAACAACAACCCAGTCCCCGTTGAGTTTCAATATGGCGGGACGGTAACCAACGGCTATACGGCGACCCCTGGTACAACTTTCGCTAACTCCAATGCTCAATATTGCATTACACCCCCAGCTAGTTTGAATACCCAAGTCAGTGTAAATCAGGTCAGCATTTTAGCTGCTGCTACACCAACGCTAACTTACACCATTAGCTATTCAAATACAGGGACTGCTAGCGCCACCAATTCTAGCTTGGTGGCCACGCTCCCCAGTGGATTTACCGGGTGCCAATATTCATTAAATAACAGTACATGGTCGACCTGTTCGGGCGCTGGTCTTCATACGTTTAATTCGGATTTGGGTACTTCAGGTACAGTGGCAGGGGGTAGCTCGGGCATAGTCTATGTTCGCGGCACGGTGCCTGCAGGAACTACGGGTGGTGAAACATTTACTGATACAGTTTCGCTCAGCAGTGACCAAACTTCCGCCGTGTTGGCAACCGCAATAACCTTGGTAGCAATTCCTGGTGGTGGGGGTGCAGCTAGCCTGACGCAAAGCTTGTCCGCAAGCACTACGACAGCTGCGCCGGGCGATACCGTGACTTATAGCCTTACCCTAACTAACGTAGGCGGCAGCAGTGCTACCAACGTTATTGCCAGCAATATCCTGCCGGTTCAAAGTTACTTCACTTACGGCGGTTGTTCGGATTCTTGCACCGGCGCCCCAACACTCGCCTGGCCAGTGATAACTCTGGCAGCGGGCGCTTCGCGAACTTATACCTACACCATGATTGTGGGTCCAAGCGGACTTCCATCGGGCGTCACCCTGGTTAATAGTACGGCGACGGCAGCTGCGGACGGGGGCTTAACCGCTATCAGTAATACAGTGATTGTGACCTTGAATGGCAATCCTGAGTTAAGCGCTGTGATGAGCGCAACGCCTAATACAGGCCTTGTGCCAGACGACACCATCGTCTATTCCATCACCCTGCAAAACATTGGAAATGCGTCTGCTAGTAATGTCGTTGTTAGCGATCCGATTCCTGCCAGTACGAGTTATAGCGGTTCGATCACTGCATCAGCAGGTTCAGGCAGCTTTGACGCCGTCAATAACCGGGTGCTATTTGATGTTGGATCCATGGCAGCTGGAGCCAGCGTAACCCTTAGCTATGAGGTCACCGTAAATGGTTTGCCAAGCGGGCCTACCACCATTACCAACACCGCTAGCGCCAGTGCCAGCAACGCTCCACAAATCAGTTTCAGTAGAACCGCAGCCGCATCTGCTACACCCGTTTTAGATCTAACCCAGATAGCCAGTGGAGCGGGTGCCTATCCAGCGGCTACTTTAACCGCGAATGCCAGCAGCACAACGATTTACGTAAATAGTACGGCCGCCTTCCAGGTTAACCAGTACGTTCAGGTCGGTAGTACTGTGGGACGAATACTCAGCTTAGGGGCACAGTCCCTAACGCTAGATACATCTGTCACGGCTTCAAGCGGGGCCAGCGTTATTGGTGCAGTTACCCTGAGTCTGGCTTATCGGAATACCGGCAATGCAACTGCTACCAGTACTAGCCTTACAGATACTTTACCCTCTGGATTGGGTTTCTATACGTCTTCGCCCCTTGCTACTAGCGCTCCTTCCATAGGTGCGAGTGGGGCAGTGACCTGGACACTGGGAAGCTTGGCCGTGGACGCTGGTGGTACGGTAAGTATTATTGCGTTCCCCACTGGAGTTACCGGGAATTTGACCAGCCTGGGGGTATTGAGCGCGAGCAATGCAACGAGTGCGACTGGCAATGCGACCATTGCCATCGGTGGCTTATCGATAAGTAAATCGACTTCGACGCCGGTGATCGTAGCGAGCGGCACCGCCACTTACACTATTACCTTAACCAATTCATTGAGCTCGCCGGCAACTTCGGTCAGCGTCACAGATACTTTGGCAGAGGGTTTTAGCTATAAAACCAGCTCAGCGACAGTCGGCGGAACGCCCACCGAGCCTACATTTGCGGGAAGTGATACCGGGCAACAGCAACCACAATGGAGCGGATTAACGGTTCCGGCAACGGGCAGTTTAGTTATCAGCTTCGAGGCAAATGCCGCCAGTACAGCGGGCGCCGGTACTTATCAGAATGATGTAGCAGTCACTGCCGCAGCAGGCGTGGGTATTCTGCAATTTGATGCCTTAAGCAACACCGCAGAAGATGTGACGCTGCTGGCCGCCAATCGCGGTGTGGTACAGGGTCATGTGTTCTATCGCAATGCCGGCAGCGGCAGCAGTTTTATTCCGGGATCTGATCTGCCGTTGGCCGATGTGCGCGTCGAAATCTATAAGACGGCTGCTGATTGTGCTGATGTTTACAGCGCAAACTGCCATGTGGTTTTTACGGATAGCAATGGCTATTTTCAAAAAGTAGTAGCAGCTGAAAACTGGTACCTAAGAGTTGCTACTAATACCGGTGATTTAAGTTCCAGCTGGGATCAAGTAGTAGGTGATAATCCGACTCAAGTCTCGGTACCTGATCAAAGTAGTGTTACGGATCAAAATGGCTTCAAACTAGTGACAGGCTACATGGTCACTGCCTCAGCCAATACCGGCGGAAGCATCAGTCCAATAAGCCACACAGTAACAAGCGGTAATACCACCGCATTTACCGTCACTCCAGACACGGGCTATAGCATCGACCCGGTAACCGGCACTTGTGGTGGCAATTTAAGTGGCGCAACTTTTACCACCAATGCCATTACGGCAAACTGTACCGTAATCGCTAACTTTAGCTTGACTACTTATGCAGTGACCTTCGATTTGGCCGGTGGATCTCGCACGGGTGGGGGTGTTCTCAGTCAGAGCGTCGCTTACGGTACCGGCGCTAGTGCACCGCTGTTTACTGCGCCTGTTGGTAAAACTTTTACTGGCTGGAGCACAACTTTTAGTTCGATTACCGGCCCCTTAACCGTAACGGCCTTGTACACAGATACTACTTACAACGTGACGCCTAGCGCGGGCAGTGGCGGAAGCATCAGCCCGGCTACGGTTCAGTCAGTAGTGCACGGCAATACCACGAGTTTCACGCTAACGCCAGACACGGGTTACAGCATAGCGTCTGTTGGCGGAACCTGTGGCGGGAACCTGAGTGGTGCCAGCTATACCACCAATGCTGTTACAGCAGCCTGCACTGTAGTGGCTAGCTTCAGCCTGACAAATTACACGGTAACCTTTGATTTGGATGGCGGGACGCGTTCCGGTGGCGGTGTCTTAAGTCAATCAGTGGCGCATGGTAGCGGCGCAACTGCACCAAGCATAACGCCGCCAACAGGTAAAATGTTTGCCAGCTGGAGCACTAGTTTCACCGCCATTACCGGCCCTTTAACCGTAACTGCAATTTATGTAGACGCGACCTACAGCGTAACGCCCAGTGCCGGAACCGGCGGCAGTATTAGTCCGTCCAGCGCACAAACTGTCATTCATGGCAATACAACAAGTTTCACCATCAGTGCGGATACTGGATACAGCATTAGCGCAATTGGAGGGACCTGTGGCGGTAACCTGGTCGGCAGCTCTTATACCACTAACATCATTACGGCGAATTGCACTGTAGTGGCCAGCTTTACGCCAACGAGCTACACGGTTACCTTTGATTTAGATGGGGGAACGCGTACGGGTGGCGGCATCTTAAGTCAGTCAGTGGCCTATAACACAGCCGCAACAGCTCCGACTTTAACGCCGCCTGTGGGGAAAGTCTTTGACAGTTGGAGCACAAGTTTTAGCGCAATTACCGGTCCTTTGACCGTTACCGCCATTTATTCGGATGCTAATTACAGCGTCACACCGAGTGCAGGTACTGGCGGTAGTATTAGCCCAGCCACCGTGCAAACAGTGACTCATGGCAATACCACAGGCTTTACGGTCAATGCAGATACCGGTTATAGCATCACATCAGTAACAGGTAGTTGCGGTGGGAATTTGATCGGCGCCAGCTATACCACCGATGCAATCATGGCTGACTGTACGCTAGTGGCAAGCTTCACTGCCATTAATTACCCGGTCACATTTGATTTAGCGGGTGGGACACGTATCGGTGGCGGCAGTTTAAACCAGTCAGTGACTTATGGTAGTAGCGCTACAGCGCCAACGCTCACGCCACCAACCGGTAAAACGTTTACTGGCTGGAGTAGTGATTTTTCGTTAATTACTGGACCTTTAACCGTAACAGCTATTTATGGCGACGTTACCCACAGCGTCACGCCAAGCGCCGGAGTGGGTGGGACTATTAGCCCGGCATCAGTGCAAACCATAGTAGATGGCTCCACGACCAGCTTTACCCTAAGCGCAAATACTGGCTATAGCATCGCATCAGTTGCGGGTACTTGCGGCGGCAACCTGAGCGTTGCTAGTTATACCACTAATGCAGTAACTGCTGACTGTACGGTAACGGCCAGTTTTACCTTATTGGATTACCCGGTTATCTTTGATTTAGCAGGTGGTACACGGACCGGCGGGGGAATTCTCAGTCAAACCGTTAGCTATGGTGCTGATGCAACAGCGCCTGCCTTAACGCCACCCGCTGGCAAAACTTTTACCGGTTGGAGCTCAAGTTTTGTAGCGATTACGGGCCCTTTAACCGTAGTAGCCATTTATGACGACCTAATGCATAGCGTAACGCCAACTGCTGGTACGGGCGGTAGTATTAGCCCGGCGACTGTCCAGACATTAGTGGATGGCAGCACCACCAGTTTTACGATCACTGCAAATACTGGTTACAGTATCGCTGCGGTGGGGGGCAGCTGTGGCGGTAACCTGAGTGGTGCGACCTACATCACCAATGCGATTACAGCAGACTGTACTGTATCAGCAAGTTTTACTGCCCTGGACTACGCCGTAACCTTTGATTTAGATGGCGGTACACGTACCGGCGGTGGGGCGCTTAGTCAAACAGTAGCCAATGGTGGTGATGCAACTGCACCCGTCTTTACGGTTCCTGTTGGCAAAACCTTTACCGGGTGGAGTTCAAGCTTTACGTCCATCACTGGACCACTTACCGTGGTTGCCCTCTACACCAATGCAACCTTCAGCGTAACGCCAAGTGCAGGAAGCGGAGGCAGTATCAGTCCGGCGACTGTGCAAACAGTGGCGGATGGTGGAACGACGAGTTTTACAGTGACGCCCAATACTGGCTATAGCATCGCTGCGGTTGGTGGGACCTGTGGTGGCAATTTAAGCGGCAACACTTATCTCACGGATATAGTTACGGCGAATTGTTTAGTAACCGCTACTTTCACTTCATCAACCTATACCGTTACCTTTGAGCTAGCAGGTGGTAGCCGCACTGGCGGTGGGGCATTGAGCCAATCAGTCGCCCACGGGGCTGCTGCGATTGCGCCGGGTCTGACGCCTCCAGCCGGCAAAGTTTTTACTGCCTGGAGCACCAGTTTCAGCTCTATAACAGGGTCGCTCACCGTAACGGCACTTTATGCCGATACCACTTATAGCGTCACAGCGACCGTGAGTTCAGGCGGTACTGTGACACCCATAGCCCTGCAAACAGTGGCGTTTAACGCCAGCGTCAGTTACCAGGTCTTGCCCGAAGCGGGCTACACCCTGACGGGAGTAACAGGTATTTGTTCTGGTATTCGTGTCAATGACACCTATACAACTTCAGCTGTAACGGCGGATTGTGTGCTCGACTTTATCTTTCATAAAACGCTGAAAAGTGTCGATGAGGAGGGGGATGCTTTTGCGGGAGAAGTGTTGGGACGAACTTCAGGGCGTACCTTTTTAGTAGAAGGTGGAAGCGGAAACTTGATGATAGCGGCCAGTGTGAAGCAAGCCGGTATAACAACCACTATGACTACTGGCACCGCAAGCGATTTCTTCTCCGCGTTTGGTGCAAGTCTTGTCGATAACGGCAATGGCTCTTATCGTTTTACTGCCAATCGCTCGGGACTTTATAGCGTCACCTTTACTGATACGGATGGCCAGTCCCTTACCATGACTTTTACGGTTTACCCCACCATTGGCTTTACCAGCACTTATCAGGAAAGCGCAACGGGTAAAACCACACAGGTACGGGTGTTATTGGATGATGATCCCATCGATTACCCGGTAGAAGCGCCTTTTGCTGTTGACGGCAATGTGCTCGCCAGCGATTTACCGGCGCAAGGCGTCTTCACCATTGCTTCGGGTCGCGTAGCGAGTATTCAATTTGTGCCCAATTCCTCATCCGGCGATATTGATTTTGTGTTGCCTGCCACAGGCCTGCAAAATGCAGTGTTAGGCAGTATCGTCCAGCACACAGTAAGCTTGAAAGACCTGGCCAGTGTGCCCCTGAATCTCAGTGTATCGGCGCAGCAGGCGGGCGAGACTAAACAATTAATGCTTAATGCCGATGGCACAGCAACACTTGTTACTTCCTTAACCGGAACGGGTTATAGCTACGATTGGAGTGGGTCCGCACCCGAACTGGGTATTGGCAGTGCCACAAGTGCACAACCTACTTTCAATCCGCAAACGCTCAAGGGTGTCTATCTGGTTAAGGTCACTGTGACTGAGTTAGCAGCACCTAATCGCAGCATAACGGTCGAGTTGTTACTGCGCATAGTTGCCGATGCACCTGCGTCTTACACCAACTTCTACAACCTCGAATATCAGATTAGTCCGAACCGATTGCCAATTTGTACGGATGGCGGTATGGATCGGGTGAACGCTTGTCATGACGTTTTGAGTGCGATCTATATGGAGACGTTAAGCACCTACGAAATCAAGCTGGGTCGCTCGTCGGACTATGCGTCCTGGCGCGATTTGGAATTTGCCCTATCAACCGAAGTAAACGATATTCGCGATGAAAAGGGACAAACCGCGCTTAATCAAAAGGACACACAATATCTGCATCTCGGTTATGAAGTTGATTTTGAAATTTCCGGTTTGGAACAATCCGGGCAAACGGTTCCCGTAGTGATTCCGCTTAAGCCGGGGATGACCATTCCAGCTAACGCGGTGTGGCGGAAATATTCGGAAAGCGGCTGGCATAACTTTGTGGAAGACGAGGTAAACCTCCTCTTTTCCGCAAAACGTGATGCTAGCAGCGCATGTCCCAGCCCGTCCGACACAGGGTGGACCTCAGGATTAAAGATGGGGGATGACTGCGTACGCCTGATTATTCAGGACGGTGGGCCAAATGATTTTGATGCACGCGCTGATGGTGTGGTTCGCGATCCAAGTGTGCTCGCAGTTAAAGCTGAAGTCATCGAAGTCACCACTGTGGGTAAGGGCAAAAGTCGCGGTGGAGTTATTGACGTTCTCTTTTTGCTGCTGCTGATGTGTGTGTGCTTCACATTTAGCGCGCAAAAAATTGTGCTTATCAAAAATAAATCATCACCCAAATTACCGTTAAGTCAGGACAACAATAATGAATAAACTCCGCGCACCTATGGCTTACTTTTTTTCGGGATGCCTGTTACTGGTTTCTTGTCAGCTGCTAGCCGACGATGAAAAATTTTATCTCGGCGGTCTATTAGGGCAAGCTCGCGGAGCTGTAGGCGCTACTGAAATGAATGAGCGAATGACCGCATTGGGTTACGAGGCTGAAGCCAATGTCAGTCAGCAAAATCGTAGCGCCTGGGAATTATTCGCTGGCTACAAATATTCGAATTACTTGAGTCTTGAGGCGGGCTATATCGACCTGGGTGAAGTGCGAACGCGCCTTAGAGGTTCAGTGGTCGATATCAATGACTATCTCACCAGTGCCAATCTCGTTCACCCTCGTTCTGCGAGTGGCTATGAATTGGCAGTACTCGGGCGCTATCCCTTAAATGAAAAAAATTATCTTTATTTGCGTGCAGGTTTGCTCTTCGCAAATTCTCGCTATGAAGCGGATGCAGAAGTCGATTTTGCCAAGCGCTCCAATAGTGGAAGGGATGGTTTTATTGGCATTGGTTACGGTTATGAATTAAATGATCACTGGGGACTGCGGTTAAGTTTTGAGAATTATCGCGTGGAAGATGAGAATATCGGTCTCTTTGGTTTGGGGGTGCAATATAAATTTCATAACCATAAAAAAGCAGTAGTCTCGCAAGAAATTGTTGCAGTAGCACCCGTTGCAGAAATAAAAAAACCGCAAGCGATTGTTGATCCTTGCGCGCAACCTGGCAGCGCAAACGAAAATTGCAAACCTCCGTTAATAAAACCTATGTCAATTAAATTAGCCGTGCAGTTTGATACCAATAGTGATGTTGTAAAAGATATTTATCTCGCCGATATTGGCAAGCTTGCGGATTTTATGAAACAGCATAGTAATACCAAGGTTGCTATCGAAGGTCACACCGATGATCGCGGCAATGATTACCTGAACAAAATGTTATCGCAACGCCGCGCTCAGTCAGTGCGCAATATTTTGCTGCAAAAATTTGGCGTAGTTAGCGAGAGAGTAGCCTTTGCCGGTTTCGGTGAAGAACGCCCGGTTGCTGATAATAACAATGAACAAGGCCGCGCAGCTAATCGTCGCGTGATGGCCGAAATAAGTATCAATGCTGTAAAGGAGTGAACACCCGCAATTTAACGTGAATGCTAGCCAATTATTGATTTACGGAAATAGCGTTTTTGCGAATCAAACTTAGTGGTTATGATTAGAGTAGCCGCGTTAAATTGATGGGTGGTATGCCTAGCCAAGAGGAATGGTGAGATACTGTTAACATAAAATAGTTAAGGGGGCAGAAATAGTAGCTGCAGGAAAAAACCCCTTCGCAATTTGTCCAATTCGCTTGCATAATGCCGCACTTCCTTGTCAACGTGCCAGAGCAATAATGAAAGCAATTCACCTTCTTGATTATTTGCGTGTAGGAGCCCTTGTTGGTTCCATCATCTCTGCCAATTCGCTATACGCAGCAGTAAGTGGCAACACGGTAAAGACCATTAACTTTGATTTACCCGGGCAACCGTTACAGAGCAGCTTGATTGAGTTTGCTTTACAAGCGAATGTCACCATTATTGCTGATAACGATCTCATTCAGGACTACCGTTCAAACCCGGTTGCAGGGCCTCGTGCGACAGATGCTGCGCTTTCTGATTTGCTAGCCAGCGCCCCTCTGGCATTTCAATACCAGGCCAATACCGGCTCGTACATTATTTATAAAAAAGTAGCCGATGTAAAAATCAAACCCAATGCGACAGAGGATTCATCGCAAGCGATTGAAGAAATAGTCGTAACCGGGCTTAGCTATCCCTTTCGTTACCACACCCTAACCAATACACAGTCGCAGGGTGGATTAAATTATTTTGACTCGTCACGCTTCATTAACGCTATTCCGCAAACGCTGATAAAAGATCAGCAACCTGCAGATCTGGGTGATCTGCTGAAGTATGCCAGTGGTATTACTCCTGGTGACGGCATTTCAGACACTAATGACGATGTGTATATCCGGGGCTTTGAACGCCATGCTATGTATCTTG
This sequence comes from Pseudomonadota bacterium, assembly GCA_040386215.1. Taxonomy (GTDB): domain Bacteria; phylum Pseudomonadota; class Gammaproteobacteria; order Pseudomonadales; family Cellvibrionaceae; genus Cellvibrio. The sequence continues at coordinate 38,458 of JAZKFX010000005.1, forward strand.
ATGGCTTTCGTTTAAGTGAGAGCACAGGTATAAAAATACTCCCTGTGAATATTGAACGAATTGAAATATTAAAAGGCCCGTCAACATTACTCTATGGTCAAGGTGAGCCTGGCGGTATTGTCAATGTGGTGCGGAAAAAGCCGCAGGATACTTCATTTGTGCGGGGTGAACTGGGTGCTGGTTCGTTTGGCCGACAATACATAAATGTGGATATCAATGGACAACTACCAACGACCGCTGATGTTAGTTTTAGACTAATTATGGCAGGTGATGAAAAGGATACGGCTGGGGAAATCAATAATATTCATAAAGAATTAATCGCACCTTCACTAACTTGGAAGCTTGGTTCAGACACAACACTGGATGTTGGCTATGAATTCCAATTTGATAAGCAAATATTTAATCGTAATATTGTTGTGTTGCGTCCCTTTGGCGAAAATTTTAACGGAGCAACGCTGGCGCAAGTTGCTCAACAAGCCCGACCGGAATTCAGTAGCGAATTTAATCTTTATAATATTGAGCTGAATCATTATTTCACGCCCGATTGGCGTATTCGTGGCAAATATTTTTGGCAAAAGGAAGATCGCATTGGGATTCGCACCACCCGGGAATCGCTTTTACAAACCGATATTTTGTTAAATCATAGCGAATTGGGAAATGATTTTTATGCGTTATCCATGGCCGGTCAAGTAATGATTCCAGCCATCATTAAACCGCAATATCCAGAGTCACTCTATTCGCTTGGCAAGATTCGTAGTTTATATGATGAAGAAGGTGAGGAAACAGCCAATAACGCTAGTCTTGATGTGGCGGGATCTTTTACAACGGGTAATGTTACGCATCGTTTAACCTTGGGAAGCGATTGGCATCGACAAGATGTTTATAAAAAATACAATGTAGAAGCGCGCGATTTATTCCCTTCACGTGTTTGGCAAGAATCGGAATTTGTCGAGGATTTTGAAAATATATTGACTACTATTGTTAATTCTTCAAAGACACTGGGTAAGCTTGAGCAGAAAGAATTACGCTTGGTTTACGATGATTACGGTTTTTATATTCAAGATAGCATCGAGTTAAATGAGCAATGGATTGCCTCGGCGGGTACGCGTTACACCATAACAACTGGTGAACATTCCAATATTACAGATTGGGTTTTTACCGAGTTACCCAGGCATAAAAATTTTTCTGCGCAGTTGGGTTTAGTTTTTAAACCAAGCGACTCCCACTCATTGTTTGCAAATTATAGCGAAGGTATGCGTGCTAACTATCATATCGATGACCTGGGTTCCAAAATTGCTAACCCTGAATTGTCGGATCAAATTGAAGTAGGTGTTAAATCGCAGCTATTCGAGGGGCGCTTTATTTCCAGCCTCGCATTTTTTAATATTGATAAACAGAACATTGTCGATTTGACAATTGTTGAAGGCTATCAAACCTTAGTGGCTGCTCATGCAGAAAATATCCGCGGAATGGATTTTGATTTTACCTGGCAAGCGTCACCGACATTGAATATTGTGGGTGCTTTAGCTTTACTTGACCCACAAATTACTTCAGGTGAAAACAAAGGCGAAAAACCGGCTTTGGTGGCGAATGAAACGGCCAGTATTTTTGCGCACTATATGGTTACTAAAAACTTTGAAGTCAACGCGGGAGCTAAGTATGTCAGCGAACGTGTAGGTCAAAGTACCAACTTGCCCCTGGTGATTCCAAATCTAGTCAGCGATACTGGAAGCGCATTTCTGCTTGATTCGTATGCGACGATTGATCTTGGCTTTGCCTATGCATTTACTTTTTTTTCAACAGAAGCAAAATTCCAGCTTGCCATTAAAAATGTGTTCAATGAAAAATATTATACCGCGCGGGTTATTAGCGTCAGAGAAAATGAATCAGAAAATAGATCAATTGTTGCGGCGCTTGGGGTTGAGTTTTAAATGAAGCCCGCACATTTTCTGGCCTCATTATTCGAAAAGCATCAACCCGAGCTGAGGCGGTTAATTGCCAACAAATTTAATAAAAGCCATCATGAAGCCGAAGACATTGTACAAGATGCTTTCCACAATATTTTACGCGCTGAAAATTTTGAAAGTCTTGAAAATCCCAAAGCTTACTTATACCAAACTGCCAGCAACCTCGCACTCAATCGTATTCGTAAACAAAAAAATCACAATTATTATGTTAGTGGGCTAGATGCTGAAGCAACCGATGAGCTTACGCCTGAGCGTTATGTTTCAGCGCATAAGGATTTAAAACGTTTGGAGCAAGCGTTAGTGCAACATCCGCTAAAGTATCGTCATACATTTTTACTAAGCCGTGTACATGAAAAAACCTATCGAGAAATTAGCGAAATGCTAAACATCTCCGAAAGCACCGTTGAAAAACACATTATCAAAACCTTGAAATATTTACGTGATCAGTTAGGCCAAGGGGATGAGCTATGAGTAAAACAAAATCGGCAATGCAAGCGGAGGATGCAGCAATTGCCTGGTTGGCCAGGCTGAATTCCGCGAGCTTAACCGAGGTGCAAGAGCAAGAGTTTGTACAATGGCTTGCCGCTTCACCTTTGCACCAGGCGGCCTATATAAAAGCGGAAGATTTATGGCAACGCGGTGAGGTCTTGGCGCGGGTGCAAAACACGCAAAAAATATCCTGGTGGCAATTTACGTCATGGCAGCAATCTGCAAAAGGTTGGGCCTTTGCATGTAGCTGTTTATTGGCAGTGTCATTCAGTTTGTTTGTTTATCTTAATCCGCATAGCAATACTTACTCTTACCAAACTGCCATAGGTGAGCAACAGGATATTAAACTGGAAGATGGAACCCATATTATATTGAACACCAATAGCAAACTTGATGTTGAATTCAATCGAAAAAAACGTACAGCCTACCTAACCCAAGGCGAGGTTTTTTTTGCGGTTAAAAAGGACGGTCGTCAGTTTGATATAGTCACTCAATTTGGTGTGGTGCGTGTTGTAGGAACGCGATTTTCGGTACGAACATTAATGACGGATGCGATTGTCACTGTAGCTGAAGGGCGGGTCGCTTTAGGTAAAGCGATTGGCAGCGGCGAAGAGTTTGTACCTAGCATAGTGCTTCAAGCTAACGAACGCTTAAGCCTGGAAACTGCTCGAGCTGGCGAAACTCCGGAAAAAGTTAATGCTAACGCCGCCCTAGCCTGGCAAAAAAAGCAATTGGTGTTTAAGGGGCAGCGCTTAAATGACGTCATTGCTGAATTGGGCCGCTATTTCCCTGAAACTATTCGTTTAGCGGAAGCGAGCCAGGGCGATAAAGAAATTACGGCTGTGATCCAATTAACGGATTTAAAAACCACTCTCAATACGCTCGCACAATCACTCAATATGAGCCTTGAATTTGATCCGTCTGGCAAACTCATCACGCTTGTCCCGACCCCCTCCTCCATCCCGCCAATAGCCCCTTAATTATTTTTAGAAAAAATGGAGGGGTTGATTTTTAGCTGTGTCTTACTGTTTGTAGGATGCACATCACGGAATATGTCTATTTCAAGATGATGTTAAGTGCCTTGTCTTAAACATTACTATTACGGGATTTGATATGAAAATTAATGGGTTTATTTTAGTGTGTTGTTTAGCTGCTTCAGCAGTTGCTTGCCAATTGGTATTTGCTGATAGTTCGTCTCTTCCATCATCAAAAGCAGGCAAGTCTTTACTCGCCCCTTGGAAGAATACTAAATCATCTAAAGACGCAAAATCATCAAAAGATTTTAAATCAGCCAAAGCTGAAAAGTCTTCGAAAAATAATAAATCATCAAAATCGTCCTGGTCACAGTCAAGTAAACTATCTTCCGCATCTGCTTCATCGCAGCCAAGGTCAATGGCTTCAAGCTCCGCCACTGCCAATTGTGCAAGCTACGCCGGCGCCGTTTTTATTGATTCTGTGTGCGCGCCATGGCGCAACCCATCCATTTTTGAAATGAACTCCCTTACGTCCGCCAGCCGCGAAATTACCGATACGAATGTTGGTGAAGGTTTGTCATTTAATATTATTGACAGCAAGGATGCGGGCCATCATCAGGTATTGGATATTCATTACGCGGACCAAACGATTGTGAATGGCGTCGTACATATTTTTGCACCTGAATCCCCTAGCAATAGTTTGGATTTGACTGAGTACGCAACAGGAAAATTAATTTTTGATATTAAGGTGATTAACCCAGGCACGACAAATCCCGATATAGAATTCAATATTGAATGCGGCTGGCCCTGTGGCAGCACGCCAAAAATTATTAAGCCAGTTGCGCTAAATCAGTGGCAAACCGTAGAAATATCCATTGCAGAAATGATGACTCGCGGTTTGGATATCACAAAAGTAGCCACTGGGTTTATGATTTTGCCAACCTGGGGTGAACAAGCAAATGCGCATTACCAACTGGATAATATTCGTTGGCTAAAAGGTAGTGAGGTGACACCGACTAAAACAATTTGCTATGCAAACTTTTTAGATGCCCCATGGATTGCAGGCATACAAGGCATAGGTGCGACGGTGCGAGCCATGGATGCAAATGTGGATATTTCTAAAATCAATATATTGAATGTAAATCCCTTTGTAACTATTAAACCGGATTGGCCTTTTGTTGGTGGGCGCTGGGCTCTTTCTCTCTCCGAAGCCATCAGCTATACAACCGGGGAATTGGTCGTACCCTCAACTTTATCAGCCTGTTCATCTGCTGGAGTTTTGTCGATGGAAGTGTATGTGCCCGCAAGCTATGTTGATGACGGTCAGTTAACCTTTAGTTTGCATTTCCTGGACACTAGTTATCAATTATATGAAATACCGGACAGTCAAATTTTCGTTGCAAACTTAAAGCCTGGTGATTGGAATAAAATTTCGGTGAATTTATCGCCGGATACACAACATGAAAACCTAATGTATGTCGGCTTAACCTTTGATTCGACATTTATTAACTCTGCAATAAGTGATGTTTTAAAAATTGATAATATTGTGATTACGCACAATAACTAGAAATAATTCAAGAAGCGGTAAAAAAATCCCCACGAACGCAGGTTCGTGGGGATTTTTTTTGACCTTACAAAATGAAGTTTTGCCGGCATATGACTTTTTTAATCTCCAGCATGAGGGATAACGAAGTACTTATCGGCTTTTGGTAAAAATTTTTCAAAAAAAATGGAGGGGTTGGTTTGCTGTTGTGTCTTACTTAATGCAGAGGGTAGAAAGCTTAAGGAATATGCTAATCAAACACGCTATCCGTGTTTTTTAAGCGAGCATGCCATGGAATTCTGCAACCTATGGATTATACGACTGCAAGGCTATTTTGATTTTTATCGCAGCAAGGGATTGCCATGGTTGTTCATTTTATATACAGTGCGCCCTTGATGTGTCGCTTAAAGAAACTAAATAGAGATTGGGACAGACGGATGAAGTGCATAAGATGGTTTTTACTTGTAGTTATTACCTGTGTGTTTACGGGATGTGGCGGCGGAGGTAGTAGCGGAGGCACAGGTGGAAGTAGTGGAACGAGCATATCGATCGACAAGGCGTCGCTATCCTTCGTCGCACCTATTGGCGAATCAGCACCTGCTCAGATTGTAAACGTCACCTTTAAAGGTGATGGTCTCGCAGTGGGTTTTGCACCGGGAGTGCCGCAACCTGGTTGGCTTGTTATCCAACAAGATTCTGCTACGGCTACCGCAGCATCATTTAGTATTTCTACCAACAATTTTGCAACATTGGGTACGCACACTACGTCCATCAGATTTTTGACTGGCAAAGCAGATGGTACCAAGGCTGTTTTTAAAGAAGTTAGTGTAACGCTTAATGTTCGCGATTCTGTTCGTGTTGATACTCCAACATTAACATTTGATTCTGTGCAATTAGCGGCGCAAAGCCCGAAATCACAAACTGTAAACGTACAGAGTAATAATCAAAGTTTACAGTGGACTGCAAAAAGCGATGCTGAATGGTTAAATGTTTCCCCTCAATCGGGTTCAGGAAATACAACCCTCTCCATTTCTACAAACCGGACAGAGTTGGCAGCCGGAACATATACAGCAGCCATTACAGTACGCGACACAAATAACATTGATGCAAAAATTTTGGTTACGCTAAATATACAGCCGAGAATTGTTTATGCACAAAAGCGCGGAGTTGGATTAGTTTCAACCGCTAATATTCAAAAGCTTGATGACAAAATAATTATGGTAGATTCGGCACAATTGCTGACACCAAATTGGCAAGCCACTTCTAATCAAAGCTGGTTATCAATTTCAGATATTTCAAACAATCAAATAAGCATTCATGCAAACGCGGATATGCTTACGAACGGCATTCATTTTGCAAAAGTTAATGTCACTTCTATAGTAGATAATAAAATTTTTAGTGAATCAGTGAACGTCGGCTTTTATAAAACGAATGAACTTAGTGAAGAGGGCGAGATTGCGCAGATTGGTTTGTATAGCAGTGATTATGAAAGCTTAGGCCTCGCACTCGCAGCTGACCCCATCCGTCCCTATTTGTATACTACTGTCAAAGGGTCTAGTCTAATTCGCCGATTTAATATTCACACCGGAGATACAGATTCACCGTTCCCGTTAATAGATGACGAACAATTTTCTGCCATAACCCTAAGTTCTGATGGTGACACGCTGTATGCGCATAGCAGCGTGGAAAACCGTGTTTACAAATTGGATCTGATTAAACTTTCGTGGAGTTATTTTTCATTCTCTGGAGGTTTTGGAAACCCCAGTCGTGTAACAGAACTGCACCCTAATGGAAAATCGATTCTGCTCATACATGAAGGGATGACAATTCTAGATGCTACCAGCGGAGCAGTTCTGGCTAGCCAATCAAGTTTCGGAGGAAAAAATAATGTTTCCGCATTCGCAGTAAGCGGCAACCAGAATGTTCTCTATGGCATTGCCTTAGGATGCTCTGGTTGTGATTATTTGCTGCGATATGAAATAAATTACAATCATCTCGTTAACCTATTATCAATTTATAATTCGCACGATATTTTTGCTTCAATCTCAAATGGTAGAGATGTAGCTACAAACGAAGATGGTAGTAGAGTAAATACCGCTTCTGGTGGGTACTATAAATTTCCAGTATTTAATTATGATTCGCTCAATGGCCTGAAGTATTCAGGAGATTGGGCTGGCCAAGCCTACCCTGCAAATGTTGAGTATGGTGCGAATGGAATACTTTATGCCGGACTGGATTCCCTTTACGCAGATTATGCTGTTTACGCCTATGATAAGAACGGCACCCTTAAGAATAGTTATGTTGTAAACGGTGTACTTTTGCCGGGAGATAAAGGAGTACAAATTTCTGGAGATGGTACGCGATTATTGCTAGTCAGCTTCGACATTATTTCTGCGGGGACGACCAGTCTATCGAGCTTTTCAACCGTTAATTATTAGTGGCTTTCTAAAAAATAATCTTCAAGCGCACAATAATCGATTGAAGATTATTACCTTCAAAATACCTGTTGAATTCAAATTGTGCGATAAACGAATTTTCAATACAACAATTCAGCGGTTTCGATCAAGGAATAAAATAAATGAAATTAATAAAATTAGCAGGATTATTTTCGCTTGCATGTGTAATTACCGCATGTGGCGGCAATGGCAATAAAGTTAACAACCCTGGTTCGATTGCCAAGTCATCAGTGGCTGCTGTTAACACCAACTGTGCTACCTATACCGGTGCAGTATTTATTGACTCAGTGTGCTCGCCATGGCGCAAGCCGTCCATTTTTGAAATGAACTCCATTACGTCTGTCAGACGTGAAATTACCGATACGAATATTGGCGAAGGCTTGTCATTTAATATTATTGATAGCAAGGACGCGGGCCATCATCAGGTATTGGATATTCATTATGCTGACCAAACGATTGTGAATGGCGTTGCGCATATTTTTGCACCTGAATCGGCTAGTAACAGTTTGGATATGAGCGAGTACGCAACAGGAAAATTAATTTTTGATATAAAAGTCATTAATGAAGGCACGGCCAAACCGGATATTGAGCTAACGGTTGAATGTGGTTGGCCTTGCGCTAGCACACCTGAGATTATTAAACCCGTTGCCCTTAATCAATGGCAAACCGTAGAAATTTCTGTTGCGAAAATGATAAGCCGTGGTTTGGATATCACCAAAGTTGACACTGCATTTTTGCTTTCGCCGACCTGGGGTGAACAAGCAAATGCACATTACCAACTGGATAATATTCGTTGGGAAAAAGGTAGCGCGGTGACACCTACCACATCAATTTGCTATGCAAATTATCTGGATGATCCGTGGATATCGGATGAGCAAGGTATCCTGGCTATGCATTACTCTGTGGATGATAGTGTTGTTGATTTCTTAAAAACCAATGTATCCAGCACCACTCCTTTTGTAACGATTAAACCGGATTGGTCTTTTTTCATAGGACGTTGGGCTCTCTCACTTCCTGAAGCCATGGACTTTGATACTTTCGAATTGATCAAGCCCTCAACCTTAACGGATTGCTCTACTGCAGGGGTTTTGTCAATGGAACTGTATATCCCGAAAAGTTATGTTGATGATGGTCAGCTAACTTTCACATTGCATTTCCGGACCAGTAATCATCAAGCATTCGAAATACCAGGCAGCCAATTCGATGTGGCGTTTTTGAAACCTGATGAATGGAATAAGATCTCTGTGGATTTATCGGAAAATTTACGGCATGAAGATTTAATGTATGTGGGACTAACTTTTGATTCGAGGTTTATTAATCCAACAATAAATGACGTTTTAAAAATTGATAATATCGTTATTACGCACAGTAATTAAATGCAAAATAATTAATTTAAATATAATTTCTTGCGAAATGAAAATCCCAGGAGTGGCTAGATTCCCGGGGATTTTTATTTAGCCAATATTAACTATCTGTAACAAAACAACGATTTTTCCGGGATCTCTAATTCCGATGTTTTCACATTGAAAACATACGTACAAATTTTTCAGAAAAAATTATAAAACATGGAGGGGTTAGCTGAATGCTGTGTCTTACTAATGCAGAAGGCGAAGGCTCAAGGATTAAGCCTAATCAAACAAACAGTTTTGATAAGCGAGCACGCCATGGATTCCTGCATCTTATGGAACGCGGAAATTAAATATTTACTTATTATCGCAGCTAGAGATTGCCATGCTTGTGCATTTTATGTACAGTGCTTGCCTGCTTGTGTCGCCTAAATCGATAAAAAATGCCCGAGTCAGACGAACGAATCTTACAGACGGTTCATATTTAAATTAAGGTTTAAATAAAGATTTTTTAATACGGAGAAAAAATGAAAATAGTAAAGTTAGTAGGATTATTCGCGCTTACATGTGTTGTGACAGCATGTGGAGGTAATGGTAACAAAGTGAATAACTCCAAGCCAATATCTACCCCAGGTTCGAGCTCTGTTAGCTCTAGCCTTGCAACCTCCTCCGTTAAAATTCAAAACGTTTTTATTGACCAGCTAGATCCAGCTTTCAAAGAATTAAGTGCTTGGGAAACCACGAAAGATCGTTCATTCAGTGCAGAGTATTCCGATGGAACACAAGCACAGTTAGTTCATTGGGCGACTGTTCCTTCATCAGATCAAGGACACAATAATGTTATTGATGTTCAGTTTACTGATAACACTAACTACAACGGGTTATTTCATATAGTAGCGCTTGCTAGCAAGGGTTTAAACATGGATGAATTTGCGACAGGCAAACTTGTATTTGATATCAAGCTAGTAAATGCTGGAAATTTATCTCCATCATTAAGTGTGCTAGTTGAATGCGTGTACCCCTGCACAAGTCATGCATATCCATTAGTGATACCGAATGTTAATCAATGGGTGACCCAGGAAATTCCTGTGGCAGATTTAATATACGGTGGCTTGGATATCAGTAAAGTTAATATGGTTTTCCAAATATTACCCAGTTGGGATAAACAGACGGGAGTCAATTTCCAGCTCGATAATATTCGTTGGGAGAAAGGCAATACCGAGGCCCCAATTGCTCCTGTACCTTGTTATAAGCAACCTTTTGAAACATGGGGTCTTGCTTATCATTTCGATTGGTTAGGTGGCTCTTCAGCTGTTGTTACCAACGCATTAACACAAATTATTGCGCAGACAAATATAATGCCCAACTGGTCGAGTAGCATTGATAAGTTCGGATATGCACCTGCAGTTGATGATACATTTTCAGCCTGTGCTCTTGTGAATGCCAAGCTTTCCGCACAAATATTTTTACCAAAAAGTTATGTAGATGATGGCAATATGAACCTCGGATTTTATTACGAGGATTCCAGCCAGAGACGAGCTTATGACAAACCATTTTCTGCAGCAGTGTTAGAAGCTAATGATTGGTCAACTATTAGTGTAAGCTACAGTAGTTTTGAAATAATACCATTTATATCAATGGACCCATCTTTCAATGCGAACAGCATTACCAACGTAGGAATATATTTTGATGCGAATGGAAAACCTACCAGTGTTACTGGAGAAATCAGTGTGGACAATATTGTAATTACTAAAAGATAAATCTATAGATAATTACCATTAAAACACGATCTTTTTAAAGATATAAAAAAGCCCCATGATGTATAACATTACGGGGCTTTTCTATTTGATAAGACCAACGAAGGCTATTATCATTAATAAAGTGATGTGTTTAGTTTCCCTTTAATCATAGCAATAGCCCTGCGCATTAAAACCCATTTTTAACAGTGACTAGCCACTGTAGCTTTTCAATATCATTACTACCATCAAGTGGGGCTGCTAGGTCTATGTGTAAAATATTGTGTGTGCCTTCTTCGCGATTGCCTGTGCGTGTTCCAGAAAAACGCAAGCCAATACCGACGTCACGCAACCAACCTTGTTGATCTTGCGGAATAGCACTGGTGCCAATAACGCGACCTTGGTCGTAAAAAATGGCGGCGCCCAAGTGAAACAATGCGAACCATTCTTTCTGTCCAAAAAAACGTTGTTCAATCGTCATTAATTGCAATTTATCACCGGCTTGATAGCGGATTGGATAACCCCGTAGTCCGGTATCACCGCCTAACTCTAAAGGTAAATCTGAAAATAGTCGAACACCATTTGCCGTGGAAAGATTTACAAAAAATTGCGAATGCTTAAAATTTTCCCAGTGATAAGAGACTTTGCCGGAAATAATATTGTTATAAATATTATCGCCATCATAGAAGCCGCTACTACTTGTGCTGGCGAGTAACAATTGCTGTTCGGAAATTTGTACGCCTTGTGAATATTCTGCTTCGTACATTAAATGCTTATCGTAATGATTATACTTTGATGCGGTATAGCCAAGACGAAAACGAACCTGCGCACCCAGATTAATATCTTCAACGCGGTTTATTTGTTGAATGTTATTCGCTTCAAAATAAGCATCCGTAATATGTTGATATTCAACCCAGGGATAAGAGAACTGTCTTGCCTCTGGTACAAATACTGAAGTATCAGGCGCAACACCCACAGCATTAAAATTATGCTCAGCTTCGCTATAACCTATAACAACACGATGTATAGATTCGCGGGAAGCGGTAGGTAGCTTTCTTCCGTAAAAAAAAGATTGGTTAGTACTCTGATGATTAAAGCGATCCGCTTCTTCGCCCGCGTTATAAAGCGTGTCTTCCTGGGTGTAACTTTCCTCGCTGATGCCGCCGGTCCATTCGTTATCCAAGGCAACAAAAGGTTTAATCAGGGCAACCGCATGCGATTTTCCGTCATCATTATTTGTATATTGAATAGTTAAAGTAGAATTAAAAATGCCAGTATTGGGATCGTAATAATCCAGCAAGTCGCCATTACGCAATACTGTACTGGTACGGGCAATATTAAGGGATTTTCCTAAACCGAGAAAATTAGTATCGCTTAAACCAAAACCATAATTACTGTTGCCCCCGCTACGCGAATAACTAAACTGTGGAACTAGCGTCCAGACTTCGCGAACATTCACGCTAACCTTTTTATGGTTATTGCAGTCTACTGAACTCGTAACGAATGCTGAATTTAAATAGCGACGCGTTCGCAAAATGCGCTCGCTTTCTACAAGTTTTTTTTCATCAAACACATCTCCCTCATGAAAAAGTAGATCGTCCTTAATCACTTTAGCGTGAGTATCCGGGTGTAGTTTGTTAGCCAGGCGATATAAACGATTATTTTCTTCGGGCTTTGCTTCATCAAATATGGGATGAATAACAATACTAATATTGTTGATATTGTCAGTACTGCTAACGGCATCAGTTGATGTTGTGTTTACTAAATCGGAAGCTATGCAAGTAGGAATTTCAGGTTCCATAGCCTGCGTATTGAAACTAAAGCTGCTTGAAACGAGAAAACCAACGCATGACAATAAACGTGTGATAGAACAGCTCAACATAGGATTAACTCTTAGTGCTACACCGGTGCAACTCTGAAATGAAGGGAATTTTAAAAAATTCAAAATCTTTTACGCTGAAATCAGAAATTGACAGTAGTATCTTACAGGGTATTTAATTTGTTTTTTTGTAAATACAAAAGATAAGCTGACCATGCCAGTGCAATAGCAATAAGGACCGCACCTATCGAGAAACACACCCGCGCAATAAAGTTCGCTTTATCTAATAGGTTCATCATTGTTAACAGGTTTCCCCAATCGTGGGACTCTTCGCCACCACCGCCCACTAGCGGCAAGGAACGGAATTGCGCATCGTCGATATAAGGTGCTACGTCAATAAAGTTTTGCCCGCACCACCACAGCATGATACTGGCTGCAAAATTATCGCGCTGCTTTAAAATAAAAACGAACATTAATCCGAACGGCAACAAAATTTGAAATAAGCTGCCACCGAGAATCGTCATAAATTGACCCAGTGGCGAGAAAAATATATGTCCGAATTCGTGAAACGCTAAATTGGCATTATGTAAAAAAGAACCGCCTATTTTTTCCCAATCCATGCCTGCCGAAATAAAATAATAACCCCACGCAGTGAAGCCCAACAGCGTAATAACTCGCGGCCAGAAACTGGTCGGGTCAATGTTCTCGGGCACCCAGGTGATTAACTCGAATAATAATTGCCGACGTTTAACCGCTATAGGATTGACTTGCAACGGCTCTGTAGCTGCCTCTGTGTTTACTCGTTGACGATCCAGCCACTTTTGGTAAACAATACCGCACGCAGGGCAAACTTCGGCATTTGTTTGCTCGTCGATGACTCTGCGAGTGTAATTACATTTAGGACAAGTCGTTGTCATATGTGTATTTTTGCTTAACTGTAAAGGACCGGAAATGAGCATTACGGAAGTTAATACAAAGCTTAAGCAATAACACTTTGTATGAACCTAAGGGACTGCATGGACATTATCTATTTGCTGCAGCCGCTAAAGAAGTATAGCTACTCTGGAAACAATATTTTGTTTTTGCAGGTTACAATATCAGGATGAAACAGACAGCCCACTCTATTCTAAAACATGTTTTTGGTTACCACGATTTCCGTGGTCCGCAAGAATCTGTCATTAACGCCTTGGTGGCCGGTGACGATGCCTTGGTGTTAATGCCTACTGGCGGCGGCAAATCCTTGTGCTATCAAATTCCCTCGCTGGTGCGCGAGGGAACAGGCGTAATTGTTTCACCGCTCATTGCGTTGATGCAAGATCAAGTCAGTGCTTTGCATGAGCTGGGTGTGCGTGCGGGCTTTTTAAATTCTACGCTCACGCCGCAAGAGGTTTGGCAAACGGAATTGGCACTGCAAAATGGCGAACTGGATTTACTCTATGTTGCACCCGAGCGTTTGATTCAACCGCGCACCCTAGCGCTATTGCAAAATGCAAAGATTGCGTTGTTTGCAATTGATGAGGCGCATTGTGTCTCGCAATGGGGACATGATTTCCGTGCCGATTATTTAAAACTGGATATGTTGCAACGCGAGTTTCCGCAAGTGCCGCGGATTGCGTTAACTGCAACTGCTGATGTGCGCACGCGCGATGAAATTATCGTGCGTTTGCAATTGCAAAATGCGCAACAATTTATTACCGGTTTTGATCGTCCTAATATTCAATACCGCATTCAACAAAAAAATAATCCCAAGGCACAACTATTACGTTTTCTACGTGAAGAACACAATTCCCATTCTGGCATTGTGTATTGTTTATCGCGTAACAAAGTCGAACAAACGGCGGAATGGTTATGCGGCGAAGGTTTCAACGCGCTGCCGTATCACGCCGGTTTGTCTGTACAAGTTCGACAAAAAAACCAAAGTCGATTTTTGCGCGATGAGCAAATCATTATGGTGGCAACTATCGCATTTGGTATGGGCATTGATAAGCCCGATGTGCGTTTTGTTGCGCATCTGGATTTACCGAAAAGTATCGAAGCTTACTATCAGGAAACCGGTCGTGCGGGCCGCGATGGTGAAGCGTCTACCACATTATTATTATATGGCCTGGAAGATGTGGTAAAGCTGCGACAAATGATGGCGGGCTCAGAGGGCAACGAAGAATTTAAACGCAATGAACAACAACGTCTCAATGCAATGTTAGGTTTGTGCGAAATTACAACCTGTCGTCGGCAAACATTGCTGCGTTATTTTGGCGATAACCTTTTACAGCCTTGTGGCAATTGCGATTGTTGCTTAACGCCTGCGCAAACCTGGGATGCCAGTGAAGCAGTGCGTATGGCGCTTTCATGTGTGTATCGCACCGGTCAGCGTTTTGGTGCTGGTCATGTGATTGATGTGTTGCGCGGTAGCAACAACGAAAAAATAAATACTTTTTCTCATCACACCTTATCAACTTATGGCATTGGTAAACATTTAACGGCAGACGAATGGCGTTCAGTGTTTCGGCAATTAGTGGCGCGGGGTTTGTTGGATGTCGACACCAATGGTTTTGGTGGCTTGCTATTAAATGATGCATGCCGCGCTATTTTGCGCGGTGAAGAAAATATCCAATTGCGTCGCGATATAAAAATTTCTGCAAGTGCCGTAGCGCGGAAACAAGGTATTGCCGTTGATGTTGAAGATCAGCCATTATGGAATGCATTGCGTGCGTGTCGTAAGCAGCTTGCAGAAGAGCATGGCGTTCCACCCTATGTCATTTTTCATGATGCGACATTGCGCGAAATGCTCGAACGGCGCCCCACAACGCGTGCAAATTTATTGTTAATTACGGGCGTAGGAGATACTAAATTAAAACGTTTTGGCGATGAGTTTTTAGCGGTGATTCGCGGAAGTGAATATGAAGAGTGAATATTAGGAGTGAATATGAGGAGTGAATCAACTGATTAAAAACCCCGGCGCTATGCCGGGGTTTTTCTGAAAATAACTGCTAGTTTATTCTGCGGCTATTCTTTCAAGAGTAGTCTCTGTCTGTAGCTCGCCATCTTTATAGGTGCACCCTATAATTTTCCCAGTGGCTGGTGTCTTGCAAATTCCGGCCCCGTTACGTTTTCCTGATTCACCGACGGAACCAATAAAAATATTGTCATTTTCCTCTGGCCATTCGTAATTATTTTCAATCCATTTGCCGGATAATTTTATTTTACTATCAGCTATGTAAAGCGTGCCTTGACCGTGTGATTTTGAATACCAGAAATCACCTTCGTATTTGCCGCTTTTGGTAATAGCAATTCCCTTACCATGAGGAATGCCGTACTCAATCTCGCCCTCATAAGATATTGCCCAGGAGTTTTCAGGGTAAGTAATCTTGCCTCTGCCGCGTGCAATACCCTTTTTAAATTCACCGTCAAAAGTATATCCGCCGTAGGTGACTAATTTCCCCTGGCCTTGCATAACACCATCAATAAAATTTCCAGAAAAATAACTGCCATTGGGACGCGATATTTTTCCCATACCTACAGGTTTACCATTAGTCGCTTGGCCAATAAAAATTGCTCCACTGCTGTAAATTAAACCTTCAGGGCTAGGCACACCTTTTAGCAAGGTGACATCTTTAAGTAATTCGATATTGTCTAATATCAAGGCGAAATTGGATTTTTCTTTTTCTTTGCTGAAAGCAATGGTGTTGCGCAATGCGGATAATGTTTCTACGCCCTTGTCCATGCGTATAAGTAAAGTAGCGAGGCCGGCAAATATCATTTCGTCGCGGGCGTACAATGAAGCCGTATCAAAACCCGCAACACCTTCTTGTAAGGACTCACTTGCAGGCAAAAAGTTATAAACATCGCCCAAACCGAAATACGCCAAAGGTAGTGATGGTTCAGCGTTAATGGCGCGCCGGTAATAACCGCGCGCTTGTTTCATGGGATCTTCCCACTTGCTAATTCCAGCTGCGCGCAGAGCATTAGCATTGTTACGCAAAATATCGCCTTTGTAAGTCAACAGCCTGGAGTTTTTTGGAGCTTGTTGTTCTAATTCCTGCAACATTTTTTGCGGATCGGCAATATAGTCGTGCGTTACAAGTAGCATTTTTGCATTAATATTATTAGGGTTAAGTGCAATGGTACTGTCAATTAATTGCTTGATCGTGCCCCTATTCATTACAGTGTAATTCGGCAATATCTCTAGTATTTCGCTATAAAATGCAGGCTTATCAAGTTTGTTAATGGTTATTACCGGCGTGGGGAAATTAAATTTTCCTGCACTGGAACTAATGGCAAGCATAACCAGACGTTTGCCGAAATATTTTTTTGCGTTTTTATCGAGATCCGCATATGTCATATTAAATGCTTTTTGAAATGCAGCATCCACTGTGTAGCCCAGATTTAGATAATTTATGTACTTATCTAAATCTGCAGTTAATTCTGGTGACGAATTTAGGTAATGAATTAGGTAAAAAGATTGCGCATAAAACTCACCTACCATAACCTCGTCGCTTGTTTTATGTGACTTCAATGGCAGGGTAGTAAATTTTAATAGCTTTTCAGAATCCAATGTAAAGGTTCCTCCGCGAACTATAGCAGATCCGTCGCGAGCATTCGGATCACCAATAAATACTTTGTCATTTTTGAATCTAAATGTGCTCCAATAATCCGCCATACCCTCGTCGTACCATTTGGGATAAGTTTTCGAATTTTCAGAAAAACGTATTAAAAAATGATTGTATTCGTGAAACAATGTTTGACGACCGTGATTATTCATTTTTATGTTGGTTGTATAGTTTTTAACATTGGCTATTGCTGAATAACCATAAGAGCTCAAGTTAAAAACGCCGCCCCACATTTCTGGTAAATCAAGGTTTTTAAAATTTGATTCTTGGCCAATAGCTAATATTGTTAGGGGCTTTAAGCCTGCAATAGGAATTAATCCAAGCCTTTGTATGGAGAAGTAACGGTAGTCTTCCAAGTCTTTTGTTAACTGACGTCCTGTTTCTTCATCCAAATCAGTAATAATTTCAAAATTAGGAGATGTAATATGAAGCCAATCGTCATCAGCAAGCTTTTCCATATTAAGCGCGAATGCAGAAGGACAAAGTAGAGCGGCAACAAGAAAAAGCATTAGGGGTAAAAGTTTGAGCTGCATAATTTTTCCTTAATTGATTTATTATTGAGCATTCAGTATCGCGCTTTGTAATCTGTAAAGCTACCGTGAATACAATATTTAACATCAGCGCTTCCGTCTCGAATAAAAAAAACCCGGCGTTATGCCGGGTTTTTTTATCAAGGTAACAAGACTTAATTAATGCGCTAACGCAACAATTAACGAACTTGTTTCTTGGTTACATCAGTTGAAACAGAGCCAACTACACGACGATTTTCTTCGCGACCAGCGGCAGTTGTATTATCTGAAGTAGGTTTTGCTTCACCGAAACCAACCGCTTTTACGCGGTCTGCAGCTACGCTAAATTTATTAATTAATACTTGCTTCACTGCTTCAGCACGGCTTTGCGATAAAGTTTTATTGTAAGCATCTGAACCTTGACTATCGGTATGGCCTTCGACAGTAACAATAGTATTCGCGTATTGATTCATAAATTTCGCGAGATTACCAATGTCATCAAGGTATTGATCCTTAACAACAGATTTCGCACTGTCAAATTTAACAGCCAATTTAATAGCAACGGTTTCGGTTAATTCCATTGGGCAACCAACGGCATCAACTTTGTATTGTTTAGGGGTATCAGGGCATTTGTCTTTTGAATCAAAAACGCCGTCGCCATCGCTATCCACTTCTTTCACAACAACCGGGGCTGGCGCAATAACAACAGGTGCAGCCTTAGCGGGTGCAGCACCGAAAAGGTAGCCAATACCAGCACTGATGACTAAATCTGTGGTCTCTTCGTCCAGGCTATTAAAAGCGCGTATATCGGTGCGGAATTCCCAGTTGTTGCCCAGGGCACGTTTAACACCAACACCTGCATTGATCAAAGTATCATGTGCAGAAATGTTGCCAAATTCTTGTTTTTGATCGCCTACGCCGAATGCAACATAAGGACGCCATTTGCTTTCAGTGTCGATGTTGTAAAGTGCATCGAGACGGTATTGACGACCATCAATGTCACCAACGTTGTTGATATCAGTATCGTAATCACTGGCAACGGCTTCTAAAGTCCAATTTTTGTTTATAACGTAACCTAAACCGAGGTTAATAACTGTAGCATCATTTTTTGCGTCTTCGAAGAAAGCGCGGCCAGCGCCTAATTGAGCTTCAAACTTATGATCTTCAGCGATTACGCTAATTGAAACTAAAGTGGAAATGACGGCAGATAAAATGTTTATGCGTGTGTGCTTCATTGTTTATTTCCCATAGGTGTGTGACAACAATACGATCAACAAATAGATTGATCATCAGTTATTCAATAGCAAATTGGTTACCCGTTTTGCTTGTTGAGGCAGGAGCTAACATCCATTTTGTCGTTATTTTAGGGTGAGCACTTTAACAAAATATTGACGGCCATGAAACAAACAAATCGAAATATCATGGGTTATGGAAATTGTGATGGTGATTAATGGTTGAAATGTTACACCTGTCCTATTGTTCAGATTTTCGCTGACATAATTTAAATAAACATAAGGCTCGTTAAGACGAGCCTTATGTTTATTTAAATTTGAGTTTTTCATCCGTTAATACTCAACGCCTTGTGCGTGCGCTTGAACTATTCCCGCTAGTAGTTCCGGTTGTTCCACTGTCAGCTCCAGTGGCGCCACCCATCCCACTACCTGTAGTGCCGGTGGTACCGCTTCCAGTGCCAGAAGCGCCTCGGTCTGTGCCCGTTGTGCCACTGCCGCCGGTTCCGCTACCCGTACCTGTACCACCGGTACCGGAAGTCCCCGTTGTGCCGCTACCCGAGCCAGTGCCCATTGTGCCACCGCCACTTTCATATCTTGAATCACCATGAGAGGAATTTTTACCTCCGGTGCCGCTACCAGTGCCAGTCTGGGCTAATACGATTGCAGAAGTTGCTGTTAAAATTCCAGCAAAAATTAATGGTAAGTTTTTCATAAATATATCTACGCATAATAAAAATAATTAAGTTAATGTTCCCCTGCGTAGTACTAAAAAGGGGCAATGTGATTGTAATTCTGCAATTAAATAAGCTGCAACCAGCAATACAAAATTAATTAGTTTTTATCGGTATTTAAAAGACAATTTTTTTAAATAAAATTAATTTTTCGTTTCGTTGACGCTTAATTTTTTAATAATATTTTTTTAAAAAAAATAGCAAAAATATTTTTAAAAAAATGGCATATTTTATTTGTGTGTTACGTAACTGAAAATTAGTATTATGCGTGTTTAAATATTAAATGTTTTTGCAATGCGTCAATAAAGCCGATGCTTTAATCAATGCTGGATTTTAGCGAGAGGTGGCCTAAAAAAAATTTGAATAATGAGGGAGTTTTTTTAAAAAGCAGTGTTGAATGTAAGCATCAATCCTTGAGCTTACATTTGATAGTTGAGAAATTATTTTTTATTTCGCTCCGATAAAAGACTTTGTAATGCAATCATATTAGCAGGCATAAAACAATAAATCCCAAACTCCGTGGCCTAAACGCTCGCCACGTTTTTCAAATTTAGTTATGGGGCGATAGTCTGGTCGTGGTGCATAACCTCCGTTGACTTCAGCATTGTTAAAGCCAGGCGCATTTTGCATGACTTCAAGCATGTGTTCAGCGTAAGCTTGCCAATCCGTCGCCATATGAAAAACGCCGCCGGTTTTGAGTTTTGGGGCTAAGCTTTGTACGAAAGCAGGTTGAAGTATGCGGCGTTTGTTGTGCTTTTTTTTATGCCAAGGGTCAGGAAAATAGAGTTGCATACGGTCAATACATTGATTCGGGATGCAATCTTCCAGCACGTCCATTGCATCAGCCATATAGATGCGTAAATTTTTTACGCCTTCTTTGCCTGCGTTATTAATTAATTTACCTACGCCGGGTGGATGTACTTCAATGCCGATAAAATCTTTGTCAGGCTCATTGCGTGCCATTTCTAACAGCGAATCACCCATACCAAAACCAATTTCAAGTACCAGCGGTGCGCTGCGACCAAAAATAATTTGCGGGTCGATTATGCCTTTATAAAGGCTTAAACCGTAGTCTGGCCACCATGTGTCGAAAGCATTCTTTTGGCCAACAGTGATGCGTCCAGCGCGAATAACAAAACTGCGGATGGATTTGGGTTTGAATTCAGGTTTGATCAGAAACCCGGCTTCTTCACCAGCTTCGGTAGCGGCAATGAATTCGAGCGGGTTCGATTTGGATGCAAGCGAGTTGGGCATAGAAGGTGAGCCATAAACTAGGGAAAAACGGAATCTAGAATACTGACAAAATTATCGTCAGAAATAAATCAGCGTTAGAAAAAAATTAGCGCGAACGCCATGCGAATAAAGCCAGTGCCAGCCAGCCGGTCAAAAACCCCAAGCCGCCAAGTGGGGTGATTATACCTATAGCACGAGGTGCGCCCAAGGCTAATGCATACAAACTGCCGGAAAACAGTAGTGTGCCAATGATAAAAGCGTATCCGGCCAGTTTTAGTAGTGTGGTTTTTGGTTGCTGATTGATGAGTAAGCTAATTGCTAGCAGTGCCAGTGCATGAAACATCTGATAGTCCACACCTGTGCGGAAAATTGCCAGAGAGTCAACGCTTAACTGCTGCTTAAGTGCATGGGCTGCGAAAGCGCCTAAAGCAACGGTTAAAAATCCGCTGATAGCGGCAAAAATTAAAAAGTAGCGTTGCATGGATTTATTTCACTGAGGTTAAGAAAACAATAGGATCTGGCAAATAGGAATCTAACAAAATAAAAAGCCGCGCATTGCGCGGCTTTGAAGCTTTAAAAATGGAAAATCAAGCTTCTAACATCATAGTCTTAACTTTATTCATAGCATTTTTTTCAAGTTGACGAATACGCTCGGCTGATACGCCATACTCAGCTGCCAAATCGTGCAGAGTGGCTTTATCATCATTGAGCCAGCGGCGTTGCAAAATAACGCGGCTGCGATCATCAAGCCTTTGCATAGCAGTTTCCAGACTATTAACGTTGGATTCTTCCCAATTAGATTCTTCCAAACGCGCTGCTGGATCGTAGCGGTTGTCTTCCAAATAGTGCGCCGGTGCTACGTAGCTGCTGTCTTCATCGTCTTCATCCGCATCAAAACCAGCATCATAAGAAGCGAGTCGGCCTTCCATTTCGCGCACCTGTTTGATTTCGACACCTAAATCCTGGGCGACTGCAGCGGCTTCATCATTACTTAACCAGGCTAGACGCTTCTTGGCACTGCGCAAATTAAAGAACAATTTACGTTGTGCTTTAGTGGTGGCAATCTTAACAATGCGCCAATTGCGCAAGATAAATTCATGAATTTCAGCTTTGATCCAATGTACCGCGAAAGATACTAAACGAACACCCTTCTCAGGGTTAAAGCGTTTTACCGCTTTCATCAAACCAACATTACCTTCTTGCACCAAATCACCTAATGGTAGGCCGTAACCATTATATGAACGAGCAATATGGACTACAAAGCGAAGGTGTGCCATCACGAGTTTACGAGCAGCATCAAGGTTACCGTTAAAATAAAGGTCATTCGTTAATTGTTGTTCTTCTTCTACAGTGAGAATGGAAAAACAACTCACTGCTTGAACATAGGCACTTAAGTTTGCACCGGGGGCTAATACACCTATGGGTTGCAAGCTGGTATTTACGCTCATTCCGTTAACTCCTGAAAAATTTATAGGTCGAGTGTAGCAGTTGTTATTTTAGAGTGCTATTTCCGAAAAAGTTTCGCAAGTGATGCTTGTCATACTTTTACTTCGTCCTTAACGTGGCTGAATATGATAAAGATGGCGCACAACAGCGATCCAGGCACCGAGTAAGCCCGTCAACCCTGCTAACAATACCAATTGCATGCTGCCAAAAATACCCAATCCTTGAAGCCGGAAATTGCTTTCATAGAGGTTGGCAAGTTGTTCAACCGTTGTAGAGACCCATAAAAAGCCTATCCCAACAACCACTAAGGCCAGAAGTCCGCCGCCGATACCGTACCAAAAGCCGGTATAAAGAAACGGGCGACTGACGTAGGCATCAGTACCACCTACAAGCTTCACCACCAGGATTTCATCACGGCGATTTTCAATAGCAAGACGTATGGTATTACCGATCACTAGCAATACTCCCAAGGCAAGTAATCCGCCCAGGCCGAACACCATCTTTTTACCTAACATCATGATTTGTTGCAAGCGCTTTACCCATTGCATATCGAGACGGACATCGGCAACCAGGGGATCTGACACCAGCATTTGCTCCAGAGAAGTGATGGCGGCATCGCTGGTATTTTTCAGGCGCGGAGTGACGAGTAAAGTACCAGGAAGAGGATTTTTGTCGAGATTATCAACCACTTCACCCAATCCTGACTGCGTTTTAAATTCCGCCAAACCTTGTGCCGGTGATACATAAACAGCTTTGGCAACATCGGGTCGCGCGGCGATACGACTACGCAGTTCATCTGCCCTGTTATCACTAGTGTCAGGGCGCAAAAAAACGGAAATATTGCTAGAACCTTCCCAGGTTTCGCCGAGTTGTTGCACATTAGCAAAAGCGATATAGAGGCTGGCTGGTAAAGCTACTGCTATGGCAATGACCATCCAGGTCATTAAACTTTGCAGCGGTGTCTCAAGTAGTCGTAGCAAACTGTCGATAGCGGAAGTGCTGTGATGGGTAATGTAAGCGTCAAATTTATCGCCGAAGCGCAGCTTGCTTTGCACCGCGCCATGGGGGCGGGAAGTTTCCGATTCGGCGGCGCGTTTTGGCCGAGCATGGGTATTCGCGGCGCGAGTGGCGCCGGTGGATGGCCGGGTGCTGGACCGGCTTCCGCTATCTGCACCTGAGAGACGATTACTGGAGACCGAAGGACGTTTTGATTTCACCAGAGCACTCCATCGTGTACGAGTTTGCCTTCAACCAAGCCAACGATGCGTTTATTCATCCGCTTCAGTAATTCCACGTCGTGACTGGCAATCATAATCGTGACGCCGACATCGTTAAATTGGCGAAATAAGGTCATTATCTCTTCAGATAATTCGGGGTCCAGGTTACCCGTCGGCTCATCGGCTAATAACATTGACGGTTTATTGACTACCGCTCGGGCGATGCCCACTCGTTGCTGTTCGCCGCCCGAAAGCACTATTGGATTAAGGCGTTCCTTCTCAAGCAAGCTTACTTTATCAAGCGCGGCGCGAACCCGGCGGCCAATTTCAATGTGGGGCAAACCGGCGATTTGCAAGGGCAAAGCAACGTTATCAAATACAGTGCGATCAAAGAGTAACTGGTGATTTTGGAAAACTACGCCAATATTGCGGCGATAATAGGGAATTTGCCCCTTTGCCATACGGCCTAAATCATGGCCATCGATAATAATTTGCCCGTTGCTGGGACGCTCCATTAGCATAATCAGTTTCATGAGTGTGGTTTTACCCGCACCTGAATGCCCGGTCAAAAATAACATTTCGCCGGACTCTACCTCAAAGTTGATGCGCGAAAGTGCATCAAAACCATTGTCGTAGCGTTTGCTAACATTGCTGAAACCTATCACGAACGTTCCTCGTAAATGCCAGTAGGCGGAAAATTATTCATCAGACTGTCTACTAAACAATGCTTCAATAAAGGGTTCAGCGGTAAACGGTTGTAAGTCATCGATACCCTCACCTACACCAATAAATCGTATCGGTAAGGCGAACTTTTTACTGAGTGCAAAAATTACCCCGCCTTTAGCTGTGCCATCCAGCTTGGTGAGTACCAAACCTGTCACACCTGCTGCGTCAATAAATTCCTGTGCTTGATTAATAGCGTTTTGGCCCGTACCTGCATCCAGTACCAGCAACACTTCGTCGGGTGCTGAATCATCGAGTTTCGCGATAACTCGTTTTACTTTGGATAGCTCATCCATCAAATGACTTTTATTGTGTAATCGGCCTGCTGTGTCGGCTATGACTACATCAAAACCGCGTGCCTGCGCGGCTTGTAGCGCATCGTAAATTACCGAGGCTGAATCCGCACCAGTATGCTGCGCGATTACCGGTACGTTATTACGTTCGCCCCAGACTTGCAGCTGTTCTACAGCAGCCGCGCGAAAAGTATCTCCTGCGGCCAGCATGACCTTTTTACCTTCGTTTTGCAGACGTTTCGCGAGTTTACCGATAGTCGTGGTTTTACCCACACCGTTAACGCCAACCACCAAAATAACAAAAGGTTTTTTAACACCCTCGAGCATTTTAGGTTTAATGACTAGCGGTTTTTCCACCGGACGCAATAGCGCGGCAAGTTGCTCGCGTAGAGCTTGGTAAAGTGCAGTAGTATCGGTGAGCTGCTTACGGGCCACACTTTGAGTCAGGTTGGTGATGATGTCGGTGGTCGCATCCATCCCTACATCTGCAATCAACAATTGTGATTCCAACTCTTCAAACAAATCATCATCAATCGTTTTGCGACCAAGCAGTAAGGTACCGAGGCCCTGGGCAAAATTATTGCTGGTGCGCTGTAGGCCTTGTTTGATACGCGCGAAAAAGCTGAGCGGAGTCGCTGTGCTCTCTGCGGCAACGACAGGCAGATCAGCATTGCCAGGATCTTTAGCAATAGCAGGCTCTGCCTGCTTTGGAGAAGGCGCTTGCGGGTCGGGAGATTTGGGCTCAGATTTCTTAAAAAACTTGGAAAACATAGATAACAACATTCGTGATGTATGAATTTTATAAAGTCGCTATGCTATCACTTCCACTTCTATTTTATCTATTGAGCATACGCCTTGAAATCGCCCCGCCCATCCATCAAACATTCTTTTGTTAATACCTCTGGTCAATTGCGCATCATTGGCGGCAGCTGGCGCGGCCGTAAACTTGGCTTTCCTGCTGTTGATGGATTACGCCCCACCGGTGATCGTGTGCGTGAAACCCTTTTTAATTGGTTGGCACCAGAAATTCAAGGTGCCCGGTGTTTGGATGTATTTTCTGGCTCAGGTGCGTTGGGGATAGAGGCGTTATCACGCGGCGCTAAGGAAGTTTTAATGCTTGAGCGCGATGCTAAGGCCGCTGCACAGCTGCGAATAAACCTGGAAATACTCCATTCAGAGAATGGAAAAGTCATTTCTTGTGATGCAATAGATTTTTTGCAACAAGGC
Organism: Pseudomonadota bacterium; assembly: GCA_040386215.1. GTDB lineage: Bacteria > Pseudomonadota > Gammaproteobacteria > Pseudomonadales > Cellvibrionaceae > Cellvibrio. The sequence continues at coordinate 64,006 of JAZKFX010000005.1, forward strand.
AATAAACATGAGCCATACCATATTGTTTTTATAGATCCTCCTTTTCAGTTAGCATTGTGGCAACCGGTGATTGATGTACTGGAGGCAGGAAATTGGCTAGCGAATGATGCGACTATCTACATTGAATCGAGTCGTGAGTCAGTCTACCAACCCCCCATAAACTGGCAGCTGCATCGTGAAAAATACGCCGGCAACGTGTGTTACCGGCTATTTTATCGGGAACATTTATAGACTTCTCAAGCATTAAAGATTTTAAATAAAAATTATCACTGTGTTGCAGCACTAGTTTTGTAAAACATTCACAAAATCGCTGTAAAGGCCGTCTTTATCAAATGCTGCAATCTGAAATATATAATTACCCTCAAGCCAGGAAAAATTGTAAAAATTCGTCCAGGGATCATTAATAGAAATGTATGTGAAATCAGCATCTGACAGTAATTTATAGCGGAGCTCATAGCCACCGAGTTGGGTAATATCTAAAACTGTACCATCCTCACGTAAATTTGGTGGTATCCAACTCATTTCTACCGGCCCCGAAACCTGTGTTGATATGAGGCTTGAAGTGGAGCTTGACGAGCTGGCAGGTTTAGAAGATGCCGCCTGCGAACTCGCTGGCCTTGAAGAGGCAGGAACGGAGCTCTGGGGAACAAGGCTAGCAGCGACGGAGCTTGCCGGTTTCGATGAGGCAGCGATAGAGCTTAAAGGCGTAGAGCTTGCCGGTGTAGAGCTGGCGGGTCGAGATGAGGCTGCTAGAGAACTTGCTGGTTTGGAGGAGGCGGCGATAGAGCTAACAGAGGAGGATGCTACGCTAACAGCGCTTTCAATCTTAAACCAATTGATATTGAAACCACTTGCGTTCGCCTTAATGGAGAAAATATGCACCCCTGCGTTCAGTGTAATCGTTCGCTGGATATCAACCCAATTTTGCCAACCACTGGTTTTCGGGACAACAACCACATCATGGGTAAAGTTAGCATTTGCTTCACGTAGAGAAAATTTCCCACCACCCTCCAGGCTTGCTACTCGATAGGTTATTTTGTAACTGCCAGTGGTGGGTATATAAATGGGTGTATTGCCGTAAACCAGCCAGTCATTAGTCTCAATCCAGCCAACGTATGAGCCACCGCCAACATCAGTTGTGGACGCAGTACTGATACCTTTCATCGCTGAATAATTTTCAGCTTGAATAGTGAGTGGCAGCGAATAACTTCTAGTTGACGAGCTTGCGGAGGTTAAGGATTGCGCAGTAGCTTGGCCACTTATAGATAACAATGGCGCGCAAAGCGACATGGCTAGTGTCATATTTCTTACGACCATTTGCCAATTGAGGCCACGATTTAATTGCAAGCGATCAATGAAACCGAGTTCAATAAGAATTTCGCCAAGCGATGTATCAACATGAGATTTGGTATCAAGCGTATTCAATAGTAAACGGCGTTTTGTTTGCTCGGCGATGGCGATATTAAGTTGTTCGGGAGTTAATAATTGTTTTTTTAATAATATATTTCCTAAGCGCGTATTAGATGTATTCGTCATTATCGATTTCTCCACTTCAATCATTAATAAATCTGTAAAGGAATAAGTAATTTTTATGTTGATTGATTAAGCCTTAAATAACTGTACTACTTCATAATAGAAGGAATTTAATAAAAAAAATGTGAAAAAAAACTAATGGATAAAGCATTTTGAAATAGTAATCTGATTTTTATGTTCATTCTGTTTTGCTGAAATCTCTAAGAACAAAATAGATTGGAAGAATGACAAAGGGCAGCAAAAAATATTTTTTTAATGCTTTTCGATGTATAAAAACGCGAGAGCTTTTGTACTTGGTCTATAAATTGTTTACCATGCCCACACAAAATCGAAATAGGAGATATTTCATGCGTAAAGTCGTATATCCAGGTACTTTTGACCCTATCACTAACGGACATATTGATTTAGTGGAGCGTGCTTGCCGGTTATTTGATCGAGTGGTGGTTGCAGTGGCAGCGAGTGATCGTAAAAACCCCTTGTTCACCTTGGATGAGCGAGTAGCGCTTGCATGCGAAACGCTATCCCACTTGCCGAATGTAGAAGTGTGTGGTTTCAATATTCTACTGGTAGATTTTGTGCGCCAAAAGAATGCGCAAGCTGTACTGCGTGGATTACGTGCGGTATCTGACTTTGAATATGAATTTCAGCTAGCAAATATGAACCGTGCACTAGCACCCGATATGGAAAGTTTATTTCTAACACCCGCGGAACATCTTTCTTATATTTCATCTTCTATAGTGCGTGAAATTGCATTTTTAGGCGGTGATATCGGAAAATTTGTAGCATCACCCGTAGAAGCGGCATTAAAAGCAAAATTTAAGCTTTCATAAAATCAATTTCTTGTCTTAGTCCGTTCATAAGTAAGGGTAATCTATGTTTAAAAAATATTTATTGTTGGTTAGTTTCACAATTATTTCGAGTCAGGGTTTTGCTGAAGAAAAACGCCCTTGGGAGATCGAAGTCGCAGTTGGTGCAATTGCAACTTCAGGAAATACACAAAGTACTAGCGTGCAAGCTAAAATAGATGCAAAACAAAATTTGCTGCATTGGCAAAACGAATACATTTTTAATGCGCTTTTTAAACAAGATGAAGTCACACAAGATGACAACACCAAAGTGAAAGAAAAAACTGCAGATAGATACTTAGCTTCAGCTAAGTCGGCCTATTTAATGGAAGCTGAAAAATCCTATTTGTTTGGTTTCATTTCTTATGCCGACGATCAGTTTGGTGCGTATCGCACTTATGCAACAGTAGCCATTGGTTATGGTAACTGGCTTTATTCAACACCCACATTAACCTGGTATGCTGAAATTGGCCCTGGGTATTTTCAAGGTGAAAAAGTGATTACTAATCCGGATCCACTGTTGCCTGACGAGTTGGTAGATCAAAGCGGCGGTATTGTTCGTGCATCAACGGAATTAAAATGGCAAATAACAAATTCTGCAGAATTTAAACAAACACTGAGTATTGAGTCAGGCGCCGATAACACGCGTACTCTTAGCGAGACATCAATATCCACCTCAATCACTGATGCAATGCAAATGAAAACAGGCATCGCCATAGCGAATGATAGTGACGTGGCGCCAGGCAAGAAAAAAACGGACACAACAACATTTATAAATTTAATTTACAAATTTTAAATGGCTGCTAAATTGTCAATGGCATAAATTAATAAGCGAGTACTGGTGTTAATTATTAGAAGCGCAAGCCGAGGGATTGGTGCTGCTACTCGTTGTTAGGCTGCGCAAGAAACTGAAATTCGTACTCGTGGGGATGAGCCTGGTAGGTCGGAACATTTGCCACCTTCGATTCCCATTAAACTCCAGGTCTACCTGAAGAAGCAGCTAAAACTATTCTGTGGTTGTTATCAGCCGATGCATCCTATGTAACAGGAAGTTTATTGGACGTAAGCGGTGGAAAACAAACAACGCAATAGCGAAAAAAATATCCAATGAAAATAGGATATAAATTTTTAAATTGATATTTTTTTGTTTGTATTATTTTCGTTGTAGATGACAATACACAAAATTTTGTGTAGTTGCGAAAGGAGTGCTATGGCTTTCTTTTTGTAAATCCAGCAAGTCAAAATCATCACTAAATTCTGCAAAAAGTTGTTCCGCACTATAACTTCTCACCGGTAAACCACTGCAATGCAAGGGACCATCTTCGGCAAAGGTAGACACAATCAATTGACCTTTAGGTTTTAATGCGTGCAATAATTTCTTTTTGTAGGCGTGGCGTTGTTTATCCATTGTTAAAAAATGAAACGCTGCACGGTCGTGCCAAAGATCGAAGGCTTGCGGAGGTAAATTAGCTTGGGTGATGTCCGCTTCAATCCAATTGATGGCTTTGGCTTTTTCACCCAAACGCATTTTTGCTGTTGTCAGTGCTACGGCAGATAAATCAAGTACAGATAGATGCTGGAAGCCAAGGTGTAGCAAATCGTCTACTAAGGTAGATGCCCCGCCACCAATATCAATAATCGCAGCGGATTTGGCGAGATTGCTAGCGTATATTAACGCTAGTGATGTTTCAGCATGTTCTTGAAACCAGCTAACGGTATTCGATGATTTGATACTATAAACATTTTCCCAATGATCTTTACTTAGCATAACAATCTCCATTTCCATTAATGTGATTTATAGGCCTTCATTCTATTGGTACCAAACCCAAATTCTTTACAATTTGTGCACTCGGTTCAGTTTGGTTCATGGTATAGAAATGTAAGCCAGGCGCTTCATTTTCTAATAACACTTCGCATAATTCTGTAACTAAATCCACTCCAAAAGCTTTCAAGCTCACGTCATCATCGCCATAATTTTCCAATGCTTTACGCAGCCAGCGTGGTATTTCGGCGCCACAGGAATCAGAAAAGCGCGTTAAATTACGATAATTAATGATAGGCATAATACCCGGGATGATGGGCTGGGTAATGCCTACTTTATAGCATTGCTCGATAAAATAAAAATAAGAATCAGGATTAAAAAAATATTGTGTAATTGCACTATTAGCGCCGGCGTCAAATTTACCTTTCAAATAATTTATATCACTTGCGTAGCATTTTGCTTGAGGATGAATTTCCGGGTAGGCTGCAACCTCGATATGGAAATGCGCGCCGAAATTTTTGCGAATAAATGCGACTAATTCATTGGCGTAAACCAATTGACTGGCCCCACCCATTCCGGACGGCATGTCGCCACGCAAGGCAACGATGCGATCAATTCCCGCATCTTTGTATTCTTGCAGTAGCGCTGTGATAGTTGTTTCGTCATCGCCGCCAAACGATAAATGCGGCGCTATAGAAATGCCGTCTTTTTTGAATTGTGTAACTATACCTTTAGTCGTATCACGCGTAGATCCGCCTGCACCATAGGTTACAGAAAAAAAATCTGGCTCAAATTGGTTAAGCTGGTCGCGTACTTTTATTAATTTTTCTTTTCCTTCTGGTGTTTTTGGCGGAAAGAATTCGAAGCTTAATTGTGGTTGTGAATTATTCATAAAATTCTTCTCGTAGGTTGGGCCGGGCCACGTCGGCTGTCAAGCCCAACATAACATTGATAAATTCTTGCGATAATTTTGCGAGTGCACTGTCGAGTTTTTGTCTTGAATTTGGGCGTGGTCGCGTTGGGCTTTGCAGCCCAACGTGGCCCGGCCCAACCTACATTAATATTTATAGCTTTCCGGTTTAAATGGCCCTTCTAATTCGACGCCAATATATTCCGCTTGCTTTTGTGTCAGTTTGGTAATCACGCCGCCGAAACCTTCCACCATATCTTTTGCTACTTCTTCGTCTAATTTTTTTGGAAGTACTCGTACATACAAATGTTCTGCTTTTTGTGCGACAGGCAAATCTGCAAATTTACGTTCGTATAAATACATTTGCGCTAATACTTGGTTTGCAAAAGAGCCATCCATAATACGTGATGGGTGACCAGTGGCGTTACCTAAATTAACGAGCCGACCTTCAGATAGAAGAATTAAATGGTCGTTGGTGGTTTTGTCTCGATAAATTTTATGCACCTGCGGTTTTACTTCTTCCCACTCCCAATTTTTGCGCATAAATGCGGTATCAATTTCACTGTCAAAGTGACCGATGTTACATACCACGGCGCAACGTTTTAATGCGCGCAACATTGCCGAATCGCACACATTCACATTACCCGTTGTGGTGACCACTAAATCAGTTGTGCCAAGCACTATGTGATTAATATCTTCAAATTTTCCGGTGTTAGTACCTTCATTATAAGGTGATACCACCTCGTATCCGTCCATACATGCTTGCATTGCGCAGATTGGATCAATCTCGGAAATTTTAACAATCATGCCCTCTTGACGTAATGAAGCTGCTGAACCCTTACCTACATCGCCATAACCAATAACAAGTGCTTTTTTGCCCGCGAGTAGATGATCCGTACCGCGTTTTATTGCGTCGTTCAAGCTGTGACGGCAACCATATTTATTATCGTTTTTGCTTTTTGTTACGGCATCATTCACATTAATAGCAGGTACTTTTAATTGGCCTTTTTTCAGCATGTCCAACAACCGGTGAACACCGGTTGTTGTCTCTTCAGAAATTCCGTGCATGCTGTTGAGCATTTGCGGATATTTTTCGTGAACGATTTGGGTTACATCGCCACCGTCATCCAGGATCATATTTGCTGCCCAGGGCGCGCCATCTTGCAAAATAGTTTGTTCGATGCACCACCAAAATTCCTCTTCAGTTTCGCCCTTCCAGGCAAACACCGGAATGCCCGCAGCGGCTATAGCAGCGGCAGCGTGATCTTGAGTAGAAAAAATATTGCACGATGACCAGCGTACTTCCGCACCCAACTCAATCAAGGTTTCGATCAACACAGCAGTTTGAATTGTCATGTGAATACAGCCGATAATTTTTGCGTCAGCAAGTGGTTTACTGCTTTTGTATTTACGACGCAGTGCCATTAGTGCAGGCATTTCGCCTTCAGCAATTTCAATTTCTTTGCGGCCCCAGGCAGCGAGGGACATGTCAGCAACTTTGTAATCTATGAAGCTCATAAGTAATTCCTGTTTTTTAAAAGAGGCTTGTTAATTTGAGAATTTTTTACCCCCTCCCTAGCCGGGCGCCCCAGCCTCCCCCTTCGCAGGGGGAGGAGCTGAATTTCACTCCGGATACGCAACGAAGCTGCTTCTAGTCCCCTCCCCTGCAAAGGGGAGGGTTAGGGTGGGGTGCTGTTAATTTTTTACAGCGCTTTTCTCAGCGCAGCTGCCTTATCAATCTTTTCCCAAGTAAAATCAGGAAGCTCGCGACCAAAATGACCATATGCCGCAGTTTGGCGATAAATCGGCCGCTTCAAATCCAGCATTTCAATTAAACCACGCGGACGCAAATCAAAATTTTCGCGAATCAAATCAATAATTTTTGCATCGGATAACTTTCCAGTACCAAAAGTATTTACTGAAATAGAAGTTGGTTCAGCAACACCAATCGCATAACTCACTTGAATTTCGCAGCGATCAGCGAGGCCTGCAGCAACAATATTTTTTGCCACATAACGGCCAGCGTAAGCGGCAGAACGATCCACCTTAGACGGATCTTTGCCAGAGAATGCACCGCCGCCGTGACGCGCCATACCGCCGTAGGTATCAACAATAATTTTGCGACCGGTTAAGCCACAATCACCTACCGGGCCGCCAATAATAAATTGGCCGGTGGGATTAATGTGATATTGCGTATCTTTGTGCAACCATTCTGCTGGTAATACTTTATTGATAATTAATTCACGCACAGCTTCGTGAATAGAGCTTTGTGATACGCTCGGGCTGTGTTGTGTGGACAAAACCACGGCATCTACTGCAATGGGTTTACCATTTTCATAACGCAAGGTGACCTGGCTTTTTGCATCGGGGCGCAACCAGGGCAGTTCGCCATTTTTGCGTAATTGCGCTTGTCTTTCTACTAAGCGATGCGCATAAAAAATCGGGGCGGGCATTAGTACGGCAGTTTCGTTAGTAGCATAACCAAACATTAATCCCTGATCGCCTGCGCCCATTTCTTTTTCTTTGCCATTTCCATTGTCTTCATCTACGCCCATAGCAATGTCTGACGATTGTTTACCAATAGCATTTAACACGGCGCAACTTGCACCGTCGAAACCAACATCGCTAGAGTTGTAACCAATATCCAAAATAACCTGACGAATTAAATCTTCCAAATCAACGTAGGTTGAGGTTCGAACCTCACCCGCAACAATCGCCATACCCGTTTTAACCAAAGTTTCTACGGCAACACGGGCATTTGGATCATCTTTTAAAATTGCATCAAGTACCGCGTCAGAAATTTGATCGGCCATTTTATCAGGATGACCCTCAGCTACCGACTCGGACGTAAAAACAGAATATTCAGACATAACAATTTCCTTCGTGTTTTCAATGGGCAGAGCCGGCATTGAATTTGAGTTGATAATTAAAGTTAGCGCGCAAAAAATTAAATAAAACTAACTGACCGGTTTGAAAAACTGTCGCAATTGAATTTGGAAACCGTTGCGCAATGCAAAATAAACGCTTTGGCCCTCCTCTAAACCGGCAGCAATTGCCCAGCGTGAAAAGTCGTGTGGTTCAAAACCTTGCCATAAATCGCCACAGGCGTCGCGTGCCCAGGCTTGCTCATGACGACATAAATCGCAAATTAACAGCGCGCCTTTGGGCGCTAGAGTGCGGCTTAAATCTTGAAAAATATCTGCAGGTGATGCGGTATGATGCAGCACCATATTGACAACAACACAATCGACCAAATTTTGTTGTGCAATTAAATTGCGTGTATCACCGTGAATAAATGTGATGTTGTGCAATTTTTTTTCGTGAGCAAATACGCGTGCCTTGTCCAACATATTGCCCGCGTTATCAAGCGCAATAACATGCTTAAATTGTTGTGCAAGTACGGCAAGAAATTCCCCTTCACCTGAGCCGACTTCTAATGCAAGGCTTGTATCGCGCAGCGAAGTTTTCTGCAATAACTGCATCATTTGCTCGGCATATACCGGGTAGCTGGCAATGAGATCTTGTTGCTCGCGAAACTTGTGTGCATTGTCGGTAAAAAACTGTTGCGAAGCCAAGCTACGTTCTTGCTCAAGCTCGCGCAATTGCGTTTGCACTTCAGGCGTTAACAACAGCTGATCGATGCCGCTAAACAATACTTGTTGTAAATTTGCCAACGGGTGATCAGGTGCAAAATAAGCGCGACGATAAAAAATACTATTGCCTTCGCGACGAGTAGTCAGCAAACCAGCGCTTGTTAGCACCTTAAGATGGTGACTCATGCCAGATTGTTTGGCCGCAAAAATACGACACAGCTCTAGTACACCAAAGGAATCCTGGGCAAGAACTCGAAGGATTTCCAAGCGAAAGGAATCACCGCCTGCTTTGAGCAAGTTTGCGAGGCAGTCTGCGAGGCTATTTTGCTTGTGTTCTAAAATTTCGTTTTGCATTGTTACGACGTGTTTATGATTACCTAGAGCTTAGTCTAGCAGCCCAAAATATCTATATCAAAATATTTCGATATAGATATTCAGGTTTATGCACATTTTTGCAGTGACTAGCCCATAGCGGTAAGCAGCGGGTAGAATAACGCTCTACTTTTGGACTCGTTAAGGATGTCTAATGAGCAACACCATACTCGACACAGCAGTTCCCGATAATAAATTCTTGAGTGGCACAGCACCTGATAAAGCCGCTGTTAAAGCCTACTTGCTAGACTTACAAGACCGTATCTGCAGTGCTCTTGCTGCTGAAGATGGTGGCGCGACCTTTGTTGAGGATGCGTGGCAGCGTGTTGAAGGTGGCGGCGGTCGCACTCGCGTGCTGACTAATGGCGCAGTGATAGAGAAAGGCGGTGTTAATTTCTCCCATGTGCATGGCACCCAAATGCCCGCTTCAGCGACGGCGCACAGGCCTGAACTCGCTGGCCGTGCATTTGAAGCCATGGGTGTGTCACTCGTTATTCATCCGCATAATCCCTATGTGCCAACCAGTCACGCCAATGTACGTTTTTTTATCGCTGAGAAAGAGGGCGCTGAACCCGTCTGGTGGTTTGGTGGTGGCTATGATTTAACACCTTATTACGGTAATGAAACGGATTGTGTGCATTGGCATCAAACCGCGCAGCAGGCCTGCGCTCCGTTTGGTGACTTCGTTTTTCCTCGCTTTAAAAAATGGTGCGACGAATATTTTTATTTAAAACATCGCAATGAAGCACGCGGTGTCGGTGGTTTATTTTTTGATGACTTAAATGAACAAAGCTTTGCGGAAAAAGATGCTTTTAATTTTTCCAAAAGTTTTGCGTTGATGCGTGCTATAGGCGACAGTTTTATTTCTGCATATCAACCGATAGTTGCCGCACGCAAACACACTGAGTTTGGCGAACGCGAACGCAATTTCCAACTCTATCGTCGCGGCCGTTATGTAGAATTTAATTTGGTTTATGACCGCGGGACTTTGTTTGGTTTGCAAACTGGCGGTCGCACGGAATCAATATTAATGTCACTGCCACCACTGGTTCGCTGGGAGTATGACTATAGTCCAGAACCAGGTTCACCGGAAGCCGAGCTGGTTGAGAAATTTTTGCCTGCGCGCGATTGGGTGTAATTTTTTTGTCGCTAGCAAAGATTAAATTCTCTGTGACTCGCCATGCGATAGATTGCAGTAAAAATTTATCGCGCTGCTTGCGATGCGGTGTTTAATTCGCTAGCGAGGGTTAAATTCTCGTGGTTGCCACGAGATAGATTTCTGGAACAAAAATATACCGCGCTGCGTGGTATTTAATTTATTGTTGTCAATAATTTGCTTTTGATTGGATACAACATGACAGATCAATATGCCGTATTCGGCAATCCTATTAGCCATAGTAAATCGCCACATATCCATCGTCAGTTTGCTGAACAAACAGGCCAGGATATGCAGTATTCAAAGCATTTAGTGGGTGAAAACGCATTTGTGTCCAGTGCGCAAGAATTTTTTGCTCAGGGTGGAAAAGGATTAAATATTACGGTTCCATTTAAAACCGATGCATTTAAATTTGCACAACAACTTACTCCGCGTGCGCAACGTGCGGGGGCTGTAAATACGCTGTCGCTTGAGAGCGATGGAACTATACTTGGCGACAACACTGACGGTATAGGTATGGTGCACGATATCCATAATCTTGGTTGGGAGTTACGCAATAAACGTATTTTAATATTAGGTGCAGGCGGAGCCGTGCGCGGTATTTTGCAACCTCTATTGGCGGAGCAACCGCAACAAGTCGTTATCGTAAATCGTACATGTGCCAAAGCGGAAGAATTGGAAAAACAATTCCACGATTTGGGTAATATTCAGGCACGCAGTTATGAGCAATTAAATACGGAACTAAATACTGAGCAATTTGATGTGGTGATTAATGGCACCTCAGCAAGTTTAAATGGAGAATTGCCGCCTCTACCCAAAAATATTTTAGCCAATAACGCCTGCTGTTACGACATGATGTATGGCGCTGAGCCGACGGTATTTATGTCTTGGGCAAAAAATAATAATGCGTTGCATACTGCGGATGGTTTGGGGATGCTGGTTGGTCAAGCAGCGGAAGCCTTTTATTTGTGGCGGCATGTTCGCCCCGAAGTTGTTCCAGTGATTATGACCATTCGTCGACAACTCAACGAATCCACCAAATAAAAAACCCACTGCAGGGGGATGCAGTGGGCTGTCTTACAGGATTTGCTAATTGTTGGAGAAAAACAATCAGCGTTAAATAAGTTTCCTTTTCATTCCTGGCCACGCCACTCTCCGAGTGGTGTTGTCCTTAGCGAGGCCATTATTGTTGTTTTATATGCCACTCGCAAGTGGCTAAATGCCGCAATTTTTGTAGGACATGTCGTACAGGCGTGCTGTGATGAGCGTCTAATCATGTCGCTAAAGGTCGAGGCAGGTTTATAATATGCGCCTACTTTTATGATACGCGTCTACTTTCATAATACGTGCCCACTTTTATTTTCGAGGAAAACATGGCTATTAAAAAGAAAGCTGCTGATTTTGAGCAGTCACTTAACGCACTTGAGGCCCTGGTGAACAAAATGGAACAAGGCGATTTAACATTGGAAGAATCACTACTTGCTTTTGCCACGGGCATTCAGTTAACGCGTGAATGCCAAACACGTTTAGCCGAAGCGGAACAGCAGGTGACTTTGTTGCAAGAACAACAAGGGCAGATTCGCTTAAGCGAATTTAATACGAGCGACGATGAATGAAATCTTTGGTTACCGATGAGATGTATAACTTTTCCACGTTTAACCAGCAGTGCCGAGCGGACGTAGATGCGGCGCTTGATGTTTTCCTTTTGCCCGCCAGTCAAATTCCAGCCGACCCCACCAATTTGCGCGCTGCTATGCGTTATAGTCTTTTCAATGGTGGCAAACGCGTTCGCCCAACATTAGTTTACGCCAGTGCATTAGCGATAAACCCGACCGCACTCAGCACCCATAAATTATTACTTAACCGGGTAGCTTGCGCGCTGGAAAGCTTGCATTCTTACAGCCTGGTACACGATGACTTACCGGCGATGGATGACGATGATTTGCGTCGCGGTAAACCTACTTGTCATATTGCGTTCGATGAAGCTACTGCAATTCTGGCGGGCGATGCCTTGCAAACTTTCGCTTTCGAGTTGCTCAGTAACCTTGATATGGTTGAACCCTCAGTGCAAATTGCTCTAATTCGTCAACTCGCACATGCGTCTGGCGTAAACGGTATGGTGCTTGGCCAGGCTTTGGATTTGGCTGCCGTTGGCCAGCACATCAATCTTGCGCAGCTGGAAGCTATGCATCGTCACAAAACTGGTGCATTGATCCGTTCAAGCGTTAGCATGGGCGCGACTGCACTCAATGCCAGTGCAGCGCAATTAGCCGCGCTTGATAGCTATGCCGCTGCTATAGGTCTCGCATTTCAAGTGCAGGACGATATTCTTGACGTAACTACAGACACAGAAATATTAGGTAAGCAGCAAGGCGCCGATATAGCGCGCAACAAACCAACTTACGTGGCACTTCTAGGTCTGGACGCTGCCCGCATTAAAGCGCAAGAACTTCATCAGCAGGCACTTGCTGCACTCGATAGTTTCGGTGCTAGCGCGCAATATCTGCGTGAACTGTCTGCTTATATTATTGAGCGGAAAAATTAATTCGTTGTGCTTCAAAATTTCTCATTATTTTTCTCGCGCAATGAGATGTTAATTCGCTGGTTTTGAGATTGAAAACATAAGACGCTGTATCCCATTGCGCGAAAATGACGATGTGAACCAAAAAATTACTTCATTAAGAGATAATTAATTTCGCTATGCGCATTCCAAGAATTTTTGTCAATCATGCGTTATCCGCCAATTCTTTCATTGATTTAACAGAAGCTTCTGCGCATTACCTCGTTAAAGTTTTACGTATGCAAGCTGGTCGCGAATTAATTTTATTCAATGGTTTGGGTGGAGAGTATTTTGCTACTATCGATGCAGTGACAAAAAAATCAGTCAGTGTAAAAGTTTCTACTTTCAATTCAGAAAACCGTCAATCGCCATTGCAGCTGGAATTAGCGATTGGTGTTTCGCGTGGTGAACGTATGGATTGGGTCTTGCAAAAAGCTACAGAGCTTGGTGTTAGCAAGATCACTCCGTTAATTACGGAGCGCACGGAAGTAAAGTTAGGCGGTGAACGCGCGGACAAAAAAATAAATCATTGGCAGCAAACTATCATCAGTGCTTGCGAGCAATGCCAGCGCAATCTATTGCCAGAATTGGCTGAGCCTATGTTATTAAGCGATTGGTTAAAACAATGCACTGCGGAAGGCAAATTTGTATTGCATCACCGCGATACTGGACGCTTATCTAACGATAAAAAATTCAGCAGTGTGGTGTTACTGATTGGACCTGAAGGTGGATTGAGTGATGATGAAATTACACTGGCATGTGCGCAGGAGTTTTTACCCGTAACGCTGGGGCCGCGTGTTTTGCGAACAGAAACGGCACCGATTGCGGCGATTAGTTTGGTGCAATATTTATGGGGGGACTTTTAACTCGTTAGAGAACAAAGCTCTTCTGCCCCAAGCAAATACTCAGGGCAAAAAATTTCGCGTTATGGAACGTTTTCTTCAACGATTATTTCATCGCGGGATTTTATGTAATAGAAATAAAAGGGATGAGTAGTACCTACAGCGCTACAACTGGAATTGGAGCTAGAACTGGAGCTGGAATCAGAACTAGATGAACTGACTGAGCTGGAACTTTCCGAACTGGTAGATGATGAATTACTGCTCGCACCACTGTCGGTATAGTCCAAAACAACTATTACGCTATTGACGCTTCCTTCATAAGCACTATATTGCTTCAGTGTCAGCTTGCGATCACAGGTATTTTTTTCACCAAGATCAACTAGCAAAATTTGCCCTGCAGCAAAATCTATTGTCTCGTGTATTTCAGTGGTGTATTCCCTCCAGTAGGTCTCAAAGATACCCTCCTCACGGATTTTAATTATTCTGCCTTCCTTTTTCACTGCGGTGAGAGGATCATCACCTGATATTAATCTGGTCATGGTAACAGCGGGACCACGGCTGCTGGTAGATGAGCCCGGATCAAAAGGTTCATCGCGCGCACCACCGCAACCTTGCAGCATGATTAAGCTAACGAGAATGGAGAATATTTGAAATACTGGTATTTTAAATGCAGCTGAATTAATCATTATTATGTAAATAATCCAAAAAAGTTTGTTCAATAGCAGGTATGTTAGGGATGACTGTATGTTCTCCAGCCCATGACACGTGCATCAAATCATACGCACGATTTTCTGCATCTTCAAGCCCGCTAATTTCATCTTCGCTGACGCGCGCAAGCCGTGGCAAACCTTGAGTAACAATGGCCATAAAAGGTAAATCGGGATGTAGTCCGGTGGTGTTTAGCACCGCAAACCGGGCACGCGTACCCAAATTGGCTTTGTTTTCACCGTTTAGGGCTTCCAATGAAAGTACTGGCACTATAAGTTCACGCCACTGACAGTTACCGATATACCACAGGGGGGCATTTTCTACGACTTGAACCTGCGACACAGGTACAATTTCCGCCACTGTAACGTTGGGCAATAAAATACTTTGCGCTTGCAAAGGGATTAGCAGGCTCGCTACCTCTTGAATTTTTTTTAGTTCAATGCGCTTTGGTGCTCTCATTGAGCGGCTCCTACTTTATTTATTTGTGTTTTTTACACTTATACGTTTAAGTCGCTCTCATTGAAAGCTTTAATTCAGATAGGGCTATGGCTAGCTCTTGCGGTGTACCTGTGTGATTAACAGCTCCCATTGCTATAGTCGCCCTGGGCATGGAATCACTTATACAATCGGACGGTGTTTGTACCCACACCTGTCCACCGCTTTGTTTGATCAGTTTGCTACTGGCAGCACCATCATCACCTAAACCTGACAGAACAATCATGCCGCACCGCTTGCGGTAAACCCGCGCTACGTTAGCGGTAACCTGATCAATTGAAGGAGCGTAACTGCCGCTCCAGGACTTTTTACTTAACATTAGAGTGCCATTTTCATGGATCATAACACTTGGCCCCGCGGTAATGAGAGTCAATGTGTTATTAATTAAAACTGCACCCTGTTTAGCTACCCGGCAAGGGTAATGTCCGCTTTTACTCATGACTTTTGCTAAAGCTTCAGCTTGGCCGTAGTCGATATGTTGCACGTAAACGAATGCGATATTCAAATCAGGCGATAAATAACAAATAAATTCTTTTACTGCCGCAGGGCCTCCAGTAGATGCTGCCAACACCCAGACTTCATTGGCGCTACTGGTTTGGTGTAAGTTGATATCGCCACTTAACCGCTCCAGACGCTGCAACATACGCCGTATCCAGTTGTTGTGTTCGGCGCTATTTTTTTGAAATTCAATGTCTTCGTTCAGAATAACGGGAATATCAGTTTGCTCAAGTAAATCCTGCAGCAGCACCATAATTAAACTATGTTCACTGTCAGGACTATTGGGATCATTGATATCGGTTAAATCAACAACCCAGGCATCTATTTGTAATGAATGCGGAAGGCTTGAATTAGCATTCAAAATGCAAGTACAGCCTATCTCGTGGCCAGCTTGGACTACCAGGTTACCCAGGTGTTGTTGTTTGAGCGCGCTATCTACCAATATCCCGATGCGTAAGCCGGACACTTATTTCACCGGACTTTTTGTCAACTCTTGAATGTTGGCGAGCAACAAATCTTCCTGATAAGGCTTGCCCATATATTTATTAACACCCAAATCGAAAGCTCGTTCGCGGTGTTTATCACCGGTACGCGAAGTAATCATGATGATGGGGATATCTTTCAGGCGCGAACTGGTACGCATATTTTTCGCCACTTCAAAACCGTCCATGC
The DNA here is from genome assembly GCA_040386215.1 of Pseudomonadota bacterium. Taxonomy (GTDB): domain Bacteria; phylum Pseudomonadota; class Gammaproteobacteria; order Pseudomonadales; family Cellvibrionaceae; genus Cellvibrio. Next base: position 79,952 of record JAZKFX010000005.1, read on the forward strand.
GGGGCATTTCGATATCGAGCAGCATCACATCGGGAATTTGATCCTGGAGTAATTGTAGTGCTTCAACACCATCTTTAGCTGCGATTACACGATAACCTTCACGCTCAAGGAAACGGCTGGTTACTTTGCGAACGGTTACTGAATCATCTACTACCATAACAATTTTTTCGACCAGATCTTCTTCGATTTCAACTTTCGGGCGCAGCGGTTCAAGCAATGTCGAATGACCCAAGCCAAGCGCAAGTTGTTCACGAATAAGCGCGTGCAAGTCGAGAATAACAACAACGTTACCGTCACCCATGACTGTTGCGCCGGATACTCCGCACACCGAACCGAATTGCACCCCGAGGGTTTTTACCACAATTTCGCGACTGCCCAACAAGCGGTCTACTTGCAAGGCAACGGTATTTTCAGCACTGCGTACAAGCACTACGGGAAGTGGTAATGATTGTCCATCTAGCTTCGGACGTGCATCACTATCCAACATAGAGCCTAAATAGCGAACTAAATAATTTTCACCCGCATAGTCGAAACGCGAGTCCAGATCGAGATAATAATGCTCCAGTTCAAATGGGCTAACCCGCACGATACCTTCAATGGTGTTGAGTGGAATTGCATAGAGATCATCGCCAATTTGTACCATCAAGGCACGGTTCACCGATACGGTGAAGGGCAGGCGAATAATAAACTCCGTGCCCTCACCCCAGCGCGAGTCGATAAACATAGCACCGCCAAGCTGCTTGATCTCGGAATGCACCACATCCATTCCAACTCCGCGACCCGATATTTGCGTTACTTTATCTGCAGTACTGAAGCCGGCATGCAAGATAAATTGCATTAAGTCCTGATCACTTAAATACGCATCTTCTGACATCAAACCGCGCTCAATGGCTTTTTCGCGAACACGTTGCAGGTTGATGCCGCGACCATCATCGGAGAGGCGCAACATTACATCGCCGCCTTCACGACCGAGCGTTAAGACAATGCGACCTGCGGCGGGCTTTCCAGCCGCAGCACGACCTTCTAGCGTTTCTATACCATGATCGACAGCGTTACGTAGCATATGCTCAAGCGGCGCAACCATACGTTCCAGTACTGTACGATCTAATTCGCCTTCGACATTATCCAATTCAAAATCGACTTCCTTCCCTAGCTCGGTAGCAGCTTGACGCACAATACGACGCAACCGTGGTACCAGGCGTGAGAAAGGCACCATACGTGATCGCATTAGGCCTTCTTGCAAATCGGTATTAATCCGCGACTGTTGCAGTAACAGCGTTTCTGTATCACGGGTTTTATCGGCAAGCGTGAACTTCAGATCCATTAAGTCCGATGCAGACTCAATCAGCGAGCGCGAGAGTTGTTGCAATTGTGAATAGCGATCCATTTCAAGTGGATCAAAATCTTCGTGTTGTGCCATTTTTTCCTGACGGAAAACTACCTGGGCTTCGGTTTCTATATCTAATCGACGTAACTGTTCTTGAAGCCGTTGAATGGTTGAATCCATTTCTCCAATCGCACCACCCAAGTCAATGACCTGTTGCTCCATACGACCACGGGAAATAGATGTCTCACCCGCAAGGTTTACCAGTTCTTCAAGTAGCTCGGCAGAAACCTTAACGACTTCTTGTGGGCCGGCACGTCGCGTTGCTAAATGTTGGACTTGTGCTGGACCATTCGCGGAACCTTGACGCATACCACCATATTCACTGCCTGGTATTTTAGGAAGTTGTGCCGCAGCAACTTTAGGTTTAGGTGCAAAAGTCAGGACATTAGGTTTTTGACTGATGCTGTTAAAATCGAATTCTGGTCGTATAAATTCTTCATTGACCGCTTCCGATTTATACAATGCCAATTCGTTGTTTGACTCGGTAACTGATTCATCATCAACAGCCAAGGCCGCTTCAGTGATTTTCATTGCATCTTTAAGCTGTGTTTGATCCCACTGTTCTTGCGCGGCATCATCCGCCGCTTGATAATCCACCGCTAATTGTTTTTGCGCGACTGTTACGCCAGCGTGTAAACGATCCTGGTAATCATTAATTTGTTTGAAGAAAGTTTGATCTACCGCAGATATGTCCTTCAAGTCGATGACCATGGTTTCGTAATCGTGCGACAAATCGCCCAGGTTGGTCAACCCGGCTAAACGAGCTCCACCTTTAAAGGTATGGAGGCACCGTTTTAATTCTTCCGCGCAATTGGTATTGCTCCAATCTTCTTGCCATTCGTGCAGGGCGCGCTCCATGTCCTCTAATAATTCAAGCGCTTCTTCGATAAAAATCTCGACAATTTCTGAATCGAAATCGTCATCTACTTTAGTGCTTGGCGCGGTCTTGGCAACTGTTGCAGGGGTAACTGCAGAAACATGTTGCGCACTCGCTTTTTGTTGAACGGGTTCAATAATCGTTGCTTCGGAAGCAACGTCATCATCATCGCTGATGTTAAGATCCATTTCGTCGTTGACAGCTTCTGCATAATCTACTGCATTGGCAACGAATGATGCTTCTGTATCCAGGTCTTCGTCCACTTCATTATGATGAGTTACCGTTGCAGCAGGTAACTCTTCAAAAGATATTTCCAGATCTTCTGCAGTATATTCAATATTTTCTGCATAATTTATTTCTGTTGCCAAAGATATTTCATCAAGTACTATTTCTTCGTCGATGGCATTAGCTACTTCATCGTCTACCTCTTCTTGATTGACCACTTGCACTGCGGGTAACTCTTCGAAGGATATTTCCAAATCTTCCGCAGTGTATTCTATATTTCTCGTGTAATTGATTTCTGTTAACGGAGGTAGTTCATCGAATACTATTTCTTCTTCATCACTATCATCGTCATCATCATCAACAATTAAGCCAATATCATAGGATTCATTTTCGATATCCAAAGCTGGCTCTGATTGATCTATTGCTTCATGCGCAGGAACAAGATCTGTGGCAACAGAAAGCTGCGCAGCAGCAGGAAGATCTGCAGCAAGATCTGTAGCAACAGGAAGCGGCAATAAAGATATTTCTTCAGCGTTTACTTCAGCAATGCTTTCTTCTTCGACATCGTAATGAGTGTCTTCATTTTGTAACAACAATTCATTTAATGCGGTTTCAATATCAGCTGGAGCTGCGACTAAATTTTGCCCTGCTGCTACTGCATCAACCATATCCAGTAAAGCAATGTGCGCGCGATTAAGCGTGTGGCACAAAGTATCTGAACAGGATAACTGCTGAGCAATTATGCGCTCATAAACTTTTTCAATTTTTTCGCCAAACTCTGCCATAGGTGGCAAATATGCATGATGTGCGCCGCGCGTTAAATTGCGCAGCTCATTTACAATCGGGCTTAATATAAAGACGATGCCGGGATTAGCCTGCCACTGCGCAATAATTTTGTCAGCATCAAGCAATAGATTCATTTCTTCAGCCATGAAGATAGAGAGAAGTTCCGGGTCCACTGGACGCTTGCCACCCGCATCCATTTCCTGTTGCTGCACGAGAGGGGCAATGTGGATTTCACGTAATTCGCTGACACGCGCTAGAAATTGTTGTAGCTTTGGAATGGCCACGACTTCATTGTTATCAATTTGCGCTAAACCCGCGTTAGCATAGCTAACTGCATCGCGCAATAATTGTAAAATGTCATCATTAATAGTCAGGTGATAACTACGCAATTCTTTTACAAATTTTTCCAATGGACTTACTAATTCAGCGATAGGCGTAATTTCCGCCATATGCGCACTACCTTTCAACGTGTGAAGGGCACGCTGAATACTATCACTCGGAAGTTCATAACAAGGCGCTTCCATTTCCATATGCGCAATATATTCTTCTATGGTTTGCAAATGCGTTAGCGCTTCAGCTGCAAAAATATCTCGTAGTTGCACATCAGAGTCATCGCCAATTTCATCGAATATTTCACTGGCTGAAATTTTCTTGTTGGCCGAGGTACCAGTTGTTTCAAGATCAGGTATTAATGCTTCAGTTAATTCACTAAAGTCTTCATTCCAATTCATTGGCGGTAAAGTAACTTCGGGCGCGCGGCTTTCAGCGATGAGAGATATGTCTTCTGCAATAATCTCCTCAGCGCTTTCCAATTCTATTTCTTCATCGATATCCATCTCAACATCGAGCGCTAATTCTTCACTATTTGCAGTAACAAAATTATTGTCGTTGAGACTTGTTTTTACGGTGGCTTGTTGTGTAAAGGGTTCGTCTGGTGTCAGCCCTTCAGGCACAATACCTTTAGCAAGTGATTCTGCCATTCCACGATAATTGACACTTAGTACCGGGTGCGGATTAGGTAACTGCTGGCTAAATGCCGCAATCATACTCGGTAAAATTTCGCATACTTTTTCGATAATGACGATATGGGAATGACCCGCTTCAATGGTGTCATCAAGGATGCGGTTAAGCATATTTTCAATCGACCAGGATAGCTCACCAATATCGTGGGCTCCTACCATTCTGCCACTGCCTTTTAATGTATGGAAAGCACGGCGGAATTCATTAAGCGCATGCTGATCATCGAAATCTTTTGCCCATTGTGGGAAATAGGTTTGAATCGCTGCAAATACTTCACCCGCTTCCTCGACAAAAATTTCAATAATTTCTTCATCTATATCATTTTCATCGTCATCAATACTGTTAGCGGAGGCTGGTGCTGCATGAATTGCTGCAGATGAAGTTTCTGTGCGAATAATATCGGCAGTTTCTTCCAACTTAGTTTGTAATACTGAATTAGCTACATCTGGTTCAGTGACTGGAACAAGTTCTGGAGCTGTTATTATGGGTTCCGAATCAAAATCATTGGTAAATGCGAAATCTTGAGGATCTGTCGCGAGAATAGATGGATTATCAATTGGCTCGACAAGCAGGGCCGATTGATAGGCTGCCGTTAAACTAGCTTCATCATCTTCTGCTGCCGTTACTGTAGTTTGTATGTCATCTACTCTTTGTGTTGCAGCAGCTTTAAATTCATTAAGGTCGCTATTACTACTATTACTTTCGGAACGATTGGCTTTAGCAACGGCATATCCCAGCGCGGCCACACTTTCTTCTGCAACAGAAAGCAATAAATCATTTTCGACATTGGTAGCGCCAGAGCTCAAACGCTCTAAATAATATTCAACGCTGGTGATAGCATCGGCAAGCGTGTCGAGAGTTGACCATTGCGGTGTGAATTCTTCGGCTAATAGTTTTTCTTCAATGTAGCGTGCGCAAGCACCTAATATTCGCGCCGCTCGCGGCAAAGGCATAATTTCCAAACCGCCACGAATTTCACGCAGGGTTTCCGGCACATGTTGTAAATGCACGCGATCCCATTGCGAAGCAATGTATTCAATAATGGCATCTTTGGCATGCTCTAAACCATTACGCGATTCGCGCAGTACGGATTCTTTTGCGCGAGTTAAAGTGATATCGCCTTCATTGCCGGAAATTAAATTATTAGCCGTTTTTGCCTCGGCCAGTTTGTCGAGAGAATCTTCAATTTCAATAACCTTACCGGCTATTGAAATTAATTGTTCGTTAGAAAGTTGGCTATGAGAGCGCGCCATTAATTCAAGCGCTGCACCTTGCTCTAATACTTGTTTACGCAAATCGCCCAAGCCTAATACAGCCAAGGTATCGGCAATGCGTTTTACAACTGGGAGAGCTTCATCTAATGCTGCTGTTGAATTTTCTCCAGATAAGCATATATCGAGAGCTTGTTTTATTACACCTAACTCAATTTTGAGTGCTTCAACAACTGAGCGTAATGCTTCAGGGTCAGGCGCTGACAACATACTATTGGAGTCATCAGAAGACTCTTTACCTTCAATCAGCGCATCAGCTAAATTATAGGTTTCATAAATACGTTGTAGTTGAGAAAAAGAACTAAAATTTGTTGTGTGTTTGCCAGCGCGTGCAACGTAGTAGAGTAAGTTTTTGATCAGCTCATCATTGGTGTAGGAGTTAAGTGCTGAGGTGCCATGAACGGCGAGAATTTTAATTTCTTTATCAAGTTGGCGTAATATATTTTTAATTGCAGCACTGATTTCAAGTGCATCTGTTTCCAAAGCTTCGGCAAGTGCTAAACAAATATCCCATAGTGCAAAACGCGCGGTGCCCTGCGTTAATTTTTGCAGCCGTGAAAAAACCTTTTGTAGATACGCGAGATTTTCATCACCGTTGACTGAGCGAATAAAACCTGCGGCAGCATATTGATACATTTGGCGTAACTTTAACGCCATCGCCTGGAATTGAACATTATCTTGCGCGGCAGCTGACCTTGCGCCGGATATTTTTTTTGCTGGGGCTAAATTAGGTACAAATAATTTTGTGTCCGTGAGCAAACTTTCACCGCGTACCGCACGTAAGTCATTTAATAAGGGTAAGACAATTAAAGGATTATCTTTACGCGTGTTTTTTACTTGCTCCAAATAAACCGGGAATTGCAAAATGGCGCGCATCAAAACTTCTTGCGCCTCACTTGCGTTGGCAACTGCACCTTGAATCATTGCTTGAGTCAGCCGCTCCATTTCTTCGGCTAGCATAGCTGCGCCAAAAAATTCCACCATCTGTAAACTGCCGTGTACTTGATGTATGTGCGTTAAACAAAAACGAATCCGCACAGTGTCCTTTGGGTTTTCGACATAGGCTTCGAGTGCTTGACGCGCTTCTTTTAAGGTTTCACTAATCTCATGGATTAGCCAATCCAGCGCGGCAAAATTACGATTATCTGCCATGTGGAGCCTTCCTCTTGTTATTCACGTTCATCGCGTGTGTTATTCGCGTGCATAAACTTGCACATCATCGGCTGAAATACGCTGCATTTTGGGATGTTCCCAATCAACAACTTCGCCCAATCCAGTGACTAAAATTCCACCTGGCTTAAGATGGTCTACTAACGCGTTTAAAATATCGCGGCGTAGCCAGCGGCGAAAATAAACCAATAAATTTTGGCAAAAAATAACATCTACTTTTACGTTGGGTAAATTATTGTGATTAATAATATTAGCTTGTGTAAAACATACGCGTTCGCGCAGGCGACTAGCAATTTCATAGGTGCCGTTCGCTAGTTGTTTGGTGTAACGTTTAAACTCATCGGCTTTCACTGCTTCAATTTTGCGTTTTGCGTACAAACCTTTACGTGCGGTTGCTAACGCTGAAACACTTAAGTCAAAAGCAGTAATTCCATAATAGGGATTCAGTGCCGCCAGCTCAAAACAATCGTTGATCACCATTGCCAGTGAATAAGCTTCTTCACCGGTTGCACAACCTATACTCCATGCATCAAAACTTTGGTTGAGTGCCTGGTTATTAATTTTTTTCTGCAAAAAATTGCGTACAAATTCAACTGAAGCTCGATGCCTAAAAAAACCTGTTTCTTTAACGGTAATGCGATCGATAATAATGGTCCATTCCAACTTGCCCGCTACACCATCAGTGACTTGCTGATAGTAGCGATCATAGTCGTCATAACCCAGCTCGCGCATGCGCGTGGAAATTTGTGATTCCAACAATGCTTTGTGTTGCGGCACCAATTGCATACCAGTGCGCTCTTCAAGCAATTTACACCACTGTGCGAATTGCTCGAGGGAGAGAGAAGGCAGTGTGCGTAATGACCAACTCATAACAATACCTAATTAACGGCTGCAGGTTGTAGCGCGCAGCCGTTGGTCGTTTGACTACGCTTTCGCTTGATGTGATGAATAAATATTATCATCGTCGAGCATGCTTTCGTTGAGGTCGAGTATATTGGCACGAAGCGTATTTTTAGCAGCAGGCTTTTTCGTTGATGCATGAACATCCGCTAATACATCTTCTTCTGGAAGTTTAAAGCCTGCTACTGATTCACGTAAATCCAGTGCCATTTCGGCAAGATTACCAATCGATTGTGCAGTTGCTGAAGTCCCCGCGGAAGTTTGCGTTGTAATTTCTTGAATAACATTCATCGTATTGGAAATGTGGCCGGCTGATGACGCTTGTTGACGTGCAGCGTTCGAAATGTTTTGAATCAATTCTGCCAAGCTACTTGATACGTTTTCAATTTCTTCCAACGCCACACCTGCGTCTTGTGCCAGGCGCGCACCGCGTACCACTTCAGATGTAGTTTGTTCCATCGAAATTACCGCTTCGTTGGTATCGTTCTGAATGGTTTTTACGAGAGCTTCAATCTGTTTTGTTGCTGCTGCTGAACGTTCCGCAAGGCGCTGTACTTCATCCGCTACCACCGCGAAGCCTCGGCCTGCGTCACCGGCCATGGATGCTTGAATTGCCGCGTTGAGTGCGAGGATGTTGGTTTGGTCCGCAATGTCGTTAATCAAACTCACAATATCTCCGATCTCTTGTGACGATTCGCCGAGACGTTTAATACGTTTGGAGGTGTCTTGAATCTGTTCGCGAATTGTATCCATTCCGTTAATGGTATTTTGTACCACTTTAGCGCCGTTGCCGGCGATAGATACCGCTCTCTCCGCTACCGCTGCCGATTCGGCGGCGTTAGCCGATACCTGATCAATGGTTACGGCCATTTCATTTACCGCGGCGGATGCACCAGCAATTTCCTGCGCTTGATGTTCAGATGCTTCAGCAAGATGCAAAGCGGTTTGCTGAGTTTCTTGTGCAGCTGCTGATACGTTTACCGCTGTTTCGTTGATTCGGGCAACCAGAATGCGGAGTTGGTCAATTGTGAAGTTAATAGAGTCAGCAATTGCACCGGTGAAGTCCTCCGTTACTGTTGCTGTTGTCGTCAAGTCACCGTCGGCGAGATCGGCCAGTTCGTCGAGAAGACGTAGAATTGCTGTTTGGTTACGTTCGTTTGTTTCCGCAGTATCAACCAAACGTTTGCGCGTACTACCGTAAATGCTAAAACCGATAAACAAACCTGATAAAAGAGCCAGTACCGCAAGGTCTTCGATAATTTTGAATTTTTTGATCGGACGCGTGGTTTCCAGAGTAACAATTTCATCTTGAATGCTGGTCAATGAATTTAATAATTGTGGTGAGTCAGTCAACAATGCATCGCTGGCTCTACGCGCACTGGACAAGGTGCCCGCACCTTCAAACATTTCTTTTACAGATTTATTTACGCCAGCAAACAATTTTGTGATTCTCTCAAGGCTTGCCCGTGCACTTGAATCAGTTACACGACTTACGCGCATCGCAGGGTCGCCATCTTTCATACCATCCAACACGTGACCATAGACGTTGGCGTCCGTATTAAATTGGTCTGCAGCAGCGCTGGCGTCAGCATCACCGCGTAGCATTTTATCAACGTTCCGCCCAATACGTTCAACGCGCCATGATTGCATTTGCGCTTCATTCACCTGATCGGCAGGAGACTTTGAATCTAATAGAATTTCTACGACGTTTGTATGCTCGCTCTGTAAGCTAGGCAAATTATCGTTAAGACCTTTACCGACCGAGTTTAGGGTTACAATCAGATCGCGGTTATTCACAATTTCTTGTGCGTTCCTTTTAACTTTTCCCCAGATACTACTATAGGCATTGAGTTTTTCTTGTAATGAGGGGCTAGTGCGGGTGGCATCAGTGTTGAGTTCGCTCCACACAGAATCCATCTTTTTTATTACAGTGGCCAAATCGTTAAAGGCTTTTTCGGTACCTGATGTTGCATCTCGTGCGAGAGCTGTCAGTCGGAAAGCCTGCGCACGCAATTCAGCAACTTGTTGTAAATGTCGCTGATCATTATTGGCATCTTTTTGCACAATAAAGAATGCTCCGGCCATGCATACAAATGAAATAACGGCCACCAGGCTGGCGAAGGCGATGCCCAGGTTGCCTTTTATTGTAGCGATGAGACCTTTGGATTCTGTTTTCATACTTACTCCTAACCGACACTAGGTTTTATTTTTATCCAAGTGGGAAAACCCACAATTAATTCATTAACTTTAAACGTATTTTAACTGTACTCAGTAACTTAGTTGCGTAGGCTAACTTTTGGCTGCGTTGATAAAACGCGGATCCTCTGCCAACAGCGCCGGGCGGAATAACGACCATTGTTGCCCGGCGGTTGGATAGCTCCCGGTTACAAAAGGTTTAATATTTTCAGAAATGGCACCAGCGCTTTCACTATACTCATCCATCGGAAAGTGCTGCATCCCGAACACCTGATCAACCATAAGTCCGGTATAAAGTGTTTCAGTTTCCAAAATTAATACGCGTCTCTGCCTGCGTCCACCCGTTAAATGCTCACCAAAAAAAATGGCTAAATCGAAGAGCGGCAAGAGACGACCGCGCACATTAGCTACACCTTTAACCCAAGGTTGAACGCTGGGGAGATGGGTAAAATTAGGCACTTCAAGCATTTCTGATACTTCGCCTATGGGAGCAACAAAATAACTACCCATTAGCATAAAACCGATACCGCTCCATAGCGGACGGATATCAGTCTGTGAAGGGAGGCCGCGTGCAACTTCACGACTGCAGTGTGCCAAATTGAGCAACGCTGCAAAAGCAGCTTGAGGTTCAGACATACCAACATTCCATCTCGACCGAATACCCTGGAACTAAACTCGAGGTTAACGGCAGTGCAACTTTTAAAGAGTTATTGTTTATCCCACCCTGAGGCGAGTGTTTTAATCTTAATTAACGCATTACTTCAGCCATTGCCGACATTAATACGTCGGGAGTGATAGGTTTGGATAAATACGCTTTAGCACCTTGACGCATCCCCCACACTCGATCTGTTTGTTGATCTTTAGTGGTTACAATAATGACGGGAATATGTGCTGTTTCTGGTAGTTTAGAAAGCTGACGAGTCGCTTGAAAACCATTTAAACCTGGCATTACTATGTCCATTAGTACGAGGTCCGGGCGCTCTTTCTGAGCCATTGCAATGCCGGCTTCGCCATTTGGAGCTGTCAGCACTACATGACCATTTTTTTCAAGCATTGTGGTGAGCTTGTAGGTTTCTGTTGGAGAGTCGTCAATAATAAGTACGCGGGCCATAGCTGCTCCAAGTTAAATAATTACAATCTGAATTAACATTCGTTAAATAAAGTTCAAGCTTTTAAGACACTTTTATATGCTTAACATGTGTTTCAATCGCATCCAGCAGTTCGCTTTTACTAAATGGCTTAGTGAGATATTGATCGGAGCCGACGATACGCCCCTTGGCTTTATCAAATAAACCATCTTTACTTGAAAGCATAATCACTGGGGTAGATTTGAATTCGCTATTGTTTTTGATGAGCGCGCAAGTCTGGTAACCGTCAAGACGCGGCATCATAATGTCGACAAAAATAATATCGGGACGACTATCGGCAATTTTTGCCAATGCATCAAAGCCATCGGTTGCGGTAATAACCGTACATCCTGCTTTTTTCAAGAGGGTCTCTGCGGTGCGACGAATCGTTTTGCTATCGTCAATCACCATGACTTTTAAACTTTCTAAACTTACGTCCATACACTCTGACCTTTGCCTTAGTTATTGCGGCTGTTTGCGATTTCGCTAGATACGGTATTTGCGTTGATTGAATCTAATTGTAGTAGTGAAATAAGCCGCGTGCTGTTCATTTATTAAAAGTATTAACATACGCAATGACAACTTTTAACATAGTTTTTAAGCTTTAGCCATAACTAGTTGAATATATAAGGAATCTCTTAACATTTGTATTTTTAGAGCCGCTAAAATCGTTGCAGTTCTGTGTATCATGCGCTTGCATTAACGGCTACCAAGACTTAACTTTAGACTGCAATATTGACAACTGCAACCCAGTTACTGAGAACACCTTATGGCCCAATCTATAACATTATCTGTTGGTGTAGTAATGGACTCCATTGCTAACATCAAATTTAGCAAAGACACCACTTTAGCTTTGCTATTGGCTGCACAAGATCGGGGATGGTCATTGCACTATATGGAACAAAGTGATCTTTACTTATTGCAGGGTGAAGCGCGAGCAAATATGCGTAACCTTCGCGTCACCAATAAAGCTGATGATTGGTTCAGTCTTGGTTTATATGAGGATCGTTCCTTAGCAGAGCTGAATGTGATTTTAATGCGGAAGGACCCACCTTTTGACAACGAATTTATTTATTCCACATATATTTTAGAAGCTGCGCAGAAACAGGGAACCTTGATAGTCAACGATCCGCGTAGCTTGCGCGATTGCAATGAGAAAGTCTTTGCAACGCAATTTCCGCAGTGCTGTCCCCCCGTTCTTGTCAGCCGCGACATGATGCAATTGCGTGCATTTCATCAGCAGCATGGTGATGTTATTTTCAAGCCTCTCGATGGAATGGGCGGCAGCAGTATTTTTCGCTGTCGTCACGATGACCCCAACGTTGGAGTAATATTAGAAACACTGACTGCTTTTGGCTTTAAAACTATCATGGCGCAGCGTTTTATCCCTGAAATAGTCGACGGCGATAAACGCATTTTGGTCATTGATGGTGAGCCCGTCCCTTATTGTCTGGCCCGCATTCCTGCCAAAGGTGAAACGCGTGGCAACCTGGCTGCTGGCGGAACTGGCGTGGCACAACCGCTTTCGGATCAAGATTATTGGATTGTGTCGCAAGTCGCCCCTTCACTTAAAGAGCGGGGGTTATTGTTTGTGGGCTTGGATGTTATTGGTAATTATTTAACCGAAATTAATGTTACCAGTCCTACCTGCGCGCGCGAAATTGACAAGGCTTACGATACGCGTATAGCGGCACGTTTAATGGACGCAATACAGAATCGTATTCAGAAACGGGCGGATAATACTTAATGAATGCAACTGTAGAGATGACTGCAGATGCGGTTCCCGTCGATGCTAGCGACCGCCTGAGTTTTACAATATTTGTCGCCATTGCATTGCATGCCCTGCTTATCCTGGGGTTAGGATTTAAAATGCCCAAACAGCATATTGGCTCTCAAACTATGGAGATAACCTTAGCTACACACCAATCGCAAAAAAAATCTGAAGCTGCAGACTTTCTCGCGCAGCATAATCAAGAAGCTAGCGGCACCGAAGCTGAAGCGCGTCAGCTGACTACCGAGCGGCAGGCTGAGTTTGCCGACTCCCAAGTGCGGGATGTTAATCCCATACAACAAACGGCTGCGGCATCGCCTAATCAGAAAAAAGATCAACAAATTATTACCACAAAAGGGGAAAGTAATCTCAAGGCACAGCTGAAAACAACCCCTGATCTAAATGAAGAAAAAGAATTACGAGAAGGTTTACTGGAGGATGAATCAGCCATCACTCTCGAAATTGCCAGCTTGCAAGCCAAGTTGGATAAGCAGCGGCAGGAATATGCTAAACGACCGCGGATTCGTACATTAACGTCGGTTTCTACTAAAGAATCCTTTGATGCGAAATATTTAAACGAATGGAGTGAAAAAATTGAGCACTTTGGTAATCGTAACTATCCCCAAGAAGCATTGAGTAAGCATATAACCGGGAGCTTGCGTCTTTCCGTGATTATCAATCCTGACGGTTCTATTCACTCCATAGAGATATTGCAATCATCAGGGAAGCGTATTTTAGATGACTCGGCGCGTCAAATCGTACGCTTATCTGCGCCTTTTGCCACATTTCCGCAAGAGATTCGTCGTGAAGCTGATCGCTTGCAAATCATTCGTACGTGGAAATTTGAAATGACAGGTATCAGCACCAGTGGAGAATAATATTTATTAAATTCGACCACATACTTGTGTTCCTGACGGAATGACCCAATACTCAAGACATGACTATTAAGCCGACTCACCACATAGACACCACTGACCTTGTTCCCGGAAGCTTGTGCGATCATTTTTTGATTGCTATGCCCAACATGGAAGATACTTCGTTTGCGCAAAGTGTGACTTATATTTGCGAACACAATGAGCGTGGTGCTATGGGAATTGTGATAAATAACCCCTTACCTATGATGCTGCATGAAATCTTTGCACAAATGAATTTAACCGATACTGCTCACCAAGGCCATAAAACAATTGTTGCTGGCGGGCCAGTGCAGTCTGAGCGCGGTTTTGTGTTACATCCAAGTGGTAAGCAATGGCATTCCACTATAAAAGTATCGGACGAAATTAGCCTCACTGCGTCCCGCGATATTATTGCAGCTTTGGCTGAGGGCCAAGGTCCTTCGCCATATCTGATTGCGTTAGGTTATGCCGGTTGGGGTGAAGGCCAACTCGAAGCAGAAATAGTAGCGAATTCCTGGCTTACAGTTCCTGCAGATAAAAATATAATTTTTAATACTCCTTTTGAACAACGCTGGACTGTTGCCGCCTTAGCCCTCGGAATAAATGTCAGTCTAATAACTAACACTGTCGGACACGCTTAACGATCGTCTAAGTAGCATTCTGCACTACCCGTGAAAATTGTCTCCGTATGATAAAAACTCTTCTTGCATTTGATTACGGCACCAAAAATATTGGTGTTGCCTGCGGTCAAACTATCACCGGTACCGCCAATATACTCACGTCGCTTAAAGCAAAAGATGGCGTTCCCGATTGGGTTCAAGTTGCGAAACTTATTACTGAATGGCGACCCGATTTGATTTTGATAGGCCTACCCTTAAACATGGATGATAGCGAAAGTGAATTGAGTGTTCGCTCGCGTAAGTTCGCTAACCGCTTACATGGAAGGTTTGGTATTAATATTGAAATGGTAGATGAGCGTCTTACGAGCTTTGAGGCAAAAGGTGAAGTAATGCGTCGTGGCGGCTCGCGCGACTATAAGAATAATCCTGTCGATTCGATTGCCGCACGTTTAATTCTGGAGACTTGGTTGGAAGGCCACGTTAAATAAAAATCAAATTTTATTGCGGTAATTCAATATCATAATCAATGATAACGGGCAAGTGGCTAGAAAATTGTTGTGTTTTGTAAATAGCTGCATATTCAACCTTAGCCCCGAGGCTATTGGACACAACTTGAAAATCAGTACGCCACCCTTCACCTTCGCCTTTAGTGCCGCTTGGCCACCAACTGTATTCATCGCTATCGCGGTTGTCACGACGGAATGCATCAACATAGCCAAGCTGATTGTATAACTGGCTTAACCATTGTCGTTCGTGTGATAAAAACCCAGAGTTATGTTGATTTTCTGCGCTATTTGTCACATCTCGTGGAGTGTGTGCCATGGCCCAATTACCACAAAAAATATATTCGCGACGCTTTCGCGTGATTTTGTCTAAATGTGCTTGGAAGTCGTCAAAAAATTTGATTTTAACTTCCTGCGACTCCAGCTCAGAAATGGCGGTAGGGGCTAATAAGGAGCCGATACTGAGTTGCTCATAATCCACTTGTAAATAGCGACCTTCCATATCGACACCGGAAGCAAACCCTAAGCCATAAATAAGTGCTTTAGGTTGTACTCGAGTATAGATAGCCACTCCATTGTAGTGTTTGGTTCCGGAATCAAAAAAATAAGCAAAATAACCGTCGAGGTGGAACTCCGGTCTGTCAATTTCTCGCTCTAGTGCTCGAAGATCCTGCAGACAAATTAAGTCTGCGTCTTGATTCGCGAGCCATTCATACAGGCCGCGCTTTGCAGCTTGCACAATGCCATCGACGCTCAAACTGATAACTCTCATGTTAGCTCCTTGATTACGGACTGTGTATGATACCCAAGGTTTATCAAAAAGTGTTACCTGTGTCTCAAATAGTTACAAATTTTATTTTTTTTATGGGAACTAAAAAGGAATACACTAAATAGTCAGAATAATTGAATCCATATTGGCCTTTAAAATTTTATTATTAGTTACTTCAAACTTAGTTCATAAATAGGAGTTTTGCATGCAAAAATATCAGCATGACTTTATCCAGCTTGCTATTAAACACGAAGCCTTATGTTTTGGTGAATTTACACTTAAATCCGGGCGTACAAGCCCCTATTTCTTTAATGCCGGACGTTTTCAGACCGGAAGTGCGCTGGCTGAATTAGGTCGTCATTACGCAGCTGCTATCACCGCTGCTAATATTAAATTTGATATGGTTTTTGGTCCAGCTTATAAAGGTATTCCTTTAGCGGCGGCAACCGCCATAGCGCTTGCTGACCAATTCCACAACGATATGCCCTATTGCTATAACCGTAAAGAGATTAAAGACCATGGCGAGGGTGGCGTTTTAGTTGGTGCTCCATTAAAAGGTAGAGTCCTTATTGTGGATGATGTTATTACAGCCGGCACCGCGATTCGTGAAGTAATGTCTATAATCAAAAAGGCCGACGCGCAACCAGCAGCAGTATTAATTGGTTTGAACCGGCAGGAAAGAGGTAAAGGAAAACTTTCCGCTATTCAAGAAGTTGAACAGGAATTCAATATCCCCGTGATCAGTATTGTTAATCTTAACGATATTATTTTTTATTTGGGCGATCAAAGTGGACAGCAGGAAATGGTGGCTAAAATAAAGGCTTATAGCGACATTTATGGAGTGGATTGAAAATTTTAAACATTACTTTTATCTATTTATTTAAAGTTGAATATGGTTTATGAAAAATCAGCTAATATTTTTTTTATACGCATTACTTGCTGGTATTTCTTTTCATTCCAGCATGGGATATGCGAGCGATTCGAAAATAACGAATAAATTTTTTTATCGTTATACCAATGAACAAGGAACAAAAGTTGTAGGGCAGACTATTCCACCGCAATATGTGCGCGCTGGCTATGAGGTTGTCACTGTCAATGGTGCTGTTATTAAAGTAGTTCCCGCATCGCCCAGTGAGGCCGACGCAGAGCGTTTCGCTAAAGAAAGAAAAGCAGCTAAAGAGCGAGCGCTTGCTGATGTTCAATTACGTCGCAGCTATAGCGGTGTGGGTGATATTGAAGCGGCTAAGATTCGCAACTTGCAGGAACTCCGTAACAATATCGATATATTACAAGCGAATTTGTTTGGCGTTAAATCGCAGCTTAAAAATCAAGAGGCTCAGGCCGCAATGCAAGAGCGTAATGGTCAAAAAATATCAGAAGACTTGTTAAACAATATTGCTACCTTACATTCAGAAGAGAAAGAAGTGGCATCTCAAATTCAACAGCGTGAGTTTGAGTTTAAAACTGCCGACAATAAGTTCGAAGAAGATAAGAAGCGGTTTATAGAAATCACTAAACCTAAAGCGCCGTAGTTGATACGGTCAATTATGTATAAAAGTTTGATGATTTCCTCAGTGATAGTTTTACCCAGGACGTCGAACTTCACCCGTTAGCAAATCACGAATTTCTGAAGGTTGTTTATAGTTACCTATTTTTCCTGAGGTAATAGCATTGAGTGAATCGCCAAAATGACGGCGTACTTGAAAAGCATCCCGGGCTGGCGGCATGCCTTCGGGGTTACAAGATGTTGACACAATAGGCGCACCAAAAGCGCGACTTAAGCCAGCAGCAACTGGATGGTTGGTCACACGTAACGCAACAGTCTCATGTTGTCCGCTAATCCATTTAGGCATCAAACCATTTACAGGCACCAGCCAGGTTACAGGCCCTGGCCAGCTATTTTTTAAACGCTGGCGTTGCAAATCATTAAGATGAGCGATGAACGGGTCAAACTGCTGGATGTCGGCGGCTAATAGGATTAAGCCTTTGTTAACAGAACGGTGTTTTAACTCTAGCAACCGTGCGACGGCATGTTCGCTAAATGGATTGCAGCCTAAACCCCATACAGCTTCAGTTGGGTAAGCTACGACACCATCTTGCCAAAGTTGTTTTGCTGCATACTGAATGCGGGGATTTAGTGACCAGGAATTCATAAACAAGGTATCTCGTGCGGATTGGTCCTACAATCTACCCGAAGGTGCTGTCAGGGTCAAAAATGATAATTCAAACTCTCTGGTAGGTTGCTCCTAGTTGTTGTATAAAACCCTTGATTTCCAATCCAACCAGTTGTCCCATAAGCAAGCCTATCGCATGACCCGTACGCTCTACCAATTCGTCAATACTGACAGGATCAAAGCCAATAGCCTCCATCAGTTGTTGTTCGCTCACGGATAACTCCTCGAGACTTTGTTTCACTAATTGTGGTTTGGGAGTCGTGTTTTCTCGTGGCTGTGAAGGTTTTTTGCTTTTTTGAAAATCCAGCAATTCCTGACGTTGATAACTTAGCATCCCATCTAGCTGTTCGACTATGTCACTACCGGTCTCTACAAGCGTAGCTCCTTGGCGGATAAGCTGATGACACCCACGAGCCAAAGGATTGTGGATAGACCCGGGAATGGCAAATACCTCCCGGTCTTGCTGTAGCGCTATTTTTGCCGTAATCAGTGAACCACTTTTTACGGCGGCCTCGACCACCAAAACCCCGTAGCTTAATCCACTAATAATACGGTTACGTTGTGGAAAATTTGCTGCCTGCGCCCCGGTCCCTAGCGGAAATTCACTTACTAGCGTGCCGCCGTTATCCATAATTCGCTGCGCTAACTCACGATGTGGTGCCGGATAGACTTTATCGATTCCCGTACCCATTATGGCAATGGTTTTGCCCTGAACCATGAGAGCACCTTCATGTGCTGCAGCGTCTATTCCTGCGGCTAATCCACTGGTAATTACAAAACCATTGCCGCTCAAATATTGAGCGAAACGTTGAGCGTTTTCCAAGCCGCCACTGGATGGATTGCGGCTACCAACTATGGCAATTTGCGGCAAACTTAAACAAGTGACATCACCACGAACGAATAACAATGGCGGCGGTTTAGGAATCTGTTGTAACAAAGCGGGGTAGCGCGGATCTTCGTAAGTAATCACGGCGCTGTTAGCTTGGCCGTTTAACCAATCCAAATCCATTAGTGCTTTCTGACCAATTGTAGATGTCTCATGGTCGTGCTGGAATTCAGCAATAGCACTTAATGCATTGGCTGTTAAGAATTTTTCAAGGTCATTAGCTGGCTGCATTAGAACTGTTTCAGCAGTGCCAAAATGATGTAACAACTTCGCGTAAGTGGCTGCTCCCACTTCAGGGAGACGGTGCAATACAAGTTTAAAAAAAAGGGAGTTTTGCAAAATGATCATCCTTGAGTATTAATTCTATAAGCCAGTAATAAATGAGCTAACGGCGCATAGTACACCGTTAGCTAGCGTGCATTGAATTAAGGAGTGAGTGCTAAATCGCCAACAGAAAGTTGACGATCAGCTTCCAATACCAAGCCAAAGCTCATTTTTTTGAACGTGCGGAAGACCATCATCAAGCCAGCGCGTTCATCAGGGAGAGCAACTTTGCCACCGGACACGCGATCCACCACAAGTTCACCCTTTTTATAAATAGCTAAGACATTGCCAACTTTAATGCCTTCGCGTTCGCCTTGGTTAACCATCACAACATTATATTTACCAACTTGGGTGACGCCACCTTCCACCGCGATAATGGTTCCTTGAATATCGCCTTCTGGCGAGCTGGGGTAGAAAGTTGATGTCATCGGACGATCTTCGCTCAATAATAAGCGATCACCAATGCGTATTTCTTCGTTGGCTCGAATCACGCCCACCGTTGCAATATCGCCTTTAAAAGATTGCACACTAACCGACCCTACGCCCAGAGCGTGGACACCTAATACTTCTTTGGTTTTAGGGTCAAAAAAGACTTCGCCTTGGCGATAAACGCCATAATTGGTGAGGCTTTCAGAAAAATTTCCTCTAGCGTAAGCGATGTCTCCCGCTCCTACTACAATACGTTTCTGCGGGCCTGCAAGTAAGTAGGGTGCATTTTTCAAGTCTGCCTCTTCAACTACCAAGCTATGGGACAAAAAGCTATTGATACGATCAAGCGGAATGGTGGAAATAGCATCTGAATTTTGCTGAACTCGTACCTTGGGGCTGAGTTTGCCACCTTCACCAGGTATTAATTTAAGCGTGCGTTCAGAAGTAATGCGTGGTTTGCCGTCCATGTAGAAAAGTTTGATGAGATCCCCAGGGTAAATTAAATGGGGATTCTCAATTTGCGGGTTAGCTTGCCAAATTTCTGGCCATTTCCATGGCGAATTCAAAAACGTGCTGGAAATATCCCATAAGGTATCGCCCTTTTTAACAGTGTAATCGTTTGGATGGCCGGCTTTAAGTAAGTCTTCAGCAATTGTCGATAAGCTCAACAAAGCCGCCGCAATAATTCCAACAACACATTTAATAATAATTTTTTTCATAGAACCGATCCTGTTTTATTCGGCCACGAGCCAGATAGGCGTTATAATAGCTCATTACCGGCTATGCTGCTCCCCGATACAGAGTAAATCCTGTACGATCATCATGTTAGCAGCGGTTATTATCATTTTACTAGAAGTTTGTCACAAGACTATGGCTATATTAGAAATCCTAGAGTTTCCTGATCCACGTTTACGCACCGTTGCCAAGGCGGTTTCTGTCGTGGATGACAAAATACGCGAGCTGCTCAAGGATATGTTTGAGACTATGTACGCTGCTCCCGGTGTAGGTTTAGCTGCACCGCAAATCAATGTTCATCAACGAATTGTAGTCATTGATGTCAGTGAAGACAAAACCGAGCCACTGGTTTTTATCAATCCCGAAATCAGGGTGCTTGATGACCAGATTCAAGAATACGATGAAGGTTGTTTATCGGTGCCTGGTTTTTATGAAACTGTTTTGCGTCCTGAACATATTAGCGTCACAGCGCTCGATCGCCAGGGTAAAGTGTTTACTTTAGAGCCTACTGGCCTACTCGCGGTGTGCATTCAGCATGAGCTGGATCATCTCAATGGCAAGTTGTTTGTCGATCTTATTTCCCCTTTAAAGCGGTCACGTATCCGCAAAAAACTTGAGAAAAAACATAAGGAAGAGGCGCAGTAAGGCCTTTTCCGCAAAATCATCTCTGCGAAGACTCATCACGGCAAGATTAATTAATGACCCAACTCCAAAATCAGCCAATTTCTGGTTTACGTATTATTTTTGCTGGCACCCCGGAATTTGCGGCTGCGCACCTTAGAGCTTTGCTTGATAGTCGTCATCAAATCATTGCCGTTTATACGCAGCCGGATCGTCCTGCGGGGCGCGGTAAAAAGCTCCATGCTAGCCCTGTTAAAGAGCTAGCTTTGACGCACGATTTTGCTGTGTATCAGCCGCTGAATTTTAAAAGTGAAGAGACGCAGCGGGAATTGGCAGCACTCGACGCTGATCTTATGGTGGTTGTTGCGTATGGTTTAATTCTGCCAAAAGTTATATTAGATAGCCCCCGCCTTGGCTGTATTAACGTGCATGCGTCTATTTTACCCCGATGGCGTGGTGCGGCACCCATTCAGCGCGCGATTGAAGCAGGTGATTTGGAAACAGGCGTCACTATTATGCAAATGGATGTCGGACTCGATACGGGGAACATGTTGATCAAAGTCAATTGCCCGATTTTAAACACAGATACTGGTGGAAGTTTGCATGACCGACTGTTAACTTTAGGTGCGCCTGCACTTCTTGATGCGCTAGACCAAATTCAAATGGGCACAGTACACCCTGAAAAACAAGTTGATAGCCAAAGCAACTACGCACCAAAACTTACTAAGGAGGAAGCAGCGCTTAACTGGAATTTATCAGCCATCGAGTTGGAGCGCAAAGTGCGCGCCTTTAACCCCTTTCCGGTTGCCTACCTTAAATCTCAAGGTCTAGTAGATGGACATATTCGTGTTTGGGCGGCCAGCGCCACAGTCACATTTGCTCCCGCAGCTGTTGGCAGCATCAGTCAAATTACCAATGAAGGCTTATGGGTTGCCTGTAAAGAAGGGCAATTAATTCTTGAAGTTTTACAACTTCCTGGCAAAAAAGCCCTAAGTGTTACTGAGCTTTTACGTGGCCATCCAAATTTATTTAAAGTTGGCGACCTATTGGAATTACCAGAATGTTGAGTGTTCGCGCGGCAGCTGCACAAATCATCGGCCAAATTTTACGTGGACAAGGTTCGCTATCAAGCCTTCTACCGATCATCCAAAATCAAGTTGTAGAAAAAGATCGACCATTATTACAAGAGCTGTGTTTTGGAACCTGTCGTTATCAACCGCAACTCAGCGCCTATGTGGAATGTCTGGTTGATAAACCTTTGCGTGTTAAAGATAGCGATATTCAAGCTCTGTTATTGCTCGGCCTCTACCAATTGTTGCACACCCGCATTCCCGATCACGCTGCGCTCGGTGAAACGGTAGAAGTGGCGAATATGCTGAAAAAACCTTGGGCGACTAAGCTGATCAACGGCGTATTGCGGACTTTTCAACGCGATAAAACCAAATTGGATAAGCTCCTTAACCAAAATCTAGCTTTTAAGACAAATCATCCTGCATGGTTTGAAGGTGTGTTAAGAAAACAATGGCCGTTGCAGGTGGATGAAATTATTGCTGCAAACAATAGCCATCCACCCTTTACGGTGCGTTTAAATACCCGTCACATGAGCAGGGAGCGTTATTTAGAAATATTGAATGAAATGGATGTAAGAGCTAAACCCACTTGCTTCAGTCCTTATGGCATTACATTGGAGCAAGCTTGTGATCCGCGAAAGCTACCTTTATTTGCTGATGGCAGTGTGAGCGTGCAAGACGAAGCCGCACAATTAAGTGCCGATTTACTTCAGTTGTCTGCGGGAATGAAAGTGCTGGATGCTTGTTGTGCTCCAGGAGGCAAAACTGGACACATAGTTGAGATGGAACCTGGTGTAGCACTTACAGCCTTGGATAATGAAGAGCGCCGCTTAAAACGAGTGCATGAAAATCTACTGCGCATGGGTGTGAAGCCACCCACCTTTAATATTAAAGTTCTTTGTGGCGACGGCACGAAACAAGAATGGTGGGATGGTGAATTATTTGATCGAATTCTATTAGACGCACCCTGCTCTGCCACGGGTATTGTGCGGCGTCATCCTGATATTAAAGTACTGCGCAATCCTGAAACATTCGACAAGCTTGCCGAACTGCAAGGTCAATTGTTAAAAAATCTCTGGCAAATGCTTAAACCTGAGGGTGTATTGTTATATGTGACTTGTTCAGTGATGCCTAAAGAAAATACTCAAGTGATTGAGACATTTCTGAAGCGCCATGCAAATGCCACATGTGACAATTTGTTGGTGGATTGGGGAGTAAAGCAACCTTACGGTCAACAATTACTCCCGAATGTAGAAGGTCACGATGGATTTTACTACGCGCGTTTACGAAAAACTTAAATTACCATTATTCCGTCCGCTTCAATCAGCGAAGCACGGGGTAACTGGCTAATACCAATTGCGGCACGTGCCGGGTAGGGTGCACTGAAATATTGGCTCATAACCTCATTAACAATAGGAAAGTTAGCCAAGTCGGTCAGGTAAATATTTAATTTTACTATGTGTTGCAAATCGCCATCGGCGGCCACGCAAACTGCACGCAGATTTTTAAATACTTGATGAGCTTGTGCAGCAAAATCACCTTGAACTAACTGCATGGTTTCAGGATCAAGAGGGATTTGGCCTGACAAATACACAGTATTGTTTACTTTTACTGCTTGTGAATAGGTACCTATGGCGGCGGGAGCCTTGTCGCTGTGAATAATGGCTTTATTAGTCATGTGAAAACCTATTTTAAGGAAAAAGGGAAATTAACTGGTTGAAAAGCAAAAAATCTGCTTGGAAAAGCAATTAGCGATATTATAACCAGCGTTTTCAGGATCGGCATTCATTTCATGTTCATTTGTTTAGATTAGAGTTCGGTTACCCGATTATTTTTTTTTGCGATTATCGCGTTTTATAGGATCATCATGAATTACCTTAAAGTTTTTACTGCGCCTTTACTATTATGTTTTTCTTTTTTTGTACAGACTTCTGTATTTGCTCAAGAGCGCCAAGCGAATTTCAGTAGCGATTTTGAAGGCGATGCGCAGAAGTGGTCCCTTGTCTATGGTGCAGAATTAAAATCAGGTCAGGCGCATTCAGGTACGAACTCCGTCAAAATTGAAGGTGAAGCCTCTATCCGCACTAAATCCGCTATTGCCGAATCAGGTACGTTGGAATTATGGGTTCGCGCTTCAGCAGCAGTCACTAGTTATAAAATTAAAGTGCTGGTTAATAGTTCGCTCAGCAATGATGCTGGCTGGGTGCAAGTGGGTATGGTTGAAGCAACTAATGGTGATACTGAATATCACGCGAAACGTGTATCCGTAGATGATCCCGCAAAAAAATATATACGTTTAGATATTGAAGCCGTTAATGGCACCATCGAATTAGATGATATTTCACTTGATAGAATTTTATTAAGTACAGCGTTGCAAAAAAATCAACAAGTAGTATTGGATGAATTACTGACTAAATTGCGTGAAGATAACACCTATCAAATGCAAGTTGATGCGGTACGCACTTTAGGTAATAACTACACCTCGCAACTTGAAGTGCAGCGTCAATATATTGAATATGCTAACGGCATTTATTCAACCACTTCCTTAGTCTTGGCAACTTCCGAGCGTAGCAAAATGGCTAACCCTTTGGCCTACAGCACGTTTAAAAAAGTCATTGATGATATGAAAAAAGTATCATCGCCTATTCAAAAAACACGGCTTGAATCTTTGGTTCGTCCTTTTGGTGATATAGCCACCGCATCACTTAATGTCGTTACAGCTGGCGCTTTCACGGCATTTTCAGAACCCTTTAAGTCAATTATTGCGACTACCTTTTCCAAATCATCTTATGAGAATGCAGACATTAGTAAAGATGCAAAAAAATATGCTGAAAAAAATGGTTTAGCAACCTATGAAACAGCAGAAAAATTTTTGAGCGAAGTAGAAAAAGAATTAAATGCTGTCAGCTTGTTAGATCGTGATCTATTAGCTATTCAAAATGACGTAGATAAGTATCGAAAAGATTTAAGTAAGCATTTAAAGGATTATTTAATTTACGGTGGTCAGGATCGTATGCAAGAAAATTATAATCGCGTCATGAGTAAAGATGATCAAATTCGTGCGGGCGCAATAAAAGATATTAGCGAAGGTTTTACCAAGCATGCAGAAGCATTACAAACACGTTCAAGTTCGAATGCACAGCTGGTGCAATTTATGTTGAAAGCGACGGATTATATTGATCAGTTGCAAGAGTATAAAGAACGCTTTAATCAAATTACTTCAGCGATGATTACCTATTATGATAAATTTGATCACTCAATTGCCCCTGATCAAAACCCTTTCACTAATCCGGAAGATCGTAAATCATGGGAAAAACATGCATTAAAAACCCGTGATTATATTCAGAAGTCAAAAGAAGCCTTTAAGAAAGCTTATTTGTAAGTCGATAGTACTGCTTATATAAAAAAGCCTGCAATGCAGGCTTTTTTAATTTTTACTGCGTTGAATTTTTATCACAAAACCTAGCAAGCGAATTCGTCGCAAAATATTGGCGAGATGCACGCGATGGTGTACTCCGATACATAAATTGATAACACTGTTGTGCGCGTCGCGTTCATGCACGTTGATGTGTTCAATACTTCCGCCTTGTTCGGTAATGCGTGTGGCAAGCGTGGCGATAATACCGCGTTCGCTTTCAACTTCTACGCGCACGTCTACCAAAAATTCACCGCTAACATTCGCGGCCCAATTAACATGGCTAATTTTATCGGAGCTATTCCGCGCTTCGGTAATGTTGCGACAGGTTTCCTGATGTATAACAAGGCCCTTTCCAGAACTGATGTGACCAATAATAGGATCGCCAGGAATCGGGCGGCAGCAGCGTGCAAAACTAATCATCATGCCGTCGGCTGCATCTATGGTGATGGGTGCAATGTTATTGTTAGTGCGTGACTTATTGTCTGAATCTGGTTTTAGTAATTTTGCGATTGATGCCGCAACCCGATTGCCTAAGCCAATATCTTCCTGCAGCGCTTCGATGGATTCAACTTTCGTTTCGGCTAATAATTTCTGCTGCTGTTCGTCAGTAAGATGTTCGTAATCCATTTGCACATCATTGAAAGCCTTAATCAATAAGCGACGGCCAAGCGCAACAGATTGGTGGTGACGCTGGCCTTTAAGGAAGTGGCGAATTGCACTGCGCGCTTTACCTGATACCGCAAAGTTGAGCCAGTTCGGATTCGGTTGTGCGCCTTGCGCCGTCATAATGGTAATTTTTTGGCCGCTTAACAATGGCTGCGATAAAGGCGCTAGACGTCCATTAATACGGCAGGCGACGCAGGCATTGCCAATATCTGTGTGAACTGCATAAGCGAAATCTACTGCAGTCGCGCCGGTGGGTAATTCTACGATTTTACCTTTCGGAGTGAAGACATAAACTTCGTCAGGAAAAAGATCAATTTTAACGTTTTCGATAAATTCGAGTGAGTCGCCCGCATTGCTTTGCATTTCCAATAAACCCTGCACCCATAAGCGTGCACGACTGTGGCTAGCGCTGATGCTGTTGACGTCGTTGCTGGATTTATACAGGAAGTGCGCGGCAATGCCGCTATTGGCCATTTCATCCATTTCTTTGGTACGGATTTGCACTTCGATGGGAACTCCATGCATTCCCACTAAAACGGTATGTAGTGATTGATAGCCGTTGGCTTTGGGAATAGCTATGTAGTCTTCAAATTCTCTTGCCACAGGTTTATAAAGATTGTGAACTACGCCTAAAGCCCGGTAACAAGTATCTACACTATCCACAATAATACGAAAGGCATAGACATCCATAATTTCTTTGAAAAATTTCTTTTTCGTGCGCATTTTTTCGTAAATGCTAAATAAATGCTTTTCGCGGCCTATCACAATTGCAGTAAGGTTTTCACTGGCCAAGCGTTTTTCCAGCGCGGCTTGAATTTGTTCCACTAATTCTTTGCGATTACCGCGTGCGCTTTTCAGTGCTGCTTGTAAGCGTGTCGCACGCAGTGGATACAGAGCGTAAAACCCGCGATCTTCCAATTCCAAACGCAGGTCGTTCATCCCCAGCCGATGCGCGATAGGCGCATATATTTCGAGTGTTTCTTTGGCAATACGTCGTTTTTTTTCCGCAGGCATAGCGCCGAGGGTACGCATATTGTGCAAGCGATCGGCAAGTTTGACCAAAATCACGCGCAAATCCTTGGCCATCGCCAAAGCCATTTTTTGAAAATTTTCAGCTTGTTTTTCAGCGTGAGATTCAAATTCAATTTGGGTTAGTTTGCTAACACCATCGACTAAATCGGCTACCGCTTCGCCGAACTGTTTAGCAATAGCTTTTTTGCTGATACCCGTATCTTCAATCACGTCATGCAACATCGCCGCCATTAAGCTCTGGTGATCCATGTGCATGGTGGCAAGAATATCGGCGACCGCGAGGGGGTGAGTAATGTAGGCTTCGCCACTGCGGCGTTTTTGGCTATCGTGGGCTTGTTCAGCATAGTAGTAAGCACGCCGCACCAAATTAATTTGGGGCGCTTCCAGATAAGACGAAAGCCGATGGCTTAAGGCTTCAATGGTTTGCAATACCGTACTCCGGGATTAAAAAACAAATCGATGAAAGATCAAACTTAAACGGATACTAAAGCGCCGAGCTCGCTTGTGGCAAGCGTTTGCGGCACTAAATAATACAATAGCTTGGATAGAAAAAAATAAGGCCATCAAATGATGGCCTTATTGAGATTCCCAAACAAAAATTACGCTGGGATTAAATTTCGTTGTCGTAGACGCGTTCTGGTTTTGGTTGTGGCAAAGTGTCTTTTTCTAACAAAATACTCGCATCAATAAAGCCTTCTTCAATTTCGCGTAATGCAATAACGGTAGGCTTATCATTTTCCGGGCTAACGAAGGGCTCTTTACCGCCAATCGCCAATTGACGAGCGCGCTTGCTGCTTACCATCACCAACTCAAAACGGTTATCCACTTTAGACAAACAATCTTCAACTGTAATACGTGCCATAACTTGTTCTCAATATGTAATTCAACAAAAGGTATAATGCAAAAAAGTGCAGCTCAGAAAGGTGCGCATTATGCGCTAGATGGGGTAAGCCTGCCAACCATCCGGCAGATGTTTATAAAAAGAACAGTTCAGAAATAGTGAAATTAAGCCAATAATTCCTGAATCAAGTCGATGTGCCGCTCAACCTGCCGTGCCAGGCGCAAATGCTGACTCGTAATGAGCGCCTGAAACTGCGCTAATGCAGTGGTGAAATCATCGTTAACAATCAGATAATCAGCCTCAACATAATGTGACATTTCACTGATTGCTTCGCTCATTCGCAACTCAATGACAGTGGTATCATCCTGCCCCCGGCCCGTTAAGCGCTGGCGTAGACAGGCTAAAGAGGGAGGTAAAATAAACAGACTTACGGTTTCCGGCATTAACTTGCGCACTTGCTGAGCACCTTGCCAGTCAATTTCCAGAATAACGTCCACGCCCTGCTTAAGCGTGTCAATTACCCACTGTTGCGATGTACCATAGTAATTATTAAATACCCGAGCCGACTCCAAAAAAGCACTGGCTTCAAGCATTTGTTCAAACACGGCGTGATCAATAAAATGGTAATTGACACCATTCACCTCGCCCGGGCGCATGGCGCGAGTGGTATGCGACACAGATACGCAAACTTCAGGATTTGATCTGACCAGTGCTGAGACTAGACTGGTTTTACCAGCACCAGAGGGTGCCGAAACGGTGTAAAGAGTACCTAAACTTTTGCCTGTGCGTACCATAAGGGAACCTTTGCGCTGCGGAGTATCAACATCAAATCCGAATTATGGCATAGTAGCTCTTTTTTGCCAGTCAACTTAACGCTGTAAGAATTCTTATGAAGCCAACACTTAGTCTCCAACAAACTGCCGAGCGCCTCAATGTTCGCCCCAAAACTGTTAAGGAGTTTGTCGCAAAACAGCGCCTGCATTATGTTGATGGTGAATTATTTGATGCAGCCGAAGTAGAAAAGCTCGCGCTGTTGATGGATAAATTACGTACTAATGGCATAGCGACCCTGGTGGAAATATCGGGAAAAGAAAATCAATAAATGTTGCTATCGAATGTTCCGCCTATCCGCATTTGTACCTATGAGCCTGTAAATTTCCGTTGGGTTACGTCAAGTTTTGTGAGAGATCATCAAGAAAAAACATAAGCGCTCAAGCGATGGTTACAAATGTTTATAATCTTGCGGCTTTTCTTTCATGAGTAGATGGCAAAACAATGCCTTATCTCATTCGATCCCTCCAATAAAAAAGAAAACCACTATGCAAAAAATATCTTATTTTGTGATAACGCTTTGCTTAACCCTACTTGTTGCTGTACCTGCCCAAGCG
The DNA here is from genome assembly GCA_040386215.1 of Pseudomonadota bacterium. GTDB lineage: Bacteria > Pseudomonadota > Gammaproteobacteria > Pseudomonadales > Cellvibrionaceae > Cellvibrio. The sequence goes on from JAZKFX010000005.1 coordinate 109,051, forward strand.
CAGAAAAATTACAAAAATTTTAAAGTCGCTGTTTATTCGCGGTCTTATGAAACCAAGCTAATGGCTGACGTAGATTGGCTGGACAAAACCTGGACTGAGACGACCCGTCAGGTAAAAATTGATAAAATTTATTTGGAAACTCACCGCGATCAAATATTGGTCGATCAGAACACCCTGGATATTGCCAAAGGCTATTTCAAGAAAAAAGGCGTCGAAGTTGCGGGTGGCATTACCTGGACTATTGATGAGAGCAATAACTTTGAAACCTTTTGCTATAGTGATCCTGCGCATCGTCAAAAAGTAAAAGAGGTTGTTGAATTCACCGCAAAAAATTTCGATGAAATTATTCTGGATGATTTCTTTTTTACCAGTTGCAAATCCGATATAGAAATAAAAGCCAAGGGTAATAAAAGCTGGACTCAATACCGTTTGGATTTAATGACGGAGGTCAGCAAAACGCTGGTGCTTGAACCTGCGCGTAAAGTTAATCCCAAGGTTAAAGTTATTGTTAAATATCCAAACTGGTATGAGCATTTCCACGGTCTTGGGTTTAATTTGGAAACAGAGCCGGCATTGTTCGATGGCATTTACAGCGGAACCGAAACACGCGATGCAACATCGAGTGCGCAACATTTGCAAGAATATTTGGGTTACGAAATTATTCGCTACTTCGAAAATATTGCACCGGGTCGTAACGGTGGCGGCTGGGTTGATCCGTTTGGTATTAAGTCCTACGATCGCTACGCCGAGCAGCTGTGGCTCACTGCGTTTGCCAAGGCACCGCAAATCGCACTGTTTGATTTAAAGAATATTCAAACACCCTTAAGCGAAACATTAAAAGGCAAATGGCAAGGTACAGGCACCAGCTTTGATTATGTAGAAATGATGAAGCCGATTGCTGGTGAAGGTAAAGACATCAAGCCAACCACTATCGCTCGTGTAGCGGGTGTTACTTTTGAAAAAATCGATAAATTTATCGGCGAGTTGGGCAAGCCTATAGGAATTAAGAGTTATCGTCCTTTTCATTCTAGCGGTGAAGATTTCCTGCACAACTTCCTCGGCAACGCTGGTGTCCCTATTGAAATGGTGCCTTACTTTCCAAAAGATGAAGCTATTATTTTATTAACCGAATCCGCCAAATCTGATCCTAAAATCGTTACACAAATTAAAGCACAATTAATTGCCGGCAAAAAAGTGGTGATTACATCCGGGCTGCTAAAAGTAATTCAGGAAAAACTAAACGATATAGTCGAACTGCAATATACGGATCGCAAGGCGCTGGTTAAGGATTTTTTCTTCAACGGCAAAAATTATCACGGTGACAAAGCAATTTTAATTCCGCAAATTCAATATTTAACTAACGATTCCTGGGAAATTATCTCCAGCTACGATGGCCCCAACGGCTGGCCGTTATTGCACGGTGCTGATTATTCTAAAGGAAGATTGCTGGTGTTAACCGTGCCGGAAAACTTTGCTGATATTTCACAACTGCCTGTCGAGGTGCTCACCAAAATAAAGCGCGAATTAAGCGACGATAAAACAGTGCTGGAAGGACCCGGCCAGATGAGTTTATTCCTATACGATAACAATACATTGATCGTCCAGAGCTATCGCGATGAACCAGTAGACGTGAAGTTGTCCGCTGTGAAAGGTTTTAGCGAATTAAAAGATATCCTCTCCGGTGAAGTGCAAAAAGCTCAGGTTCGTCAACCGGACATGCATTGGGGTAAAGCTAGCGGTAGTGAGAAGAGTGTGTTTAGCATGACCGTGAAGCCGCATTCTTATCGCGTATTTAAATTGCAGTAGCTCCTGCATTAAAACTATACGATGTGTAGAAGGATTTCTTTAAAATAAAAAGGCCTCTGCTTTTATTTCAGAGACCTTTTTATTTTCGATTGAAGAAGTTTTAAGCGGTTTTATTGACTGCGCCTAGCAACGATGAAAATTTGTTACTCAATATTTTGCACCTGTTCCCGCATTTGCTCTATCAACACCTTCAACTCAACCGCGGCTTGGGTGGTGTCACTCACAATACTTTTTGACGATAGCGTATTGGCTTCGCGATTTAATTCCTGCATTAAAAAATCCAATCGGCGGCCTAAAGATTCATCTTGTTTCAGACTGCGTTTAATTTCAATAACGTGAGTATCGAGGCGATCGAGCTCTTCGTCCACATCAGCTTTTTGTGCAAGTAAAACAATTTCCTGTTCGAGGCGGTCAGGATCTAAATCGACTTGAAGTAAAGCGAGTTTTGCGTGTAATTTTTCGCGTTGGGTTTGCAAAATTTCCGGCAGGCGTGCGCGTACTTTTATTACTTGCGTCGAAACGGCATCCAGTCGTTGTAAAATTAATTGCTCCAGCTCGTTACCTTCGCGAGTGCGATGTTCGATTAATCCCTCCAAGGCTAAATTAAATAATTCCAGCACGGCGGTTTGCATGGCTTCGCGGTCGAGTTCTTGTTTTTGGATAACGCCTGGCCATTTAAGAATATCGAGGGCATTCACCGGTGAGGCAGCATCACCTAATAAGTTGTTGATTTGTTGCGCGGCTTTGGTCAGTTGCGTAACGCGATTGATATTAATGCCCAGCTCTACCTCTGCTTCTTGCTCCCATAGAATCGTCAGGCCGGCTTCAACCTTTCCACGTTGCAGCGCTTTGCGCATGGCATCGCGCAAATGCGGTTCGATTTCACGAAAATCTTCTGGAAGACGAAAACTAGGCTCTAGATAACGATGATTAACACTGCGGATTTCCCATACTGCGGTGCCCCAGGGGAGTTTAGTTTCGCGGCGGGAAAACCCGGTCATACTGCGTGGCATTGGTAATTCCTCATGATTAACGGTTACGTAAGAACTGCATTGCTGATAAAGTTCGCGCTTTAAAACTAACTCATAAAGATAGCTCGTAAAGATCGCCTGTAAAGTAGCTCGTAAAACAGCAGGTAAAAATACTTTCGGTGGTGCGCGATATTATCACACCTTCCTTTTAATCCATTTCAGCAGTAAGGATTTCGTTATGCAACGCCCAAGCAATAGAAACCCCAATCAATTACGCGATATTCGCATTACCCGCCGCTATACCAAACATGCTGAAGGTTCGGTTTTGGTAGAGTTTGGAGATACCAAAGTCATTTGTACTGCGAGTGTTGTCTTGGGTGTGCCCAGCTTTTTGCGTGGCCAAGGCCAAGGCTGGGTAACCGCCGAGTACGGTATGCTGCCGCGCTCTACGGGTTCTCGTATGGATCGCGAAGCGGCACGCGGCAAACAAACCGGTCGTACGGTAGAGATTCAACGTTTGATTGGCCGTTCGCTGCGCGCGGCAATTGATATGACGGCACTCGGTGAAAATACTATCAATATAGATTGCGATGTTATTCAGGCGGATGGCGGAACACGCACCGCATCTATTACCGGTGCCTGGGTTGCTTTAGCGGATGCGATTGCGCATCTTAAAGCGAATGGCAAGGTGGTGGGCGAACCCTTGAAGCGTGCGATCGCTTCGGTGTCGGTAGGAATTTACCAAGGTGTACCTGTATTGGATTTGGATTACCCCGAAGACTCCGCAGCTGATACAGATATGAATGTAGTTATGGCGAGCGACGGTGGGATTATTGAAATTCAGGGCACTGCTGAAGCAGAACCTTTTAGCGAAGCGGAATTTGCGGCTATGTTAAGTTTAGCCAAAAAAGGTATTGCGGAATTGCATGCGTTGCAACAAAAAGTTTTGAGTGAAAATTAATTGTGAGTTACAAAGAGGATGAATTTTTCATCCTCTTTGTCCGCTTTTTATTATTAAATTCTGCGTAAACGAAATTCAACAAAAAAGCCAAATAGACCTGCGAAGCCTAATAAGGCACCGATTAAAATTAAAAATTTATTTTTGGGTTGATTGGTTTCCCGGCTATCCTTAAGAAAATAGGTTCTGGAGCCATCTTCAACAGCAGCATTAAAAATGCTGCCCTGGTAATTAGGTAGTGCCAAATAATTCGGTCTTCTTCTGGTAGAAGTAAATTCATACCATTGTTTTTCGAGTTCCTCTCTAGATGCTATTTCACCACTTGAACGCTTTGAGTTCAGTAATTTTCCATAGTTTTCAAAAATATCCTGAGGTTCGTTTGCTAAAATTATGCCTGCAGATTCATAGTTATAAAGCGTGTTTGAAAAAACTAACCCCATTTGCCCCGCAACAATCAAGGTTAAACCTATTACACAAGCTGCCGCAGAACAAAATAGCCATTTTTTAATATTATGAATTTTGCCAGCAATACCTGCATTCAAAAAATTGGCTACTTCGGGTATTTGTCGCAATTGGCGCTGGATAATCTGGGCATCAACGCCCTCTAAAAAACTCTCCACATCTATAGCAAAGGCCTTAATAATAGCTTGAAAAATATCCGCTGAAGGAATGGATTTATCATTTTCCAATTTCGATAAATAAGATTGTTCAATTCCTATGGCTTCTGCCAATTGCGGCTGCGTCCAATTTTTTTCGCTTCTGAGCTGTTTTAACTTTTCACCAAAGTTCATAGATAGTCCTTAGCATTAAAAATTTATGTGCGGGCATTACAAAAATTATTGTTACCCTTGGTGAGTATTCTTGGGTATTCCTATGGAACTTGGAAGCTGAATATAAGCGAATATGGTGGAATTGTATTTTTGATTGGTAGTTTAAAGCAAAAAAGCTCGCCTTTTGGAAGATAGACGAGCTTTTTATTCTCTGAGCCGACTTAATTATAAAATTTAAAACCCCTGGAATTTCAACAGGTTTTTTTACTTTGCACGTGGAGCTATAACCCAGAAATTTTTAATCTTTATATTTTTCACCGAAATGGCTTTTCCGTTTTCCATTTTTATGGGAAATTTTGATTTTTTTATCGAGTCGGTAAGTAGTTGGTTATAGTAATTTTTTGCATCTTCCATAGAGCTGCTGCAGTTTGACATTATATCAATGGGATCCCCACTTTCAGTGACAGTGAAGGTGGCAACACATCTTGCTGAGTATCCCTTATCTAGAGCCTCTGTGCTGAGATCTCTATATTTAAAGACTATCTCCGCATACTCCGCATATACATAAATTTTCTGCGCATCTTCTTTAATTTCATCAGCGCTTAATGTCGGGTCTGCATCCAGATCTTGTAAATACATTTCAAATACAGAACATGGAATTCGGCCATCAATATGACGTTTCAGCTCAGGGTTTCTTAATATTACTTTACCTACAATGTCAGGACAGGACGCTTCGACTGTTTTTAATATATCTTTTAAGGAGGCGTTGTGCATCTTTATTGATAATTCAGCGCCGTAAATATCCAACTTTTGGATACTTGTCACTAAAGAATCACAGGAAGCATTTTTGGAGCTGAGGTCACGTTTGGTTTCAGGATTTTTCAGTACTACTTTTCCAGCAACAGCGGGACATTTTTCCTCAATTTTTTCTAAGAGTGTTTTTAGTGGTAGGTTTTTTTCATTAATGTTATGCGTTTCATCGACTATATTCGTGTCATCCGAATAGCCTACGACTGAATAGCCAATCATGGCCAGAAACATAACCATAATAGTAAGCGGCTTACCGTATGTTTTTGCAAAATTGGCATCGCGAATAAATAAACGTTTGATACGGTTTATGAGTAAATGTTTTCTTCCGGTTATAGCGATTGTCAGTGAATAATTGTTTTTCATTTCTGCGAACTCCTTAAGTGTATTTGCGTAAAACAATGGGTTGCCACTGGCGGAGACGGCTATATCGTCACAGGCGTTTTCGCGCTCTTCGTCCATTTTTGATGAGATCCAGCGCGCAAAGGGATTAAAAAAATAAAACAAAGTGATTAGCGTTTGTAAACTACTTATAAAATAATCATTGCGGCGCACGTGACCTAGCTCATGCAGCAAAATCATTTCGATTTGCTTCATGGAGAGACCCAACACAAGGCTAGCAGGCAGTAGTATCACGGGCTTGAAATGACCTATAACGCAGGGGATATCCACTAGCTCTGATAGACGCAATTGAATATGTCGCGTGATACCAAGGCTAGCCTTTAACTCATTAAAGAGTTGTTGATATTGTTGGTTAGGATGCTTGTAGTGATTATTTTTAATGTGCTGGCAATAGAAAAAATCAGCAATGTATTTACTAATATATAAAGCAAAACCAATAAGCCAAACCATAGTAATTTGGTTAATGTATTGATTAATAATATCTGAAATGGTTTGAACATATGCTGGTGAACTATTGGCGCTGATCCCTGTGATGGATTCTGTGCTGACAATTTCTATGCTGACTGAAGCGTGATAGTTGATATAAAAGGTAATGCCGCTGGCAATAAAACAACTTAACAGGCCCAGACCATTAATCCAATAACGCGTAGCAGCCGACGCTTTTTTAGTGAAGGCATAGCTAAGCGCAATTATTAAAGCGATGAGTGTAGCTTGCCAAAGCGAATGAATAATTGTCCAACCAATTGCATAACTTATTTCATTGCTCAACAGCTGGGATAATCTATTCATTTCTTTTTCTCCATGTCCGCTAAAAATGCTTTGATGTCATTAAGTTCTTGTTTGGATATTTTTTCACTGCCTAATAGTTGCATAACTAATTTTGATTTTGATCCGGAAAATACCGAGTGCAGTAAACGGTTAAGCATGGTGGATTGAGTATCTTGTTGTTCGGCAGTTGGGAAATAGATATGACTTTTCCCATCTTTTTTGCGACCTAATAAACCTTTTTGCTCCATGATTTGCATGGTTTTTAACGTAGTTGTATAGCCAACAGCTTTTACTTTACAGAGTTCATCGTTCACTGCTTGAACCTTGGCTTCGCCCAAGCTCCAAAGGATGCGCAATATCTCCAGCTCTGCCGGGGTAGGGTTAGTCATAAGGGTGCCTATTTTTAAATATGTACGTAGATCTTCGTAGTTAAGATATACGAAGGTCTACGTAGTTGCAAGTTTAATTAGCTTAAAAGATTTTAGGAGCCTATTTAGGTGAGGGTTGTATTCGAGGATTAACGAAATTTTTGTGGTGAGAAATATAATCCTTATCCCCGCTTTCCGAGGATAAGGATGAGTGAAGCAGATTAATAATTAATACATTTTTCCGCGATTTTGGCGATCATCATCCTGAATCGTCAAACTATCTGCGGCGTTGTTTAAATAAGCCGCGTCTGTCTCTGAGCCGAGTTTAATCATCAAGCGTAGATCGTTGGGCTGATCCGCATGTAAGAGTGCATCTTCGTAAGTGATATCGCCTTTATCGTATAAATCGTAGAGCGCCTGATCAAACGTTTGCATTCCCAACTCGCGGGATTTTTTCATTAATTCTTTTACTTCACTGACTTCGCCTTTGCGAATTAAATCTTGCGCCAGCGGTGTATTAATTAAAATTTCCATACAGGCACGGCGACTTTGGCCATCGGGCGTAGGAATTAATTGTTGCGCAACTATGGCTTTTAAATTGAGTGATAAGTCCATCCACAATTGGCGATGACGATCTGCAGGGAAAAAGTGAATGATCCGGTCGAGTGCCTGGTTGGCATTGTTGGCGTGGAGCGTACATAAGCACAGGTGACCAGTTTCCGCAAACGCAATAGCGTGATCCATGGTTTCGCGCGAGCGAACTTCGCCAATTAAAATAACATCGGGTGCCTGGCGTAAGGTATTTTTTAACGCAACTTCAAATGACTCAGTATCTATTCCCACTTCGCGCTGCGTAATTATGCAGCCCTCATGTTGATGAATAAATTCAATGGGGTCTTCGATAGAAATAATGTGTCCTTTACTGTTGCGATTGCGATGGCCAATCATCGCCGCAAGCGAAGTGGATTTACCAGTACCGGTTGCGCCCACAAAAATAATAAGACCGCGTTTCGTCATTGCCAATTCTTTAATACTGTCTGGCAAACCAAGTTCATCAATTTTAGGAATGTTGGTTTCAATCCGACGCAATACCATGCCCGCTAAATTGCGCTGATAAAATGCACTGGCGCGAAAGCGGCCAATGCCACGTGCGCTTACGGCGAAATTTAATTCTTTTTTGTCGGTAAACTCAGTGCGTTGTTTTTCATTCATTACGCTCAATACTAACTCGCGAACTTTTTCGGGAGCCAGCGGTGTGGAGCTTACCGGCACTACTTTTCCGTGTAGTTTCATTGACGGCGGAACACCCGCAGTAATAAATAAATCCGACGCGCCTTTTTCTACCATCAATGCTAATAAACGATCAAAATCCATAATGGGTGCCTGCTGTTGTGCGATTAAATATTTGGTGAACTATTTGTTTGAATCTTGTAGTGAATACTCTTTGATGCGAGACCCTATGAGGCATGGACGACCTACATGGAGGTAGGAAGTTTCCCGAAGCGACTGGATCGCGAAGGGATGCCGATTGGAGCCTACAAGGATGTATTTACGGCGAGTCTCGCATCAAAGAGTATTCACTACATTAGGTGCGTTAAAAAATAAATTTTGTGCAATTTATTTAAAAGTTTTCCGGCATTCTTGCTTTGCCACGCGCCGCTTCGCGGCTAATAATACGGCGCGCTACCATGTCTGCCAAACATTGATCCATTGTCTGCATACCGAGTGACGCACCGGTCTGAATGGCAGAATACATTTGTGCCACTTTATCTTCACGAATCAAGTTACGAATCGCTGAAGTACCACGCATAATTTCGTGTGCCGCAACGCGACCGCCGCCATTTTTCTTCATCAGTGTTTGCGAAATAACGGCTTGCAAGGATTCTGACAACATTGATCGCACCATGGATTTTTCGTTGGCCGGGAATACGTCTACAATCCGGTCAATGGTTTTTGCGGCTGAGGTGGTGTGCAGTGTACCGAATACTAAATGCCCTGTTTCTGCTGCTGTTAATGCTAAACGAATAGTTTCCAAATCGCGCATCTCGCCCACTAGAATAATATCCGGGTCTTCCCGCAAAGCGGAGCGCAGTGCTTCGCTGAAGCCATGGGTGTCGCGGTGCACTTCACGTTGGTTGATCAAGCATTTTTTTGATTCATGGACGAATTCGATGGGGTCTTCAATGGTTAAAATGTGTTCGTACTTACTATCGTTAATGTAATCAATCATGGCTGCAAGCGTAGTGGATTTACCCGAACCGGTTGGCCCCGTTACTAATACCAGGCCGCGAGGTACAGCGCAAATATCGCGAAACACATTGCCCATGCCCAACTCTTCCATAGTAAGTACTTTTGAGGGAATGGTACGAAACACTGCGCCCGCGCCGCGATTCTGATTAAATGCGTTCACACGAAAACGCGCGACTCCGGGAACTTCAAACGAAAAGTCAGTTTCCAGAAATTCTTCGTAGTCCTTCCGCTGGCGGTCATTCATAATGTCGTAAATCAAACCATGGACTTGTTTGTGTTCCATGGGCGGCAAATTGATCCGGCGCACGTCACCGTCAACCCGGATCATGGGCGGTAAACCCGCCGAAAGGTGTAAATCTGACGCGCCTTGTTTAGCGCTGAAGGCGAGAAGTTCTGTAATATCCATTAAGCTTACCTTTTTATTCTGCTGGCCAAACTCATTGGTCAGCCTTTATGTTTAGGGGACATTTTATAAATACTATGCACACGATAGACGACAAGTTCGCGAAAGTCACCGAACGAATTCAACAAGCCGCGCTTGCCGCAGGCCGAAACCCTGAAACTGTGCACTTGATTGCAGTTAGCAAAACCCAATCGGCGGTTGCGGTTGCTGAAGCTTATGCCTGTGGCCAGCGTCGATTTGGCGAAAACTATCTGCAAGAAGCGCTCGAAAAACAAGCTGATCTCAGCGCCATGACCGAACATTCATTCACCGATATTGAATGGCATTTCATCGGCCCCATCCAATCGAATAAAACCCGGACCATTTCCGAAAATTTTACCTGGGTCCATAGTATAGACCGAGAAAAAATAGCCCAACGCCTGAATGATCAACGGCCAGTAGAATTACCGCCGATGCAAGTATGTCTGCAAGTGAATATTGACGATGAGGCGACAAAATCCGGCATTAGCCTGGCTGAACTACCCTTGTTAGCACAGATTGTAAATCAGCTGCCGCATTTGCAATTGCGCGGCTTGATGTGTATCCCCGCTGCCTCCAATAGCCCTGAACAACAACGCGCAACTTTTAGCAAGTTACGCAAAGCGCTTGCGCAACTGCAAGCCAACGGCTTGGTTGGGTTGGATACGCTCTCCATGGGCATGTCGGCGGATCTGGAAACTGCCATCGCCGAGGGCGCAACCCTGGTGCGAGTAGGTACTGATATTTTTGGTGCGCGGGCTTAGCTTGATAAAAAGATGTCTCTACATATAAAGCGCGATAGAAGAAAAGTTTGTAATAGCTGTGAAGTGCAATCAAAGGTGCAATGAATGAAAGCACTCTGCGATAGGCAGGGATAGGATGGGATAGAAATTATCGTGTGGATAGAAAACACCAGGCAGATATAAGTACAATGACCAACTTTTTGCAAACCCAGCTCAACACCTATTGATGACTCAAGGATTCACAATGTCCAAGATTGCCTTTATCGGCGCCGGTAATATGGCCAAAGCTATTATTGGCGGCTTACTTGCGGAAAATGTCAGCGCGCGTGATATCACCGCCAGCGGGCCTCGTCTGGAAACACTGAATAAAGTGGCTGCGCAGTTTGGCATTGCGGTGAGTACTCATAACGCACAAACCGCTGCGGCAGCCGATGTAGTGATACTCGCCGTTAAACCACAAATGATGAAAGAAGTTTCCCTGGGTTTAGCGGGATCATTGAGTCACAAACCCCTGATTATTTCCCTCGCTGCAGGTATTACCACGACGAGCATTGCCGGGTGGCTGGGCTCTGACCAGGCAATTGTTCGCTGTATGCCTAATACCCCTTCCCAACTGCGTGAAGGGGCGAGTGGTTTGTATGCTAATGGCAATGTGACGCCAGCGCAAAAAGCATTAGCCGACCGTATGTTAGCGGCGGTAGGAATAGTGGAATGGCTGTCCGACGAGACATTAATTAACGCTGTGACCGCTGTTTCCGGTTCGGGCCCCGCCTATTTCTTTTTAGTTATGGAAGCTATGATCGATGCCGGCGTTGCTCAGGGTTTAACTCGGGACTGTGCCCGCGCGCTTACCTTGCAAACAGCATTCGGTGCCGCCATCTTAGCGAAACAAAGTGATATTGATGTAGCAGAACTGCGGCAACGGGTGACCTCGCCTAATGGTACTACCGAACAGGCGATTAAATCCTTTGAGAATGACGAGATTCGCGCTATGTTCAGCCGCGCTATGCAGGCTTGTGCGAACCGCGCCGTAGAATTGTCTGAAGTGCTGGGAAAATAAATAGCCGCTAAATCATTAGGGGTTGGTCAATAATGTTATCAATAGGTTTTTTTAGCGGAGTTGTTTGATGTTAACCAATATTTTGCATTTGATTATTTTTACCCTGATGTCGTTATTTTTGGTCATTGTGATAATGCGATTTTTATTGCAAGTCGTGCGTGCCGATTTTTACAATCCCGTATCACAATCGATTGTTAAAATTACCATGCCCTTGTTAAAACCATTACGCAAAATGATTCCTGGTTTTCTCGGTATCGACATGGCTTCAGTGGTATTAATTTTGTTGGTGCAATTGGTTGCTAGTTTACTGCTATCTCTCGTGCACGGTGTTAGCGATATATTTACTAACCCTTTTTTAGTTTTGCTGTGGGGGTTTGTCGGAGCGCTTTCGATTGTTTCCAATATTTTTTTCTGGTGTATGGTGATCACTATTATTGGTAGTTTTCTGGCGCAATTTAGCCATCATCCATTGATTGTTCTGGCTAATCAAATTATCGATCCACTCTGCGCACCCATTCGCAAAGTCATTCCACCATTGGGTGGTGTTATTGATATATCTCCGATCATTATTTTATTAGGGCTTAAAATTGTCGATATGTTAATTATTCGGCTAGCGATGCTGGTTCAACTCAACCCGCAAATTGTGTTGGGTTATTGGTCCTGATAGCGCATCCATAGCAGGCAGTAGTTTTAATGCCCGCATATTACTCATGGCAGGGAGAGGATTTAATTCTTCACTGCCATCTGCAACCCAAAGCGTCCAGTGATGAAATTGTCGGCATTCATGGCGACCGTTTGAAATTACGCATCACTGCACCACCCGTCGACGGTAAAGCTAACGAACATATCATTAAATGGTTCAGCAAATTTTTCAAAGTCCCCAAAAGCGATGTAGAAATCTTACAAGGAGAGTTGGGGCGGCAAAAGACGTTGCGTATTCGATCACCTAAAGTTTTGCCTGAATATATTTTGCGCGCTACAGATGTTGCCTGCAGTAAAACTCAATAGGGCACCAGGTGCATGGTAATGCTAAAGCCAGACTTCAAACCTGGCATTTCTTAGGGGGTGATTTTTAAATCTATAGGGAGTATTTGCAAGTTTCCGTAAATAGTTGAATCCAATTTATGGTTTGCCCCGTATCTGTTCTGAATTCCGCAAACCATTTACTAACAGAGACAGCTATGGATCCTAACCAACTAGCCCTGCGGCTACTAAGTGCAACAGCACAAGGTGACCGGCTCGCGTTTGAACAACTCTACCAACACACCGCAGGAAAACTCTACGCCGTCAGTTTACAGATGCTGCGCCGCCGCGATTGGGCAGAAGACGCTGTACAAGAAGCGTTTGTGAGAATTTGGCACAACGCGGGTGAATACCAGCAAGAAAAAGGCAATGTGCTGACCTGGATGACCAGCATAGTGCGTTATAGAGCGTTGGATATGCTCCGCTCTGTCAAAAGCCGTCGCGAAAGCGATGCGGAAGTCGAAGAAGTGGAAGATGAGCGTACACCAGAAAAGGAGCTTTACGCCGAGCGCGACCGGGTATTGATTGACCGGTGCATGGATCTGCTCGAAGAACAGCAGCGTCATGTTATCCAGTTAGCCTATTTTCGCGGGTTTACTCATGCCGAGGTTTGTGACCATACCGGATCGCCATTGGGTTCGGTAAAAACCTGGATTCGTCGCGGTTTGGAACGTTTAAAGAGGTGTATCGAATCATGAATTATCTCACTGAAGAACGTAAAAATGCCTTGGCCTCAGAGTATGTGTTGGGCACCTTGCACGGCCGTGCGCGAATTCGCTTTCAGCAGTTGTTGATGCAACATCGCAGCTTGCGGCACGTACTTTGGCAATGGGAAAGTCGGCTGAACAGTTTGAGTGGTGGGATAGCGGCAATACAGCCACCTGCGCAGCTATGGGAAAATATTCAACAGCAATTAGGTTTTAATAATATTCAGCCAGCTGCAAATGTTGTTCAGTTACCGCAAACAAAAGCGCGTACCTGGCAGTGGCTTACGGGCGTTGCATCGGCAGCAGCGATATTACTGACCGTTATTTTAATAGTGCCGTCGCCAGAGCGCGCGCAAACGCAAATTGCGGTGGTACAAAGCGAAAAAGCGCAGGCATTGTGGTCCATCGAGTTGGGCGAAAAAAATCTGGTGGTGACTGCCACCGCGAATTTTAAACCCCTACCCGATCAGGATTACGAGTTATGGATGGTGGCCGCTGATGGTCGCCCGCCAGTGTCCCTCGGGTTACTGCCTAAACAAGGACACTTAACTCTGCCGCGCAATGTTTTATTGGATCAAGTGAAGGTTGCAGCCCTGGCGGTGAGCTTGGAGCCGCTAGGTGGATCGCCTAACGGGCAACCTACTAAAGTGCTTTATACCGCGGAGATTGTGACGATTTGATTTTTGATAAAAAGATTTAAGGGTGTAGGAAACAAGCGTATACATAACAGGGTTCTCCATGTGTGTGGAGGTTGATATGTATAAATAAGCGGTTTTTCTATACATGTTTGTGTTTATATGTATAGAATTAGTTAATATCTATACATAATACATGCAGATAATTATTATGAGTTACGAAATAAAGCAGCTTCCACCTAGTGATCTGGAGCATTTTGAAACGCGCGCGGTGTTAAAAAAAGCGACTGTGGCAAGCCGTTATTTAGCGGAGCTGAAAGGCGTTGCTGCCAGTATCCCTAATGAAGCGATTTTAATTAACACCCTGGCACTGCAGGAAGCTAAGCACAGTTCAGAAATCGAAAATATTATCACCACTCATGATGAGCTATTCAAAGCTGAATTATTTGCCGTTACAAATCCTGCTGCTAAGGAGGTGCAGGAATATGCCAGCGCTTTAAAAAAAGGTTTTATGCTGGTTCGTGATACAGGTTTAATTCGCTTGAGCGACATACTCAGTATTCAAGAAACGCTTGAAAAAAATAACGCAGGGTTTCGCAAATTACCCGGCACAGAATTAAAAAATGCGCAAACAGGTGAATTCATTTATACACCGCCACAACATCCGCAAGACATTGAACGTTTAATGGATAATTTAGCGCAATACATTAATGACAATACACTTTGCAATGCAGATCCATTGATAAAAATGGCCATTATTCACCACCAATTTGAAAGCATACATCCGTTTTACGATGGCAATGGTAGAACGGTGCGCATTTTAAATATGCTTTATTTAGTTGCCCAAGGTTTGCTGGATTTACCCATTCTTTATCTCAGCCGCTACCTGATTCAAACTAAAGCGGAGTATTACAAACAATTGCAAGCTTGCGTGAAACTGGCGAATGGGAACCCTGGTTGTTGTACATTTTAGAAGGCGTGACGCAAACTGCACAGGCGACCATTGAGCTGATTAAGCAAATCAAAATACTCATGCAGAGTTATAAGCAGAAAATACGCACTGAGTTACCCAAAATTTACAGCCAGGAATTGCTAAATAATTTATTTAATCACCCCTACACGAAAATTGAATTTGTCATGCAGGACCTTTCTGTGTCGCGCCTGACGGCAACTAAGTATTTGGAACAACTTGTTGAACTTGGTTTATTAAAAAAAGAAAAAGTTAGCCGCAACAATTACTACATCAATCAGCCTTTACTCGCGTTATTTATAGAACGTGCTTAAATCTATGCAGAAAACTTCATGACCAGCAACGATTGTTCAAAAACTCTATAACCGCTGCGATGTGTAGCAGGTTAATAGAATAACCATCTTCGGCAATATGCCCACGTTATAGCTAAAGCATTAATAATGCGTTGTACATGATTCTGTTGCATACTTAAGCATATAATTGCACTCCATCCGTTGAATTTAATTAAGAATTTTGAAACCGAATAGACGATTACAAAAACTAATAACTAATAAAAGATTAAGCTATTTATTGGTCAATAGCTCTGAGAGTTATACAAAATTGAGATTAAAAATTTTATTACTACTCATTATTAGCTTTCCAATCCAGCTTTATTGCCCATGTCATTACAAATCCCACCACTAGGTAAATACAAAAATTATGTTCGTGCATTATTTTTTTGGTAACACTGGATAATAATTCTGACCAGGTTAGTTACTTAGGGTATCAAAAAAGCTCGAGTTTTTTTTATTCAGCGAAAAATCTTTAAAAAATAAAAATAAATGAAACTATTTGAATCCAAATATCAGTTCCGTTCGTTTATTGGAGTGCACATCCATTAACCAAAGGAACATCCTATGAAGCTCAAACATTTATCCCTTATTATTGGTGCGGTATGCACTGGCCTCGTTGCTAGCGGAAGTATGGCTTCCAGCCATCGTGAAGCACCCAATATTACGCGTATGCCGGCATTGGATTCCACGGATTTTTACGCATTCAACAGTTATGAAACTGGACGCGGTAGTTACGTTACTCTTATCGCAAACTATATTCCGCTGCAAGATGCTTATGGTGGCCCAAACTATTTTGCGATGGACCCCAATGCGCTTTACAGCATCCACGTGGATAACACCGGCGATGCAATTGAAGACTTAACCTTTGATTTTCGTTTTAGCCAAGCTCTGCCCAATATGGGCGAAGGCGTAAAATTGACGATTGGTTCAGAGGGAAATACTCGTTCAGTTGCAGTACCGCTGAAAAATGTCGGCGCTATTAGCGCGGGCGATAACTCCGCTGTTAACTTTCTCGAAACCTACAGCGTAAAAGTGCTTACTGGAGCGCGCAAAACCGGCACCAGTATGGATGTGAAAAATGCTGAGTCCGACAGCACAACCTTTGCCAAACCGCTCGACTTTATCGGTACCAAAAGTTTTACTTCCGAGGCGAATTACAAGACTTACGCCAATAGCTTTATCTACGAAATTAAAATCCCTGACTGCGCTACCAACGGCCGCGTCTTTGTGGGTCAACGTAAAGACCCCTTCGTCGTCAATCTCGGTAAAACTTTTGATTTGGTAAATTATGTACCGGTTGAAGGCGCAAGTGCACCGGGTGCTGCAGATACTGCTGGCTTCCCAGGTGGCATTACTCAAAACGCCGCTAATGACGATTTGCGCTACAAAAACGTTACTGAAATTGCTTTGGAAATACCGAAAACTTGTTTGACGGGTGCAGGTAACGGCAGCATTGGTACCTGGACTACAGCGAGCCTGCCGCAAGCGCGCATTCTTAATCCAAAAGCATCGTTCAATAAAACTGAAGTGAATGGCGGCGCCTGGACTCAGGTATCGCGCTTAGGTAGCCCGCTAGTCAATGAACTGGTGATAGGTTTGAAAGATAAAGATCGTTTCTCTACTTCTATGCCGAAAGACGATGGACAATTTGCCGATTATGTAACTCATCCGTCTTTGCCTGAATTATTAAATATTCTGTTCAAAGGCGCGGTAAATACCACGCTCAGCACCAACTTCGCCACACTTGCACCGACCAATTTTCCTCGCAATGATTTAGTTGCTGCATTCCTGACCGGCTTTGCCGGTGTTAATCAGCTAGCAACAGTAACTGCGTCTGAAATGCTGCGCTTGAATACGGGGATACCTGCTACTTCTGTGAACAGTCAATCCAACTTTGGTGTTGCAGGTAATGATTTAGCTGGCTTCCCTAACGGTCGTCGTCCTGGTGATGACGTGGTGGATATTGCCTTACGCGTGGTAATGGGCCGACTCTGCCATCCAATCCCGGTTGCGGGTGTGGCTACCAACTTAGGCTTATGTGCTCCTGAAGATGCCGTGGTAGGTACAGTTGGTTTCACCGACGGTGCGCCGCTAAATGCAACCATGATGAATGCTTCTTTCCCTTACCTGGCTGAACCATTGCCTGGTTCTAAATAAGGAGCCGACCATGAAAAATTATTCCTATGTACTACCTCTGTGTTTGTCCGCGTTGTTGATGGCGGGATGTGGTGGCAGCGATAAGAAAAAATCGCCGAAGCCATCAAATACTTCGCCAATGGCCACAGCGGCAAGTATTTCAACGCAAGCTGAAACAGCCTATTCGGGCACAGTGACGGGTACAGATGCTGATATGGATGCGCTAACCTTTACAGTGGGTACGCAGCCAGCCAATGGCGTATTAACTTTACAAAACAACGGCTCATTTACGTACTTACCGAGTGCTGAATTCACCGGAACTGATACATTTTCGTTTGTCGTTTCTGATGGCATAACTACCTCGGGTCCAGCAACCGTAAATATATCAGTTGAGCTTTTAACAGTATCTTTTGCTGCTTACAGTCGCACAGCATTTCTGCAAACCGCGACGGCTAATGCATTACCTTTAAACAGCCGTAGTGTGACGCAAGATGTTACTGACGAAACTGCTTACGATGATTTATTAGTCGAGTAGTTAAGTAAAGTATCAGTAAGATTTTTTCCTGCCATGGAAGGCAGGAGTTTAGTATTTATTCTTATAGTTCATAGCGAATAAATGGAAAAGAAAATTAATAGAAAGAAAAATTTAGTAAAAAAAACAAAAATTAAAAATAAATATTAATGAATTTACGGGCTGAATTTTCAGCGGGTTTATTTTAAAAATGAGTGCTCACAGTAGGCTATGCATTAAGTTTTATAATACTGGGGCAAGGAAAATTGTATGTCTAGATTGCTTTGCGCATTAGGTTTTTTTGCTATTACTGCCACTATCACATTGATTACCAATGCCGCACCCTACGTCCCCAAGACTGCCGATGAAATTGTTGCTCAGTGGCCAGCACTCAATGACACGACTTTACAGAAAATAACATCGCCGCTACAAGATAATCAAAGCAATACACAAGCCGGTGATACCACCGCTATTGTCGCTGTTGCTAATGCCTATTTGGCACAGGCAGCATTGCCCGGCCAATCACGCTTGTATGGTTTGGCGCAAGCAGTGCTGAAGCCCGCGATTGAAAAATCCGTCAAAGAAAATAAACCTATCGACAAAAATTTATGGTTAGTCTGGGCTCAGGTTCAGCAACATCAACATAACTTTGTGGTGGCGCAGCAAGCACTCGAAAAAGTTTTGCAACAAGATCCAACAAATATCAATGCTAATTTGTTAGCTGCGCGAATTTACGTAATTCAGGAAAATCCTCTCGCTGCGCGCAACGCATGTTTAAAACTGTTGGGATCCGCAGATTTATTTACGGTAACTGCTTGTAGTTTGGAAGCCAATACTTATCTTAATCCTGGTGACCTAGGCAGTAGTTACCAGCAGCTTAAACAATTAATACATTCCCAAGGTTTGCCGCGTGATGAGCGTGGTACCTGGTTAATTCAAATGCTGGCTGACATGGCACTGCGTAATAAAGATCCATCCGCTGCGGCTAGCTGGCTGGAGCAACGCCTGAAAAATGCAAGCGTGAATTATCTTTCGCAATGGGCGGATGTGCAGCTCGAACTCAACAACGCCGCGCAAGTTATTCAGCATTTAACACAAGTGTTAAACAACGCACCAGAAATGGACGATGCGCTTTTATTGCGGCTTGCACTCGCAGAGAAAAAAATAAATGCACCCGAACGCTTATGGCAAAGCCAATTGACAGAAAGAATTTTACTGCGTGAACAACGTCAAGATAATCTGCATGCAAATGAAATGACGGTTTATTATCTGGATATTAATCCGAATCCTGTAAAGGCTTTATATTGGGCAAGAATAAATATTGTCAGTGCGAAAGAGGCTCACGATAAAGAATTACTGGCTCGCGCGGAAACACTTAATCATACGGAAGCGCCCTCCTTTAATAAGGACCATCGCGATGAATAGATTATTCTCAGCTATAGGTATTTGTTGTTTATGGGGATTATCTGCGTTATCACAAGCCCATCAATTAAGTACTGCTTACTTGACGGGAGAATTTAGCGAAACAGGAATTTTTGTCGGGCAGTGGCAAGTGCGCCTTTACGATCTTGAACAAGCTATTGGTGTCGATTCCGATAGCGACGGAAAATTGCGTTGGCAAGAAGTGCAAAATCGCGCAGAGGCAATCACGGAATATCTGCAAAACAATGTTCAGGTTGTGCGTGCAACACAAGCTTGTAGCCTCGCAGTCGAATCTGAATGGCAAATTGATACGCACTTTAATGAAGGCTATCTGGTGGTGCCGGTGCGAGCGCAATGTCCGCTTGCAGGCGAGGTGATTATTCACTACAGCGCTTTTTTCAATGAAGATAGTCAGCATAAATTATTATTTACACTAAGGAGTCAAACTGGTACGCAAAGTCATAGCCCACGAATTTTATCAGATGCTGTGCGAACGCTTAGCCTGAGCGAAACAGCTGGCAGCAAATTTGCGACCTTTAAAGAATTTGTCGTGCAAGGTGCAGTGCATATCTGGATTGGTTTTGATCATATTTTATTTTTAATTTCGTTACTGTTAACGGCAGTATTAATTCGCAAGGATAAACAATGGGTAGCTAACAATAACATTCGCAATATTATTGTTAACACCTTGTGGATTGTTACGGCTTTCACTCTCGCACATTCAATTACTTTAACGGCAACTGCATTACATTGGATGCAGTTACCAAGCCGCTGGGTGGAAGTGAGTATCGCCATTTCAGTTGCATTGGCCGCACTCAATAATATTTTTCCTCTGGTGTTGCGTTTAGGCTGGTTAACTTTTGGTTTTGGTTTATTACATGGGATGGGTTTTGCGGGTGCTCTGGGTGAATTGGGTTTACCTGCGGATCAACAATTTTTAACCGTCCTGGCCTTTAATCTTGGTGTGGAGTTGGGGCAAATGGCCATTGTGCTTGTGGTTTTACCGCTGTTAATTTCTATCCGCAATTACTCAGCATATATTCCGTACGGGCTGAAGGGGCTGTCGCTGGTAATAGTGTTGATAGCAATTCAATGGATTGTGCAACGCATCTAAAAGAGGTGCGTTTATTTCTGATACTCTTCGCAATTCCGGTCTTATCGACAATCCTCACGGTTGTTGTGAGAGGCCCTGCAAGGTGACTAATAATCTGTAATTGTCACCTTTTACCACCATTAATCTGCGAGTTTGACCTTTGGTTGCTCAACATCTGGTCAATTGCTGCTGATTAGGCTTTAATGACCCCAGAATAATAACTATTTAACCGCCATTAATGCGCCTCGATTGCGAATAAGGGAAGGGTTAAATATAGCCAGCTCACCGCCACTAAGCAGGATGTCCCATGGACGTAAAAGCACTTCACCGTCAAATGACCCAATACAATCATTGGAAGCAGCAGCTTGATGAGCGTTTGCAGCGGTTTGATGAGTGGGGTCAAAACCACCAAATGTTAAGCCGTGAGGCTGTGCATACCTTGCAAAAAGCGCGCAAGCTACTGCAAGGCAATACCTTCACTATTGCGTGTGTGGGTGAATTTTCCCGTGGCAAAACCGAACTTATTAACGCTCTACTCTATGCCGACGGCGCCCATCGCTTACTGCCCTCGCTGCCGGGGCGCACGACTATGTGCCCTACTGAAATCTTTTGGGAAGCGGATCAGCCGATTAATTGCGTGCGCCTCTTGCCCATTGAAACGCGGCGCACCAATGCGAGCATGCAAAATTTTAAACGTATCCCGCAAAACTGGGTCACCATTCCCTTTGATCCTCGCGATCAGGAACAAGCGCGCGCTGCTATTAATCAAGTCTCCGCTAGTAAATGGGTAACCACGGCGGAGGCACTTAAATTAGGTTTTGCCTTGGATGAATTAGGTGAGCAGGACGAAAGCGGCAAGGTCGCCGTGCCTGCCTGGCGTCATGCGCTGATTAGCCTTGATCATCCCTTGTTACGTCAGGGGCTGAGGATTGTCGATACCCCAGGGTTAAACGCATTGGGGAATGAGCCAGAGCTAACCTTGAAAACGCTACCTGAAGCACAAGCGATTTTATTTTTGTTAGCGGCGGATGCTGGCGTAACGGCAAGTGATATGAGTATTTGGCGCGAACATGTACAAAGCCTGCGTGACGAGCAATGCACCGCTGTACTAGTGCTGCTGAACAAAATTGATAGCTTATGGGATGACTTGCAGCCACCGGCTGACATTGAGGCCAATATTGAACGCATTCGTTTATTAACTGCACGCCAGTTGAAATTAACTCCAGAGCAAGTGCTAGCCATATCGGCGAAACAGGGTTTGATGGGCAAGATTGGGCGCAACTCAACGCAACAGGATCGCAGTAACTTTCCCATTCTGGAACGTACATTAGCTGATGTGGTTATGCACAGCCAGCAGCAAATTGTTGGTCATCGTTTAGTGGGCGACAGCTACGAAATGATAATGACGACTCGCCATAGTCTGGCGCGACGCCTGAATGAATGCGAAACTGAAATCGCCATAATGCGCCGCGCCGGACCCAGTGCCGCCAATGACGTATTGCAACAATTACGCGACACCATTCGCCAGTCGCATCACCAGTATCACAAGCAAGCGCTATCGTTGCGAACCAGCCAGCGCTTGCTCGATGCACAGCGCGTCTCACTCCTGGCGCCGATCAGTGCAGGTCTGCTGGAACAACAAATTAATAGTGCGCAGCGTGGCCTCGCACAAAGCTGGACATCGCTTGGCCTCGGTCGCGCAATCAGCAATTTTTTTGACGATGTCGATAGTAGCTTGCGCCATATTGAGCGTGAAATTGAACGCTCTAATCGCGTACTGGTATCGATTTATCAGCGTCCCGAACATGGCTTAAATAGCGATGAATTGATGATGCGTCATTTGCTTAAAATTCACATTCAGCGCCGCCAATTAAAACAATTGAGCAAACGTGCCGATGATTTCCGCTATTCCCTGAACACTCTAATGACTCGTAAGAGTGTACTCATAACGCGCTTTATAAATAGTTTGGTGCAAGAGGTTCGTAACACCTATAAAGATCTAAGTGAACATATTGATTTATGGATTCAAGAGGCACTTTCGCCCTTAATTCATGGCAATCAATATCAAAAGCAATTACTGGAAAAACACATGCTGCGTTTGACGCAATTGCAAAATAAACGCAATAGTCACAGTGAACAAATTGAAAGTTTGCAAACCAATATTTATCAATTGCAAGCCGCGCTTGCTTCGCTGGAACCGCTGTATCAAGACATTATGAGCGCGCCCTTAACCGCAGAAAAAAAAGACAACATCATCAATGTTAAACGTGGGCAAATAGTTTCATTGGTGGATGCAAGGCAGGCAGTGCGAGGAACTAATTTTAAAGGGAGTTAATTGTTGCGGTTGATATTTCCCTCGCTGTTGGGAGAGGGAAATAAAGTCTTTAAGAAGAGTGCTACAGGATTTATTCTTGCTGCAGCACCATTTCTTGCTACATCATTATTCTTTGATAGTCACAACATCGCCGATTAACGCAACGCCGGAAGTAAATGTACCTGATCCACATTGAAAGGTTTCGTTACTGGTAGTGGTGTTGTGCTGGTAATTAGAGCGAATATTCACAACTGCATTACCACCGACTTCGCGAGCCCGGTCACGCAAGGCTTTTAGTGATGATAAAAATACCCAGTTACAAGCTACTTTATCGGTTTTATTAGTACCATTGGTTTTTCTATTCACGCTAGATACCGTGTGCTCTGTAATCACGTCACCATGTGCCTGAGTGCCAAAATAAAATTTTATATCATTTCCGAGAATGGCTTTTGCCTCCTCGTCTGCCAATGCATCTGCAATCGAATAGTTAGCAATATCGTTGCGCGCGGATGCGCTAGTAGCTAAAAGAGTAATGGCAAGCGCAGTAACAATTTTGTAAAAAGCATTCATAGTAAGTTCCTCAAAATAAATAAGCATTGTGAAATTTTTCACGGTGAAAAAATAAAAAAAGAATGTATAAAAGTGTGCAATAACCTCTTTTATGTTTGATTCGAAATTAGGTTTGATTCAGAATTAATCGGCCGCGCATTAAAATGGCATCTTGCTGTTGTGCAATGACTTCATAGATCGCACCGCTGCTATTGTTGAGTAAGCAATGAGCCTTTAGTTCAATGGCGGCGGCATTGTCGCTCACGGGTTTTAATAACTCAACATTCTTTACTGCGCCTATATAAGCTGCGCGCGGTAAACCTTCTTGTGGTGGGTGCAAAAGTGCGGCATGAACTCCCGCTGCTTGCGCGGCAAACTCAATCAGCATGATGCTCTCAAGCTGGCCATTTTCAAATAATGGATTAGTGGTGCGGGCAAAATGCTGGCTGCGACAATGAATTTGTTCAGCGTCCCAACCTATCACTTCATCAAGCATGCACATCCCGTTGCCATGAGGCAGTAAAGCGGCGATTTGATCCCGGCTTAATGGCATCCAGTGACCCCTAGCTGATAAGAGTTGTAGTTGCGATTGCTGAATATGAGGTTGCCTGATTGCTTGCGCGCGAGCATTTCCAGTAAGGGCAAGCTGCGCGCAGCAGGGTTATTGAGACGAATCGTTTCCAGTTCGGGGCTGGCAACACTTGCCGGGCTATTGGTACTCAGCGCAGACAAGGTTAATTGCGCAATACTCTGTGGGCTGCGTATTGGGTTAAGTAAAAATGCCACGCCAAATTCCAAGGGAATAAAACGCTTTTCGCTCAGGGGATAAGGTGGCTTGATGTCATATGCAACCAACAAAGTGGGTAAATGTTCCGTCTGGCAAAGACTCATTGCCTCTAGTAACCCCATACAAAAGCTGTCTTCATAAGCAGACAAGCTGCTCGATGGCAGACGACTACCGGTAGCGATACTCCAATATCCCGCAGCCGAGTTATGTACCGAGTTATGAAATTGCGTCGGAGAAACTAGACGTTCGGGTTCGCACAGCGACCGGCAAATTTGGTCAACGATAATGTAATCGCCCCCCGATGACGAAAACACATTAGCGCAGTCACGCATGGCGATGTCGGTATTTCCCATCAGATCTTCTGCGACCCGAAAGGCCATGCGCACTAACTCGGTTGCGCGTCGGGCTTCGTTAGGCGGCAGCTGTGCAGGTTTGTATTTTTCCAAAGCAATCGGGGTGTAGTTTTGTAAGCCCGCTAATATTGGCTGGCTGGCTTTCCAGCCCAGGAGTCCGGGTGCGGCCAGGCCAACCGCTTCGAGGTAGACATTATTCATGGTGGCATTGGTCATGACTGTTTTCCTAAAATTAAGCTGCAATTACTACCGCCGAAGCCAAAAGAATTACTTAAGACGTTTTTGACAGTTTGGTTTTGCGTTTGCTCTACCAGGGCGATCTGCATGGTGTTATCACGGGTTTCAAGATGTAGATTTTGTGGTATTTGGCCGTGAGTCATGCTTAATAAACCAATACTAGCTTCAACTATGCCCGCTGCGCCCAGGGTATGACCGGTCCAACCCTTGGTCGAGCTAGCCCAGGTCTGCGCGCCGAACAATGCAGCAACGGCTTTGGATTCAGCCGAATCATTTGCGATGGTCCCGGTGCCATGCAAATTAATATAATCAATATCAGCAGGGTTCAAACCCGCTTTGCGTAACGCGATTTCCATGGCGAGCAAGGCACCTTCACCCTCTGGATGAGGTGATGACATATGGTAAGCATCGCCACTTTCGCCGTAACCCAGAAGCGCGAATTCCGCGTTGGTATCCTTTTCCAGCAACGCATAACCACCCGCCTCGCCAATGGAAATACCGTTGCGATGCAGGTCAAAAGGTTTGCATTTATCCGGTGCCACTAACTGCAACGCATTAAAACCATAGAGTGTGGTTAAGCACAGGCTGTCTACCCCGCCTACCACCACCGCATCGCAAAGTCCGTTGGCAATGGCGCGATAGGCAGACGCAAATACTTTTGCGCTGGATGAACAAGCCGTTGAAATGACCATTGCCGGACCTTGGGTGCCCAGCACATGTTGCACGAAGTCGGCTACCGAAAATGGGTTATGGGTTGTCGCGTAGCGATACCATTCCGGCAATGGTGTTTGTGATTCTATGTAGGCCAACTCCGTTTGATGAATTCCCGAGGTGCTGGTACCCAGAAAAACACCGACTCGTGTTGCACCATAGCGAGCGATAGCGGCCTGCGCGGAAGCGATAAAATTATCTTGCTGCAGTGCCAGCCAGGCGAGACGGTTATTGCGGCAATCGTAAACACTCAATGCTGCAGGTAAAGGCTGTTCAAGATCGGGGACTTCGCCTACCCAGGTAACCAAATCCCTAATTTCATAAAAAGTGCAGGGTTGTAGGCCTGATAGCCCGGATTTAATCGCTTCCCAATTCGCGTGTTTACCAACTCCCAAACAACTGGTGAGCGTGTAGTTAGTGATGCTTAGTGGTTTCATGGTGCCAAAAGTCATAAAAATTGAACCAATTAAATGGATTGTCTCGCGCCAATTCCTGAACGCGATTTGCATAAAGTTGCATGCCTGCCGCTATGGCATCGGCTCGGTCTTTTCGGCTTGAACCTAGCTGATCGCTAATGAGTTCAAAATGTAAATCATAACGATTGCCGCCTTTATAAATCCCAAAGCAGGTGATCACCGGTGCTTGCAGAATGCTGGCCAGGTGCCAGACTCCTTGCGGAAAATTAGCAGGTTCGCCAAAAAAGTCTACCGGCGTTATACGATCAGCTGTGGTGCAGCGATCAGCCATAATTCCAATTAATTTTCCTGCGGCTATAGCCTCGCTCAGAATCAGTGCTAGCGCCGGCGCCGGGGTGCGGGCGTCAATAACGTTAGCGGCTAGATAAGGATCAAGTGATTGTAATAACTGCAGGACATTTGCATTGTGCTGAATATCCAGCACGATACTGACCGGCAAGGCTTTGTCGCGCAGACCCATGCCCATGACCCGTATGACATCGAAACTTCCTAAATGCGTGGTCAATAAAAAACAGCCGCGGTCTTGATAGTTTTCAAACAGCTCATTGCCATGCACACGTATGTCAAACAGTGCCTCGCGTCCCGAGAGAAAAAAAATCCGATCAACACTAACGATGGCGAAGGTGAGTAGATGACAATAAATTTCCCAGCGACTGGGTTGGCGCTGCAAAGCTCGCGCAAGAAAATTCTGCGATGCTTTTCGGGCTTTTGTCGCTACCAAAAAATAATGTGAAACCACAAAACACAGTATAAAAAAAATGACTCTGCGCCCTAAATGTAAGGCGATCCAGGTTAACAGCTTCAGTGCAAAACGATTGCCCCGCTCGCGCTGTGTTTGCCATTGCTGAGTCATTGCTGATCTCGCTGGAAAGGAGCGCAATTTTCGCACTCTATGCTGCCCTTAATCACGAGAGTGTTAAGTACATAAATATCGAATGACAATGGCATCTTAAGCAAGTTGGTGTTCATTATGATTTGCAAATTATCGCCAGGCTTAACCGGGGCTAAAAATTTTACGCTTTTTAACAGCCTCACTTTGCAATGAAATTCATGTTCTATTTGGGCTAAAATCCATTTCAATAATAGCGCACCTGGCACCAGCGGATTGCCAGGGAAATGATCTGCATAGCAAGCGTGGTCAAGGGGTACTGAAAATAATAATTCAGAATCTGAATCAATGTTTTTCACTGCGCTGGCTCCATAAATTATTTAAGGCCGCAGCGGTGAGCTTGCCGGTTTCATTGCGCGGTAAGGCAGCCACTTTGCGCAGTGGTCGCGGTAAAAAAACTGCATCTATGCGTTGTGCCAATGCTGCAAGTATTTCTTTTTCTGGTAAATCACTAACGACTAAGGCTACGGGGCGGGTCTCATGTTGTGATGTTGTGTGTGGGGCGTCTTGCTGATTTTCTTGCGTTGTTGGTTTTTTCGGCGGTAAAAAAATAACGCCATCGCAAACACCTTCTATACGCAGCAGTTGCAATGTTAAGTGGGCTAATGAAGAACGTTTACCGGCAACATTAATCATATCGCTATTGCGTCCGGATAATAAAAATTCACCATTTTCATTGCAGGTCAGTTGATCTTGAATGGGTGCTATCTCATTGAGATGCGGCGCATAGGCGTTGATATTCTCACCATCAATCGCCAGGGAAAAACCGTCGAGCAATTGCCAATATCGAGTTTGCGTAGAGCGCCTTGTTGCCATAGCCCCCGCTTCTGTGCAGCCATAGATTTCCCATAGGGGTGCGTTAAAGCATTGTTCACTGGCGCGAGCAATAGGCTCATCTAAGGGCGCGGTTGCGGAGACAATCACAGCTAATGCCGGCATGGGTAACCCCGCATTGGCAATCGCACGTAAATGGGTGGGGGTGCTGACTAAAACACCGGGCGAATTAATTTCCTGCAATAATTGTTGCACTTCAATGGGATAAAAAGGCTTAGCGCTGTGAATAATGGCACCCCCTTGTAAAGCCAACATTAGCGAAGTTTCCAAGCCATACATATGTTGCGGCGGAACCGTAGCAATAATAACGGGTAGTGATAAATCCGCCGTCAGCCGCTGCCCTAACAAGCGTGCGGTTGCTGCTAAAGTTCCCCAACATTTTTGGTTAGGTTTTGGTGTGCCAGTACTACCTGAGGTAAACGCAATGGCGGCGATTTGTTGCGCAGGAATAAGCGGTAGAAGCGCATTATCTATTACATCATTGCTCTGTAATAATTCACTCACAATTATTTTTGGCAATTCACAATGCTGATCTTTATCGAATAGACAATAACAATTCGGATAAGGCTGTGCCAGTTCGATGAGTGTTGCTGGTTGCTGGTTAGGCGGTAATAAATTTACCGCGCCTTTGCTCAGTAGTGCACAAAAAGCAAGTAAAAAATAATAGCGGTCTTCACATAAATTTAACGCAAATCCAGCGTCAACAGGAAGCTGTGCGGTTACTTTATGTAAATCTTTTAAAAATTGTTGCTGGCTAATGCGGTTGCCGTTATGAATAACCAATGTTTGGTCGGGGATATAAGGGCTGATTAAGGCAAGGGAAATATTTTCAGCTAATGCAGGCAGTGTAGGCAACATAAACGTAAGCAAATCCTTAAGTGTTATTGGCGGATATCAGCCTTGATAATGATTCGGATATATTGCAAAAAGCTGGGGTGATTATGTTCCGGAAATAATTTTTTCCGCACCATAAATTCAATCACGAAAAATGCACCGACTAAACCGTAGTTAATTACATTGGTAAACCACGACCAGAGATCGGGGCGTTGCAGGAAAGCTAAAATAATTGACCAAAGAATCAAAATTAGAAATATCACGCACCAGAGTTGCGTGAGCAATCGCGTGTATTTTTGCATCGCCGGGGTTAAGGGGCCGCGCGCTGCATCACTAATCGCGGTGATCAGTGGTATGCGCCCTGCGAGCAAAGTGCGACCAAAAAAAATCAGTAGTGCCAGGGGAATAACAATCGGAGTGAGGTAGAGCAAATACAAAGTCAGTTTGAAATATCCCAAGAGCAGTATTGCTGTGGTGAGCACACTAAATACTATCCAGGGTATTAACCGGCCGCGTAGCAGGGAAGGCCAAAAAATGCCAAGTAAAAAAAAGATAACCGCAACCACTTGTAGGCCGGGCATAGCAAAAATCACCGATGCATGGACCAGCGCCGGATAAACCGCAATAAGCGCGATAGAAAAAAAATGTTTAAGCACGTTGCGTATTTATATAGTTGCTGAGGGACCGCAGATTGTGAAAGATAGATTTATTGGTTTCGTCATCTGCTTTCAATTGCACTTTATAATGTTTGGTAATGGCGAGTGAAATTTCCAGCGCATCAATTGAATCGAGCCCCAGGCTTTCACTATTAGTGGCATCAAATAAGGGTGCTTCGGGACTGATATCCTCTGCCGCCATGTCTTCCAAATCCAATGCGGAAATTAATAGTACTGCTAATTCATGTTCTTCCGGTGTCTGCGATGATTGTGAGCCCATACCAATACCTATAAAAAAATACGCAAAAATTTGCGGCCACTTTAACCTTGAGGGCTTGGAATCTCAAGTAAGATCGTGGTCTGCTGGCAATTAAGCCGCGTCTCCAGTGTAGCAACCTTAAGCGCTGGTGCATTTCTGTGATCCACCTACTTTTTACACCTATACTTTTTACACCTATAATCGCCGCCTAATTTTGGGAATGCACAATAATGACAGTAATAGTTCCAATAGCTCAGGCCACCCAAGCCGAGGCCGCGCAGGCCGAAGCGGTAATGCTGGATAAAAATCGCAATTTTTACAATGCATTATGGGGTGCTGCGCGACTTGTTAAGCCGGAGCGTTTTAATACTTGGCCATTAGTACACTCCTTATTACAAGATCGGCCTCGCCGTTTGGAAGTTGCGCCTGGTTTGCGGCCGCGTCTACCCATTGCCGGCACGCAATTTATCGATATCAGTGCGCCGGCGCTCAGCATCTTACAAAAGCATGGCGGTAATATTGCTCTGGCATCCATTAGCCATTTACCCTTTGGCGACCAAACGTTTGATTTGTTGTGCGCGCTCGACATTATTGAGCATGTAGATGATGATCTCGCGGCTATGGCAGAATTATCACGCTTGGCTGCCCACGATGCGATCTTGCTGATATCGACACCGCTACATCCGGAATTATGGACACCCTTTGATGATTTTGTCGGGCATCGCCGCCGTTATGTGCCTGAAAATTTTATTGCCATGTTAGATCGCTATGGTTTTAGCGTGGTGCAAAGCGCAGTGTTTGGTATGAAACCTAAATCTTCCCGCATAGTGGATCTCGGCATGAGCTTGTTAAAACGTCGACCCAAGCGGGCAATGTGGTGGTATAACCTGGTCATGCCTATCACCGTACGCTTTCAGAAAAAACTGGAGATGGTTTCGGGTTTGACAGATACCCAACAAACAGGGGAGATTTTGTTAGTTTGTCAGCGGAACCGCAAAACAGAGGGCGCACTGGATAAATGAATATGTTAGAAAAATCGACTGGAATAGGCTGCCAGTATTTGCGTGAAGAAAGCGTTAGCGAGAAACAGCATCTTGTAGCAAAAGTTTTATTTGACGCGCACTGTCACGCTTCCGCAGATAAGAACTTTATAAGCACTGGTTTACCTTTGCTAGCGGGTGCGTCTAATTGCGAATTTATTTTCAGTATTGGTCCAGTTAAACAAAAGCATAGTAAAAATTTTTATTGCGCTGAAACAGAAGCATACATATTGCTGGCGTATTGGAGCAATGAAATTGATGAAGGTGGTTTACAAAATGCAACCGAAACTATTTATAACAATTTATTGACGGAAATGCAGGCATGCGGTTATCCGCACTTGGTGCGCGTGTGGAATTATTTTGCGGATATTAATCATTGCGAACAAAATCTAGAACGTTATCGCCAGTTTTGTATTGGTCGCTTTAACGCATTTACAGCGCAGGGCATTGCCGAAGAACACTTCCCCTCAGCTTGCGCGCTTGGCCACAATGGCGGTGATTTGTTGATTTATGCTCTTGCCAGCAAATTACCTGCACAACATTTTGAAAATCCCCAACAGGCAAGTGCGTATCATTATCCTACGGAATATGGACCGCGCAGCCCTTCTTTTGCGCGTGCCAGTCTGCTCGAATTAGCCGATCAAGCACCCATTTTATTTGTGTCAGGAACTGCGAGTGTTATAGGTTTTGTTACCCAGCATCCCGATGATTTGGAAAAACAAATTCAGGTTACCGTAGAAAATCTGAATTGCCTGTTAGCGCACGTGGCTGCTGAATATGCTAAAAATAATAGCGGCGTGGCACCGGATCTGGTTGCTGAAGTGATCAAAATTTATGTGCGCAACGAAGCCGATTTACCCGCAATAAAACATTACGTCAGTAACGCTTATCCTGCTGCGCCAGCGGTTTATCTTGCTGCCGATATTTGCCGTGCCGATCTGCTTCTGGAGATCGATGGCATATGGAAATTAGTGTGTTAGCTAAACGTTATAGCTTGTGGCAGCGGTTGCGGCGTTCCCGTGGCTGGCGCATACCGGCAACGGGTTTGGGTTTTGCTGTTTTCGGTGTGGGTGGCTGTGTTTTGTCACTCACTTTATTTCCGCTGGTTTATTTATTGCCGATAAAACAACGGCAAAAAGAAGCTTTTACCCGAGTGACAATTGCCGGAATTTTTCGCGCGTATTTGCAGTTATTGCGCTGGCTAGGCCTGCTTAGTTTTGAGTTTCACAACGTAGCCCAGCTACACCAACCTAATCAGCTAATTTTGGTTAATCATCCGTCTTTATTGGATGTGGTTTTTATCATCGCGCTTACCGGTGATACAAGTTGTATTGTAAAAGGAAGTTTATGGCGTAATCCGTTTACAGCTATGGCCGTGCGCGCTGCCAACTACATTAGTAATAGCGATAGCAACTTATTTCAGCGTTGCGTTGCAACCTTACAGCAAGGTAATTCGCTCATCATTTTCCCCGAAGGTACGCGGTCACGACCGGGAGAGCCACTGAGTTTTCATCGTGGTCCTTCCAATATTGCGTTAAGCGCTGGCAAAGCAATTACACCTGTCATTATTTGTTGTGAGCCCGCAACATTACTTAAACATCAGCAATGGTATGAAATCAGCGCAACGCCACCGCATTATACAATTCGTGTAATGCCTTGCCTCAGTGTTACGCATTATATGGCGGAAGGACAATTTCAAAGCAACGCTGCGCGACAGTTAACACGCGATTTGATTAATTATTTTACGCAGCATACGAAAAACTGTTAGCGCGGTGTTATTGCTAATCTATTCCTATAATTTATTTTTTCTCTGCCATGCTTTTTAGAAATTCGAGGCGTTGTTTTTCTTCTTCACTGGGCTTGTAACTTTCTTCGCTGAATAGTTCTGTTGCTGAATAATCAACAACAAACTCCGGTCGTTCGCTATCGCCGTAGCGAGTGGGTTCACCGGGTGCAGCAGAGCGATTTTCCAATTGAAAAGTACTTAACAACAGCGGCGACGGGTTACCTTTTAACACTGCTTTATAAGCGCGCAATTTCAATACAGCTTCGCCCTTGGCAAGTGGGTTGCTAGCGGTCAATACCGCAATGGGTTGACGCTCTGCAGTAAATAAATTTGCGCGTAAACGGTAGTGACCTGCCACGGTTACTCTTACCTTTACTGGAATAATTAAATCTGTGGATTCAGTAGCGGTTGCACCCAAGCCAATAATTTTTGCCACAGGTTGACTGTATTCAAAGCCAGTCTGCACAATTTGTGCTTGCCCTCCACTTTTAAATTCAATTTCAATGCGTAGTGGTCCATCCCATTCAGATTCTGCTGTTAACTTAGTGTGATAACCTTTTTCGTCAATTTGCATTTTGCTAGTGGTTAAAAGTTTGTTGGTTGATTCGCTAAACAAACTCAAACTCACTTCATAAACTTGAATCCCTTCCAGCTTTAACTGCACATTAACGGGCGCTGGATAAGTAAATCTAAAACGATCGAGGTGAATGCTTGCCTTGGCTCCATTTTCAAGTGGAATAGTTTGCGCATGGTATAAGTTCGGCTGGAGCAGTTGGCTATCAGAACTTCTGAGAGGTATTGAGTAAGGTGGATAATTAATTTCATCGGCGTAAGCTGAAGCTACTACAGCAAAATTATCTGCAAAGTCTTCCTTTACATGTTCCTCAACCTCTACCACGGCGGGACTTGCCGGCTGGTTTCCAACCGCAGCAAAAGACGGCGAATGTAGAGTTTGTGAAGGAGTAATGTCCGACTGCAAAGTAAGGGCGTCAGAAACATTTGTCGCGCGATACCAAACAATCGCTATAGCTGCCAACAAAACCAAACTTAGGAGTATGGACGCCCTTTTTATTCGCATGAATTAATTTACTCCGCGTGCAACTAATTCCGACATGCTTAAACGATTTGAATCAGTCACTACGCGATAACGCGAACTAAAAATCCAAAAGCCACGTTTTTCATCGTAGGTATTGATATTTAATTGTCCTGAATCCAAAAATACAGCATTGGAATTCGCTGCAGTAATCTCACCTTTGGGCTGGGCACCGACCACTGCTGCATGACTGTATTTAGCACTCATAAGCATGGGGTAATGCTGTGGCAAAAAGTTCGCGACACCGCGACTTTGATTAGCAAGCTTGCCATTAAAAGCAACACTGCGCGAACAACTGTCAAAGCTGTCGGGTGTAGATGCGCCACAACTGGAATGGCTACTTACCACGCCGTCATCTTCACCAGGAATTAACAGGCTGGTCGCACCAAGATAATCGGATGCGCTTGCCGCAAAACGTAAACGCGGCACTCTTGAATCAGGGAAAGGTGCTAACTGACGTGCTGAATTAACTCGCAAATCATTCAACACCCCTAAGGTTTCGGGTGTAGGTGTTGTTCCCAGCCATAAGGACATCGCTATACGCCCGGCTTGATCGATCAGACCTGAGCCTGACGCAAGGTTAACCGCCATATCGGCCAATTCACTGCCACCTCCGGCACCGCCAAAGTCAAAACTCGCCACTATATTGAGTGGTTGAAGTCCTGCATTGGTTAACCAGAGTGCCTGGTTGTCGAGAATATAGCGCGTCACCAAATCACCGGCGGAATGCGTTAAAAATATGCATCCCGAATTGCAGGTACCGTCAATCGACATTTGCCGTAATTTAGGCCAAACATAATCTGTTGCTATGCGTCCTGTGATGCGTTCTTGAGATGGCCAATCGATACGTACCTGAGAGCGAGTACCCCAAAACTCGTTCCAATAAGCTGTGCCCTTTTCTTCGACTTGTGTTGCTATGACTGGGGTACCGAGAGTGCTGGGTTGAAATCCCTGAACGAGAACCAGCGTGTAATGACTTGCGGTGGCGAACGAACTAACGCAAAAAATAAGTGGAAACAAAAATAAATTTTTTAGTGATCTCATGATATTTTCCTTAATAGTAAACAATAGTTGTTACAGATATTTCAACTTCTACGAACGCAATTGAAATTTTCCCTCGTTATATTTTGTTATAAAAATGTTTTGTCGCTTAAGTGTCTATAAGTAAATTCATGCTAAATTATTTAATAAATAATTACCTCAAAGCTATTAATATTTTCATAAGCAGTAAAATAAAACGAAGTCCTGTATAGCATAGGTTTAATAAAATAAATAATTTTTCATAAAAATTTCATAAAAAATTCAGGATATTTATTTTAAAAAATAAATATTTTTTGTT
The DNA here is from genome assembly GCA_040386215.1 of Pseudomonadota bacterium. Taxonomy (GTDB): domain Bacteria; phylum Pseudomonadota; class Gammaproteobacteria; order Pseudomonadales; family Cellvibrionaceae; genus Cellvibrio. The sequence goes on from JAZKFX010000005.1 coordinate 143,361, forward strand.
TTGCTAATCACGCTGGCGTTTAAATAAATATTATTGATGATTTTATAGCTGATGGAGTTTCTGAAATTTTTCATTTCTATTTAATAAGTTGCGCATAAAAAAAGAGGTCTTTCGACCTCTTTTTTGTTATTCCATATCTGAATTCGCTATGGCTTCTTTATGATTGCGACGTCGCCACAACCAGGTTTTCACTGCTTGCGGAAAAATGCTCAGGCAAGAACAATAATAAATAAATTTGAAGCCAATAAAGCGCGGTCCCACCGGTGTATTGCGGAAAATGTCCCCGGCTAGAATAGAGAGCATCGCCTCTTGCATACGCCATAAATTGCGTGGTTGCATAAAAATTTTGCGAATAGCCGGTGAGGTGATCCGGAAAATAAACCAGGAAAACATTTTGGGGCCATGCGCCAAATTTTTCTCGTAAATACGGAAGGCTTTTTCGGCCAGTTTCTCTTCGCCGCGCAGCCAGTGATCTATGGCGGTTGCACTTTCAAATGCGCTGTTCATCGCTAGCAGTACGCCTGACGAAAACATTGGGTCAACGAATGCATAGGCATCGCCGATCATGGCGAAACGCTGGCCACGACAATACTTTGCCGTGTAGGAAAAGTTTCCGGTTGCCGTTGCCGGTTCTTCCAGAGTTGCATCTTTGAGACGCTCGGCAAGTCTTGGGACTAACGCAATCGTTTCCATCAGGAAGCTTGTTGGGTCAGTTTTGCGAGTTTTGAAATAGGTTGGCGATGCCACTGCACCGACGCTAACAGTACCATCCAGCAAAGGGATATACCAAAACCACCCGTGATCAAACCAAAATAGCGAAATGTTACCTTCGCGGCGGCCTTCAGCGCGTTTCGCGCCTTTGAAATGACCATATAAGGCGGCGCTACTGTGTTCAGGGTGACGTTTTTTGATGCCAAGTTGATTCGCTAATAAAGTATCGCGACCGCTGGCATCTATCACAAAACGTGGACGCCACTCACTCTCGCTACCGTCATCCGCTTTTACTTTTACCAATGCCCGCTGGTCGCCACCGCCATCCATATCCACATGGGTGGCGCGAGTCCCTTCAAAGGTACGTGCTCCGCGTTTTGCTGCATGGCGGAACAGTATCTCGTCAAGTTCCGAACGGCGCACATGCACTGCATAGGGAAAGGCTTTATCCATAGCTTCAGCGAATACAAAATCGCTGGTATGAGCATGCCAGGGAGAAATAAATTCGGCGCCGTATTTGGTGATACCAATGGCTTCAACTTCCTTGCGCACACCAAGACGATCAAACAACGGCATGTTCATTGGCAATAAGGATTCGCCAATATGAAACCGTGGGTGATGTGACTTTTCCAGCATAACAACATCGTGGCCTTTATCCGCTAATAGCGCTGCCACGGCAGAGCCCGCAGGGCCGCCACCGATAACCAATACGTCAGGCGACATACTAGCGAAGGGTGTTTTGTGCAGCGCTGAGCTTGTTGTCATGTTTGATTCCATGTTCATTCTAATACCTCAATGTTTGGCTCTGGGATTGCTCTGAAAGCGATTTGACGAAGCAGTTTTATGGCGGGCACCATAGCAAAATAATGCAATTTTCGATAGCCGTTGCTTGCGGTCTTTTAGCACCCGGCACGTCAAGTCACCCTTACTAACTAACAAGTGCTAATGGTACAATCGTCGCCCCACTACGCCATGGAAGATTACATAACGTGACTGATAACAAAAATTCTGCCTTTGCTAAAAAGCGCATTTTAGTGCCCGTGTATTCCCAATCTGGACAGCTAACGGATATTACCCAAAAGATATTGTCACCATTACAAGAGAGTGGTGAATTTGACATAGTTTTTCTGACCCTGAAACCAATCACGCCTTATCCCTTTCCCTGGCCATTTTTTCAATTTCTGGACGCGTTTCCTGAGTCGATCTACCAGGTGGCGCCACCGCTTGAGCCACTAGCGCTCCGCGACAATGATGAATTTGATCTCATTATTTTGCCTTACCAGGTTTGGTATTTGGCGCCATCATTACCAGTCACTGCGCTGTTACAAAATCCTGTTTTCAAACGTATCGCGGCAGGCAAGCCAGTGATTACGATTATTGCTTGCCGCAACATGTGGCATCTCGCGCAAGAGAAAATGAAAAAAACCTTGCAAGCAATAGGCGCACGTTTGTTGGACAACGTGGTGCTTACCGACCAGGGCGGGACCTTTGCGACTTTTATTACAGTGCCACGCTGGTTATGGACCGGGAGAAGCAATGCTTTTTGGGGTTTGCCAGCGGCCGGTGTGCACCCTGATGAAATTCAACGCTCGCGTCGCTTCGGTTTAGCATTGCGTGACGCATTACGGCAAAATCAGGAAAAAAAGGATCGGCCGTTATTAGCCGGGTTGGGTGCGGTGAATGCGGAGCCAACATTGCTGGTGAGTGAAGGTGCAGCGACACGCAGTTTTATGGTGTGGGGAAAGCTGGTGCGCGCCATTGGCCAGCCAGGTGGAGCCGCGCGAATTCCAGTGCTATTTTTATACGTGATCTTTTTGAAAATCCTGATCATTACCGTAGTTCCTATCAGTCTATTGTTGCAGTTACTATTGCGTCCATTTTTACGCGGCAAATTGGCCGCCGCCAAGTGCTACTTTGAAGCTCCATCAGGTTCAGGTAAGGAACGTTTAAACCTATATGAGTAATGTTTACATCACTAATACGAGCGCTTATTTACCTCATGAGCCCGTTAAAAATGACGATATTGAATCTGTACTGGGCATGATCGGCGGTATACCTTCGCGAGCGCGACGAATTATTCTTCGTAAAAACGGAATTTTATCGCGCCACTACGCCATTGATAAAGCAACGGGCAAGCCTTCAATGAGTAATGCCCAACTCACCGCAAAAGCTATTCTTGCGTTGAATGTGCATGGCAAAGTAGATGTTCTTGCTACCGGGACCTCAACACCAGATCAATTACTGCCGAATCATGGCGTGATGGTACATGGCGAACTGGGTTGGGATGCGCTTGAAGTAGTCTCAACTGCAGGTGTTTGCCTTGCCGGTGCCACCGCACTCAAATATGCGTTTTTAGCGGTAAAGTCTGGCGAGGCACAATGTGCGGTTGCTTCGGGTTCAGAGCGAGTATCACCGCAGCTCTTGGCTCGGCAGTTTGCAGCGGAATCGGAATATAAAATAAATGCGCTGGAAACACGCCCGGAAATTGCATTCGAAAAAGATTTTTTGCGTTGGATGTTATCTGACGGTGCTGGTGCAATGTTACTGGAAAGCCAGCCACGCGGAGCACTTTCACTAAAAATCCATTGGATTGAATTGTTTTCTTATGCGCATTTGTTACCCGCTTGTATGTATGCGGGAGCAGAAAAAAATAGTGATGGTTCACTTACCGGCTGGGCTGATTTTTCACTGAACCAATGTGTTGAGCAGTCCACCCTGGCGATCAAACAAGATGTGCGACTACTGAACGAAAATGTTATTTGGCTGACAGTGGGTGAGCCCATCAAAGCAATACAGGCAAAGCATCAGCTAACCACTGCGGCTGTTGATTGGTTTCTTCCACACTTTTCTTCTATGTATTTTGCTGAGCCATTAGCGCAATATTTAACCGATGTTGGCTTTGCTATTGAACCCACGAAATGGTTTACCAATTTAACCACTTGTGGCAACACAGGGTCGGCTTCGCCCTATATCATGCTGGACGAATTATTCCATTCTGGACGAATTCAAAAAGGACAAAAAATATTGATGTACATTCCAGAATCCGGCCGTTTTTCCAGCGGCTTTGCTTATCTTGAAGCTGTGTAACGATAAATTTTAAAAACAAAATTTAAAAAAAGTGAAATTTTAAAAAGCGTCCGGGGCTGACAATGAATATTAACGAAGTGCCGCAAGAAGGCAATGCAACCCTCGCTGGGGTACGCAAAGCTGTATATGCCCGGGCTGAAAATGGCCAAATGGTTGCAGTAGCAAGTCAGGGTTGGGAGGTTGAAGAAATTGTCACTATGCAAGCGGTGGACGCCCTCAGAGAACAAGCCGATGTTGCCTTGGCCAGCGCTATCGCGGGTGTAAGCTCACCCCTCGAATATTGGATGTATGAAAAGCGCATGGATCTCGGTGTGTTGGCGCAAAGCACAGGCTTGTGGCAATGGCGCGTTCGTCGCCATTTACAGCCAGCGCGGTTTGCCAAACTCTCGCCAAAATGGCTCAGTGTTTACGCTGATGCCCTGGGTATAACCGTCGCGCAATTGCAGTCGCTACCAGTGAAGCCGCTACTATGAACCCAGTCACGATGAATCCAGTTACTATGAGCACAGAAGTCATCAATCAGTCAGTCATAAACCAAACCTCTGCCGTAGTTGAAGTCGCTACTCACTCTGTCTTTCAACACCAACATGCGGCACATTGCGAAAGCGGAGTTATCTCTTCGTTGTTGCGTCATGAAGGTGTCGCTATTTCAGAAGCTATGGCATTTGGTTTATCTGCCGCCTTATCTTTTGCATATCTACCCTTTATTAAAATGGGCGGTATGCCGCTGATTGCTTATCGTATGCCACCGCGCTTTATCATCAAAGGTTTGGCAAAGCCGTTAAATGCCACTTTTGCATTTGAAACTTTTAGCAAACCGGAGGCGGGTAAAGCGAGATTGGATGAGTTGCTGGCGCAAGGTAAAGTCGTTGGTTTGCAATCTTCAGTCTATTGGTTGCCTTACTTTCCAGAGGATATGCGCTTCCATTTTAACGGCCATAATCTGCTGGTTTATGGGCGCGAAGATGATGATTATTTAATTAGCGATCCCGTATTTGAAACTACCGTTCGTTGCGCTTCCGCTGATTTGCAACGCGCGCGTTTTGCCAAAGGCGCGCTGGCGCCCAAGGGCATGCTTTACTACCCCAAAACTATAGGAAATCGCAGCGTACAACCTGAAGCAGTGCTGGGCGCTATCCGCAAGAATTGTAAAATTATGCTCGGCCCCATCCCCATAGTGGGTATTCGCGGGATGCGTATGTTAGCCAAAAAAATTCGCAAGCTTGCTGCGCTTTCTGCGGAAACCAACGCTTTTGTCGGCCACATTATTCGGATGCAGGAAGAAATCGGCACTGGCGGCGCAGGTTTTCGTTTTGTCTACGCTGCGTTCTTGCAAGAAGCCGCCGCACTGACTAATCGCCCTCGACTCGCACAATTAGCGGATGAGCTAATAACAATAGGCGATGGTTGGCGGGCGTTTGCCCTGGCTACCGCGCGCATGGTGAAGGGTCGCGATCCAATGAATCCGGGAAAATTAGCTGATTTATTGTTGGATCGTGCAACTGCAGAAGCGGCGTTCTTTGTTGCATTGCGAGATGCTGTTAAGTAATGCTTACCCTGAGCGATATACATTTTTGCTATCCGAAGGCGTCCAAAGCGGCCGTTGCTGGCGTATCGTTTGAATTAGCGCGCGGGGAAATACTTGGGCTACTTGGTCCGAATGGTGCGGGTAAAACCACGCTTATCTCCCACTTGGCAGGTATCTTACCGCTGCAGCAGGGAAGCATAAGTGTAAACGGTGAACCGCTTGCGCAAGTCCGAAAAAAAAATCCTGCCTGCATCGCTCTTGCCCCCCAGGAATATGCGTTTTATCCCAGCCTGAGTGTGCGGGAAAACCTGCAATGTTTTGCTTCGATAACGAGCACTAAAAATCTTTCCGCGCGTATTACGCGGGCCTTAGTGTTTGCGCAGCTGGAGCAATTCAGTCAACAACAAGCACAAACCTTATCGGGTGGATTGAAGCGCAGGCTTAATCTGGCCATAGCAACTCTTTCTGATCCTGAATACATTTTGCTTGATGAGCCCACTGTAGGTGTTGATCCACAATCCCGTGCATTTTTACTGGAAGCCGTAAAAGAACTCGCTGCCAAGGGCGTGGGGGTTATTTATACATCGCACTATATGGAAGAAGTGGAGGCTCTGGCTAGCCGCGTTGTTATTATCGATCACGGTAAGGTTTTATGTCAGGGTCGCCTCGATGATTTGCTGGCTCAAGGTCAAGCGCTGTTAACCTTTGCACAAGTTGGCTTGAGTTCTGAAGTTGTTCAACTCGTGTTGGGGGTCTATGGTGAAATGCTCGCTTCTACCGCAGCGCAGTTATCACAGCAGTTATTACTAAATTCCCAGTGCACGCCGAGTCAGGCATTGATGGCGCTAGAACAAGCCGGAGCGCAAATTACCCACGCCGAATTTGGCCGTTTCAATCTTGAGCAACTGTTTATGCAGTTGACTCAACGTTCGCTGCGAGATTAATTATGTTATTGGCGTTAGTCCGCAAAGAATTGCTGGTTCTTAGTCGCGATATCCAGGGTTTGGCCGCGCTGTTTGTGTTGCCGGTGATTTTTATCATCGTCATGTCCATGGCCCTGAAAGATGTGTACTCGCCGCATGTTGATAATCTGGCTTGGTCGGTCATTGATCAGGATAAAAGTGCAGTCAGTTCAACACTGATCGAAAGCTGGGAAAAGGAAAACGGAAAACCCACAGCATTACCTTTGGATTGGCAGCGAGCCTTGCGCGAAGGCCAACTGAAGTATGTTATTCAGATTGAAGCCGATACCGCGAATGCGCTTGCCAATCCGCAAAAACCTGATCATCCCGCCATTGTATTGCTTACCGAACCGGGTCTCGATGTGGGCGTGTTTTCATCGCTGCGAGCGCAAATTCAGGCAGCTGTAACGAAATTACGTGTAGCAATGTTGCTGAGTCATTTGCCCGCTGAAGCACAACTCGATAGCGACGCATTCAATGGTCATTATTGGGTTAATACTGAGCGAGCCAGTGCCGGTTCGCGACCAACCTCGGTCCAGCACAATGTGCCAGCATGGTTAGTATTTGGGATGTTTTTTGTCGTCACTACTATCGCTGGTTTATTTGTCGAAGAGCGCCAATACGGAGCTTTAAATCGTTTGCTCGGCCTTGGTGCAAGTCCAGTGATGTTGTTGGTGGCAAAAATATTACCTTTTATGCTGATCAATTTCCTGCAAGCCATGCTGATGTTGGGGGTGGGGATATATATCATTCCATTGTTGGGCGGCGATGCGCTTTCGCTGGCAGGAATTAATTATTTGGCATTACTAGTGATCTTGCTCAGCATCAGTATTGCAGCCATTAGTTTCGCCCTGTTGATTGCCACTCTATTGCGCAGCCAGGCGCAAGTATCAGCGATTGGCCCTATGTTAAATATTTTGATGGCCGCTATCGGCGGAATTATGGTGCCGACTTTTGTAATGCCGCCCGCAATGCAACAGCTCGCATATTTTTCACCCATGAATTGGGCCCTGGAGGGTTTGCTGGATGTGTTATTGCGCGGCGGTGATCTTGCCAGTATTGGGCCCGAGGTTGCGCATCTTCTCTTGCTCGCTTTTGCCGCTATAGTGTTGGCCTACCTAATGTTTCGCATAAGAAAATCATGATGATTGATATCCAGGAACTCAAAAATCTTATTCTTGAGGCCGCCGAAAAAGCAGAGCCTGCTAATGGCTTGGACGGCGATGAAGTGCTGTTTGGCGAAGGTTCGCGGTTGGACCTGGATTCAATCGACGCGCTGCAAATTGCCATGGCTATTCAAAAGCGCTATGGGGTTCGCCTCAACGACAGTAAAGAAACGCGGCGGGCGATGGGGTCAGTTAACTTGTTAGCCGCTTTTTTAACGCAATGACTTCCGTTTATATTTCCGGCGTTGGCCTGGTTTCAAGTATGGGCGCTAATCTTGGCGAAGCATTGCGCCACCTCTACAACCCGCCAGAGCCCGAACAAAGATCCATCAGAGGTCTAGATTTCCCGGTTCCCTATTACGCGATTCCACCCATCGCCTCTGCTACAGCAATTTCATGGCATGAGCGTTGCGAAGCATTAATTCGTCAAGTCGCTGCAGAAGCAGGGAATATCAGCAACACCGGTGGGCTGTATTTGGCGAGTTCATCGCTCAATGTTGGTGCTATGGAGGCGGGTGAAAACCATGCCAAAAGCTTGCCCGACTTCCTCACGCAATTGGGCAAAATGCTGGATTGGCAAGGACCGGTTGTTTGGATTAATACTGCGTGTACCTCTGGCTTAAATGCGATTCTGGCGGCCGAGATGGCGATCCAGTCAGGCTTCATTCAAGACGCGTTAATCATTGGTCTAGAGTTGGAAAATAACTTAACCCTGGCGGGTTTCGCGGGGATGCAATTGTTATCACCCGATAAAGCCCGCCCTTTTGCTACCCGTCGTAGCGGTTTGGTTTTGGGCGAGGCGGTAGCCGCAATAGCCTTGTCAAAACAACCCAGTCAATGGCGCATCGCTGGTGGAGCACAAGTCGTCGACAGCAGCCAGGTAAGCGGTGCCAGTACCACCGCTTACCAAGCCATGCTCCAGCTAACGTTGGCGCGCGCAAAAATAATGGCTGGGCAAATCGGCTTAATCAAAGTACAAGCCGCTGGCAGTGTGCCCAACGACGCTGTTGAAGCAGCAGCGCTGTGCAACTTTTTCTCCCGAGTTCCACCCTTACTATCTCTCAAAACTTTTCTGGGTCATACCTTAGGGGCGTCAGGTGCAGCAGAGTTAGCTTTACTACTGGCGATTCTCGAACAACAACAATGGCCCAATATCCAACTTGATGTAGATACGCTTGATGTGAGTTTAGGAGTTAATTTTGCAGCTGAATTACCGCAGCAGTTACAGCACATATTGGTCTCTAACCTAGGCTTTGGCGGCAGTCATACTTGCATTGCACTCGAACACACTGCCGCTGACACTTGCTCAAGATCTCAAGGTAGGCGGGCTTAATATGCAAACCAAAATCTTTCACATTAAAGCTTGCCATAATTTGCCCCCTGACCCGAACTGGCGCGAGCAGCTGATTAATTTATTGGGTAGCAAGCCGCGTCGGCTATCAAGCTGGTGTGAGCTGGGTATGTATGGAGCGCTAAAGTGCTTGAATAATTCGGAACAGATTCCTGCATCCGACATTTCTTTGTTTGCTACTACTTTGCCTCATGCTGCAATACCTGCTACCACCCGATTGCCCACTCCTCAGATACCCATTAATCGATTATCCAGCGAAGTATCGCTGCGAGTTTTCAGTGAATACGGCACCATTGCTGCGACGCGTTCGGCTTTAGGCCAGGCTTGTGAATATCTACCTATGCCCTTTACTTTTATGCAAACCCAACCCGGCCAACTTTTTAACGCACTTGGTACTACACTTGGTTGGCATGGTGACGGTTATTCCACAACTTACGAAAATCGTCAGCAGGGTGAAGTAGCATTGTTGAATAGTTTTAAGCAATCCGCACTGCTCGCCTGGGTTGATGAAGAACGCGAGCTAATTAGCCGCTGGATTTGGCTGGAAGAAGCTACTCTTAGTCCAAAGGCAAATGAATTTAATGAATTGAAGTGGCAAGTTGTTGAGAGTATTTTTCAAACGTCAGGCGTTGCGCGTTGGCTTAAAGTCGATGCCACGCAACATATTTTTGCGGCGCTCTGATACCTCTGTAAATCGCTGTGTAGCGTTGGGCATTCGCTGGTGTATCTGGTAAACTGCCGCGCTTTTTACAAAATGGACAATCGTGATGGTTACCAAAGAAAAAATTTACACATTCTTGCAAGAAACCCTGGTTTCCTTGTTTGAAGTTGCGCCTGAAGATATCAAGCCGGACGCTAATCTTTATGAAGATCTCGACATTGATAGTATTGATGCCGTGGACTTAACGGTAAAACTCAAAGAGTTTACCGGCCGTCGTATTTTGCCTTCCGATTTTAAACAAGTACGCACCGTGCAAGATATTGTTGATGCTGTATTTGAACTTTTAAATCGACCCGTTGATAATCTTGAACCAACCATTAATTTCACCCAGGGTAAGCAACTCGATGGCGGCAACTGAAGCCGTTACCACAGATGTTATACGCCCGGAAATTATTGACACTTCTATTTCTGTGCACTCGCTCGACCTAACACTTTATGTTACTGAAAATCTTTGTTACTTCGCTGGCCACTTTCCCGATCTGCCGGTATTGCCGGGTGTTGTGCAGCTTAGCTGGGCGGTGGATTATGCGCGCGAATTTTTAGGGCTCACTGCGCCGGTTATGAATGTTGAGCGGCTAAAATTTACCTGCCCTATTCAACCTAATACTAAAATCATCCTGCATATTGATTATGATGGCGAAAAAAAAACCGCGGCTTTTAGCTTTCATTCATTGCCATATTTGCCTTCTCAAGCACAATCGGGTTCGCCAGAGCCATTAATTTTTTCGCAAGGGCGCTTGCTGTATGCGCGAGCCGAACAATGAATGTTTCTCCGTCAACTACAACTTCCGCAGCAGCGTTTAATCCTTGCGCTATTATTCCCGTATTCAATCATCAACAAAAAATCGCACAGGTTTTGTTGCGCTTACATGAATTTAATTTGCCATGCATAGTTATTGATGATGGAAGTGATGCAGAATGTGCGCAGGTGCTCAATGATTTCACACAGCAACATGACTGGATTAGTTTGCAGCGCCTGGCAAAAAATTCCGGAAAAGGCGCAGCTGTTTGTCATGGCTTGGCTTATGCGCTTCTTCAAGGTTATTCACACGCATTGCAAGTCGATGCCGATGGGCAGCACGACCTTAACGATGTGCCCTTATTTTTAACGCAAGCAGAGCAACATCCCACGGCCGTTATCAGTGGCTGGCGCAGCTATGATGCAATGCCGCCGGGGCGTCGCAGTGGCAGAAAGTTGACTGATTTTTGGGTGCGAGTAAATACTTTATCCGCGCAGATTAAAGATTCTATGTGTGGTTATCGCTTGTACCCGCTCTTGCCTACCATGGCGTTATTGCAGCATAAAAAAATCGGTGCGCGCATGGATTTTGATACGGACATACTTGTAAGATTGTACTGGCAAGGGTTGGCGGTAAAAAACCTGCCCACGAAGATTGTCTATCAAGATGATATACCCTCACACTTTCATATGTTTACTGATAATGTGCGTATCACCTGGATGCACACGCGTTTATTTTTTGGCATGTTGCTGCGCATCCCACGGCTACTAAAACGGCACCAGGCACCCTAAAATTTATTTCCAGGAGTTGTCATGCCCGCTCTGCGGGAATGACAGAGTCAGACACTATGTACGCTAGTGAAATTGAAATATTAGTTCCTTTCCATGATGTGGATTCCATGAATATCGTGTGGCATGGCCACTATGCAAAATATTTTGAAGTGGCACGCTGTGAATTTCTGGAAACATTTCAATATAGCTATAAAGCCATGGAACAGTCAGGTTACTCCTGGCCCATCGTTGATATGCGGGTTAAATATGTAAAACCCATCCTGTTCGGGCAAAGAATTCGCGTGCGTTGCAGTTTGCGCGAATGGGAATATCGGCTGAAGCTGGATTACCTTATTACCGATGCGGCAACCGGCACGCGTTTAACCAAGGGCTATACTGTGCAAGTTGCGATAGATATGCAAACCGAGTCCATGTGTTTTGAATCGCCACCGATTTTAAAACATCTACTCCTCCAAAAATTTGGCACACTCACTGAATAATAATTATGAATTCCGGAGCTATGATTTCTACCAGAAAAACTATCGCATTGGTGAATGTGCTAGTCCTGTTTGTTACAACATTGTTTTGCGGTTGTGCACGCGCGGCAAGTCAAGCACAAATAGACAAAGTGATAAACCACTTGAATGCTATTCAATTTGTTCAAGGCCAGTTTACTCAACAAAAAAAATTAACCGGTCTAAACTATCCCTTAAAAGCCCAGGGACATTTTATGTTTTGGAAGATGCAAGGCTTATACCTTGCAACCGAAAAGCCATTCTTTAATGCCATGACGATTACCGGCAAGGCTATGATTAATTGGCAGGCCGATGGAACAGGCACTATTGCGCAAGAACAATCAGGCATTATTCAGCGCGAAATTAATAAAACCTTACTCGCTTTTTTTAGTGCGGACATTGCGTTAATACAACAGCGTTTCAGCACTGAATGGATATTCGATAAGGACCAATGGCAGCTCAAACTCATACCAAAATTAGATGTTATCGAAAAAAATATGCGCAGTGCTGTAATTCATGGCAACAATAATCTGCAAGGTTTAACGGTGGTAGCCGCTAATGGCGATGAAACCACGATTGAATTTACTTCACAAAAAGAAAGTGCCGCTCCTACCGCCGCGGAATGCCGCTGGTTTTCCTTACAACCAAAAGAACTTTGCAGTGCGTTAAAGTAAAATCTGCGCCGCTCGTACATTCTTAACGGATTTCATTATGTTTAACCGCGCGCTTTTTGCCACGCACTCGCAATTGTTTTTAAAAGGAATTTTTGTGGTGCTAACGGTAACAATGTTGGCGCTGCTTAGCTATCAGCTACCCCAAGGCATTGCTGTAGAAACTAATTTACAAGCACTGTTTCCGCACGACAAAAATAATAAAGTAGCAGAAACAATCAATGCGCAAATTACTCGCGAATTTGGCAATAAAGTACTTATCGCTGTACAAGCTACGGATGCCGAGGAAGTTAAACGTGCTGCTGATTTACTCGGCCAGGCAATTGCTGATAATTCGTCGGTAAAGATTGCGAGCTTGAAGGATGGCTCTGCATTGATGGAAAAGCAACAAGCGGTGTTGCAAGAGTATCGCTACCACCTGCTCACAGCTAACCAACAAAAACAATTGATACGGCCTGATCCTGCCGGGCTGTTAGGTCATGCCCAATCAGCGTTGTTTGGTTTTAATGGCGGTGGTTTATCACCCACGCAAGATCCGTTGAATCTTAATCCCGCTTATTTGCAGCAATTGCAGCCGGCATTAAATGGCGAATTAGTTAATGACCGCTTATTGTTGTCCGATGTCAAAGGTCACCTTATCTTATTTGCGCTGAGCATTGAAGGTGAAGAATTTAATATTGACCTGCAGGAAAAAATGAATTCCTGGCTGACTGACTTGCGTTACCAACTAGCCAAAAATGATCAGACCCGCAATGCCAAAATTCTTGTGTCTGGCATTATCTTTCATGCCGCAGATGCATCCAGCCGCGCAAAAAAGGAAATGCAATTTATTAGCGCCGGGGATGTGCTGGCAAGCATATTACTATTTGCATTTACTTTTTTTCGTATCAGACCTTTGTTGTTAACCCTGGCTTCGATTGCCTATGGCTTTGGTCTTTCATTGGCTTTTAATCTATGGATGTTTGAAAAAATTCATATCATGACGCTGGTTTTCGGCACCAGTTTAATTGGCGTTGCTATCGATTACTCCGTACATTATTTGTGTAAACATCAAGCACTTTTTACCCTAACCTCAGATAAAAATACCTCGCGTCATATTATCCAAAAATTATTACCGGCACTTACTTTAGGTTTGTTGGCATCCATTGTCGGTTACGCCTGTTTGTTGCAGCCGTCATTGCCGGGATTAAAACAAATCGCAAGTTTTTCGATTATTGGCTTAAGCGGATCCTGGTTATTTGTGGTGGTTGCTTTTCCATTACTAGTAACAAAACCCCTACCAAAACCTCATGCCATTATTGACATATGTGCGTTTGCAGTTTGGCGGTTTTGGGCAGCATTAACTACCACCGCCAAGCGTATTATTTTTGTCAGCTTAGCGGTAGTGACGGTGATGGGTCTGTTGAAATTTCAATTCAGTAGCGATATACGTACGCTGTATAAACCTACTGCAGAATTGATTTATTCCGAGCAGCGTTTGCAGGAAGTATTGCAAGGCGTTTCACCGAATCAATATTTTTTATTGCGTGCCGCTGATCCAGAAACCTTATTGCAAGCAGAAGAAAATTTTCGCTACTCGCAGCTGGATCCTCTGGTGGCTGCGGGCGCGTTAAAAGCTTATACCGCTACCAGTATTATTAATCCGTCAAAACGCCAGCAAGCGCAAAATTATCAATTAATGCAAACGCAGCTGTATCGGGACGGTGGGTTGGTGCCACAGTTTATGCAATCGGCTGGGTTTGATGAAAATGCCATTCAGCAAGCGCAACAGGAATTTATCGCGGCAGAGCATCAGTATCTTGAACTTGACTCCTGGTTAAACGTGGCGCGTCCCGATCAGCGCTTATTGTGGTTAGGTAAATTCGCTAACGAATATGTCAGCATTATTGGCTTGCGTGGAGTTACTGATGAAGCCGCTTTAGCTGCGGTAGAGAATAAAACGTCTATACAGTGGGTGAATCGTGTCAGTGAAATGTCGCAGCTGCTGCTGCATCTGACCCACTCGGCAGCGGCTATGTTGGTCCTGGCCTATTGCACCACATTAATTATTCTCTGGTTCGCCTATCGCACGCCGCGAGCATTGCTTTTAATATCAGTACCCTCAATGACTACGCTCTTAACCTTAAGCCTATTGAGTTTGTCTGCTATGCCGATTAATTTATTTCATATTTTTGGCTGCTATTTAATTTTAGGTTTGGGTATGGATTACAGTATTTTTTCCTATGCTGAAGGTCTCAAAGATAAAATTTCACAACGTTCAATTTGGCTCTCTGCTATGACTAGCGGTGTATCTTTTGGCCTGCTCGGTTTTAGTTCTACACCTATGGTGCAAGCGTTTGGTGTAACCTTGCTGATTGGTTGTGGCTTTAATTTATTGTTTGCACCCTTGGTTGGTAATCTAAAAGTCGATAATTCAAGGTCGTAATTTAAGGCCAGTAACTTAAGGAAATGTGCATGATAAAAATATTGATGATTTACGCTTGGGCAATGCCAAAAAGAATATTGCAATCGCTGCGCTTGATTGTGTTAGCCGTTGCTCTCAGTGCGTGCAGTTTTGTTACGATGAAAAATTTTCCATTATCGTCAATGACGAGTGAAACTCAAACTGCGGCTGCGCAGCAGCAATGGCGATTAAGTTATAACGACGAACAATATTTATTACAGGTTATCGTGGAGCGTAAATCCACTCACTGGCAATGGATCATGCTGAATAATCTGGGTCAGCGTTTGGCTACCGCTACAGTAACGGGCTCTGTGATTAATATTGAGCAGCAGCAATCCCACCCTGCCAACACCCTCATACCTGATTTATTGGAAGCAGTACAATTCAGTTATTGGTCGCTTGAAGATTTACAAAAGATTGCCAGTGCTGAATGGAGGATCGCGGAGCGTGCCGGGCATCGGGACATTTATTTTTCTGGTATATTGCATGCCACAGTTAACTATCAAAGTAACCATGACGAGAGCGCTGAGAATCAAGCTAGCCATGACGGCAAATGGCAAGGCGGTCTACACTATGAGAAAAAAAATAGTTATGACAATAAAAAAAGCAACTTCCAGCTCGTCATTGAAAGCCAATTGCTGAACTAACCTGTTGCTAATAACTTGCTAAAAAACTTATGAACACATCAGTATTGTTGCCATCCACAGAAGAATTCCCCGCGATTGAAGAATTAATTCTGCATCGTGCGCCTATGCTGTTATTGGAATCCGTTGTTGAGTGGAATGAAATGGGTTTAAGCGCAGTGGTTAATCCTGCGAGTTCATATTTGTTTGCCGATGCAGATGGAGCAATTCCGGCATGGGTAGGTATTGAATATATGGCGCAGGCAATTAGCGCTTTTGCCGGGATTGTTGCACGGTCGCGCGGCGAAACTATTAGTGTCGGTTTATTGTTAGGTACGCGTAAATACGTTACGCAGGTCGCAAACTTTGTGCCCGAGCAAAAACTAGTAGTGAAAGTGCGTGAGTTATTGCGAGATGAAACTAATCTAGTGCTATTTGATTGCCAGATCTATGCCGATAAAATTTTACTCGCCAGCGCGGAAATTAAAGCCATGGAACCCGATGATGTAAAAGCCGTAATCGCGCAGTTCCAGCAAACGCGCGCAGTCATGCAAGAGAAAATACAATGAATACACAAAAAAGAGTGCTAGTGACCGGCTCAAGCCGAGGTATTGGCCGCGCTATAGCTGAACGTTTAGCCAAAGATGGCTTTGAAATTGTGTTGCATTGTCGCAGCCAGCGCGAACAAGCCGATGCTATACGAGCCGCTATACTAGCCCAGGGCGGTAAAGCGAGCGTTGTGCAATTCGACGTAGCTGATCGCGCTTTGACACGACAAGTGTTGGAAGCTGATATGGAAAATCACGGTGCTTACTACGGCGTAGTGTGCAACGTAGGTATTGCGCGGGACAATGCCTTCCCGGCTATGAGCGAAGAAGATTGGGATATGGTTATCCACACCAACCTCGATGCGTTTTACAACGTGTTAAATCCTATCGTTATGCCGATGGTGCGTCGCCGCGCGCCGGGGCGAATTGTGACCTTGTCGTCGGTCTCGGGTTTGATGGGTAATCGTGGTCAGGTTAATTACAGTGCGGCCAAGGCCGGAATTATTGGCGCGACAAAGGCGTTGGCGATTGAATTAGCTAAACGCAATATCACGGTTAACTGTGTGGCGCCAGGTTTGATTAACACCGATATGATTGATGAAGCACCCATTGATGAAGCGCTAAAACTTATCCCTATGCGTCGCGCTGGCGAACCTGAAGAGGTTGCCTCACTGGTGAGTTATTTATTATCCGAACAAGCTGGCTATATTACTCGCCAGGTTATTTCTGTGAATGGCGGGATGTTTTAATGAAGCGTGTGGTTGTTACGGGAATGGGCGTGGTCACCGCTTTGGGTGATAACTGGCCGGCGTTTGCCCAGGCATTAAAGTCGGGCACCAGTGCGATTCGCTGTTTGGCAGATTGGGCGACTTACAAACATTTGAATACCAATCTGGCCGGGCCCATTGAAGACTTTGAAGTGCCCGCGCACTACTCCCG
Source organism: Pseudomonadota bacterium (assembly GCA_040386215.1). Lineage (GTDB taxonomy): Bacteria > Pseudomonadota > Gammaproteobacteria > Pseudomonadales > Cellvibrionaceae > Cellvibrio. Next base: position 160,136 of record JAZKFX010000005.1, read on the forward strand.
CAAAAAGATTCGTTCCATGGGCCGGGTTGCACTTTTGTCCACGCGCGCAACCGAATTGGCCTTAGCAGACGCCGGGCTGCTTGATGATCCACTTATCCAAAGCGGCGTCATGGGTGTTTCCTATGGATCTTGCACTGGCAGCACCGATGCCACCCGCGACTTTGCGGTAATGCTGCACAATCGCGACATTGGCGGCGCTACTGCTACTACCTACATCCGCATGATGGGACATACCGCTCCGGTCAATGTCGGCGTGTTTTTCGGTCTTAAAGGGCGCATTATCACCACCTCCTCAGCTTGCACCTCCGGCAGTCAGGGTATTGGCTATGCCTATGAAGCGATTAAAAATGGCAAACAATTGTTGATGGTCGCGGGTGGTGGTGAAGAACTTTGTCCATCGGAAGCTGCAGTATTCGATACGCTCTATGCCACTAGCACTAAAAATTCCACCCCCAGTCTGACTCCCAGCCCATTTGATAGTGAGCGCGATGGATTAGTGATTGGTGAGGGTGCAGGTACTTTAATCTTGGAAGAGCTTGAACACGCTCTTGCTCGCGGTGCAAAAATTTATGCAGAATTAGTCGGTTTTGGCACCAACTCCGACGGTGGCCATGTCACTCAGCCGGACCCGGTCACTATGAAAGTTGCCATGGAGTTAGCGCTGGAAGACGCTGCTTTGCAGCCCAGCGATATTGGTTACATCAATGCCCACGGCACCGCCACCGAGCGCGGCGATATCGCAGAATCCATAGCAACAGAAAATGTATTTGGCAAAAAATCTGTGCCCATTAGTACTTTGAAAGGCAATATCGGCCACACCTTAGGCGCTTGCGGTGCAATCGAATCCTGGGCCAGTATCCACATGATGAACGAAGGCTGGTTTGCACCCACGCTAAATTTGCACAGCCCCGACCCCAAATGTGGCGAGCTGGATTACATCATAGAAGCACCCCGCGCGCTTCAATGCAATTATGTCATGAGCAACAATTTTGCTTTTGGCGGGATCAATACATCGTTGATTTTTAAGCGTTGGAATTAATTATCCCGGCTGCTAATTACTGGTAACTAAATTGTTAAAACCAAGCCCCTAATGTCTGTGGGTTTCGCTCGCGCGAATTGCATGTCCCCTGCAGATTCGCCTGCTATGATTCTTTGAACTTTCTGGAGACACGACTATGACTGACCCAATCTGTTTGGCGCGAAGCGGTACCCAAGATCTCGTATTGTTACCCGCCCTGGCAAATCGCCACGGATTAATTACCGGCGCGACCGGCACAGGTAAAACAGTCACTTTGCAAAAACTTGCCGAATCTTTTGCTGCGTTGGGTGTGCCGGTATTTATGGCCGATGTGAAAGGTGATTTGTCTGGCATAGGTGCCGTAGGGGTACTGTCGGAAAAGCTTAAATCGGCAATAGCGGAGCGCGGCACCCTGGAACCTGTACTCGCTGCCAATACGCCGGTTTTTTGGGATCTTTGGGGCAAATCTGGTCATCCCGTTCGTGCTACCGTTTCCGATATGGGGCCAGTGTTATTAGCACGTCTTTTTAATTTAAATGAGACCCAGGGAGGTGTCTTGCAGTTGGTGTTTAAAATTGCCGATGATAATGGTCTGCTGCTATTGGATCTAAAAGATCTGCGCGCGATGCTCAATTTTGTCGGCGAAAATGCCAAGCGATATACAACGTCATACGGCAATATTTCGGCAGCATCGATTGGTGCAATACAGCGTTCCCTAATGGCATTGGAGCAAGAAGGTGGCGGTGGTTTTTTTGGCGAACCCATGCTCAATATTCACGATTTAATTCAAACTGATGCGCATGGCAGAGGCGTAGTAAATGTTTTGGCGGCGGACAAGTTAATGTTGTCACCCAAGGTTTACGCGACTTTTTTATTGTGGCTATTATCAGAATTATTTGAGCAGTTACCAGAAGTGGGCGATTTGCCGAAACCTAAATTAGTGTTCTTTTTTGATGAAGCGCATCTGCTATTTACTGATGCTCCACCCGCACTGGTAGAAAAAGTCGAGCAGGTAGTCAGGTTGATTCGTTCAAAAGGTGTGGGGATTTATTTTGTTACGCAAAATCCATTGGATATACCTGATTCGATTCTTGGCCAGTTGGGAAATCGTGTGCAGCACGCCTTGCGAGCCTTTACCCCGCGCGATCAAAAGGCAGTAAAAACTGCTGCGCAAACACTTCGTGCTAATCCCGCCTTTGATGTTGAAACCGCGATTACTCAGTTGGGTGTCGGCGAAGCACTTATCTCGCTGTTGGATGAAAAGGGCCGCCCCACTATTGTCGAGCGCGCCTTTGTGAATGTTCCGGGCTCACGCATTGGTCCGCTTACAGCAGAAGAGCGCAACGCGCATATCGCCAGCTCTTTAGTTGCCGGAATTTATGAAGCTGTTGAGGATCGCCAATCGGCGTTTGAGCATATTCAAGCCAAGGCTGCGCAATCAACTGCAGCTGCAGCTGCAGCTGCGCCAAATCAAAATGCTAAACCGGAAGATGAGCCTGGTAAACCGGCATTTGGAGGGCTGAATGATATTTTATTTGGGTCAACGGGACCGCGCGGTGGTCAGCGTGATGGCGTAATGCAAATCGCCGCTAAAACTGTAGCGCGGACTATTGGCAGCGAAGTGGGCCGGCAAATTATTCGTGGCGTTTTAGGATCGATTCTGGGTGGTGGCAGATCACGAAGATAGGCATAAATAGTCTGAATGGGCCTGATGGGTTAATACTCTAAGAAAGCCAGCCGCAGTTATCGCTGGCTTTTTTTACGCCGAAACCAACGCAAATTTTCCGCACAATTAAGCTGCAGTAGTGACCTGGTTGTAATCACAACTGACGCCTCAATTTTCATTTTAAAAGTTGTTTGATTTTGCTGAAGCTCGTCAGCAAAACTGTTTAATTTGGATTAATGCATTTAGATACTTTTAATTAACGGTCTTCTGTTACATTGCTGTTTGTCGGCGTTGATTTATCAATTGATATGGCGACAAAAATAGTTTTTTATTATTGCCAATATTTTGCGCTGCTTGACGGGAGAATTTTTTATTAGGCGTTAATACTGGCATGAACTTATTACTCATAAAGGATAAAGGAATTTATATGAATAAAACTCGCTTTTTAAATGGCCTGTGTTTTTCGGTTGCTCTGCTAACCCCACTATCTAGTTTTGCAGAATCAGGATTTGACGGTGTTTTCGAGCGGAAATCGCTAGCCAAAATAGATTGGCAACCCTGTTACCCAAATGAAAATCCTAATTTGCTCTGTGCTCTCTACCCGGTTCCCCTTAATCATCAAAAAATTCACGCCGGCAAAGGCCAAAACCAAACAATTAACATAGCTCTGGTGAAATTACCGGCGAATAACCCTGCTACAAAACCCTTAGGTAGTTTATTTCTAAACCCTGGTGGCCCTGGCGGTAGCGGTGTGGAGTTTGTGCGTTTTGTCGGCCAGAATTTATTTAATCAGGAGGTGCGAGATCACTATGATCTAATAGGATTTGATCCGCGCGGTATTAATCTAAGCGAGCCTGTCAGCTGCGGGCTTTCGCTGGAGCAGGCGCAGAAAATTCTTCCGCAAACAAGTTTTCCTGTGACTGCAGCGGAAGAGGCGCTGAAGTTTGAAAGCGATAAACGCTTAAATGAGATTTGTAAAAAAGATGGCAATGCCATTATGGATCACATGACAACTGCCGATGTAGCGCGTGATCTGGATCTTTTGCGTCAAGCAGTAGGCGATAAATTGCTTAATTACGTTGGTTATTCCTATGGCTCTTACCTGGGCGTTACCTACGCGAACATGTTTCCGCAAAACGTTGGTCACCTGGTAGTTGATGGTGTGCTCGATCCTGTGCAATGGTCTACCGGTAAAGGCTGGGCAGGTTGGATAGTTCCAGTTACAACGCGGCTAGGGAGTGATAAAGGTAGCATGGCCACTCTGCAAGAGTTCTTTCGCTTGTGCGACTTGGCTGGGGCTGGCGGTGGCTGTAGTTTTGCCGGTAACTCTGCAGCGCGATTTGATGCTATGGCACAGCATCTGAAAACTGAACCCATGTTATTAGTATTTCCCAATGGTAGCTCATTTGACTTGACCTACGATGTATTCATATCTACAGCTTTAGGTGCAACCTATAACAGTCCCAGTTGGTCAGAATTCGCTGATTTATTAGCATATACAGAGGCGCAAGCTCCATCAGAAGTCCTTGGGGAAAAATATTCAAAACTTCAGATTGAATTGGGCATAGAAGAGATTGTTACGCCTTTCGATAATCGAATTTTTAGCTTGCCTGCGGTTCTGTGCAGTGATTCAACTAACCCTGTTGAGCTTGATTTTTGGCCTTTGTGGGCAGCGGAAACAGAAAGGAGTAATGGTTATTTTGGCCGTAGTTGGACATGGACTTCGAGCATGTGTCCACAATGGCCAGGTTCACAAAAAGGTCGCTTTACCGGGCCTTTTAACCGTAAAACGAAAAACCCGGTGTTAGTGGCTAGTACGCTTTTTGACCCGGCAACACCTTACTCGGGTGCGCAAGCCGTTGCACGGTTACTACCAAATTCACGTTTAGTGACTATTGCCGGCTGGGGTCATACCACACCTGGATTATCGTCCTGCGCGGATAAGATCACGGCTAATTATCTCTTGCGCGGGGATTTACCTCCCGTTGGTACTATCTGTAAGCAGGAAGTTATGCCATTTTTAATAGCTGATGGAATAGATGTATTTGCCGGCATGATTCAGAGCAATGACAAGGCAGAGCATCCAGACGTGGCTAACTTTGCGGAGCGAGCTAGTCGTGATAGCGCGCCGCATAAATCAGCCGCCGAAGATTCAGACGGTAAGCGCGTTAGAAAGGCGATATTGCGTAGTCAGAATCACGGTTTTCATTAACCAAAGTCCGGATTTTCAAGCTGCCTGAGTTGGGCTTGTTAATCAGCTAAATTGGTCAATCGGTGTCACTAAGGTACCGATTGACCAAAACATCTCACTGACTTAACCACATCAACTCTATCTTTAGCTGCATTGGTAGTTCATTGATTCCTAATTCCTGGTAGTGCGTGATAACTAACTGCTTGAATTTGGTTTTTCACAGCTTGCACCCTTTCTTTCGCCTCTTTAGACTGACGCACATTCGCAAGCGAAGCTTGCTTCAATAATGCGCCCTAAAAAGAGAGCTTCATGTCAAATCCTTTACCTACCCCTTCCGTAGGCTCTTTAAATTCCGTTGTTGCCTCAGCTTCCGTTGGAATAGTCACTCCGCAAATTATCCATTTTCGCGAGCCGCTGTTACTGGCTTGCGGCAGGACGTTACAAAATTACCAGCTTGTTTATGAAACCTATGGCGTGCTCAATGTAAATCACAGCAATGCTGTGCTGATTTGTCACGCGCTGTCAGGTCACCATCATGCCGCAGGCTTTCATAGTGCGACTGATAAGCGTCCGGGTTGGTGGGATGCGTACATCGGCCCCGGAAAGCCTATCGACACCAATAAATTTTTTGTCGTGTCACTGAATAACATTGGCGGTTGTCATGGTTCCACCGGCCCTACCAGCATTAATCCGGAAACCGGCAAGGTTTGGGGGCCAGACTTTCCCAAGCTACGGGTGCGCGATTGGGTTGCAACGCAAGCGCGCCTGGCTGATGCGCTCGGCGTCAATACCTGGGCGGCAGTGATCGGTGGCAGCTTGGGCGGTATGCAAGCTATGCGTTGGGCGTTGGAATATCCGGCGCGAGTGCGTCATTGCGTGGTGATTGCTTCCGCGCTCAAACTCAGTGCGCAAAATATTGCATTTAATGAAACGGCACGTCAGGCCATTATGAGCGATCCCAATTTTAAAGAGGGTCGTTACCTTGAGTTAAATACGCTACCGCGTGATGGTTTAGCGGTAGCGCGTATGATCGGCCACATTACCTATCTTTCCGATTTTGCCATGGGCGAAAAATTTGGTCGCGATTTACGCAAGGGCAGTTTTGATCTCGGCAGTGATGCCCCGGTGGAATTTCAAATTGAAAGTTATTTGCGTCATCAGGGCGATACTTTTGCTAACAGCTTCGATGCCAACAGTTATTTATTAATTACCAAAGCGCTCGATTATTTTGACTTGGCGCGGGAGTACGGTGACGATGCGGTTGCCGCGTTCAAATTGGCACAAGCAAAGTTTCTGGTTATCTCATTTACAACGGATTGGCGTTTTGCACCAGAACGTTCGCACGAAATAGTTAACGCGCTTATAGGTGCAAACAAAGCGGTCACCTATGCTGAAATAGAATCACAGTTTGGTCACGATGCATTTCTCTTGCCGGATCAACGCTATCAGCAAGTGTTCGCGCGCTATCTCAACGGAGTGAGCGAATCATGCGTATAGATCTCAACGAAATCCAGCATTGGATTAAACAAGACAGTTGCATTCTCGATCTAGGTTGTGGTGATGGCACACTGTTAAAATTTTTGATCGATACCAAGCAGGTTAAAGGTTATGGTTTAGAAATTGATTCTGAACAAATTAATCTTTGTATTGATAAAGGCTTGAATGTTATCGAACAAAATCTTGATCGCGGCCTGGGTAATTTTGCTGATAATAGTTTTGATACAGTGCTAATGACGCAAGCGCTACAAACTTTACATTTTCCGCATAAAGTGTTGGAAGAAATGTTGCGTGTGGGCAAGGAATGCATAGTCACTTTTCCTAATTTTGGTCATTGGAAAGCGCGCTATTACTTAGCAACCCGTGGCCGTATGCCGGTATCAGATCTGCTGCCCTATGAATGGTATAACACTCCCAATATTCACTTCTGTACCTTCAATGATTTTGAAGTGCTGTGCCGTGAAATGAAAATTAAAGTCATTCATCGCGAAGTTGTGAATGAAGTTTCAGGACAATTTTTGAAAGACGTAATGCCAAATTTATTTGGCGAAACAGCAATTTATCATTTAAGCAAATAACACAAAGGCAAACATTAAATGTCATTAGCGTTTGCTGTAGAGGATTAAAAATGAGTTTACCTTTTGTTATAGAACCGACCCAACTGGCAGCACTTTTAGCGCAACCCACCAGCAAAATTCTAGTCATCGATATGTGTGCTGAGCAAACCTATATGCAAGGCCATATCGACGGGGCGATTCATGTACCGCCGCAAAAAATTATGTCGGGTCAAGCACCTGTACCGAATAAAATCGCATCTGTTGAACAACTCAATCGCGTATTTTCTTTTCTCGGCTTGGCGCCAGACACTCATGTTGTTGTTTACGATGATGAAGGCGGGGGTTGGGCCGGGCGAATGATTTGGACGCTGGATGCTATCGGTCATAAAAGTTATTCTTATTTAAACGGCGGCCTGCACGCATGGCTCGCTTCCGGTCAACCTGTTACGCAGGAAATTCCCACAGTAACTCCCAGTAAAACCGATCTCAAAATTGACCCCAATGTGGTCATTGCAATCCCCGATATTATCGGGGAATTAGATAAAGGCGATTTCGTCATTTGGGATGCGCGCAGCCCAGGTGAATATCGCGGCGAACGAGTAATGGGAATGAAAGCTGGGCATATTCCCGGCGCAATCAATTGCGACTGGACAAACTTAATGGATCGCAGCAATGCACTGCGAATTCGTAAAGATGCAAAAGAATATTTAGCATCCCTCGGTTTAACCGCTGACAAACGTATGATCACCCATTGCCAAAGTCATCACCGATCCGGCTTTACTTATTTAGTTGGTAAGGCGCTGGGATTTAATATTCGCGCCTATGATGGCTCATGGGCAGAGTGGGGAAATCATCCCACTACACCAGTAGAAGTATAAATAGCGAAAGCACGATTTGCCGTTTGGAAAAAGGCGGCGAAAATCCAAGCTGGGTAACATTAAAAAAGTATGCGCAGGCTTGTGGCTTTGAAATCAAAATGGATTTTCACGCTGTGCATTAATCGAAGGTGTTAGCACCTTCGTTTTTCGTGACTGTAATTCTAAAATTTAATACCTAGGGTTCTTCAACCACATAACCTTTTTCGCGTAGTACTGCTAAATACCCATTGGGCTTTAACAGTTCGATAATGGGTAAAATAGAAAAAGTGGATTCATGTTTTGCCAGCGAACTTTCTGCTTCTGCAAGCCAATGTCTTTGTTTCTGTTGCGGAATATCTTGCAGGCCATGCTCTTCCGCCAGCGCTGCATTGAATACCGCAGCCTTACAAATTTGGTCGTGATCTGCTTCAGGAAGTTTGCGTAGTGCATCCACATCACCCACTGCCCAGGCATTGGCGCGTGCGCGCATCTCGTCGAGATCTGTTTCAAGACGTTCAATAACTTTGGCAAAGCAAGCGAGATCATCTATCGGCATCTGCTTAAATTTTTTCACAACTTCTCTTGGTTTTGCAATTTCGGTAGTAGTGCCAGGTCCTGCTTTCATCACCTTATTTTCCTTCGCAATCTCACGTAAAACATCCATGATATTGGTACTTTCAGTAAGGCCACTTTTGTCAACGGCTTGCTCATAGAGCTTGTGCGCAGCAAAAATGGGGCGCCAATTTTCAATACTATTATTGCGTCCAATATATTTCTTTTTTAATACTAACCAGCGCGAATACAATTCTGCCGGTACGACTTCCTGTAATTTTTTGCCATCGGGATTATTGCGTATACCGATGAGTGACGGCAGCAACATAAATTTGTTTGCGGTACTAATCCGCACGCCTACGCTGGGTGGAGTGATATATTCCTGGGACGCCGCCAATACGGCTTCCACCTGTTTTGAACGCCAGGTCATTTTTTTCGGTATCGGCTTCAGGGTTCCCATAATCCAGAGCACGTGATCACCTTTAGAAACCTTCCATAGTCCTGGCCCTGGTTGTTCTCCTATCACTAAAACTTCTTCTACAGAAGCTACCACAGCTTCAGGTAAAGGCTGGGAAGCAGCTTGCTCATCGCCATCGATAGCTTGAGTTTGCACGGCAAGGCTCATAGAAAAAAAGAATACATAAGTAATAGTGAGCAAACGCATAAATTAAAAATTTCCAAAATAGTAATGAAGAAAAGCTGATGTGTGTGTATGGAACACCTGAAAGATGGAAAATAAATTTAATGGTTAATTTCAAAGGCAGAAATTTACTCTATTTTTTGCATCTCTCCCATGAGTTACACAATGATACACATTGCCGATGTTAGATGCTGATGGACGTGCTACTATAAATTAAAATGACTTCAGGTACTGCTCAAAACGCTGATAGCTATAGATCCTAAAAGAGCAGGGAAATACGTGACGCCTTAAAAATATAAATATCTGTATGGAGCTCCTGCATGAATAACCCCGTCACAAAAAAAACGTTAATATTTCTTGCGCTCGGCTTGTTAAATGCTTGCGTCCATACCACTGTAGAGAATATTGAAAACGCTACGCACCAGGGCTATTGTTCCGATGATCACATTCTGCCATTGGCCGCCGATGAGTGCGAGGAAAAAATGCTACGGGAGCTTCACGGAAAACCTGAAAAATCCGAATCCGAAAAAATAATGGATAGAGTTAATCAGACGATGAATGAAAAAAAGCAAATGAATAGGTAACTCTAACTATAACAACATGCTGAAATAATCAAAAATTCAGAAAATAACTTTACCGTAAAAAAATAATACTGATTTTCAATCCGCCTAATTGTTCAGATTCTGCCAACTTCACTTCCGCTTTGTGCCACTGTGAAATTCTATCGACAATGGCCAAACCCATGCCGTGGCCTTGGGTATTCTGGGCGGCTTTAGCTCGATAGAAAGGCTGCAATACGTTATTTCGTTCTGCGACAGGAATGCCGCTACCGTTATCCTCTACCGATAAGCTTATGGTGTGTTTATCATTGACTAAACTTACTAGTATTTTTCCTTTTCCATGGCGCTCGGCATTTTGCAATAAATTATGTAACAACATTGTCAGGTATTCGGCATCGCCAGCAATAATGGGTTCAATCGCTAAATTCTGATGTTGTATTTCAACAATGCCCGCATAAAAATGCTGCACTATTTCTTGTAACAGGGTTTGTATATTGAGCGGTTCGATGCTGAGCGCGATATTAGCTTGTTCCAACCGCGCATATTTTAATAAAGTTTCTACCAGCGATTCCATCGCAATTAAATCTCGATTCAAATGCGCTAGCGTACTTCGCTGCTTATCTGTGAGGACTTCCTCCTCTAATACATCTAATCCGAAACGTAACCGAGCCAGAGGCGTGCGTAAATCGTGAGATAAACCGCGCGATAATAATTTATTGTCGCTAATAAGATTTTCAATTTTTTGTGCCATGCGATTAAATTCCTTTTCGATATCAGAAATATAGGAAACCTTGCCTCGCGCAATACGTACACTTAAATTCCCGGCACCAAATTCTCGTGCGCTACGGCGCAATAAATTTAAGCGGTTTAGCAAGGGGTAAAGCCAAAGTAGCAATAATAAAATGACCCCTGAATAAAATAACAGAGTAAGAATCCAGCTTAAAAAGGAATGTGTGCTTGTGCGAGAATTGCTGGGAAAGTTAAGCGATACAACAATTTTCTGTTGTGGCAGCAAATAATTTAGCGAGATTTTTGCGCCAAAATCATAAGGAATCGGTTCGCCGGTTTCAAAAGATTTTACTAATGATTGCGGAACCGGAAACTCGGCGTAGGGAGTTATTTTAATTTGTTCAGATGATTGTGCAGCCCAGGCATTAAGTGTGCTTTCGTTGGCCTGAGTAATAGTAATGAAATTAATTAAATGCTTACCTAATTGCTGATAGTGTTTTATGGTCTGGTCTTCTTGTGGCGCATGTCGGGAGTTGTACCACTGATCAATCGCCCATCCCAAACCTATAACTGCCGTTATTACCACGGCAAGCAATGAAAAAGTTAATCTTCTCACTCGATGGCACCGTGCAAAGTATCGGTGTTATTCCAAGCGTCTGCTGCAAATAAATAACCTTTCGCCCATATCGTTTTAATGCGATAGGGTTGGGCAACATTGTCGTATAACTTTTTACGCAAGCGGGAAATTCGAATATCAATGGAGCGATCCAGGCCATCGTATTCAATTCCTCTTAATTGTGTAACGAGTTCCTCGCGACTAATGACTTTCCCCGCTTGCAATGCCAGTAACCACAGCACATCAAACTCATTAGAGGTAATGGCGATATTTTTTTGGTGTAGGGTCACGGCTTTAGTATCTTGAGTAATTTTCAGCTCGCCAAAAACCAAACTATTGGGCTGCCCTGCCGCCACTGCTTCTTTATGCCCGGCTTCGCTACGTAAGAGTGCTTTTATACGTGCGAGTAAAACGCGTGGCTTTACTGGTTTGCTAAGATAATCGTTTGCGCCTAATTCCAGGCCCAATATTTCATCGACTTCTTCCGCACAAGCAGTCAACATAAGAATGGGATGATGATAAAAATTTCGCGCTTCGCGACAAATATCAAAACCATTTTTATGTGGCAACATCACGTCCAAAATGATGAGATCTGGTTGCAGTTGTTGAATGGTTGCAAGCGCAATATCGCCACGATTGATGTGACTAACGCGATAACCATGGGACGATAAATAATCCACTATCCATTCCGCCAGTGAAGTATCATCCTCTACCAACAATAAATGAGCTTGTTGTCCTTCATGCATTAAAATATTCTCCAGTGACTTTCCCGGTGCGAATTAGCATCGTATACCCATGCCACCTCAAGTGTAAATTTGGCTATGGTTTGATTATCGCGTTGACGTACCAAAATGAAATCTGTGGAACTATTTCCTGCAAATTCATACACGCTTGACCCCTGTATGAGATTGTTCCAACAAATTAAAGGAGTGTTATCTCCGCGCTGATGTAAGCAATAATTATCTATAGCGGCCGCTTGCCAGTTGATCGTGAGCGTTTGATAACAAATTTGTCCTTCGCGCAGGGCAACACAATTTGCAGGTTTAATTTGCAAATAGGTTTCTTCACTGAAAGCTGTTGCAGAAAGGCAAATTAGACAAATAAGCATGCAAAACAGCAATGCAAATTTATTGCGATCCTTACAAGTGAGCAGATAGTTTTTTTCGCTAATCAACATAGGCAATTAAAATACGTAGTTTATAGACATTAACAGCTTGCTCACATTCGTCGATACCAGCAGTGGGCTGCCGGACCACTGTGAATCCAATGCGTAATGCTGCACGGAAGTTCTAAAAACCCATTTTTTACTCAGTGGATAAGTTGTGCCGATTTCATAAACCTGGACGAAGCCTGCTTGCGCATAGAATTCTGGAAATTTTTCTGTCGCATCTTCTGCTTCTACGGATAGATAATAATCCGCTGCTTTATTAGAGCGATAGCTTAGGCCGCCAATCGCATGAAAATTCCAGTTTTTGTATTGCCAATGCCGCGCAATTTTCGCAGATAAAACTTGTCCGTTATGAGTATTGCTGATGTCGGTCAGCGCGTGCAACTGCACAATGTAATTACCCAGATAGCCGGTTACGCGTGGGCCCGACATAAAATCGATATGCCGAGGTCTTATGCCCTCTAAATCCTTGCTGACATGACCGCTAAGCTCCGGATGTTGCGGGAGCCCCACGAGATCAAATGACCAGTGATTAGTATCGGCGAAATTATATCCCAAGGTAGCTACCTCCAGGCTTTCGGAAAAAGCTTCCATAAACCAACCATGATATTGCAGATGTAAATTTACACCCATCTCTAACTCAGCAGAAATTTCACCTGGCTCGTTACCTTCCGGGAGTCCGTAAAATGGGTTTGTTCCGACACTGAAGCCCATACCCAGCTCAATATAGCTATCATCGGTCCTGATCGGGCTGTGAGTGCCGTTGCGTACGTCGTTAGATAGGTCGCCCGCATTGCATTGCATTGCCACTACAATAATTACATATCCAAGTAGATGTGAAATTTTTTGAATATTCATTCGTAAACCATAATTATTAAATGTTGTCGTTTGCTTGGGCTTGATGATATTCCATTCACAGCAGATGCGCTTAATCTAATCCAGGAGCTAGGATAATATTTTTCTCCGCGATCCTTAAAATGTAATCGACATTCCTACCGCAGGAATAATACCTAAACCCACTTCATCTTCCAATTTGAAATCTTGTGCAGAGGTAGTACGTTTGTAGTCCAAATTACGATCCGTCACGTTTTTTGTGTTGAGTGCATTCAGGATATCAATATTGTAGTTGCCCTTATAACCCCAAAATGTGGTGTCGTATTTAAAGCGTAGATCTACTCGCGAATAAGTTGGTAAGTTTTCCGAATAGGCTTCGCCATACACCGGTAAAATATGATTGTCAAAATAGGGATTTTTTTGCACGCCGACAATAGGTGTATACGCGTGCCCGGTTTGTATCGTCAAGCGCGTGCCCATTGTCCACTGAGTTGTTAACTTATAATTCATTACCCAATTCATTACTAATGGTGTATCTAGATAATAATTTCTTTCGATATTGGTTAGTTTATCCGTGCGTAAACTTTTGGATGCGCTAATCGCCAGCCAGCCATACCATTTATCTGTTAATTCTTTATTAATAAAAATATCGACACCATAGGCTTCGCCTTTAATATTGTTCGTATAATTGGGTGTGTCATTCGCTTTCATCGCCAGTGGCAGGTCATCCATGGTTTTATAATAACCCGTAACAGACCAGCTCCAGCCGTTGTCAATATTATGTTTAAGGCCAAGCGTAAAATGATTAGAGGTTGGCGATTGCAATTCAGGATTGCCAATTTCTGGAAACAATTTATCGATTTCTGGAAAGCGATTGTAGGCACCGAGCGATGAGCTTAGTGTCCAGTCATCGATAAATTTCCAGGCAGTTGCAAAGCGCGGGTTAAAAAAAGTTTCTTTGGTGAAATTGTTATAGTGAGCTTGGGCACCTACGTCTACCGCAAACTTGTTGTTCAGCTCCCAATGATCATTCAGATAAAGCATGTTTTCATTCACCTTAATGGTGTCGTTGGTATTCACTAATTCTCCGCGACGCAGGGCGCAATCCGGATCAGTATCAGTGCAGACGTAATTGATAAAACGCGCATCGTAACGATATTTTAATTGATGCGCTTCTGCACCCACTGACACATTGTGACTGTTCGCAACAATAACTTCATAGTTGGCAATTAAATAACTGTCCGAATTTTTCATATTAAATAGATATTTTCTGTCTCCCCAATGCGTATCCGTGTTGTTGACATATTGTCCCGCTTGAATATTCATTACTGCACCATGATCACCGCTGGCGCGCCAGTTAATTACAGCATTGTTAAATTTAGTTTTAATTTTAGCGTCGCCGGCAAAATCGGGATCTTCCAATACCTCTGCAGAGATATCGGTGAAATTTGCTGCGGCTAAATCAGTTGCACCGTTCGCGCTGAACTTCAGCTGATTATTTTCATTGATGTCGTAAACATATTTAAATTGATAATCGGTGTCTTGTGGCAAGGTCTCGACACGAATACCCTCTTCTTCTTCCAGATCTTTTTTGGATTGATCACCAAAGAAATATTGTATCAGGCTCGAGCGTGCTGAAAGATAAAATGCGGAGTCTTCATTAATTTCGCTCTCTAAAAATATTCCGCCACGCAACATGGATACATCTAATTTGGTTGATAGCGGTTGATGTTTTGGATCGCGCAGTTTTATATCAAATACACCGCCGATGGCGTTACTATATTTGGGGCCGAAGCCTGCTGAATATAATTCAAAATCCTGAATAATATTTTCATTAAAAATGGATGTAGAAAATGAATGAAACACATAACCGGCCGGGGCGCCATCTACCATATAACGGTTGTCGTTCGGGGAAGATCCACGCACTGCAGGCTCGCCCGCTTCTCCCTGACTTAATACTCCCGGTAAACTGAAAGCCGCCATCAAGGGGTCGCCCAATGAGCCGGGCACATCGATAATTTTTTGTGCATGTTCCGTGATCATTGAGTAATCACCTTGGCGGCGGCTAATCACTAGCACTTCTTCAATATCCTTATCCGCTATAGCGTCTGTCCCGGGCACTTCAGCTGCATCTATTTGTGTTGAGAGGAGGAGCGTGAACAAGCTGACGGATGATAATTTATGGCAATACATAATAAATTCCCTGGCGCTGCCTGATAGTGCAGCCCTTAAATAATTAACATGAGATGGATCAATAGGTTAAGCGACACAGTTTACGCGGAGGAATAGTGCGTGGGTGTAACAATCGGCAGCAATTTGTATCAGGTTGTAACAGTATATGCAGCGTCTCGCTGTACCTGTGTGGGATGGTTGAATGTGAATAATAAGCAGCCATTCGTTTACCTTTTGTATTTTTCCGTTATGCACCATTGAGCTTATGTGGGGGAGTTCAGCTAAACGCTGTATGGCACCTGTTTAACAACAATTTACTAGCCCGTTACCGCAATCCCCCCTACAATTCCAACTTGGTTTTATCGGCGAGTTGCGCCCCTTATTAATCTGTAAATCATGAGCTCATCCTTAATCCCCGAAAAGCCGCTATTGGTTTCGCCCTCCCTGGCAGCAACTATTGGTCTCGAAGAAGCCTGTATGCTCTCGGTGTTGAGCGATATAGCGGCCTATAGACCCAAGCTTGTGCAACGAGGCCAGCATTGGCTTGATGTAGACGAAGAGTTGATTAGTCGCGCTATGCCGTTTTGGACTGAGTACGATATTCAGCGCATCTGCAAAAATTTGTGTGACCAAGGCATCATTCTGTTGGATTCGGCACCTTATGTTGAAAGCCGCCGTTTGATCCTGGCTTTTAACGAAGCCCAGCCAATCGCTGCAGTTGATAAGCATGTGTTGCCTGTGGTCAATATGGGTGGCGGGGCGAATTTGATTGCGGCTAACTGGCAGCCTGATAGCGAGTTGTTGAAAAAAATTGCCCAATACCATATCCCCGTTGATTTTATGCGCAACGCAATTCCCGAATTCGTAACCTATTGGCGTGAGCGCGGTGAGACGAGTCATTCCTGGGGAGCTAAATTTTTAAAAGATTTGATTCATAAATGGCGTAACCACGAAACTCATTTGGCAAAGCAGCAACGCAATATCGAAACTGATTTTATCAAGCGCGATCAGGAAATTGCGATGCACAGTGAATGGCGACCAAGCCAGGATGCGATGGAAGTGTTGGTGAAGCATGCCAATATCAGTTGCGCCTTTGTTGAAGATGCCATCCCTGAATTTATGCTTTACTGGCAAGAGCGTGGCGAAGTAGGGCGAACCTGGAATAGCAAATTTATTCAACACGTAAAGCGCCAGTGGATACGCTACAGCTCAGCGCTTGAGCACGACACCGAGCCGCGTCGCATCCCCGACAACTGGCAACCGAGTAATGATTTGTTTGATGTGTTGCGGCTGGCTAACATCGACATGGATTTTGCCAAACGTCAGGTTGCTGAATTTTTATTATTTTGGCGCGATAGCAATCAAGTATACGCGTCCTGGAATACTAAATTTTTACAACATGTAAAATTTCATTGGGCAAAACAACATTCGCTATCGCTTTCAACATCGTTAACATCAACCGCGCAGCAAGGTAATCACCATGCAGGACAGCAACAACCTAATCCAGTCCGTAGTAC
>JAZKFX010000006.1:0-106182 GCA_040386215.1 Pseudomonadota bacterium
TGCGCGAAAAATCCGTCGAAGAGCTGAATGGCGTCTTGTTGGAACAATTGAAAGATCAGTTTAAGTTTCGTATGCAAGCTTCAACTGGCCAATTGAGCCAAACTCACTTGCTAGCGCAAGTTCGTAAAGACATCGCACGCATTAAGACAGCGCTAAGACAAAAGGCAGGTAACTAACGATGGCTCGTACTTTAACCGGAAAAGTCGTTAGCGACAAAATGGATAAAACTATCAGTGTGCTGATTGAACGTCGCGTTAAGCATGAGCTTTATGGTAAATACACCACAAAGTCTTCCAAGCTTCACGCTCATGACGAAAAAAATGAGTGCAAGATTGGTGATATCGTGACCGTTGCTGAGTCACGTCCACTATCAAAAACCAAAACCTGGTCTTTGGTAAAAATTGAAGAGCGTGCTGCCGGGGTTTAATTGACCCTAGCGCATTTTAAGAGTTTCGGAGACGGACGATGATTCAAACAGAAAGTTACTTAGATGTGGCTGACAATAGCGGCGCTCGCCGTGTCATGTGCATCAAGGTTCTTGGCGGTTCTCACCGTCGCTATGCGGCAGTGGGTGACATCATCAAAGTTACCGTAAAGGAAGCTATTCCTCGCGGTAAGGTGAAGAAAGGCCAAGTAATGAAGGCAGTTGTAGTGCGCACTAAGAAAGGCGTGCGTCGTCAAGACGGTTCATTGATCAAGTTTGACGATAATGCTGCAGTACTGCTGAATAACCAGGATGCTCCGATTGGTACACGTATTTTTGGACCAGTAACTCGTGAGTTACGTGGCGAGAAATTCATGAAAATCATTTCTCTCGCACCTGAAGTACTTTAAGTACTTCGGCTAACCAGAGAATCGAGGCAGACATATGCGTAAAATTAAACGTGATGACGAAATTATTGTTATTGCAGGACGTGATAAGGGCAAGCGCGGGAAGGTAGTTCGTGTACTCGCAGAAGACCGTATTATTGTTTCTGGCATTAACATGATCAAGAAGCACCAAAAACCTAATCCTCAGGCGGGTGTTGCCGGCGGGATTATTGAAAAAGAAGCATCGATGCACTCTTCTAATGTTGCAATTTACAATTCAGCAACTAAGAAAGCAGATCGTATTGGTTTCAAAGTACTTGAGAATGGCGACAAAGTACGCGTTTTCAAATCCAATGGCGAAGCCGTAGAGGCGTAATTAGACATGGCTAGGCTTAAAGAACTATACAAAAAAGAACTCGCCCCAAAACTTAAAGAAGAGTTGGGATTAGCGAATGTTATGGATGTCCCGCGCATCACTAAAATCACTCTGAATATGGGTGTTGGTGAGGCTGTTGGCGATAAGAAAGTGCTTGATAACGCGGTAAGCGATCTGACCAAGATATGTGGTCAGAAAGTAGTTGTCACTGCAGCCCGCAAATCTATTGCAGGCTTCAAAATTCGTGATGGCTGGCCAATCGGTTGTAAAGTAACTCTGCGTCAAGATCGTATGTATGAATTCTTGGATCGTCTAGTTACTGTAGCTATCCCTCGTATTCGCGATTTCCGTGGTATTAGCCCCAAGCAATTTGATGGCCGTGGTAACTTTTCAATGGGTGTGACTGAACAAATCATATTCCCTGAAATTGATTACGACAAAGTTGATAAGCTCCGTGGTTTGGATATTTGTATCACTACGACAGCTCGCACTGATGAAGAAGGTCGCGCTTTGTTAAAAGCCTTCAACTTCCCATTTAAAGGCTAAAGGTAAAGTCATGGCAAAGAAATCTATGATTGCGCGTGAATTAAAACGCACAAATACCGTAAAAAAATTCGCAACTAAACGTGCTGAGTTGAAGGCTGCAATTGTTAGCCCTTCATCGACTCAAGAGCAGGTATGGGAAGCGCAAATCAAATTGCAAAAGCAGCCTCGCGACGCGAGTGCAAGCCGTAGACGTAACCGTTGTCGTTTGACCGGTCGCCCACACGGTGTTTATCGCAAATTTGGCTTGTGCCGTCATAAGCTACGTGAAGCTGCAATGCGTGGCGATGTCCCTGGTCTTGTGAAAGCAAGCTGGTAAGCCCAGAGCTTAATTTTAGGAGCAGAATCTTATGAGTATGCAAGATCCCCTGGCAGATATGCTTACCCGCGTGCGCAATGCGCAACAAGTTGGTAAAACGTCTGTCACAATGCCTTCCTCCAAACTGAAGGTAAGTGTTGCAAAAGTACTCTCTAACGAGGGTTATATTAATGGTTACTCGGTAAGTGACAGCTTAAAGCAAGAACTTACTTTGGATCTGAAGTATTTTGAAGGCAAACCAGTTATCGCTGAGATCGACCGCGTAAGCCGTCCAGGTCTGCGTAATTATGCTGGTAAAGCAGCTATACCGACTGTCCGTGCAGGTTTGGGCATCGCAATAGTTTCTACCAGTAAAGGTGTAATGACTGATAGAGCTGCACGCGCCGCAGGCGTTGGTGGCGAAGTTCTTTGCACAGTATTCTAATTAGGAAATTGTCATGTCACGAGTTGCAAAAAGTCCGGTTGAAGTACCTGCCGCTGTGAGTGTAACCCTTAAGGGTCAATCACTTACTATTAAAGGTGGAAAAGGTACGTTGGCACTTCAAATTCATGCGAATGTAGAAGTTAAGCAGGAAGGTACTGTATTAACTTTTGCTCCGCGCGATGGTGCCAAGCAGTCAAGCGCGTTGGCGGGCACTACACGTGCTTTAGTCAGCAATATGGTCATCGGTGTTAATCAGGGTTTTGAGAAGAAACTTACCTTGGTTGGTGTTGGTTATCGTGTTAAAGCTGAAGGTAATACTGTAAACCTGTCTGTGGGTCTCTCTCATCCGGTAAACTACGTTCTGCCTGCAGGCGTAGCGGTAGAAACCCCCACACAGACTGAGATAGTACTAAAAGGCGCAGACAAGCAATTGCTTGGTCAAGTTGCTGCCGAGATTCGTTCGTATCGTCAACCAGAGCCCTACAAAGGCAAAGGTATACGCTATTCGGATGAAGTAGTACTTCGTAAAGAAGCTAAGAAGAAGTAAGGGCCAGGTTATGAGCGATAAGAAGTTATCTCGTCTTCGCCGTGCGCGCCGTGCTCGTGCCAAGATTCGCGAATTGTGTGTCACACGTTTGTCGGTTCACCGCACGCCGCGACACATATACGCACAATTGATTGCTGAAGATGGTTCGAGAGTGTTGGCTTGCGCCTCTACTCTGGACAAAGATTTACGCAGTGGTAAAACTGGCAATGCTGATGCCGCTAAAGCAGTTGGTAGTCTGATTGCTCAGCGTGGAAAAGCTGCGGGTATTACAAGAGTTGCCTTTGATCGTAGTGGTTTTAAATACCACGGACGCATCA
This sequence comes from Pseudomonadota bacterium, assembly GCA_040386215.1. GTDB lineage: Bacteria > Pseudomonadota > Gammaproteobacteria > Pseudomonadales > Cellvibrionaceae > Cellvibrio. The sequence goes on from JAZKFX010000006.1 coordinate 3,337, forward strand.
AAGCCCTGGCTGATGCTGCCCGTGAAGGCGGTCTGGAATTTTAAAGGTTAAGATATGGCATACGCTAAGAAAGAAGAAGACAACAACGAAGGCTTGCAAGAAAAATTAGTACAAGTCAATCGTGTTGCTAAAACTGTAAAAGGTGGTCGTATCTTCCAATTTACCGCATTGACAGTGGTTGGTGATGGTACTGGTAAGGTAGGTTTCGGTCGTGGTAAAGCACGCGAAGTGCCCATCGCAATTCAAAAAGCAATGGAAGCAGCGCGTCGCAATATGATTACAGTTGAGCTTAACGGTGACACTTTGCAATATCCTATAAAAGGTGTGCATGGTGCCTCTAAAGTTTATATGCAGCCAGCTTCTCAAGGTACTGGCGTAATCGCCGGTGGTGCGATGCGTGCTGTGCTTGAAATTGCAGGCGTTCAGAACGTACTGGCCAAGATCTACGGATCTACTAACCCGGTAAACGTTGTTCGTGCAACATTTAACGCCCTTAAGGCAATGACTTCACCAGAAGCTGTTGCTGCCAAGCGTGGCAAAAGTGTTGAAGATATTCTGAACTAATCGAATTTTCGATTTAATGGTGGATAAACCATGTCTAAGAAAATGATTACAGTGACTCAGTTTAAGAGCTCTGCTCACCGTCTGAAAAGTCACAAAGCATGTGTTGCAGGTTTAGGCTTGCGTCGCATTAACCATACCGTTGAAGTTGAAGATACTCCTTCAGTTCGCGGCATGATTAACAAAGTTAATTATCTGGTTAAGGTAGTGGGAGAATAAGATGCGTTTGAATACTCTTAGCCCCGCACCGGGCAGAATCCGTAATAAAAAACGTGTAGGCCGTGGTATCGGTAGTGGTCTTGGAAAAACTTGTGGTCGCGGTCATAAAGGTTTGAAGTCGCGCTCAGGTGGTTCTGTTAAGCCAGGATTTGAAGGCGGTCAGATGCCTTTGCAAATTCGTTTGCCAAAGTATGGTTTTACTTCACGTATTGGTCGCGTAAGCGCTCAGATTCGTTTATCTGAATTGAATCTGATCGAAGGCTCTTTAGTGGATTTAGAAACTCTTAAGCAAGCAGATTTAGTGGGCTCGATTATCAAGCGCGCAAAGATCTTTCTTTCTGGTGAGTTAACTAAGGCTGTAACCGTGAAAGGTTTGGCTGTAACCAAAGGTGCTAAGGCTGCTATCGAAGCTGCTGGCGGTACTGTAGAAGAGTAAGACACTCATGGCTATCACTAATAATATGCCGTTAGCGAATCAAAAAGGTTTAGGCGAGCTATGGGCTCGCCTTCGCTTTCTTTTTTTGGCTATTTTGGTGTACCGAGTAGGGACTCATATACCTGTTCCCGGGTTGGATCCAGAGCGTATAGCCAATCTCTTTAATCAGAATCAAGGTACTATCCTGGGAATGTTTAACATGTTCTCTGGCGGTGCTTTGGAGCGCATGAGTATTCTAGCCTTAGGGATTATGCCCTATATTTCCGCTTCTATTATCATGCAATTGCTCAGTTCTGTAGTTCCGTCTTTGGAGCAACTAAAGAAAGAAGGTGATGCTGGTCGCAGAAAAATCAATCAGTACACACGTTATTTCACTGTTGTTTTAGCTACTGTTCAGGCTTTCGCTATGGCTGCAAGCTTTCAGTCCTATGCGTACGGTGGTGAGGCAGGTTTTGGCTATTACTTTACATCGGTAATCTCATTGGTCACTGGTGCAGTATTTATGATGTGGCTGGGTGAGCAAGTTACCGAGCGCGGAATTGGCAACGGTATTTCGATGCTGATTTTTGCTGGGATAGTTGCGGGTATGCCTAGTGCAATAGTAAATGCAATTGAAAGTGCTCGTCAGGGCGATTTACATGTGTTGTCCTTGTTGGGTGTGGCTGTTCTTGCCTTAGCTGTGGTTTGGTTAGTTATTCGCATTGAGCGTGGCCAACGTAAAATCACTGTAAATTACGCCAAAAGGCAGCCAGGTCGCCAAGGTTATGGTTCCCAATCAAGTCATTTGCCGTTGAAGATCAATATGGCAGGAGTTATTCCAGCGATTTTTGCTAGTAGTATCTTGTTGTTTCCCGCCTCAATCGCCCAATGGTTCGGTCAAGGTGGAGAAGGTCCTGTAAATGAATTTTTGCAAGATTTTGCATTGGCTATTGGCCCTGGTATGCCCTTGAATATTTTATTGTTTACCGGTTTGATTACTTTCTTCTGTTTCTTCTATACGGCGTTAATGTTTAACCCAAAGGAAGTTGCGGATAATTTGAAAAAGTCAGGTGCTTACATACCCGGGATTCGTCCTGGCGAGCATTCTGCAAAATATATCGATAGTGTTTTGACTCGCTTAACGGTTGTTGGCGCTATCTATATGTCGTTAGTTTGTTTGTTACCTCAAGCCTTAATAGTTGTCACTAACGTGCCTTTCTATTTAGGTGGTACTTCGCTGCTTATTGTAGTGGTGGTAGTCATGGACTTTATGTCGCAGGTACAAGCGCACTTGATGTCTCATCAATATGAATCATTGATGAAGAAATCAAACTTAAAAGGTTACGGTAGCGGTAACGCTCGTTAATCCAAGATTTTGAGGTTGAATAATGAAAGTTCGTGCGTCTGTTAAGAAAATTTGTCGCAATTGTAAAATGGTGCGTCGCAATGGTGTTCTACGTGTAATTTGCAACGTTGAACCGCGCCATAAACAGCGTCAGGGTTAATACAAATTTAAAATCCTTGCTGATAAGCAAGAGGCAGGTAGCTACTTTGTAACTACCTGCCTCTCTATTTCCAGTCTGGAGAATTTGAGTATTAACGTAGGGGGCGTTGACTGTCGTTTGGTGAGAAATCGTCAGGCTATTGCTTTGTGGTGTTTTTATCGTTATCCTGCGCGCCTTTCGCGGTGAGGGTGGCGATTAGCACTGTCAGCGCCGCATTTTAAGTGTTATTGGAGTAAATTGAATGGCTCGTATTGCTGGTGTCAACATACCAGATAATAAACACGCCGTTATCTCGTTGACTTATGTCTATGGGATAGGCCGTACTACAGCTCGGCAGATATGTTCTGCTACTGGTATTTCTGAAGAAGCCAAAATTGGCACTCTTTCAGAAGACCAAATGGATGCTATCCGGGCTGAGGTTGCCAAGCACACCGTAGAAGGTGACTTGCGTCGTGTAATATCTATGAATATCAAGCGCTTGATGGATTTGGGTTGCTACCGTGGCTTACGCCATCGTCGTAGTTTGCCTCTGCGTGGTCAGCGTACAAAAACGAACGCTCGCACCCGTAAAGGTCCTCGTAAGCCTATTAAGAAGTAATTCTTGCTTACGCTTCATTCACTTGCGGTAATAAATTAGTAGGAAGAGATTGCTATGGCGAAGCCAAGTAATAAAACCACAACGAAAAAGAAAGTTAAGAAGACAGTGGTGGATGGTGTTGCACACATTCATGCTTCTTTTAACAACACCATCGTGACGATTACTGATCGTCAGGGTAATGCACTTAGCTGGGCTACCTCAGGTGGTTCAGGTTTCCGTGGTTCACGTAAAAGTACACCATTCGCTGCGCAGGTTGCTGCTGAGCGTGCTGGTGAAGCTGCTAAAGAATACGGATTAAAAAATCTTGACGTCGAAGTTAAGGGCCCAGGCCCAGGCCGTGAGTCTGCGGTTCGTGCTTTGAACAATGCTGGTTACAAAATTACCAACATTACTGACGTTACGCCGATTCCTCACAACGGCTGTCGTCCGCCGAAGAAACGTCGTGTGTAAGGGGAAATAGAAAATGGCTCGTTATATTGGACCCACTTGTAAGTTATCTCGTCGTGAAGGCACTGATCTTTTCTTGAAAAGTGGTGCGCGTGCGCTTGATTCAAAATGTAAAATTGAAACTGCTCCAGGTCAACATGGCCAACGTCGTGGTCGCTTGTCTGACTACGGTGTGCAGTTGCGTGAAAAGCAAAAAGTTCGTCGTATTTACGGAATTCTTGAAAAACAATTCCGTAGCTATTACAAAGAAGCTGCTCGTCAAAAAGGCGCCAGCGGTGAGAACTTGTTGAAATTGCTCGAATCGCGCTTGGATAACGTTGTATATCGTATGGGCTTTGGCTCAACGCGTGCTGAATCTCGTCAATTAGTGTCGCACAAGGCAATCAGCGTAAACGGAAAAACCGTTAACGTTGCGTCTTTTCAAGTGGCCGCTGGTGATGTAGTAGCTGTGCGTGAAAAAGCGAAAAAGCAATTGCGTATTCAAAATGCTATTAATCTTGCTGGTCAACGCAGCAATGTTGAGTGGATTGATGTTAGTGCTGAGAAGAAGGAAGGTGTTTACAAGCGCATTCCTGATCGTAGCGATTTACCCGCTGATATCAACGAGAACCTCATTGTAGAGCTTTACTCTAAGTAAGGGTCTGAGATTTCTCAGAACCCTTAATGTAACCGCTAACAGGTGTGGCTATGCAGACAGCAGTAAACGAATTTTTAACTCCGCGTCATATCGACGTTTCAGAAAGCAGTCCAACTCACGCTCGCGTGGTGTTGGAACCTTTAGAGCGTGGATTTGGACATACACTCGGCAACGCATTGCGTCGCATTTTGCTTTCTTCAATGGCCGGTTGCGCCATTATTGAAGCTGAAATCGAAGGTGTTTTGCACGAGTACAGTGATATCGAAGGCGTTCGTGAAGACGTTATTGAGATTCTTTTGAATCTCAAAGGTATTGCTATTGTTATGCATGGTAAAGATCAAACAGTTCTTACCTTGAATAAAAAAGGTCCTGGTTTAGTGACTGCTGCGGATATTCAGCTTGATCATGATGTGGAAATTAAAAACCCTGATCATGTGATTGCCAATATCACCGGCAACACAGAATTGAAAATGCGTCTGACCGTTGCTCGCGGACGCGGTTACCAACCAGCAGATAGTCGTCGTAAAGATGATGATGAAAGTCGGGCTATTGGTCGCTTGCAATTAGATGCTTCTTTCAGCCCGGTCAAACGTTTGGCTTACAGCGTAGAAAGTGCGCGTGTTGAACAGCGTACTGACCTGGATAAGTTAGTGTTGGATTTGGAAACAAACGGCACTATTGATCCTGAAGAAGCTATTCGTCGCGCAGCAACTATTCTGCAGCAACAGCTTGCTGTGTTTGTTGACCTGGAAGGTGAAAAACAATCTGCTCCTGAGCAAAAAGAAGAGGCTATTGATCCTGTTCTTTTACGTCCAGTCGATGATTTGGAACTCACTGTTCGTTCAGCAAATTGTTTGAAAGCAGAAAATATTTACTACATTGGTGATTTGATTCAACGCACTGAAGTTGAACTCTTGAAGACACCAAATCTGGGTAAAAAATCACTTACCGAAATTAAAGATGTACTTGCTTCACGCGGTTTATCTCTCGGTATGCGTTTAGAAAACTGGCCACCCGCCAGCTTACGAAACGATTAAAAAAAGCTGAAAACTTTGAGTGGATGTTGCAATAGCAGTATCTGCTCAAAGTTTTTTATTATTAGTTTGCCCGTGAACTCACTTCGGTGCGGGTGATAACGAGATTGCGTAAAGCAGTCCATTTTGAAGGTAATTTATATGCGTCATCGTCTTAGCGGTCGTCAACTAAACCGCAATGCTTCTCATCGTAAAGCAATGTTCCGTAACATGGTTACGTCTTTAGTTGAACATGAATTAATTAAAACTACTTTGCCAAAAGCAAAAGAATTGCGTCGTTTTGCAGAGCCGTTGATCACTTTGGCAAAAGTAGATAGCGTTGCCAATCGTCGTTTAGCTTTTTCTCGCTTAAATAGTAAAGAAGCAGTAGGTAAATTGTTTAGTCAATTAGGCCCGCGTTATGAAACTCGCCCAGGTGGCTATGTTCGTATTTTGAAATGCGGCTTCCGTAGCGGCGACAAAGCGCCAATGGCCTATGTCGAATTAGTAGGCCGTCCAATCGCGGCTAAAGCAGTTGAAGTAGACGCTGAATAATTTTCTGCTGAAGAAATAATAAAAAAGCCAAGCTAATGCTTGGCTTTTTGCATTTACGGGCATCTATTTAAATGCCCGTTCTTTTATCCTGATTTAAGCGTTGGTGTTAGATTTAGTTTTAATTAGGGCTTTGGTCGTTTTTTGCGCCGGGCTCTTGAGTTTCACCAATGATTCACTTTTTGTTTTCGGCTTTATCTTCAGCATAGGCGCAAGAAAGCGCCCGGTATGGGATTCTGCAATTTGTGCAACCTCTTCAGGTGTGCCCTTGGCAATAATATAACCGCCGCCGCTGCCACCTTCCGGGCCTAGATCCACTAGCCAATCTGCCGTTTTAATCACGTCTAAATTGTGCTCAATAACCACCACAGTATTTCCATGATCGCGCAGGCGATGTAAAACTGTCAGTAATAGTTGGATGTCGTGGAAATGCAAGCCGGTGGTAGGTTCATCCAAAATATAAAGTGTTTTCCCCGTGTCGCGCTTGGATAGTTCTTTCGCGAGTTTCACGCGTTGAGCCTCACCGCCCGATAATGTTGTTGCGGCCTGCCCGAGGCGAATATAGGAAAGTCCCACGTCTATCAGAGTTTGTAGTTTATTCGCGATGGACGGTACCGCATCGAAAAATGCGCGGGAGTCCTCTACCGTCATATCCAGTACTTCATGGATATTTTTCCCTTTGTATTTTACGTCCAGAGTCTCGCGGTTATAGCGTTTGCCTTTGCAGACATCGCAGGGCACGTAAACATCAGGTAAGAAATGCATTTCCACTTTGGTGACGCCGTCACCCTGGCAAGCTTCACAGCGACCGCCTTTGACATTAAAGCTGAAGCGGCCAGGCTGATAGCCGCGCGATCTTGCTTCCTGTGTGCCGGAAAAGAGTTCGCGCACTGGTGTAAATATGCCTGTGTAAGTAGCGGGGTTTGAGCGCGGTGTCCGCCCTATGGGGCTTTGATCGATGTCGACACACTTGTCAAACAAATCCATGCCTTCGACTTTGTCGTGTAAGGCAGGGGCAAGTGTGGACGCACCATTAAGTTCTGTAGCCGCTAGCGGGTAAAGCGTCGCATTGATAAGTGTAGATTTTCCTGATCCCGAAACTCCGGTAACGCAAGTCATTAACCCAACCGGAATCTCCAGTGTGACATTTTGTAAGTTATTGCCTTTTGCGCCAATTAAACGCAGAACTTGTTTGGGGTTGAATGGATGACGTTTTGCAGGAATAGCAATAGATTTGGTACCGCTGAGATATTGGCCAGTGATGGAGTCCTTATTGGCCATGATATTTTTCACTGTGCCTTGCGCAATGATGTAGCCACCGTGCACGCCTGCTCCGGGACCTATATCTATAACATGGTCGGCGAGGCGAATGGCCTCTTCATCGTGCTCCACCACAATTACGCTATTACCTATATCGCGCAGATGCTTAAGAGTTTTAAGCAGGCGTTCGTTGTCACGCTGGTGCAAGCCGATAGAGGGCTCGTCGAGAATATACATTACACCCACTAAGCCAGCACCAATCTGACTGGCAAGACGAATGCGCTGTGCTTCACCGCCAGATAGCGTATCCGCACTGCGACTGAGGGTCAGGTAGTTGAGGCCCACATCCACAAGGAAGCGAAAGCGATCGCGTAATTCTTTAAGAATTTTGTCAGCGATACCCGCTTTACGGCCGGTAAATTGCAATTTCATGTAGTAATCGTAAGCGTCGGCTACGGGCAGTTCGGTAATTTGTGAGAGGGTGCGTTCATCAATAAATACATTACGCGCTTCCAATTTTAATCTTGCGCCTTCACATTCGGGACATTTTTGTGTTGAAACAAAACGGGATAAATCTTCGCGTACAGAATTGGATTCGGTGTCGTGAAAGCGACGCTCCATATTCGGGACAACACCTTCGAAGGCATGGCTGCGCTTATAAACATCACCGCGATCATTTATATAATTAAATTCAATGACCTCTTCGCCTGAACCGTAAAGCACGGCTTCACGCTGTTTGGCTTTGAGTTTCATCCAGGGAGTAGTAACAGTAAAGCCATAATGTTTGGCGAGTGATGCCAGCATATGAAAGTAATAAATATTGCGTTTGTCCCAGCCGCGAATAGCCCCTTCGGACAAACTTAACGCCGGGTCTTGAATAACTTTTTCTTCATCAAAAAATTGCTTAACGCCTAAACCATCGCAGCAAGGACAAGCGCCAGCTGGATTGTTGAATGAAAATAAGCGCGGCTCCAGCTCAGTCAAGCTGTAATCGCAGATAGGACAAGCATGCTTTGATGAGAACAAGCGATCCGGTGCTTCACCATCCATATAGCTCAGGCAAACGATACCCTCGGACAAATTAAGCGCTGTTTCAAGGGATTCGGCGAGACGCAGCTTAATATCTTCGCGCACTTTGAAGCGGTCGATCACAACTTCAATGGTATGTTTTTTCTTTTTGTCGAGCTTGGGCGTGTCGTCCATGTCACAGAGAGTGCCGTTGATGCGCGCACGGATAAATCCATCGCGTTTCAATTGCTCAAAGGTATGTAAGTGCTCACCTTTACGATCCCGCACAATCGGTGCGAGTAACATCAACTTGGTACTTTCAGGCAAGGCAAGAATGGTATCTACCATTTCGCTAATGGTTTGTGCCGCTAATGGCTCACCATGAATCGGGCAGCGCGCTTCACCAACACGAGCATAGAGCAGGCGCAAATAATCGTAAATTTCGGTGATGGTACCAACAGTGGAGCGTGGGTTATGTGAAGTGGATTTTTGCTCGATGGAAATTGCCGGGCTTAAGCCTTCGATATGATCGACATCAGGCTTCTCCATCATCGACAAAAATTGCCGTGCATAAGTCGAGAGTGATTCCACGTAGCGACGCTGGCCTTCGGCATAGAGCGTATCAAATGCGAGCGATGATTTGCCGGAGCCGGAGGGCCCCGTAATCACAACCAGCTTATCGCGCGGTATATCAACATCAATATTTTTTAAGTTATGGGTGCGTGCGCCGCGAACGATAATGGTATCCATCTACTGCTCTCAAGGAATTGGAAAAGGGCGGATTATACGGCAACTAATTGGCAATGGATGGCAGTAGGCGCACGCATAGGTTAATTTAATGGCGAAGTAGGTTCTCGCGGGGTATATTCCGCCACCTTGTGACGGTAAATTTGCTTAAACAGGATACATGCTTGATACACGAACGCCGAAAATTATTGGCTTATAGAGATTTGATGATGAAACAAACAAATAGGACGTTGTTAGCTGGTTTTTCTATACTACTTACTGCTTGCGGAGGGGGTGGAAATGGAAAAGAAAGTCAAGGAAAGCAGTATTCGAGCTTAAGTTCGAGAACTGTTTCCAGTTCTGTAAGTTCAAGTACTGTTTTCAGTTCTTTAAGTTCGAGCAGCCTACCCTCAGCTCCTCTGCCACAACTTACCGCTTTAAACAAATCCTCTGGTTCGGAAATTGTCACTGGCGCAACAATTGTTGTGACGTCAAGTTGCGATTATTGTGACTCGGCCAAGACCCGTTACGAATGGTTTGTCGAGGGCAACAATATTCCCGTCTCGACGACTGAAAGCTATTTAATACCATCAGTGAATGCGTTAAAAAAAATTACTATAAAAGCGACGCCATACTCTGCGGATTATGTTGGGGGACTTACTGAGTCACTTGTTATTGCCCGTAATCATGTCGAAAAAATAGTAAGCAATGGTAGCGTTTTTGCAGCACTTAAAACGGATGGCAGTGTTGTAACTTGGGGGCACCCGCTCAGAGGCGGAGATAGTACTGGTAAGGATCTCACGCGTGTAGTTTCTATTTTTAGCAATGCTGTTGCATTTGCCGCGCTCAAACTTGACGGGAGCGTGGTAACTTGGGGTGATCCAGACCGCGGGGGTAATAGCGCTAATAAAGATGTCATGCAGGTATCATCCATCGTCAGTAATATGTTTGGTTTTGCAGCAATAAAAAAGGACGGCAGTCTTGTCACTTGGGGAGATTTCAGCTCCGATATTCAATCACTAAAAAATATAGTTTCTGTCGCAGCAACTAGCGATGGATTTGCTGCCATTCAAGCCGGTGGCAATGTGGTTTCCTGGGGTGGTAATGGCGGCAATAGTATGGGAAAGGATTTGACTAATGTTGTATCTATAGTAGGAAACCCTACAGCATTTGCAGCAATTAAAGCCGATGAAAGTGTTATTACCTGGGGGTCGTCTACGGGTGGTGGAGATAGCTCAGGAAAAGATTTAACTCATACAACTTCAATAGCGAAAACAGTGAATGCATTTGCGGCGATTAAGCGTGACGGCTCAGTGGTTAGTTGGGGAGACCCTAATTATGGCGGAGACAACTCAGGTAAAGACTTAACGGATGTGGTGAAAGTTGTTGGTAATTGGGCTGCTTTCGCGGCGCTCAAGGCGGACGGGTCGGTGGTTACCTGGGGTCAAGCGGCTTACGGTGGTGACAGCTCAAGCGTAGTGTTAACCGATGTAGTCTCAATAGTCAGCAATCCTGGTGCTTTTGCTGCAATTAAAGATGATGGTAGTGTGGTGACTTGGGGTGGTAATGGCGGAGACAGTGTAGGAAAGGATTTAACAAGCGTGGTTTCTGTCGTTGGAAATAATGCAGCGTTTTCGGCCATTAAACGGGATGGTAGTGTTGTTACATGGGGCGAGGGTGCAGGTGGCGATAGCAGTGGCAAGGACTTGAGTCAGGTTGTGACTGTTGTTGGAGGTGATTTTTCTCACGCTTTTGCAGCAATTAAAATAGATGGCAGTGTTGTTACCTGGGGCGACGCAGGCTCTGGTGGAGATAGTTCGGGTGTAGATTTTTCGCAAAAAGATGTGATTTTATCCAACTCATTAAATCCCTAACTGAAAGACCAGCTTATCGCTCAAAACTTAATATTTTTAATCTTATGGTTGCGTGCTGCACTCATGATTCATAAATGAACTATTACAAGAATGACTATAACTATGTTTAGGAATATCTCTCGTGCAGGTGCGCTTTGTGTGGTTGCTTTACTGAGTTCGTGCGGCGGGAACGACAGTGGCTGTGGCGATGTGAGGCAAGAATACATTGTCGATAATTATACGGCGAGCCTGGTTCGGTATGATGAACCCATTGATGATCTGTCAATAGCCAAGGCGCCCAAATTAATTGTCAATAATGAAAATGTAGCCTGGAATATGTTTAGTGTGGATGTGAAAGCTAACTTTCAAATTTACACAGTAAAACATCAACCTGCCGTTCGCTTTAATCTGTTGGCACAAGCGCTGGCTTGTTCTCCCAAGGTTCACGCTAAGCAGGCGCTTAGTAAAATATCTATCACCAGCGCAAATACTTTCAATGATTCCTATCCAGCCGGTAGTGAGCTTGCCTCCCTGTTTGCCAATCTGGATTACCCCTCGCTGAATGTCAGTGCTCTCGCTAATCTTAGTCAGCCTGCTCCCAGATGGTTAAAGCTTAAGTTGCTAGAGGCCCCACAATACTCGCAGCAAAATTTTGAGGTCCAAATTTCCTTGAATGATGGCAATGTTTTTATTTTAAAAACTGGCGATGTTTATTTTACTGTGCCATGATTTTTTAGGATTTCCTTTTTTAATTCTCTGTCTCGACTTTTGGTTGCGATCGACCCCTTTAATGGGAGCTGCGCGCGGCACTAATACGAGTTACGTATTTTTCAATAAATAAATGCGATATCCACTTCGTAGTACTTCAAATAAACAAAAGCCTCCTATACCTAACAAAATCCATAAATTGAGATGCTCCAGCGTAGCGTTGTTAAATGGATTGTGCGCTTTCTCGACAAGTATAATTTTATCGGGAACGCTGATCAGTAAAAAAGCTGCGACGCTGCCGAACAGATTCATCGCAATATTAAAAACCAATTTAGATTGAGTCCAAAAACTAAAGCGCAAATTCCACACATTAAACAGAATAAATACAGATGCCCAGATAGTGAGTGGCATAATCCAGGGTTGCATCGCTGGCCCAAATTGAAGCGGTAATTGTGTAAGTGATTCAGAGGGAATCCAAAGATCGCGTTGTAATATAAGTAACAAAAATACATGAGTGGCAAAGTCGCTTGCGGAATCCAGTGTTTTAATTTTCTGCCAGGATTGTTGTAGCGGTGGTAATTGTTCCGGCTTCCAGCAGCTATAGGGAGAAATTTTATCGGTAGCAGGAAGATTGCTGAGCAGATAAAACGCTCCAGTGACTGATGCAAACATTAATAAAGATGACTGAAAAAATCCAAATAAAAATCCAACAATATTCAACTTCCCCATGCTTGTTAATGCGATACCGAAGCCGATTAGCTGCAACACAAAAATAAAAATTATTCCGTAGGTTAAACATTGCTTAAAAAGTGGAAACCATTCAGCACTCACCAGTTGTTGTGGTGGCATAAAGCCTGCCGCGACTTTGCAAGGGTGGCCTAATTCGCGCAGCACTGCTGATTCATCTTCAGCGGTTGTAGCGCGGCCTTGTTCCAGTGCGAGATTCTCCAGGCGATCTAAAATATTGGCTTTTAATTCGCGCGTTATGTCATTGCGGCGAATTTCAGGAAGTTGTTGCGCAACAGCGCTGATATAGCGATCAATGAGATTCATGTTATACCCCCAAAAGTTTTGCTATGTTTGAATTAAGCGATTGCCACTCACTGGTAAGGCTGGCAAGCAATGTGTTACCAATAGACGATAATTGATAATAGCGACGCTCACGCCCATCTCCTTGCTGCCATTCACTGTCGAGTAGACCTTGATCGGCCAGACGGCGAATTAATGGATAAAGCGTACCTTCGTCTATATCGATCCCCGCGTCTTGCAATTGCTTACGCAGCGAATAGCCGTAATGAGCTTGCTTGAGCGAACCCAGCACCGCCAATACCAAAACCCCTCGGCGTAATTCTTGTCGTAATTTGTCCAGCTGTTCTTCTGACATAACCACCTCTGATGCTGTGTGATGCACAGTGTTTTTATACTATGCGACACACAGTAAGTTGTTGTCAATTTATTTATGCAAAATTTAACGCATTGGCGCAAAGCTAAATTGTGATCAACACTGAACAGCGAAGAGGTTTATTGCAGAGGCGGTTGTGCAAAATTTAAAGCTTTCCGAATTAATGGGTGCGCTCAGCTATGCACTAGACATCACCGAAGGTCAGCCCGCAGGGCATTGCATCCGCTGTTGCTGGATTGGCATGAGTATCGGCCAAAAACTGGCTTTGGAGGAGTCGCAATTATGGGAGCTGTATTATGTTTTGCTATTGAAGGATTTGGGCTGTAGCAGTAATGCGTCGCGGATTTGTGAGCTTTATTTAACCGACGATTTAAGTTTTAAACGCGATTTTAAATGGGTGGATGGCAGCTTGCCGCAGGTATTGCGGTTCGTGTTGCGTCATACCGGTACCAGTGCAGGCTTGGTAGACCGTCTTAAGGCCATCACTGAAATATTTAAACATGGCGATGAGATCGCCCAGGAATTAATAAAAACCCGTTGTACGCGCGGTGCCGATATTGCACGGCGACTGCGCTTCTCTGAATCCATCGCCGACGGGATTCATGCCTTGGACGAGCATTGGAATGGCCACGGTCGCCCGGAAGGTTTGACCGGTGCGCAAATTCCGCTCTACGCGCGCATCGCATTGCTCGCGCAAGTTATTGATGTTATGAATTCTGCGCAAGGTGCCGAGGCAACTTTGGTAGAAGTAAAAGAGCGTTCTGGAGTTTGGTTTGATCCTGAGTTAGTCGCCGCTTTTACTGCGGTTGCCGTTGATCCGATATTTTGGCAAAACTTGAATGCGGCGCATCTTGAAACTCGTATTCTCGCGTTGGAACCGGGCCAAAACACCAAGCCTTTGGATGAGGATTTTCTGGATGATATTGCTGAGGCTTTTGGTCAGGTTGTGGATGCCAAAAGTCCATTTACGGCAGGTCATAGCGCTCGAGTCGGGCTTTACACCATTCTTCTAGCGGAGGATTTGGGCGTACCGGAGCAACGTCGTCGCTGGCTCAAACGCGGTGCTTTGCTACATGATGTGGGCAAGTTGGGGGTGAGCAATAGTATTCTTGATAAGCCCGGCAAGCTTGATGAGGCTGAGTGGGTAGCGGTGCAAAAACACGCCGCTTTTACCCAGGTTATTTTGGGTCGCATTGATGTATTTGCAGAGCTGGCGCGTGTCGCCGGTGCACATCATGAACGGTTGGACGGTAAAGGTTATCCGCTTGGATTGATCGGAGATCAAATCGTCTTGGAAACCCGGATTATTACTACGGCAGATATATTTGATGCCATTACCGCAGAGCGCCCCTATCGTGGCGCCATTCCTGTTGATAAGACCTTGGAGATCATGGGCGAAACGGTGGGGACGGCGCTTGATCCTGCCTGTTTCGCCAGTTTGCAGCGCATGGTGAAAAACCATCCTGAGCTGTTTTCCCAAATAAAATCTTAACGCGGGGCTTATTCCAGGTTGTAGTTTGGAACGAAAGCGTAGGATCTTTATTTGCTCAAACCGTTGCTCTCAATAAGCTGCACTTTCATTCCCACTCATCCAGTCCCACTCTTTCAATACCGCATTTTCAAACATCGTTTTTTCAAACTCCGTATTTTCAACCGCGAGCTTTGACAAACGGCACTTTCACGGTCAAATAAGTAGCCGCTCGCCACATCCATTCAAGCGGGCCGTAGTGAAAGCGTTTCATCCACCAGTGGGCAAATACAACTTGTAAGCTAAAAAAGACTATCCCAAGTAAGAGCGCATTAAGCTGACTGATTTTATCCCACATACCCATGCCGTAACCGTAAAAAAAAGGCACACCGCACAGGCTTTGACTGACATAGATGGTGAGGCTCATGCGACCGGCGGGAGAGAGCAATCCAAGTATTTTCTGGCCGATTTTTTTTTGGTAAGCGGTGATAAATACCAGGACTAAAATCATCGTAAACATCAGGCAAAAATAACCCCCCACCAGCTCATCCAGATACCACTTCGCCATATTGTCCGCTGGCCAAAGGGCTTTAACGGCGGGTGTGGCGAGATATTGTTGCAATGCAAAAAAAATAATTGCTCCGAGGGTTGCCCCCACCAGCAAGGTTTTGCGCAGGCGGGTAAAGGCAATAGGGCGCACAAATAATCCCATGCGACCTACTACCAAGCCGAGCAAAAATAAGCCAATTACCTGGGCGCCTCTGCTGCCGTCAAAAAAGAAAAACCATTTGGAGAGTGAGCCGGTGGTGAGATTAAACCCGAGTACTTGCGTCAGGCTGCCGTTTATCCACATATTTTGCGCTTGTTCATAGAGTTGCCAGCTGTAAGGTTTAGCGTTAGCGCCGGGTAAATTTTGTATTGCCGCCCAGTAGCCATAAATGAGATGTGGCGTTAGCAAACATAAAGCTGATAGGGCAATTAACCATTTGTTGGATAGGCGGTAGGCAAAGATCAATATAAACCCGACACCGGCTAACACCTGCAGGACTTCCCCGGAATAAACCATACTGTTGAGTGTGCCGATAAAAAAGAGAATGACTAATCGCCAGAGAAAACGCAGCCGAAAATCTATCCCCTTACTCGCTTGTTTATCCATGATGATAAAAAAACTTACACCAAAGAGCAGGGCAAAAATCGCATAGGCTTTGCCGGAGAATAAAAAGAAAATAATGTCATGAACCTTGCTATCGACCGGATTTTTCCAGTAGAGCTCGAATAGCTCAATCGAGTGGACAAGAAATAGCCCCATTAGCGCAAAGCCGCGCAGGGCATCAACCAGTAATAAGCGTTGAGAAGTTTCTGGATGCAGTAAGGGTGGCTTGTTACTCATAACGTCTTCTTAAGTTGTTAGGTTTAAAGACTGATGGCGCTACAAGTGTGGTCAATAAAAGCAAGTTTGTCGTTAAGTGATGACAAATTTTCCTGGTTCCGAGCTTGGGATTTTTTATTAAAGACCTGCATCACCAATGCTAACGAATCGCTAACGGTTTAATGCGACTCTTGGTAGAATGCCGCCCCACTGTCTTCGGAGTTATACCTCACGTGCAAGTAATATCGTCTGACCTGGTTTCCGCTCCGCTTCCGTTTGAGCGTCGTGTCGTTATGTCGCTGGCTGCGCTCTATACATTTCGTATGTTTGGTTTATTTTTATTGCTGCCGGTGTTGGCACTTTACGGTACTCAATACGAAGGTCACACTCCCTTTTTACTGGGGGTGGCACTCGGCGCTTATGGTGCAAGTCAGGCGTTACTGCAAATCCCTTTCGGCATGATTTCGGATCGTATTGGTCGCAAACCGATTATTATTTTCGGGCTTATTGTTTTTATTGTCGGCAGCATAGTTGCCGCGCAGGCCACTAGCGTTTACGAATTAATTTTAGGCCGTATTTTGCAAGGTGGCGGGGCGATTTCCGGTGTGGTAATGGCGTTACTCACGGACCTTACCTCTGATGAAAATCGCACCAAAGCCATGGCCACTATTGGAGCTTCAATTGGTATTTCATTTTCAGTTGCTATGGTTGTCGGACCCTTGGTGGCAAGTTGGGGAGGGGTCGGCAGTATCTTTTGGATTACTGCTGCGCTGGGAATTATCGGTATTTTTATTATTACCTTGCTGGTTCCTAATGTGCAGCAGGCACCGCGTCGTAAACAAGAAGCTGGCGCCGTACCCGGGTTGTTATGGCAAACCTTAAAACACCCCGAACTGATGCGCCTGAACTTAGGGATTTTTGCCCTGCATTTTGTCCTTATGGCCAACTTTATGGTGCTGCCGCAGATCATTGAACAGCAGCTGCATATCGCCCGTAATCACCATGGCATGCTCTATTTTCCAATGCTTGTCATAGCCTTCGCCGTGATGTTGCCGTTTATCATCATTGCGGAAAAACGCCGTAAAATTAAACCGGTATTTCTCGGTGCGATTGGCCTATTAGCGGCCATGGAATTGGCTTTGATCATTGCTCCACCAAATTATTATTTCACCATAGCTGCACTCTTCTTTTTCTTTGTCGCTTTCAACTTGCTGGAGGCAACTTTACCTTCCATGGTTAGCAAGATTGCACCCGCTGGCGCAAAAGGTACGGCAACGGGGATCTACGCTACCAGCCAGGTCATAGGCGTTTCGACGGGTGGTGCGGTGGGTGGCTGGTTATTGCAGCATTACGGAATGACCGCAGTATTTGCCCTGAGCGCATTCTTTACACTGATATGGCTGGCATCTGCCTGGTCAATGAAGCCGCCGCGTTTTCTGGCGAGTATCCTGATTCCCTTGCGCAACCATAATCCCGAAATCGTCGCTGAAAAGTTGCGCGCGGTGGAAGGTGTTGCTGAAGTGCTAATCGTTCAGTCGGAAAATACGGCCTACTTAAAAGTGGATCAACGTCTGGTCGATAGAAAAGCCTTGCATGCGATTGTTGCGGAATAAACAAAAACAATAAAAAACAGTTTTGAACGCGACTTATGGTCGTGTATTCTGCTTAGCTTCGCCAAGCGAAGACAACTAACCTGAATGTCGCCCGACCAATACAAAAAAGGCGATTACACCATCAAACCAAGAGGAAAGCACCATGGCACGCGGCGTTAATAAAGTAATCATTATCGGCAATATTGGCCAAGACCCCGAAATAAAATACATGCCCTCCGGCGGCGCCGTCACTAATGTGAGCGTTGCAACTTCTGAATCCTGGAAAGACAAAACCACCGGCCAACCGCAGGAGCGTACCGAATGGCATCGCGTAGTATTTTTTAATCGCCTGGGTGAAATTGCTGGTCAATATTTGAAAAAAGGCAGCAAGGTTTATATCGAAGGTTCATTGCGTACTCGCAAATGGCAAGCGCAGGATGGCACTGATCGCTATACCACCGAAATCGTTGCCAACGAAATGCAAATGCTGGATGGCCGCGGTGATAATGCGGGCAGCAGTTTCAATCAAGATGAAGGGCAACAATTTGGCGGCGCACCCAGTGGCTATCAAGGCGGTGGTGCAAGCCCTGCACAAGGCGCTCGTCCAACACCACAAGCTGCAAACAATCAATTTAATCAGGGTGCCGGACCTAGCCACAGCGCGCCGCAACAACCTGCCGGTTTTGATTCGTTTGATGATGACATTCCGTTTTAAGGCGTTTCACTAAGCTGTTCAGTCTCTTGCAAGGCTCTATTCCTGCCGCAAAAATTGGTCAGCTTGGTTGGTTTTAATAAAGCTGTAGACCGCTACGCGATTATGGAGTGAGAGCCTATGCATGAAGTGGAACGTCAAAAAAATTCAAGTTTTTTAACTCTCTTCGAGCAGATTGTTGCGCAATATCCAGAACGTATTGCATTGGCCGGTGATGTCACGTTCGGTAATGCTGCGTGCGTTAATTATTTTCAGCTGGATCAGCAAGCGCAGATTATTGCTGCGCGTTTGAATTCTCTTAATCTGCGCAGCGGTTCAGTTGTTGCCATCCACACTGATTCCCGCGCGCTGGCAATTGCAGCCATGATCGCGGTATTGCGTTCAGGCTGCGCCTATCTTCCGCTTGATCCTGTTTATCCCGCAGAGCGCCTTGATTACATGGTGACTAATGCCAACACGTGCATAGTGATCAGTGACAACGACAGCTTTCGTTCCGCCACGGCCGCTTTGCTGGATTTGCGGCAGCTGGATTTTTCGGCATCCGTTCTTGCAACGATAATACCTGCTCTGCCGACAGACGAGAGCGATGCTTATATTATTTACACCTCAGGTTCTACTGGCCGCCCCAAAGGCGTGCGGATGAATCATGGCACTTTGAATAATCTTATTCATTGGCAAAATGCTCATTACCCTGCGGGCGAATGCTATCGCACCCTGCAATTTTCATCGCTCAGTTTCGATGTCTCCTTTCAGGAAATATTCGCGACCTTTGCTCAGGGCGGTTGTTTGTTTCTGGTTCACAACCAAACCAAACAGGATTTTCGCGCGCTCTTAACCTTTATAGATACCAACGCTATTGAGCGTATTTTTTTACCTTATATTGCGTTGCTGCAATTATTGCAGTGGGCAAATCGCTTGCAGCTTTATCCGCAATCCCTGCGCGAAATTATTACCGCTGGCGAGCAGCTGGTGATTAGCGATGACCTTAAAAAAGCTTTTAGATCACTCAGTGGCGCACGCCTGTTTAATCAATACGGCCCATCGGAATCTCATGTGGTTACTGAGTATCAGCTACCCGCCGATATTGAATCCTGGGAAAATATTCCTCCTATAGGTAAGCCGATTGACCAAGCGCAAATCATTCTGCTCGATGAGCAACAGTTGCCGGTGGCAGATGGCGATGTGGGCGAGCTTTACATCAGTGGCCCGGTGCTGGCCAATGGTTATATCAATAATCCCGAGGAATCCGCGAAGCGATTTATTGATTTAAATCTCGACGGGAAGCAGCTCAGAAGTTACCGCACTGGCGATCTCGCCGCGCGTGATACCCAAGGCAATATTCTCTATAAAGGCCGAATTGATAGTCAGGTAAAAATCAGCGGTTATCGTGTCGAACTAAGCGAAGTGGAAGCCCATTTGCTCAATACCGGCTTGATTGAAGAAGCCGCTGTGGCGGTGCGAGAGCTGCGCGGTAATAAAAGTTTGCTGGCCTTTATTTGTGTCAAAGCATATGCAGACTTTTCGGCGACCCATTTAAAAGCCCAGCTAGAGCGCGATCTTCCACACTACATGGTGCCTGGGGAATTTGTAACCCTGCCACAACTGGCGAAAACCGCTACGGGCAAAATTGATCGCAAAACCATGCTCGAAAATCTGGCGCAAGCGGATACCACAGCAATCGCACAGCGACAAAATTCCAATGGTCAAACAGACCAAAATATCAGTCAGCAAATTTTGGCCATTATTCGCCGCGAGATTCATTCCCCCACCGCGAACATGCAAGATAACCTGCTCGACCAGGGTATGGATTCGCTGGCGGCCAACCGAATCGCCGCAGCGCTCTACGATGAATTAAATCTCACAGTTCCTACCTACGCCCTGTTTCAGCATCGCACCATTAAATTGTTTATTGCCCATATCATCAAAAGCAGTTTTAACAAAAATCGCCAGACTGACGGTAAACCGGGCATAGCTGGAAGCGGAAAAATTGAAACAGCAGCCGATGCGGAAGTAGCGATTATCGGCATGGCACTTAGAGTGCCGGGCGCAAACCGTCTTGATGAGTTTTGGGATAATCTCGCCGCTGGTCGCGAAACGATTGCTTATTTTGCACCAACCACCGCCGACAATCTGGTCAATGCCCGCGGCATTATTGATGAGCCTTTGGGATTCGATGCCGGTTTCTTTGACATTACTCCGATGGAAGCACGCTTTATTGATCCGCAACAGCGCGTGCTATTAGAACTAGCGTGGCATGCATTGGAGGACGCTGGTTATGTTGCCAACCAATTTCCCGGACGCATCGGGATTTTTTGCGGCACTGGCAACAATACCTATTACCTCAATAACGTTTTACAGAACCCTGAACAGCTTGCGAGTTTTAGTCCGTTTCAAGCGATGATCGCTAATGAAAAAGATTACTGTGCTACGCGCATTGCCTACAAATTAAATTTGGTTGGACCTGCTCTCAGCATTCATTCGGCGTGCTCCACATCGCTGGTCGCAGTATGTAACGCGGTTGAAGCGATTCGCAGCGGCCAGTGCGATATCGCTATTGCTGGAGGAGCATCCATTACCTTTCCGCAGCAACAGCCATACGAATATCAAGATGGCAGTATTTACTCTCGCGATGGCCACACTCGAACTTTTGATAAAGACAGCAGCGGCACAGTTTTTAGCGATGGTGCTGGTTTAGTGGTACTCAAGCGGCTCGATTATGCACTTGGCGATGGCGATCATATTTATGCCGCGATCAATGGTGCGGCGATTAATAACGACGGTGCGGACAAGGGTAGTTTTTCTGCTCCCAGTGTCGAAGGCCAAAAACATGTGGTAATGGCCGCGCAACAAAATGCGGGCGTAACGCCGCAGGACGTCAGCTACATAGAAGCCCACGGTACAGCGACGCCGATTGGTGATCCGATTGAAATTGCGGCATTGACTGCGGCTTTTGGTGGGGGAACGCCAAAGCAATCTTGCCGTATCGGTTCAGTAAAAAGTAATTTCGGTCATCTAACCGCTGCTGCTGGCGTGGTGGGATTGATTAAGTCGGCGCTGGCCATTGAGCAAGATTTAATTCCTGCCACCATTAATTTCAGCGAACCCAATCCCGCACTCGATATCCACAACACGCCGTTTATGATTGCCGATAAAGCTGCATCTTGGGGTAAGGCCGTTTCCGAGCGTATCGCCGGGGTCAGTTCCTTTGGTATTGGTGGGACCAACGCCCATGTGGTGATCAAAGGTGTCGATACCTCATCGCCAGTACCAACGGCGACCAACAATTTACCGGCTTGGGTTCCGCTTTGTATCAGCGCGACTTCAGCTGGTGCGCTGGATGCCTACCTTGAGCTCTATAGCAATTACCTGCAAAAAAATCCGCAGCTGGATGAGTCTAATCTCGCACTCTATTTACTGAAACATCGCGCTCATTTGAGTTATCGCAAAGCCATAGCGGCAGATAGCAGCAAACCTTTGTGGTCGCTATTTGATAAACCCGCTGTTAGCGGTGAACCTGTACCCGTGATAGAAAATATTGCCTTCGCTTTTCCGGGACAAGGCAGTCAAGTTGCGACTATGGGCGCAGAGCTTTACGATTCGGTAGAAAGTTTCCGTGTTGCCTTCGATAATTGCTGTGAAATTATTGCGCGCAATCATCTGCTGGATTTAAAAGCGTTAATTTTTTCAGGAGGGGGTGATCTTAACGAAACTCACCACACTCAAATTGCTTTGTTCAGTGTGTGTTACTCACTTGCGCAAGTGTTGGCTGATTTGGGTATTCAGGCACAGGCGGCGATTGGTCACAGCATTGGCGAGCTCGCCGCCGCTGCCGTTGCGGGTGTATTTGATCTGGAAACTGGCTTGCGTATGGTATTTGCGCGCGGTACTGCCATGCAAAAACAGCCGCGCGGTGCCATGATTGCGGTGCGCGAACCCGCTTCAGCACTCGCTGCTTATCTTGGTAAGGATGTCGTCGTTGCAGCCCAGAACACGCCGGAATCTTGCACTATTTCTGGTAGTCATATCGCCATCGATCGGCTGTGTGAACAACTCACAGCTAATACTATAAAGTTTAAAAAACTGGATACCTCCCACGCATTCCACTCTCCCGACATGGATAGCGCGAAAGCGGAATTTGCGAAAAGTCTGGCGGGAGTAAAGCTGTCGGTACCGCAAATCCCTTTTATTTCCTGTGTCACTGGTGACTGGATTCGCCCCGAGCAAGCGACGGATATTCACTACTGGGCAGACCAATTGCGGCAGCCGGTGAAATTTTATCAAGGCATTGAAACCCTGGCCACATTGCCAAATTTGCTAGTCATTGAATGCGGGCCGCAACGCACTGTGGCGGGTATGGTGCTGCAAACTCTGACTGACAAAACCGATTTGCATGTGCTACACCTGTTAGGTGCTGCCGGTCAGGCGAGAGGCGAACTGGTGAGTTTTAGCCAAACACTGGGTAATTTGTGGGAGCTCGGTGTAGACGTGCAATGGCCTACCGCTGAATTGAACCGTCAGCTGCTAAAGGGTTTACCGAACTATCCGTTCCAACATAAGATTCATGTCATAGAGCCCAGCGTGCAAGTCTTCGCTGCCGGGCAAAATAACGATCCTATATCATCATTAACATCCGGTGTATTAACCTCTAATGCATCGCAACCAACGGCAGTTATTACCATGAAAGATTCAATCGTTATGCAATTGGAAAGTCTGTTTTCAGATATTTCCGGCATGGACTTATGCAATGTTGACCGCACCGCGAATTTCTTTGAATTGGGTTTAGACTCGCTGTTGCTGACGCAATCCACCTTGAAGCTTAAAAAGCAATTTAAAGTGCAGGTGACCTTTCGCCAGTTGCTGAACGACTGCAATAACTTTAATGCGCTGGCAGATTACCTTGTGAGTAAGGGTGTAGTGGCAGATGTTCCTGCTGCGCCCAGCGCTGTGGCGGTACCTGCAATAGCCGCAGCAACAGTAGCACCTATAGCTGCGCTAACGGTTCCGACTACTGCCTTCGCCCAACCGCAATGGTCTATGCCTGCGGCTTTGCCGGCGTTGAATATGGCTGACGGTAGTGTGGTGGCGTTATTGCAGCAACAAATGCAATTGTTGCAAGGGCAGTTAGCTTTATTAACATCCTATGCTGGGGGTGCTTTACCGCAGTTACCAATGCCTGTTCCTTCTGCTATTCCGCAAGCAGCTGTCGTTCAGGCTGCACCGGTAGAGCGAGCGGTCAAACCTTTTGGCGCTGGTACTCGCATCAATGTCAAGCGCTCGAACGACATGACACCGCATCAGCAAGCCAATTTAGAAGCCCTGTCCAAGCGCTACAACACGCGTTTCAAAAACTCCAAAAAATTTGCGCAGGACAATCGTAAGCAACTCGCCGATCCAAGAGTAGTGTCCGGCTTTCGCAATCCTTTAAAAGAAATTATCTATCCAATCGTGGTAGCCAAATCAGACGGCGCTTATTTGTGGGATATTGATGGCTTCCGTTTTGTCGATATCACCTGCGGCTTCGGCTCCAACTTCTTTGGTAACTCTGCGCCATTTATTAAAGAAGCCATCGCCAAACAATTGGATATTGGCTACGAGATTGGCCCACAACATCCATTGATTGCTGACGCTTCGCGTCTTTTTTGTGAAGTGACTGGCAACGAGCGCGCCGCGTTTTGTAATACCGGTTCTGAAGCCGTTCTTGGCGCCGTGCGTTTGGCGCGTACCGTAACCGCTAAAGAAAAAGTGGTGATGTTTGAAAACGATTATCACGGTATTAACGACGAAGTTATCGTTACCCGTGGCAGTAATGGTTTTGCCACGCCCGCAGCGGCGGGCATTCCTGATGCAGCCGTTGAGCATGTCATTATGCTCGACTACGGCGATGAAAAATCTCTCGATTACATTATTGAGCACGCCGACGAAATTGCTGCGCTTTTAATTGAGCCAGTGCAAAGCCGTTATCCCGAAATCCAGCCGCTCGAATTTTTGAAAAAAGCGCGCAAGATTTGTAGCGAGAAAAATATCGCTTTTATTTTCGATGAAGTGATTACCGGCTTCCGCATTCATCAGCGCGGCGCGCAAGGTTTTTACGGTATAGATGCGGATATCTGCACTTACGGAAAAATCGTCGGCGGCGGTTTGCCCATTGGCGTAATCGCCGGTAAGAAAGAGTTTATGGACGCCCTTGATGGCGGCCAGTGGCAATACGGCGATAACTCCGCGCCGGAAGTCGGCGTTACTTATTTTGCTGGCACTTTTGTCCGTCATCCCTTGGTGTTAGCCGCAGCCGTTGCGGTTCTCAACAAGCTCAAAGCCGAACCAGACTTACAGCTCTGGCTTAATGCGCGCGCTGATCGCATGGTTGGCGAGATTAATAATTACGCAAAACTGGTGGGTGCGCCGGTAAAAATCGCTAATTGCGGCTCCATGTGCAAAATTAAAATTCCACAAGAAATTGCTTACGAAGAATTAATTTACGTACTGCTGCGTGAAAAAGGCGTCCACGTTTGGGATGCGCGCCCCACCTTTATCACCACCGCCCATAGTGATGCAGATATAGATTTCATCATCAATGCCTTTAAAGAAGCCATGGACGAAATGCTGGTGATGGAGTTTTTCCCGGCAGTGGAAAGCAAGTCGGTAGACGGTAAATCGGCACCTGTTGCCGCGCCTGAAAGCGGCTCTCAAATGGAAAGCGACTATCAAAAACAACACTTCACTCCGCCAGTGACCGGCGCAAAGCTGGGTCGCGATGAGGAGGGGCGAGCGGTGTGGTATGTGCCTTCTGCCAAAGACCCAAGTCAATTTGTAAAGTGGCAGGGTTAATAACGAATGAATAGCTCTGTGAATTCTTTGTCTGGGCCGCACAATCCATTTGCTTTCGGCGAGGTAGCCGCTGCGGTAGATTCCACCGAATCCCAGCGCGAGGTTTGGTTAGCATCGCAATTTGGTGATGATGCGAATTGCGCGTTTAACGAATCCGTATTTATTCATCTTAAGGGCAAGCTAAATGAGCAGGCGCTGGAAGCAGCGCTGAACGATTTACAGTTGCGGCATGAGTCCATCCGCGGTTGTTTCAGTTCAGATGGCCATCAGATGGTGTTTTATAAAGATCGCCCCATTGCGCTGATACGTCATGATTACCAGGCGCAAACGGAGGAAGAAGCACAAGCACGTCTGAAAAATTTATGTCGCGAGTTAGTGGAACAACCTTTTGATTTGTTTGACGGCCCATTAGCGCGGTTTCACTTAATCAAATCGGCTCCGGCAGATTACAGTTTGGTACTGACCTTCCACCATGCGGTGTGTGATGGTTGGTCGCTGTATGTCATCGCTGATGAGCTGGGTCATTTGTATTCTGCACGTTTGGACAGCACCTCTGTTGATTTACCCTCAGCTCCCAGTTTTGCTGAATACGCAGTGTCGGAGCGTAGCGAGGAAACCGCAGAACTGCGTGCCGACAGCCTGAAATATTGGCAGCAAAAATATATCAAAGGCGCACCGAGTTTAGAGTTGCCTTACGATAACGCGCGTCCCGCTCAGCGTAGTTTCGCTGCGTTGCGCATGGATAAGAACCTGCCTATTGACCTGATTGGCCAGCTTAAAAAGTTAGCAGCCAGCAATCGTAGCACCTTGATTAGTACGTTGATGGCAGGCTTCGTGGCTTATTTGCATCGTCTATCCGGCAGCGAGGAAATTGTGTTGGGGGTGCCGTTTGCCGGGCAAATGGCGAAAGGTGATCACGCCTTGGTGGGCCACTGCGTCAACATTATTCCGCTCTATTTTAAGTTTACGGGTAAAGAAAGCTTCCGCGATGTGATTAAGCAAGTGCAGGAGCAAATGCTCGAAGCCTTCGAGTACCAATACCTCACCTACGGAACCTTGCTGCAAACCATTACGGCGGAGCGCGATCCGTCCAAACCGCCGCTGGTATCGGTTATTTTTAACGTGGATCAGGAAGGCGAGGCCAGCGAAGCCTATCGTGATCTGACCATGGAATTTGGCTCCAACCCGCGTACGTTTGAAAACTTCGACATCAATATGAACATCACTCTATCGGCTAAATCAGCGGTGATGGAATGTACTTATAACACCAGCCTTTGGCGAAAAAACACCATGGCGCGGCGTTTAGCAGAGCTCGATAATTTTTATGCGCGCCTGAACGCAGGTGCTGACCAGCCCATAAGTTCGATAGAAATTCTGCTTGATAATGACCGCCAGGCGATTACGGGGCGTTGGGGCGATACGCGGCGGACTTATTCTCACGCCGGTAGTTTGCATGGGTTGATTGAAGCTGCGGTAGATAAATTCCCCGACAATATTGCAGTAATTGCGGATGCTAAACAGCTAACCTATGCCGAGCTGGATAGACAAGCCAACCGCCTGGCGCATTATCTGATTGCCCAAGGTGTCGGTGCTGAAACCATGGTACCGATCATGATGGAACGGTCACTGGAAATGGTGATTGCCATCAATGCTGTGCTCAAAGCCGGGGGTGCTTATCTGCCCCTGGACCCGGAACATCCATTGGATCGTGTCGAATATATTCTTGAAGAAGCTGAGGCTAAGCTGGTTTTGGTGCAGGAGCGGTTTAGTCATATTTTGCCTGCAGGCATCGCTCATTTAGCGGTCGATACTGCCGAGCAATTGCTTGCTGCTTATCCCGATTCGCGTCCCGCACTGGAGATCAAGCCAGAGCAATTAGCCTACGTAATTTATACTTCTGGCTCCACCGGTAAACCCAAAGGCGTGATGAACGAACATCAAGCTGTTTGCAACCATATGCTGTGGATGGATGAGGTTTATAAGCTAAAGCCAACTGATAAGGTGTTGCAGAAGACGCCTTATACCTTTGACGTTTCCCTCTGGGAGTTATTCCTGCCACTGATTTCCGGTAGTCAACTGATTATGGCCAAGCCTGGTGGCCACAAAGAAACGGGTTATCTGATCGATTTGGTCAATCAACATCAGATTACCTATATCCACTTTGTCCCTTCTATGCTTTATCTTTTTTTACAAGAAGCGGATCAGCAAAAGTGTCCGAGTTTAATCCGCTTGCTTGCCAGCGGCGAAGCCGTCTCGAAAGATTTGGAACAGCGTTTTGTTAAGGCCTTCCCCGATGTCGAATTATGGAATCTTTACGGGCCAACAGAGGCCGCGATTCATGTCACTTATTGGCTATGCGGGCAGGGCGATTCATCTACTAGTGTTCCCATAGGCTATCCACTGACCAACACCCGTCTATACGTGGTGGACAATAATCTCAAGCTACAGCCACCCGGTGTGGCGGGCGAACTGTTATTGGCTGGTGTGCAAATCGCGCGGGGTTATGTGAATCGCCCCGACCTCACGGCAGATCGCTTTATTGCTGATCCCTTTGTGCAGGACCCGCTGTTACATGATAAGCCCGGGCGGGTTTACCGTACCGGTGACCTGGTGCGCATGCGTGACGACGGCGTGGTCGAGTACATCGGCCGCAATGACTTCCAGGTCAAACTGCGCGGCCAGCGTATTGAGCTGGGCGAAATTGAAGCGCTTATCAGTCAGTACCCGGGTGTCACCCAAAGCGTGGTCTTAGCCCGCGAAGATCGGCAAAATGATCAGCGCCTGGTTGCTTATCTTATGACGCAAGACGGCACTGCTCCTGAGACCCAGGCGATGCGCGAACATTTGCGCAGTGCCTTACCTGACTACATGGTGCCCTCGCACTTCGTCGTTTTGACGAATTTCCCCCTAACCTCAAGTGGCAAAGTAGATCGCAAAGCGCTGCCAGCTCCCGTGCTTGGCGAGGTGGATGAGGCCAGTCTGGCCCTGCCCGAAAATCCGATTGAAGAACAGCTAGTAGAAATCTGGCGCGATATTTTGGGGTTGGAAAAAGTTGGGGTGACCAATGATTTCTTTGAGCTGGGCGGCCACTCCTTGCTGGGAACCCAGATGTTTGCGCGGGTAAAGCATTTGTTTAGCGTTAGCATCGGTTTGCGCAAATTGTTTGAAGCCCCGACCATTCGCCAACTAGCGGCGATTATCAGCGACGAAACCCGCAGCGGCAATGTGCAAACTAAAATTCAGCCGCGCAGCGAAAATGAGCAAGCTATAGCGTCTACCCAGCAACAGCGGGTTTGGTATCTTGAACAAATTGAACCTGACTCCTTCGCCTATAATCTGCCAGCTTCTTTCCGCTTGCGTGGCGAACTGAAACTGGATGCTTTGCAGCGAACATTTGCCACTATCGAGCAGCGTCACGAACTTTTGCGTGCAGGTTTCAGTACCCAGGCAGGCAAGCTGGTGCTTAAGTTTCGTGAATCCCTCGGCATAGATTTAACGCCTATACCCTTGTCCCACTACGGTGTAACTAGTCTCGAAGCGCTTAAGTTGGTGCTGCGCCAGGAGGCTGCCCAGCCTTTTGACACTGAAAAGGGTCCTCTATTTAGCGCGCGCTTAATTCAGCTTGAGGCGGGCGATTATGTGCTGTTCCTCATGATCCACCATCTGGTATTTGATGGCTGGTCATTCGATATTTTGCTGAAGGAAATGTGCAGTCTTTACAATGCTTACGCGCAGGGCCTACCCAGTCCTTTACCTCCGCTTCCTGTGCAATATGCAGACTATGCGCTGTGGCAAAAGTCGTGGTTGGAAAGTGAAGCTGTAAAAAAACAACTTAATTATTGGACGCAACAGCTTGCTGGCGATTTACCGGTACTGGATTTGCCCCTTGATAAAACTCGTCCGGCACATCAAGCACATCGCGCCGAAGGAATTAATTTCTTCTTTGACGAGCCCTTGTTACAGGAACTGGAAGAGCTCGGCAGTCGACAGGGCGTTACCTTGTTTATGGTGATTATCGGGCTCTACGCGCTAGTGTTACATCGCTACAGTCGGCAGGACGATATTCTCGTCAGCGTGCCGGTTTCTGCGCGCAACCAGATGGAAATTAGTGGGCTGATGGGGCCGTTTATCAACCGTTTGGTCTGCCGTTTCCGGATTAAACCCCAGCGCACTTTTGCCAGCTGGCTGCAGGACGTTAAGAAGACTTTACTGGATGCCATGGACAATCAGGACACCCAGTTTGAAACCCTGGTGCACACACTGAATCCGCCGCGCGACGCCGCCCGCCCGCCCTTGGTACAAACACTTTTTAGCTATCAGGATGTTCGCAATCGGGCTGATCAAATGGATGGCATACTGCGTACTCAAGTGGATATTGAGCGTATGGGCGTGCAAACTGATTTGGACGTTTGGGTCAAGCGCCAACTAAAAGGCATGGAAGGGGGAATGGAGTTTCCGCTAGACCTGTTTAATAAAACGACCGTACAAGCTTTTGGTAATAGCTTTGTCAGCAGCGCGCAATTGATTGTGCAAAAATCTGATATCACCTTGGGTGAACTGACTTCCGCACCGCAGGACGAGCAGCAGCAGTTGACTGCCTGGAACAACACCGCAGTGGAATTTGAGTTTGCGAATGGTGTGATAGGTGGTTGGCTCAAAGCTGTTACTCAGCATGAGACAAAGATAGCTGTGACTGCTGGTAGTGATCACTACAGTTACTCAGAGTTAGAGCTTCGTTCTAATCGTATCGCGCGTTATTTGCAGGTGAAGGGAGTGACGGCCGGACAGTTAGTGGCAGTATTGATTAATCGCACCCGAGACTTACCTGCTTTAATTCTCGCCATTTGGAAATTGGGTGCGGCCTATGTGCCTTTGGATGCGTCTTTTCCTGCGGAACGTATTAAAGCCATAGTGGACGCAGCTGGTGTGCGTTTAGCCATTACGGATTCCAGCTTGGGTAATCTGCTTCAGGATTACGTTGTTACTTGCCTTGAGTTGGATACTGCTGAAGCGGCAATCGCGCAGGCTGCTCCTGATTTTTCGACGCTTAAGACAAAATCAGAGCAACTTGCCTATGTGATTTTTACCTCCGGTTCCACCGGCGTGCCCAAAGGTGTCGAAGTTACCCAGGGTGCGCTGCACAACTTTCTTCATGCGGTTAAACGCATGCCTGGCATCAGCGCTGATGATCGCTTGTTAGCCTTGACTACACTGGCGTTCGACATATCACTGTTGGAGCTTTTTCTGCCGTTGATCAGTGGTGCCAGTTTGGTTTTAGCTGCTGCAGAAGATAACCAGGATGACCTTGCCCTTAAGCGTCTTCTCGATGAACAGAAGATTAGTTTATTGCAGGCTACGCCCAGCACTTGGCGCTTGCTGCTCAACTCAGGCTGGCAAGCACCTGCGGGTTTCCGTGGCTTTTCGGGTGGCGAAGCCTTAACGCCTGATCTGGCGGCCGGTTTGTTAGCACAAGGTATTGAGCTCTGGAATCTTTATGGGCCAACCGAGGCCACTGTGTGGACTAGCGCTTCACGTGTTGAAGTTCCTGCTGCGGGTGAGTTGCCGCAAATTTTTATCGGTCGACCACTCGCCAATACCCAGCTGCATGTGCTGGATGCTGTTGGTCGCCCTATGCCGATAGGCGCGTTTGGTGAGTTGTGGATCAGTGGTAAGGGTTTGGCCAAAGGATATTTGGGCGATGCAGAACAAACGGCTAACCGATTTGTGATTCTGGGTAACGGAGCTGAACGTTTTTATCGTACCGGGGATCAGGCGCGATGGACGCGCAATGGCCAAGTGGAGTTTGGCGGGCGCTTGGATAATCAAATCAAATTACGTGGGTTCCGCATTGAGCTGGAAGAAATAGAAGTCCATTTGCGTAGCCATCCCGCTGTTAAAGATGCCGCGGTTGTACTACAACATTTTGCCGCAAACGATCAGCGTTTAGTGGCTCATGTGGTTTACGTTAAAGGCGAGGAGCCCACCAATACTGAACTGCGTAAACATTTGCGCCAGAATCTGGCGGATTACATGTTACCGCAGCAGTTCACTGCTATTGATCAATTGCCTTTGCTTGCATCTGGCAAGGTTAACCGCAAGGCTTTGTCGACGCCGGTTAGCACCAATCAAAGTTCGACTTCCTTCATCGCGCCTGTGACTGCTACGGAAGTTAAACTGGCTGATATTTGGCAAACAGCGCTTAAGCGTGATCAAGTTAGCGTCGATGGGCAATTCTTTGATATTGGCGGCCATTCGTTGCTCGCGCTGGAAGTTATTCTGGAAATGGAAGCTCGCTGTGGCGTGCGTTTCTCGCCGCAAGATATGTGGGTCAATACCTTGGAACAATTGGCCGCGCGAATTGATACAGCCATGGGTAATAATCAGCCGGCCGCTAAACCTGCGGCTGTTGTTCCGGCTCCAGCAAAGAAATCCAGAGGTTTACTGGGTCGATTATTTGGGAAAAGTAATAGTTAAGATGGCGATAACAGAGCTTAATTTGACTCTAGTCTTACTTTAAGGCGAACTGGCCTCAAGACTAATCAGGTTTTAAGGCGAGTCGGCCTGAAGGAGCCAGGGTAATTAGAAAATTGTTTGCGACCTGTATTTGGAGTTTTGTTTGGACGCTTTTTATTTTGGCCCATCGGCCAACTATTTGTTTGGTGCTTATCACCCGCCGCAAAACGGCAACCGACGTGAGGGCATAGTGCTATGCAATCCTTTTGGGCAAGAATATATGCGCGCCCACCGTTCGCTGCGGCGCCTGGCCATTAACCTTGCCGCGCAAGGTTATGCCGTATTACGGTTTGATTATCGTGGTACCGGTGATTCGGCGGGAACGCTGGAA
This sequence comes from Pseudomonadota bacterium, assembly GCA_040386215.1. Classification (GTDB taxonomy): domain Bacteria; phylum Pseudomonadota; class Gammaproteobacteria; order Pseudomonadales; family Cellvibrionaceae; genus Cellvibrio. The sequence continues at coordinate 35,051 of JAZKFX010000006.1, forward strand.
GGTATAACGGCGCAGGATTGGCAAGATGACATAAACATTGCCGTGCAAGAACTTATGGATATAGCTGCGGTGACAAAAGTATCTTTATTGGGCTTGCGTGTGGGCGCGCTCCTGGCGGCTCAGGTAGCGGCCAAAAATTCGAAAATTTCGCGCTTGGTGATGTGGGATCCCATCGTCAGCGGCCAAGCTTATATTGACGAAATTAGCCGTGAAATCGCCGCTTTTCAATCTCGCGCGAATTTTATCGCTGCGCAAGGAACGCTGCATTTCAATGGTTTTTCGATGCCGGTGACCTTTAAAAACAGCTTGGCAAAATTGGATATAAACACCGTTGATAGTTTGGCTAAGGTGGCAGTGGCGCAAATAGTTTCCCACGAGAATCCGTCTTTTGCGCAACTGCGCCAAGGTCTTAGCTCATTGTCATGCTTCGAATATCAGCTAGCCCCGGCACCCCACGATTGGAATTATGTGGACCATGTCGGTGGCATCCTCTGGCCGCAACCCATAGTGGCTGCTATCGAAACCTATTTTTCATCTACTCAGAGCTAGAAGGCATCATGCGCGAGCGCGTAATCAGTATCGGTAAGTCTAATCCTCTGGTAGGCATTTTGAGCCAGCCTGAAGCAGACGCTATTAGCAATCCGGCGGTAGCAGTCATTTTGCTAAATTCCGGGGTTATTCATCGCGTGGGTTCCTGCCGTTTATCAGTAACGCTTGCCCGCGCGCTGGTTGAACAAGCCGGGCTGCTCACGTTGCGCTTTGATTTTTCGGGTATCGGCGACAGCGAGGCGCGCCGAAGTACCTTGACTGCAGCTGAGTCCGCCGTAGATGAAGTCCTTGAAGCTATGGACTATCTAACGCGAGAAAAGCAGATCAAACAGTTTATTCTTTATGGCCTTTGTTCCGGTGCCTATGCATCGTATCGCACGGCAGTCAAAGATCCACGAGTGATCGGCATAGCGCAAATTGATGGCTACTGTTATCTAAGCTGGAAGAGTTATTGGCATCACTATGCGCCGCGCCTCTTCGCATTTGCGCGCTGGACCAGCGTGCTTAAACGCGCCTTCGGCTTAAAAAGGACAGCTTCAGGCGTAGCGATTTCAGGTGTCGAACAACGTTTTTTTGAAGTGCCACAGTTTCCGGATTTTCCGCCCAAAGCTGAGGTTGAGGCTGGTTTGGCACAACTCGCAAAGCGCGGATTAAAGCTATTTAGTGTGTTTTGTCGCAGCGATCACTATAACTATGAAGGTCAGTTTCGCGATTGTTTTAGCGCAGCAGATTTTGGTAACAATCATAAGTTGGTGTATTTGACCCAAGCCTCGCATATTTTAGCGGAGCCAGAAGATCAATCCTTAGTGGTGAACGGCATGGCGCAATGGGCAAAGGCCACCGCTAATGGGTAATGGCTTGGCGGCTCGGCAACCGGAACTGAGAGCTCTTACATCGCTGCGCGGAATTGCTGCACTGTTTGTACTTTTTCATCACTTTTTATTTGTTTTGTTAGAAAAATTACCTCGGGTTATTCCTTCGCATTTATTTTATAAATCCTATTTGTGGGTGGATTTGTTTTTTATTTTAAGCGGTTTTGTGCTTGCTTATGTATACCAGTCTCGCTTTGAATCAAAAGTAGCTGCGCAGGATTACCGACGTTTTATGTGGGCGCGCTTTGCGCGGGTTTATCCATTGCATCTACTGATGCTATTGCTATTTGTATTTTTGGAAATTGGGCAATGGTGGTTGGTAGCCAATCGCTCTGCCGGGTCTGAATATTTGCAGACTCCCTTCACCGGCCATGAAACACCGCTGGCATTGTTGAGTAATTTACTGTTGTTGCAAACCTTTCATTGGGATGCGCATTGGAATCAGCCTGCATGGTCAATCAGCGCTGAATGGTTAGTGTATTTCACTGTACCTTGGTTGATTTGTCGCTTTCATGGTGCAACCAGGTTAATGATGTCGATCAGTGCGGTTCTGATATTAATGACGCTCAGCGCACAGGAAGCATACTTCGGTAATCTGGGACTGGAATATGCTGGCTGGCCGATGTTGTTGCGGTGCTTTGGTGAATGTGTTCTTGGCGTGGTGGCATTTCAATGTTATCGCCAGGGTTATTGGACAAAATTTGCAGCAGCAAAGTGGGCGCTTACGGCGTTAATTGTAAACCTGATGTTATTAGCTTTGCCCTTGCCGGGGGTATTTTCGGTCGCAGGTTTTTTTTGGCTGGTGCTGTGCGCGGCGCGAATTTCAGAGACGGGAAATTATTTGCTGGCTTGGTCGCCGCTGGTGTATCTCGGTAAAATTTCTTTTGCAATTTACATGTTTCATTGGCTAGTGCTGGATTTTTTGCGCGTTGGCTCACTTTACTTTACCGGTAAACCATTACCGCAGAATCTCAGTTTGGTTGGTGAATTTGCATTTTTTTGCGGCGCAACCTTAGTGGTGTTGTGTGTGGCACCACTGCTTTATCACTTCGTCGAAATTCCGTTGCGTAACAAACTAGCCCTGGTGTCGGCTAATCAAAAATAGCGGCTCTTTTCGGATTTTCTTGTGACGAAATATCAACGCGATACAACATTCCTATGATTAAAAAATTCGCAGAAAGTGCAACGCCTCAAGGATACAAAGATCTGCTAAATCATTTCAGTGTGTTGGGTTATCGCAATGCATCATTCCATGATTTTTGCGCTGCGCAAGCTGATTTATTGCTTCGGCACGATGTTGATGTGAGTCTTGAATTCGCTTTGCAAATTGCAAAAATTGAATATGATGCTGGCTACAAATCTACTTTTTTTATTTTAATCGCTTCTGAATTTTACAATCCGGCATCAGCCGCTGCACGCGAGATTATCAAAAAAATAATGGCGATGGGGCATGAAATTGGTTTGCATTTTGATGCGTCTGTTTATGAAAAAGATTTGGCTGTGCTTAATGCTGCAGCGCAACAGGAATGCATTATTCTTGAGAATATAATTGATACGGCGGTTAAGGTGACTGCGTTTCATCGACCAGGAACCTGTTATCCAGAATTTCTCGGAATGGATATGCTTTTTGCGAATAGATTACACGCTTATTCGCCGCAATTTTTTGGCGAACACTTATATGTTTCTGATGGTGCAGGTTTTTGGTCTCACGGGCATCCTCTAGATCATCCTGCGGTGCAGAATAAAACCGGGTTGCAGCTATTAACGCATCCGTATCTATGGATGCAATCTGGAAATAAAAATCCTGTGCAAAAAGTGGATTCTTTGCTTGAAGCCCGATCCATGTTCTTGACCAAAGAAGCCGCTAGAAATTTTAAATTTTATTATTAAACTCACAATTTTTTATTCGGTGACCCTGTGTTGCATTATCAAATTATTCCTGTTACGCATTACCGTCAAAACTGCACGCTCTTATGGTGCGATGAATCTCGACGTGCTGCGGTAGTTGATCCAGGTGGAAATATTGACCTTATTCAACAGGCGATTGCCGAACGCCATTTAACCGTAGAGAAAATTTTATTAACCCATGGTCATTTAGATCATGTGGGCGGCGTCGCGGCTTTGGCGGCGACCTTAAAAATCCCCATTGAGGGCCCACATATAGACGATATGTTTTGGATCAATCAACTACCTTTACAAGCGCAGATGATGGGCTTGGCTGCACCACAGTCATTTCAACCCAATCGTTTTTTTGTGGATGGCGATGAAGCTACTTTTGGCAATATTCGCCTGCAAATTCGCCATTGCCCGGGGCATACGCCCGGACATATTATTTTTTATCATTCAGAAACCAAACTTGCGTTGGTGGGGGATGTATTATTTCAAGGCTCCATAGGACGCACGGATTTTGCTCGTGGAAATTACGATGATTTGGTTGATTCTATTCGCAAAAAATTATGGCCTCTAGGTGATGAAGTAAAATTTATCCCGGGGCACGGTCCTATGTCCACATTTGGTGATGAGCGTAAATACAATGCCTTTGTGTCAGATAAGAAGTTCGGTTAATGTGTATTGGGCACCGAGCAGAATCGCCAAGTCAAATAGTTGCTTATACCTATTTCAGTTTTACCTGGTCACCTATATTAATAATTCCATCACTTAAAATTCTCGCGGTAATTCCTCCGTGCCCGCGCACGGCGTTATAACCCCCAGCCCCCAATGTTGTTTCCATGGCTGAGCAGGGCTGGCACAAACCAGTGTATTCCAGCAGCACATTGCCAAGCACAAATTGTTTATCTTTTAGCGCTAATAAGTTAATACCCGATACCACAATATTGCGACGTAATAGCGCTGGGTCCATTGTGGTTTTGCCGAGCATAGATCCTATTGCGAATAAATGTTCACCCTGAATAAGCGTAATTTGGCGTTTTCCATTTTTACTGTCGTACCTATCCCCTGTAAGGCCTCGCCCTGCTTTTGCTTCAACGGTGTTTACATTAATGATTGGCGCTTTGCGTTCCGGGCGAACACCAATCCAATCGATACGGCCGATCTGAGGTAGGGTATCGAAAAGTTCCTGTAGCGATTTACTCATGTGGTTAACTCGTAAAAAAAATGAAATAGATTATAAAAAATAAAAGATGTAGCTTACCTCATTTAGGATTTTTCCAGCTCGCTTCTTTATTTCCTTTCATGCATTCATTGACATCATTGTCGATTGCATTGTTGGGTTTAATACATTCTTTAAGTGTTTTAACGTTGGGTGCAATTTGCGAGACAGGATTATCGATTGCATCTTTTTTTTCGTCGACCGCTCTGCAGGCAGTATCCTTGAAATTGCTATTATCCCATGATGGATACTGGTTGTTTTGGTTAATCCAATAATTACAGGTTTTTATTAATTGATGTAATTGCGGGTTTTGAGTTTTGTTGGGTCGTAATTTTTCGCGCTGGTTTTTAATCTTGTTTTTATTATTATTATTTACAATTTGAATTTTTTGAATATTGCTACATTTATAAAGTTCAGCTTCATAGTGATCAATTTGTTGTCTGCGGGATTGGAGCTGTTTTGCTTTTCCGCCTCTTGCATTTAAAGTTTGCAAACGATTGATTTTGTGTTGATAGGTTTCGCAATTCTGTGGTGACGCGACACTCGAATTTATTATTGCAGAACTGAGCATTACACCTATTAGCATTGTTGCTGCTGTAGTAATTTTCATTGTCCAAACTCCATTTGAGGGCTGTAAAGCCTTTGTTTTAAGTCCATTGTAAAGAAGTGTTTATGCTCGCACTATATAAATTTCAGTCACAAAAAGACGTGGATATTGGTGCCAGCCTTCGCGCGAAGCTAAGTAGGTCGTTAGTTTAATATTTATTTTATGGCAATTGCAATGTGCGGTAGCAGGCTTTGTTTGCGTTCTGATGCGATGTGTTCAGTTGTTAGCGAGGGAAGGGTGTTGGCGGCGAGCTGGCCGCCGACCCTACACCATGTATTGAAGCATACTGTGAGTACGTTGCTGCACTTTATCAGATCACTCAATTGGCTCTATATCTTTTTCACGTTGAATCTTGTGATAAATTTCTTCGCGATGAACAGGGGTTTCTTTTGGGGCATTGACACCAACCCTAACTTGGTTGCCATTGACCCCCAGCACGGTGATATGGACATCATCACCAATTATGATTGTTTCACCGATACGACGAGTAAGAATTAACATGTTTTTTTTTACCTTCTAATTAATAAAACGACTAATTAATATAACGACGAATAACAAATTGTTTAATAACGTCTAGTTTAATAATTTTATAGAGAGTTTTGCATAATGTGCATATTTTTCTCCCGGTTACGTCATTTGAACTTACGCATTGATCAAAATTTGATGCATAAATAGATTAATGAGTCCGCTCTATAAATTATTCTTGTCTGAAATAAGCTTTGTTGAGTAATTCAAGTTACTTTTTTATGGATTTTATCATTTGAATGGCGAATATGCACCTATCTATCAAGTAAGCTTTCCGCTATTTACAGCTCTATTTCCTGCAAATGATGGTTTTTAAATGTTTGAGAGTTTAATAATCCACTGTCGAGATTGCCTTTATCCAAACTGATTTATGATTCTTAATAGTGTTGGATTTGGACATTACTTTCAAACGTTGTTTGGTCCGCATTGCTTACTTCAAAAAAGAATAAGATGATGCATCGCAAGGTGGGGGTTTCGCTCCTTATGTTCTTTTAATCGTGATAATAGTTAACTAATAAACATTGCTTGGGAATGGTTGCGGGATAGTAGGCGATATTTACGATTAATATTTTGCAAACGCACTATTTATTCAAATATAAAAAGCTCTAAATAAATAATGCGTTAGGGTAATGCGAAGCCTTAGACATTGAATAAGAAGTGCACCACATCGCCATCTTTCATGATGTAATCCTTACCTTCTTTGCGTAATTTTCCTGCGTCTTTAGCGCCTTGCTCGCCTTTCCCCGCGACAAAGTCTTCATAGGCGATAACTTCGGCGCGAATAAAGCCACGTTCAAAATCGGTATGAATAACCCCCGCTGCTTGAGGTGCTGTGGCACCGACTTTTACCGTCCAGGCGCGAACTTCTTTAACACCTGCGGTAAAGTAGGTTTGTAATCCAAGGAGGCCATAGCCAGCACGAATTACGCGGTTGAGACCGGGTTCCTCCATGCCCATTTCGGCAAGGAACTCTGCTTTTTCATCGTTTTCCAGCTCGGCAATATCCGCTTCTAATTTATTGCAAATAGGGACTACTACGGCCCGTTCTTCAGCAGCGATTTTGCGTACTACATCCAGGTGCGGGTTGTTTTCAAAACCATCTTCAGCCACGTTTGCGATATACATAGTGGGTTTGAGTGTGAGCAAGTTGATTTCTTTCAATATAGCGATTTCTTCTTTATCCAACGGAAATGAGCGCAATGGTTTGGCTTCATTGAGATGCGGCTGGATTTTTTCCAGAATTGCTTTCATGGTCATTGCGTGTTTGTCTTGACCTTTAGCGGCCTTGGCATAACGGAATAATGCTTTATCTACTGCTTCCAAATCAGCAAGGGCAAGTTCGGTATTGATAATGTCAATGTCAGCCGCAGGATTCACGGCATTGGCCACGTGAATTACGTTCTCATCATCAAAGCATCTCACCACGTGCGCTATAGCATCCGTCTCGCGAATATTCGCAAGAAACTTGTTGCCTAAACCTTCGCCTTTAGAGGCTCCCGCAACTATACCCGCGATGTCGATAAATTCCATAGTGGTGGCCACAGTGCGCTCTGGCTTAACAATTTCCGCAAGTTTGTCCTGACGCACGTCAGGTACGGTAACAATACCTGCATTGGGCTCAATAGTGCAGAAAGGAAAATTCTCAGCGCTGATTCCGGCGTTGGTGAGGGCGTTAAACAGTGTTGATTTGCCGACGTTGGGAAGGCCGACTATGCCGCAATTGAAACCCATGATGCTATTCCGCTAAAAAATGAAAGTAAAAAATACTGGAAGGTGTTAAAGAAAAGGCGCGATTATACATGCCCGCACGCAATTACACGAAGGCTTATGGGGATGATTTTTCTGGAGTGATTGCTAATCTGCCGCGTCTAAAAATAAGTTGTACAGTTTAAAAATCCGCATTGTAAGGGGCTTCAATTTCGCCGCGGTAAAAACCGGCAGCGAATCCGGCTTTTACCGCGTCAGTAATTTTTCTCAAATACATATTCATGTTTTGCGCACGCAACGACATTTGAGGTTTTATGGTTGAAAGCTATTGTCGAAGTCTCTTTAAAGCGCTCCCGCAGGGGTAAATTGAAGGCTGTCGATCCAAACTGAGTCACGTCCCCAAGAGGCACTGGAGTCTTTTTGATATCTCCATTCAATGACATGTTCACCTTCTGCGAGTATTACCGAAATTTGTGTCCAGGCATTCGGATTAACTGAATGTGAAAGTTGGCCGTCAATAAACAGTTGCAATTTATCGCAGCAGTATTCAGTTTCTGCCTTGGTATAAAAACTAAAGGAGCCGGCGACAAAATAACGGGTGAATTTAATGGCGCTTACTTGAGAATCGCCAATATCACCAGATCGTAAACTAATCGTACCATTGTGATTCTCGGTAGTATCAAAAATCCAATTAGTGAATGATCCAGAAGATGTGGTCCAGCCTTCGTCGAAGATTCCTGTCTCAAATGAATTTTCATAAGTTAGATTCACGGGTGGTGAAGAATTTGCGTCATTAGGATCCGTTGAATAATATTGAATTTCTGCTCTGTCAGAATAGTGATCGCCGTCAGAGTCCGCTAACAATGGGTTGGTCTGGTAGGTCAATAGCTCTGCGTTATCTGCCAAACCGTCATTATCCGTATCGGCAACGACGGGGTTGGTTCCGTGTATAAGTACTTCATCAGCATCTGAGACGGTGTCGCCATCAGTATCCGGGTCAATAGGGTTTGATCCTTGCTGATATTCTTGAGCATTGGTCAAGCCATCTTCATCTAAATCAATAATTGCATCAGTGGAGTCATTGTCATTCAAGTTGTAATTGATTTCCCACCAAAGCGGCAAGCCATCATCGTCGCCATCAATATTGGGGGCGAAGTCTACAAACTGCGCACTTATGTTTTTAATCTGTTCGCTATGCAGTAAATCTTTATCAACTTTATAAATAAGGTTGTTGTTTGATGTAACTAATATCTCTCCCAACGCATTAACAGCTATGTCATTTAAGATTTCATAATCCTGAATGGTATCTACTTTGATGCTTTTAACTAAAACACCCATTGCTGAATATTTGTTGATTGAGCCGGTGGATGTGGCTAAATAAATATAACCTGCGGAATCTGCAGTGAAAGCACCGGATGCCGATGCGTTGAAATTGCTAAGTTTTTGCAGAGTATCCGGATCAAATACATCTATTCCAGAGCCGGTTGTACGTGCATATAAATTACCATTAGCCACGGAAAGATCATTGTAATTACCGTTATAGGTTAGGGTTTCTCCCGTGGCGATATTGAGTCGCAGCAATGCTGTAAGGTTGCTGTTTTGGGTGCTGTAAACATTTAAAAAAACATAATTACCCAGTGTTTCAATGGCGTTACCCTGAGCAATGCGCCAGTTAGGATCGGTTATATATTTAATGGTGTTGAAGTGAGATTGATATATTACTGCCAGCTGTTCCTGGTTTTGCGACGTTATAGCTATATCGCCGTTGTCCATGATGGCCAAATCACCCGGAGAGATGTAATAACCGCTGCTGGAAATAAGTGGAAATTGGCGTAATAAGTTTTCGCTATGATCATAAAGTTTTAACAGACTTCCTGAAACCGTGGCAAAGGAAGTGCCAATTTCGATGGCAGATAAGGATGGTGTAAGAGCCACATGGTCTATGAATGTCTCACAGTAGGCTGTGATTTTTACGGTATGACGACCCCTTGGTATTGAAGCTATTACTTTATGCCAGCCAGTTACGTGAACATTATCGTTCCCAGCAGTAGGCAGGCCATCAATAGAAATAGTTAGATTACACTCGGATTTAACATCCAGTGCTAGATCGTTACCGGCAAAGAAATGAGAAAATTCGGCTTCGGCAAAACCTAGTCGTAAGCTGAATCCATCACCGTCACTTGCCTGGCTATTGACAACTTCCCAGCTAGCGGAGTTGGCTGTTATCTGCCAGTTTGGTGGCAGGACTCCGTTGGCAAAGCCGTAGGTTATGTTGGTTAGGACTTCCGGCACAGACACATTGTTAGTTGGGTCAGAATGTTCTTGATATTCGACATAGTTAGAGTAGCTATCTTGATCTGTATCGATTGCGGCATCCGTGGCATTGTTGGGTGCTAAATTGTGTTGTACTTCCCAGCCATCAGGCAATAAATCACCGTCGCTATCGGAATTCAGTGGGTTGGTTGAAGTAGTATTTATTTCTACATTGTCACCAAGGCCATCGGTGTCGCTATCGCGATTATTGGGCAGGGTTCTCGCCTGATATTCGGCGAGATTTGAGAGGTCGTCGCCATCAAGATCGCTGGCTGCATCCGCTGGATCCTGTGGGTTAAGTCCATAGGCAGATTCCCACCAGCTAGGTATGCCGTCCACGTCCGCGTCACTCAACACTATCTGTAGATATTGCAATCCCTGGCTATTGGAATAAACCAGCCAGGCATCGCCATTAAAAGGCACAAGGGTGATTGCCGAGCCAGTTATTAATGATTCACCAATAACATTAAAGTGAGTTGATGAGACAAACTTTAGCTTAAATTTTTCGGTCAATTGTTCTGCAAGCACTATGACATTTTGCGTCCCCAAGCCGTGGTTGAATCGGGGAGCAGCGGGGGCAGGGCTGAAAAAATTTGCGGTTGAATAACGCAAGCCCTGACCACTTAGAATATTAAGATGATCATTGGAAAGCACAAATGCAGCATTGTCTTGGGGATGAACAAAGTAAGAGTTTGAATTTATAATCTCACCGGTTGGGGTATGCAGCTGCACATAGCTCAGATGGTAATCGTTGATAAAATACAGTCGTGAGTCCGCGCTGTTCCATACGGCGCCGGATTTAAGGCCCAAAGAGCTGTAAAAGCTTGTGTCTGTTATATTTCCCAATAAATCAAATATCACTAGATATTCGTTCCAGCCGCTAGATCCTGCAGCAAGGTAATTGCCTGCTCTTGCTAACCCGGTAACCCCGGCATTTAATTTTGCAAAAAAGTTTATTGTATGTGGCGAGCTGATGTTGATGCGATTGATCCTGCCGCTGGTATAACCGATAAAGAGCGTATTTTCTGCTGCATCATAAGTAATCGCTGAGGTGACTTCTCCGGTGGGCATATCTGAGTAGAGGGTTGAAATTGAATCAATATAAAGGCCGGTAATTAATGAGCGGCGATAAATTTCATTAGCGGCGGGATTTAAAAAATAAATAATTCCATTGTTGTCAGAAGTCAGTAACTTAGGTGCAAAGGTGTTGGGAATCTGCGCAGCAAAGTTGCAGATACCAGCCACACCCTGAGCTTCAATTTGGCAGGCGTGGTCATTAGGAAATGCATCCAGTGTAAGCGATGTGGTTGAATCTGCGGCAGAAAAACCGACATTCCATGCATCGGGATAAGTGTCATTATCCGCATCAATCGCAGCCGCTTTGTCTTGGGGAAACTTGTCAACTGCATTGGTAATGCCATCGCCATCCGCATCGTCTGTCGGCGTATATTTGTTTACCAAAAGTTTGTCAGTTGAGAGCGAGAGCACATAAATACCGCTGTCGGTATCTAAAATTTTTAAAGGAAGTCCGGCGAATTCGCGTTCTTCAAAAAGTTTGAAAGCTGCTCCTCTTCTTTGCAGCAGAGTAGTCTGGCTCACTCGTTTAAGTGTTACGAGGGAGTTATCAAACAGCCATAAGGCATCGCTGATTGCGGCTGGTATTGCAGTGGTGCGACTCAATCCCGGGAGACTATAAATGTCTCCGCTACCCAGCAATACTGCCATACCATCATTGGAAACACGAATGGGCGGTTGTATTGCGTAATCACTGTAATAAGGTGTTTGACCTGAATCAGTAATTTTTCCGGTCGACTGATTTATCACTTCGTAATTAAGATTACTCATGCTGTATCTGAAAAAATATACGCGAGAATTGATTGGGTCCCACGCATATTCGCTTGAGGGATAATTCCATTCTTTGCTGTCAGAGAGCTGACCGTTTTGCGCAAAAATATGATGCGTACCCCAGGCCCCAGAGTTATCTTGAGCTAAAAGATAATTTCCGGTGGCGGATAAGCCAAGAATTCCAGACGGAGATTGTGCAAAGCTATTCAGTGTTTTTACCACGCTGGAGTCATCGCTGAAATAAATTTTCCCCGTGCTATCGGCGACATACAGACGATTGTGATTGGCTGAATAAACCAGTGCCGTAAGATTCATTCCGTTGGTAGGGATGGCGGCTGAAAAATGCAATGTGGTTAGGTCAAGCGATAAAATATTATTCCATCCGCTTTCGTAGAAAAAAACTTTTCCATTGGCGCCCGGAATAACTTTGCTAATGCTTTGTTTTGCTATCCAGGTTAAATAGCACTCAGTGCCATTACCATCATTTGCTTGAGAGCATTCTGGTTGATCCGGGTATGCGTCGCTGTTTTCCCCCATGCCATCACCGTCGGAATCAACAGCTTCATTCTTGTCGAGGGGAAATGTATCGCTGCTGTCAGGGGTGCCGTCATTGTCATCGTCAAGATCAGCATTGTTGCCGCTACCATCCTGATCGCTATCAATGGTTTCGAGAGGATCGTTGGGGAATGCATCCAGAGTGTTTAATACCCCATCACTATCATTATCGTCGGATACTGCCGCTAGGCTGCTTGAACTGCTTGAACTGCTTGAACTGCTTGAACTGCTTGAACTGCGTAAGCTGGGCCCTTTGTTTCCGTCGCCGCTACCGCCTCCTCCGCCACAAGCTGCTATCAGGCTAGTAATAAGCAGTACAGCTACAATGCGCGATGCGTTCATGACAAGTTCCTTCCGCTGAAACGGTTTTAATGGGGTATGAGAATTTAGATGGGAATGGGGGGATTTAAAGCAGCTTTACGCTCAATCCTTTGTGGCGCAATTGTAGGTGAGATCACTCTTTAAAAGCAATTATGTGCGCCATTTTTGTTTAAAAAATAGCTAATATCATTCACGTAAAGCTCTGGTTGGGTTTAGTTTGGATTTGTATGGAGATCCTTCATCGCCTTGCTCCAATCGCCTTTTACTGCTTCCGGTAAAGACTTGATTGCGCGATTAATGGCGTCGTCAGTCAATTCTTGTTCGCTGGATGGGGCTCGTTTCAGTACAAAGTTAGCAACCAGTGGCGCTGCTCCCGGGTGACCAATTCCTAAGCGTAATCGGGGAAAGTTTTGGTTATTGCCTAATGCGCTGATAATGTCGCGAAGGCCATTATGCCCGCCGTGTCCGCCGCCATGTTTAAAGCGTGCAACGCCGGGTGCAAGATCCAGTTCGTCATGTGCGACCAGGATCGCTGCAGGTTCTATTTTGAAAAAGTTACTCATGGCTGCAACTGCCTGGCCGCTGCGGTTCATGTAAGTTGTTGGGATGAGTAAGCGCAAATCCTTGCCCTGGTAATTGATGCGGGCAGTAATGCCGAAATATTTTGGGTCAGGGTTAAGGTTGGCGCCCATCTTATGGGCCAGCTCAACAACAAAATCCGCGCCCGCGTTGTGTCGGGTGCGTTGGTATTCGCTGCCGGGGTTGCCAAGGCCGACAATCAGTTGAATTCCAGTGTTTTCCATTTTGCTTTTCTCAGACAATAAAAAAGGGGCAGAAGATAGTGCTTCTGCCCCTTTTTTTGCAAGCGACTATTTAGTTAATAAGTCATAAGTTAATTAAAAGATAATTAAGCTTTAACTTCTTCGCCTTCGTCAGCTCCACCTTTCGGCTTAACAATAGTTACCACTGCTGAGTCGTGATCTGGGCCGTGACCAAGAGCAACAGACGTCACGCCGATTGGCAATTTCAAGTCAGAAATGTGAATGATGGTGCCGACTTCTGCGTTTATCAAATCAACTTCGATAAACTCGGGCAGGTGATGCGGGAAGCAAGTGATGTCGATTTGAGTCATGTTGTGAATCACTTTACCACCTTGAATCTTCACGCCTTTGGACCAAGCTTCGTTGAGGAAGTGTAATGGTACGTGGGTGTGGAGTTTAGTGGCTTTGTCGATGCGTAAGAAGTCAGCATGCAATACCACTGGTTTGGATGGGTGGCGTTGCAGGTCTTTCAGAATCACATCTTGCGCTGCGCCATCAACATTGATGCTGATGATGTGTGAGTAAAAGGCTTCGTGCTCAAGATGTTTCAGTAATTCATTGTGTGACATGCTGATACTTTGCGGCGCTGATTTGCCGCCATAGATTACTGCTGGAACTTGCTGTGCCAAACGACGTAGGCGGCGGCTCGCACCTTTCCCTAAATCGTTACGGGCTGTTGCTACTAATTTGAAGTCTTCATTAGACATGGTTATGTCCTCATTGATGCTGCCAGATCCGCGACCAGAACCTGGCAGGTTTTTAAAGCCTCGATAATTCGAGGTGTTTATCTAAGAGAGATATTTGCTAGCTAGTAAAACTGTTTGCTAGCGAAACATCGCACTCAGGGATTCTTCATTGCTCAGGCGGCGCATGGCCTCGGCGAGCATTTTCGATAAAGTAAGTTGACGCACGCGGCTGCAAGCTTTGACGGCGTCACTGAGTGGAATGGAGTCGGTAACGACTAATTCATCCAGCTCGGAATTGTTCAAATTGTCAACAGCTTTGCCCGATAGTACCGGGTGCGTGCAATAAGCAATTACGCGTTTAGCGCCTTGTTGTTTGAGTGCTTTAGCGGCATTGCAAAGAGTACCCGCGGTGTCCACCATGTCATCCACTAGCAAACAAGTGCGGCCAGCAACATCGCCAATAATATTCATAACTTCGGCGATACCTACGGCTGGACGACGCTTGTCAATAATTGCCAGATCAATGCCCAATTGTTTGGCCACTGCGCGAGCGCGAACAACGCCGCCTATATCAGGTGATACTACAATCAAATCTTCAAATTTTTGTTGTTCGATGTCTTCTAGCAAAACCGGTGAACCGTAAACGTTATCAACGGGCACATCAAAGAATCCCTGAATTTGTTCTGCGTGTAAGTCAACGGTAAGAACGCGGTCAACACCCACGCCGACCATCATATCCGCCACTACTTTAGCGGTAATGGGTACGCGCGCTGAGCGCACGCGGCGATCCTGGCGGGCATAGCCGAAGTAAGGCACTACTGCGGTAATGCGGCCAGCTGATGCGCGGCGTAATGCGTCTACCATGACAATTAATTCCATTAAATTATCGTTGGTGGGTGCGCAAGTAGGTTGCACTACAAAGACATCGCGACCACGGACATTTACATGTAATTCAACCGCAATTTCACCATCTGAAAACTGAGATACGGAGACATCACCAAGCGACATGCCGAGATGATCAACAATTTTTTTGGCCAAATCAGGGTTAGCGTTGCCGGTAACAACCATAAAATCAGTCACGTCAAATACCTTTGTTGATGATCAATATGAATGTGAGGAGTGCGAATGTTGTTGCTAATTGCGAAGCTATTTTAGTAAAGCAAGAAGCTTGTTTTTGTAAAGCCCGGTAAATAAATAAGAGTGCTTTACCCTTTGTCGCAGCCAAGCAAACCAGTCTGGTTTGTTGGCGAGTGGTATTAAATCTGGAAGAGTATAGAGTCATTGTAATGCGCAGATGTAAAAGGTAAACAATGACTAGGAATATGGCAGGGGCGGAAGGACTCGAACCTACGGATGGCAGGATCAAAACCTGCTGCCTTACCACTTGGCGACGCCCCTGTTGTAGTTTGTTTTAGTTAAGTCGTTACACATTAACTTACGGGAGTAGTTTATAGAGCGGTGATTGGTTAACACCTTGCGCTATAAAACCTGGCATTTGCCTGGGCAGTTTAATTTGAACTGCTTGAGCTTCTTCTGCCGTGGCGAACTGTGCAAAAACACAAGCGCCGGTTCCCGTCATTTGAGCTTTGTGGTTGGCTTGTGCAAACCAGTTGAGGGCTTCGTCCACCGCAGGATAAAGCTTTCTCACCAAGGCTTGACAGTCATTGTGACCACCCTGCTCAAAGAAGGCCGCCACTTTAATGGGAGGCGTGTCTCTTGTCAAATCTTTATGTGAAAAAATCGCTTTAGTTGCCACGTGGCAATCGGGTTGCACAATTAAGAACCAATCTCTAGGTAATTCAATGGGTTGCAAGTGCTCTCCCACACCTTCTGCCCATGCAGTTTGCGCTTGGATAAACACGGGGACATCCGCCCCTAGCTGTAAACCTAGTGTTTGTAATTGGCCGCAGCTTAAGCCGCAGTGCCAAAGTTGATTTAGTGCTACCAAAGTCGTGGCTGCATTGCTGCTTCCGCCACCTAAGCCTCCCCCCATGGGTAAATATTTTTGCAGCTGAATATCTACTCCTTGATAGGTGTTTTGTTGCTTTTGTAAGAGGCGAACGGCTTTGATAATAAGATTGTCTTCAAACGGCACGCCAACGAGCTCAGGGTTTAGCGTAATTTGCGCATCATTGCGCAAGGTGAAGCTCATCATATCGCCGTAATCGAGCAATTGAAAAAGCGTTTGTAAGTTATGGTAACCGTCAGCACGGCGCCCGGTAATGTGGAGAAATAAATTGAGTTTTGCGGGCGATAATAGTCTTAGCTCGGAAACCACAGGTATTTTAGAGGGGGCAGATGCTTGAGGTGTCGTGGAGTTTTGCTCGATCATTGCGTGCCGCCTAATTTCCATTCGCGAATAAGCAGCGTTAGTCGCATTTCTCTATATTCGGCGGTGATGCGACCAGGCATAGCAATCACGCCATTGCGATTGGGTGTATTGGTGTACTCACCGTAAGTAATTTTCCAGCCAGCCTGATCAAGTTTGTCAATTAGACCCTGCGCATTAAGGGTGTAATGGGCCACTTCCCTGGTGGGGTCTGGCAGTCCTCGCACCCAATACGCAAGTTGGCTGACAGGGATGTTCCAGCCGGTATTTTTAAACATTAATTCTTCGGCAGTTTTAGCGCTTTGCGGTGGGTTGCTGCCCCCGCTAAATGTGACTCGCCCTGGTTCACCGTCAATGGCCATGTTGCCTTGCCCAAAAGGACCATTAAACGCAATCTGATAAGTCGTGTCCTGTTGTTGCCAGCGCAGGGTTGCACTACCGCCATCATCGGGTGTTTTAACTCCCAGCTTGCCAATGGCTTGCCAATGGCTAATGGCTTGAACTTGTTGTTGATGTTGCAATAAGCTTTGTTCAGTAAAGACTGGTGCAGGCATTTTCCGGGATTGCTGCGCACAGCCGCTCAATATGACTATCAGCAGGGCAATTACTAGGTTAAACGGAGAAGTCATGGCGTGCTCAACTGAGTGGTAGAGGTGCTTTTTGGTTTTAAGCGTTTCATTGTGGTGGAAATAATACTGTTAATAATAACGGAGTCGTCAGGGTTAAGCTCCAGGGCCTCATTCAATACGGCTTCCGCTTCGCGCAAGTAATTATGATTAACCAGCGCTTGTGCCTGCAGTAAATACAAATTTTTGGCTTCATCCGGATAGCGTAGGCGAACCCGGGTCATGTGTTGTTGCGCGCTTAGCAGATCGCCTTTGCGAATGAATATGTCCAGTAAGTTAATATTCGCCGGGAAAAATTCATTGCCGCGTTCCACTTGCAAATAATTGAAAATCGCATCGTTCCATTGCCTTTGGTTTTCAGCTATTTGCCCCAAATAATAATGTGTTTTGGACAGATGCTGATTGGTGTCGAGCAGCCGCTCAAATGCCTGGCTGGCAGTTTTGAAGTCTTTACGCTCCATGGCAATGATGCCTAGGGAAAGACGCACATCCGCATCATTGGGTAATTGCTCAGATAGAATGGTGAATTGTTGCTGTGCCAGCTCTCTGTTGTGATGCGTGAGTGTGCGTGCATATTGATTGCGGAGATTGGTATTAGCCGGATAGAGAATTAGCAGCGCACTCATCTTGCCAATAGCTTCATGATCGCGCTTTAGTTCGTGCAATAAATTAACCTCAAGCATGGCCGCAGAAATGCTTTGCGGATAACGACTTAACGCTCTGTTTGCGTAAATCATAGCATCGGCAAAGCGATGTTGGTGCCGTAGTAATAAGCCAATACTGATTAACAATTGCTCGTCATGTTCGTTAAGCGATAACAGGTTTTGGTAACGTTGTAGCAAGGATTCTCGTTGCACCTTGGTAAGAATCGTAGCTCTGGTGGCAATGTTCTGAAATAGCGTTGCATCTCCTTGTCTATGCAGGCGCTCAGAGATTTCAAATGCTTCCAGAAGGCGACCTGCCTGGATCAGTATCAGGCTTGCGTTAGTGAGCGCCTCTTTGCTATTGGGTGCTGTTTCTACCCATAGTTGTGACATTTGTAATGCGGCTGCTTTATTATTCACGTAGCGTGCAATCATAGTTGCGCGCGCAACTATCTGCGGGTCACGCGTATGTATGGCTTGCTGCATGTAATACTTAAGTGAAACATCGTTCATTTGGCGAATATCAGCAAATTCCGCTAGCAATAGACCGAGGAGGGAGTCAGCAGTGAATTTACGATCTGGAGATTTCTCTTGATGGCTGTTCTCAAACGCGGCACTGCTAATGGGTAGCTGGGTAATAGGCAGCGGGGAAGTAGATCGTGAGCTAGAGGGCGGCGAGGCTGGATTCGCCAATATCGCTTCTTCTGCGCTCAATATTGCTGCATTGCCGTAGCAAATAATTGCAGCCATGAGTAAAAAGCGAGTTGAGATCATAACAATAATAAAAAGTGGTTAAGTTTGAGTGGCGCAGGGTGCTGGCATACATCATAGCCATCTACGCCGGTTAGCGCGAATGATATGTTCGAGTGTTGTTTCTTTTTTCTTGTCACAAGCCCTGTATGGCTGGACAATACCAACTGTCGCCACTACCCCTATGGCCTCTATGGCTGCAGAGATTAAGATTTACGCATTTGAATAATGATGCATTGTTAAATTAATGATATTCGTCACATTTTATATTCGACCTACTAGTTTGACCCTATGACTTTATTTGCTTTCGGTATCAACCATACAACAGCATCGCTCGCAGTCCGCGAGCGCATGGCGTTTGCGCCAGAAGTCATGGGCTTGGCATTGACCTCAGCGCGTGCACATGCTGAATTGGCCGAGGTTGCCATACTCTCAACCTGCAATCGTACTGAAATTTATGTGTGCAGCGAACGACAAGTCGAGCAGATTATTAGTTGGTTAATTGTTCACACTAGCATTAGCGCTGAGGAATTGGCGCAATGTTATTACTGCCATGTGAACGATGAAGCGGTGCGCCATATGATGAAAGTGGCGGGCGGGTTGGATTCGCTCATCCTTGGCGAACCACAAATACTTGGCCAAATGAAATCAGCTTATGCGGTTGCTTGCGAGGCTGGTACGGTCGGTGGTGAATTGCACAGCACCTTCCAACAAATTTTTAGCATTGCCAAGCGTGTGCGCACCGAAACGGCGATTGGTGAAAACCCGGTATCCGTTGCCTACGCTGCGGTTAGTCTTGCCCAACAAATTTTCTCCGATTTAAAAAAAGATACCGCACTTTTAATTGGTGCGGGTGAAACCATTGAATTGGTGGCGCGGCATCTCGTTGAGCAAGGCATCCACCGCATCATAGTTGCCAACCGCACCCTTGATCGTGCACAACGTTTAGCGCAAGAATTTAATGGTGAGGCAATCTTGCTCGCCGATATTCCCGAGCATTTATATCGCGCAGATATCGTTATTTCATCTACCGCCAGCCAATTACCCTTGTTGGGTAAAGGTGCGGTAGAAAGTGCGTTGAAAAAACGCAAACACAAGCCCATGTTTATGCTTGATATTGCTGTGCCCCGCGATATTGAGGAGCAGGTGGGCGAGCTTGATGATGTGTATTTGTATACGGTCGATGACTTACACGCGGTTATCGATAAAAATAAAAAATCACGTGTCGCTGCAGCAGATAAAGCGGAAGAAATTATTAATGAAGGGGTAGAGCTTTATCGGCGTCAGCAACGCACACTCAATGCTGTCGCTACGGTAAAAGCTTATCGTCGCAAAGCTGAAAAATTGCGTGATATCGAATTACAAAAAGCGTTAAATTTAATGGAAGCTGGTGGCAATGCCGAGCAAGTGTTGCAGCAATTAGCGCGCAACCTGACCAACAAATTAATTCATGCCCCAACTGCGGTATTAAAAAATGCCAGCGCTAATGGTCGTGGTCAAGTAATTCAAGTGGCACAGGAATTATTTGAATTATCCCCCGATGATATACAAGCTGTTGATTTGCAAGCTAGTGATGTACAAACTGGCAATTTACACGCTGGTGATTTACAGAAGAGTGACATTAATTTAAGTGAGAAAGAATGAAAGCCTCCATCCTCGAAAAATTAGATCGTCTTAGAGAGCGGTATGAAGAAGTCAGTGCGATGTTGTCTGAAGCAGACATCATCAACAATCAAAACAAATTTCGCGAACTTTCCAAAGAATACTCTGAGTTAGAGCAAGTTGTACAAGCCTACAACGACTACCAACAATTACATGTCAGTATTGCTGAAGCCAAACAGTTATTAGTGGATGGCGATAGTGACATGAAAGAAATGGCGGAAGAAGAATTACGCGATTGTCTTGCAAAGATAGAGCCTGCAAAATTAGAAATGCAGCGATTGTTGCTGCCGAAAGATCCCAACGATGAAAAAAATTGTTATCTTGAAATTCGTGCGGGTACCGGCGGCGATGAAGCGGCGATTTTCTCCGGTGATTTGTATCGTATGTATTTACGTTACGCTGAAAAACAAGGTTGGCGCATTGAAGTCCTTAGCCAAAGTGATGGCGAGCATGGCGGATACAAAGAAATTATTACGCTGGTGAGTGGTCAAGGTGTGTATTCAAAATTAAAATTTGAATCCGGTGCGCACCGCGTGCAGCGAGTCCCGGCTACGGAAACGCAAGGTCGCGTGCACACTTCCGCGTGCACCGTTGCCGTTATGCCAGAAGCGGATGAGCTTGAAGAAATCAATATTCGGAAAGAAGATTTGCGCATTGATACCTATCGCTCATCTGGCGCCGGCGGCCAGCATGTTAATAAAACGGATTCCGCCATTCGGATTGTGCACTTGCCAACAGGTTTGGTAGTCGAGTGTCAGGATGAACGTTCGCAACATAAAAATCGTGCGCGTGCCATGAGCTTGCTCGCCACAAAATTAAAAACGCAACAAGAAGATGCTGCGCACAAATCCATTTCAGATGAGCGTCGCAATTTGGTGGGAAGTGGAGATCGCTCTGAACGTATTCGCACCTACAACTATTCCCAAGGTCGTGTAACGGATCACCGCATCAATTTAACGCTCTATTCGTTAGATGCCATTATGCAGGGTGATTTAGCGACTGTGATTCAACCGCTGGCAAATGAATACCAGGCAGATCAGCTAGCTGCGATTTCGGAGTAATTTAGCATTCAGGGTTGAAGAAAAATTGATGAAGATGGCGATGCAATAATTACAATAAGCATCAATATTTGCATAGTTGATTTTTTTTGCGTCGTCATCCTCGCGCCGCGGGGATGACCGAGAATAATATGAATAATTTAAGCATCGCCAATTGTTTACAACACTCTGCACAGCTCGCAGCAGTGAGCGATACCGCTCGCCTGGATGTTGAAATTATTCTTGCGCATATTCTCCAAAAAACTCGCACTTATCTATTTACCTGGCCAGAAAAAACACTCACTGAAACAGAACAAGATTTATTTTGTGATTTATTTTCGCGGCGTTTAGCCGGGGAGCCAGTTGCGCATATTATTGGCGAGAGAGAGTTTTGGTCGTTACCTTTATTAGTAAACAACTCCACGCTAATTCCGCGGCCAGATACAGAATTATTGGTAGAGGTAGCTCTTAATCTCTTTGTTGAGGATGAAAACGACCGCGCGCGCCGACTATTGGATCTAGGCACGGGCACCGGAGCAATCGCCTTGGCCTTGGCTCATGAAAAAAGATCATGGCAGTGTGTTGCTGTAGATAAAGAGTTGGCTGCAGTAGCGTTGGCTGAAAAAAATCGCAAGCGACTGAATCTAGCGAATGTACAAATTCAGCAGAGTGATTGGTTCGCTACGCTCACCGTGGAAAAGCAATTTGATATTATTCTCAGCAACCCGCCTTATATCGACCCCCTTGATCCACATTTAATCCGTGGCGATTTACGTTTTGAGCCGCTGTCGGCGCTGGTAGCAGATAATAACGGCTTGGCAGATTTGGAATTTATTATCGCTCACGCAAAAAATTATTTGTTGCAAGATGGTTGGTTATTGGTAGAGCATGGTTATGAGCAAGCCCATGCAGTGCGTGATTTCTTTCAATTGAATCATTATGCAGAAATTCAAACGAGACGTGATTTGGGTGGGAACGAACGTGTAACACTTGGTAAAAGAAAATGAATGATCAACAACTTTTACGTTACTCTCGCCAAATAATGTTGTCGGATGTGGATATCGCCGGCCAGGAAAAACTGCTCGATGCCAGCGTGCTCATTGTGGGCGTCGGTGGTTTGGGTTCCCCGGTCGCTATGTATCTGGCGGCCGCGGGAGTGGGACATTTAATTCTTGCTGATTTTGATAAAGTTGATCTTAGTAACTTGCAGCGGCAAATTGTTCATACCACCTCGCGCATTGGCCAAACTAAAGTGGAGTCCGCAGCGCACGCATTGCGCGAATTGAACCCCGATATAAAAGTGACTTGTATTGCAGAGCAGCTCGATACGGACGCTTTAGCGGAGCAGATAGCGCAAGTGAATGTCGTAGTAGATTGCTGCGATAATTTCACTACACGCTTTGCCGTAAATGCTGCTTGCGTGCAGCATAAAATTCCACTCGTTTCCGGTGCAGCCATTCGTCTGGAGGGTCAAGTCGCGGTGTTTGATACGCGCAACCCTGCCAGTCCCTGTTACCACTGTTTATATGATGTCAATTCAGAAGCAGACTTAAGTTGTGTGGCCAATGGTGTGCTTGCTCCCGTGGTCGGGATAATAGGTTCGATGCAAGCTTTAGAAACTATAAAAATAATTATAGGGTTTGGCGAAAATCTCATGGGTCGCCTACACTTGTTTGACGGACGTGCCAATCTATGGCGTGAACTGAAACTGGCAAAAGATAAGCACTGCCCGATTTGTTCTGCTTCGTGATATTAACTTATATTAATCCTAAGTTAAGAAGTAATTAATCTAACAAACCGTTACTAAATGTGGCTTTTAATAAATGCCACATTTCCTGGAAGCGTGCCTATAAAAACACAGAATTAAAATATCAATATATTGTTTTTGAAAAATGAAAATACAATCTCATCAAAAGGAACTAGGCATGCAAGTTAAATTATACGATTTGTTGTGTGGGGGTATCGTTGAAGGAGAAAATCCCGAGCGAGTGAAAGCGGCATTTACGCAAATGTTTGGTGTGGAATCCGAAAAAGTAGAGCGTATTTTCGCAGCAAGCGAAGCAGTGTTAAAAACACGAGTCGACCTTGTAACCGCAGAAAAATATATTGCGCGTTTGGCGAGTATTGGTGTCATTGTTAGTATGCGGGCTATTGCGGCTACACCGTCTTCAGCGGCAGAGCTTTCGCTAGTGCCTATGGCTGCAAATATTTCACAAGAAGATGTCGATGGCTATAAAGCGAACGCAGATGACTCGAATGAAGATGGAGAGAGAAATGGCCTTGTTAGCTCGTCGGCAATGCATCAAACAGTTGCTCCGGTATATGGTGAAGATACACGGCGAATCCCTTTCGAGTTTAGCGGCAAAGGTTTCGAGTATTTTAAAATTTGGATTGTAAATATTCTTTTAAGTATAGTCACTGTAGGTATATATTCGGCTTGGGCGAAGGTGCGAAATAAACAATATTTTTATGGTAATACTTCGTTAGATAGTGCCAGTTTTGAATATACGGCTGAGCCTTTGAAAATTTTAAAAGGTCGTTTAATTGCCATGGTGTTTTTTGTTGCCTACTCTTTTTTTGTAAACACATCGCCCATGGCCGCTGGGGCAGTGGGGCTGTTGTTTCTGATATTTTTGCCGTGGATTATTGTCAGCTCTTTAAAGTTCAATGCGCGTCATTCACGTTACCGCAATATTAATTTTCGTTTCGTCGGGTCTATAGGTGCTGCAGCAAAATATTTTCTTCTATGGCCTCTTCTGGCCGTTTTTACTCTGGGTATATTGTTCCCATTTGCGTGGAAAAAACAAACGAATTACGTTACCAGTAACCATTTGTATGGCACGGCGCCTTTCACGTTTAGCGTTGAGGTAATAGAATATTATAAAATGTTGTTAATGCTGATCGGAGGGAGCATTGTTGCTGGTGGCATAATGACTTTTGCTTTTGGCTCGGTATTTATAGGCTTGGTGGCTGGTGGTGCTGCCAATATTGGTAAGGCTGCTCCAGTCATTATTGCTTATGCCGCACTGTATATGGCTGCTATCGCTTATTTTATAGTGACTATGAATAATATCCATTTTAATAATACGCAAATACATCAGCACCGTTTTGTATCCACTTGGTCTACCGGTTCTTACGCAATACTTTTGTTTACGAATACCTTAGGCATTTTATTAACCTTAGGTTTGTTTATTCCTTTTGCTAAAGTTCGCACCGCCGCTTATAAAGCTGCACATATGGCATTTGTTGTCAGCGGTGGAATGGAGCATTTTATTGCTGCAGAGCAAGAGCAATCTAATGCGCTGGGAGAGGGTGTCCATGACATTTTTGATATTGATATTAGTTTGTGATGAATGAAAATATAGAGAAATTTATAATGCACGGAAACTGGTTTAGTGGAAAAACTTCTGCTTGTTTTCTCGCGGAATTACAAGTGGATAGTGAAGGCCAGGCTCGTGTTATCTCGCTTGTCGATAGTGCGTTGCTGCAAACCTGTCGCTTGGCCGATATTAAAGTCTCATCGCGTATTGGTAACACGACGCGCAATTTGCATTTTGGCGGAGGCGGAAAATTTGAAACACAAGACAATACCCAAGTAGATTTACTGTTAGAAAAATATCGTCCATCATTGTGGCAGAACTTGATATATCAGTTTGAAACTCACTTTTACTTTGTTCTTATAAACTTATTGCTCGTTATAGGCTTAAGCTGGGCGGGCATGAAATATGCTGTTCCTGCGGCAAGCCATGTGATTGCTAATCAGTTACCGCAAAAAATGCTGAATTTAACTTCTACGGAAACGCTGCAGCTGCTGGATAAAATCTACTTACAGCCTACAGCGCTCGCTGATAGCGTACAGGCGCGAGTGCTGCAGCATTTTGCACCTGCGCTAAAAGAAAATGCTCATTTATCAATACAGGTGATTTTTCGTGGCGGAGGAGATATAGGCGCAAATGCTTTCGCATTGCCGAATGGCACGATTATTTTTACGGATGAGATGGTTAATCTCGCTAAAAATGATGATGAGTTAATTGCTGTGCTCGCCCACGAAATTGGCCACGTAAAATATCGTCATGGCTTACGTTCTGTTATTCAAAGCTCTTCACTTGGTTTTATTGTCAGTATGTTGATGGGCGACATGTCCGCTGCTTCCAGCCTGCTCACCGCTGTACCCGTGATTTTGATAACCATGTCTTACTCACGTGATTTCGAACGCGAAGCCGATCAAAATGCATTGGAGTATCTGGATGCGAAGCATATTCAGCGGAATGTGTTTGTGGAGTTGATGGAGCGAGTAACTTATGAAGCGCGTTGTAATTTTCTTTTACAGAGAGAGGGGTATGCCCAAACCGATATAAGCGAAATACATTCCTCTGCCACAGCATCGGCTGCCGCAACATCATCAATTGCAAAAAAAACTACGACCGGGGGCGGCCCGGGCATAAAAGATTCTGCGCTTAAAAGTAAGACTAAAGATAAAATTGTAGCTACAGTCGAAGATCCAATCGTCGCTACCATTCCACCTTCAATCGAGGATCAACTTGCCGCTAAAAAAGTTCAATGCGATAAATTAATGGCTACTCATGACCTGGAAAAGGAAACGATTAAAGATTATTTTTCAACTCACCCTGGAACCAATGAACGATTGCAAAAATTTAAATAGCCGCACTGTTTCTTTTTTGCCTGTGTGCGCTAGTGGATAAATTTTTAAATACCGCGCCACAAGCAGCGAGGTATTTTTTTTGTGCAAAAATCTATTTCGTGGCAAGCCACTAGGACTAACTTTACTAGCGATTAAAAAACATTTTCTTCAATTTCCCGTGTTGTTCTGCTTTTAATCTGGGTCCGAATTGCGACACAACCTGACTTGCCGCCAGGCTTGCAAATTCACCTGCTGTTTTGTAATCCTTATCTTGCGTGATCGCATATAAAAATGCACCCGCAAACATGTCGCCTGCGCCGTTGGTGTCTATAGCTTTGACCTTGGTCGCGGCAACACTAAATAGTTCTTTACCATCAAAAATTAATGCACCTTCGCTGCCACAGGTTATCGCAAATTGTTTACTGAATTTTTTTAATGCGTTAGCCGCATCATTGATATTGTCGGTTTGGGTAAAGCTAATGGCTTCATCGCGGTTACAAAATAATAAATCCACCCCGTCGCCAATCATTTCAATGAGACCTTCACGAAAAAATTGCACCATTGCCGGGTCCGATAAGCTTATTGCCGTGCGCGTATTGCTGGCTTCAGCATGTTGACGCAACGCAATTGCGGCAGCGCGTCCGCTAGGGGATGTTACTAAATAACCTTCGATGTACACGTATTTTGATAGCGCTATAGCTTCCGGATCCAGCTCGTCCACAGAAAGTGTCGCGCTGATACCTAAAAAGGTATTCATGGTGCGTTCGGCATCAGGAGTAATCATCACCAGGCATTTTCCGGTAATCCCTTTCGCGAAAGAAATATGGGTTGGATAATGCACGCCTGCAGCTCTGAGGTCATTGATATAAAATTGGCCGTTATCGTCATCAGCAACTTTGCAGGAGTAAACATTGTCACAGCCAAAATAGCTGGCGGCGATAATAGTATTTGCTGCGGAGCCGCCGCTTGCTTTATGCGAGGCGACAAGATGATTGGCCAAGTGATCTATTAATTCATATTGGCGGGCTTCATCAACCAATGTCATAACGCCTTTATCGACATTCATTCTTGTGAGGTCCGTATCCTTGAGCGTGATTTCAGTATCAACCAGCGCGGCACCTATGCCATAGATGTGATATTGCTTATTCATGTTGCAGCCTTATTTAAATTTAGGAGCTGGTTTGAGGTTTAACCACTTGTTCGATGTGGTTTCAATCGCTGGTTTTAGTAGTTCAATAGATAGTTCGATGATAATGGATTTGCTAAATGGTTTGATGAATTTGTAATGCGCATATTATGCTAAAAAAGTATGACTCGATAAAGACATATCGAATGGGTAGAATGGCCGGCATTTTTCAGCTATTGATTTTTCACTTCGTCATTGTTTTTACTACCATAAAGAGCCTATGAATGACTAAACGTCGTTTTCTTCTTCGTAAAAAAAATCCAGACAGCGCCTTTCCAGTTTGGAATTGGAGGCTTATAGGTCTGGGCGTTGCTGTCGTTTTCTTGATCGGTTGTTTAATTTTAGGCTTGTGGGCAATTTATTTGGATAAAGTAGTTAGGGAGAAATTTGATGGAAAAAAATGGGCGCTGCCCTCACGAGTTTATTCGCGTCCGTTGGAATTATATGAAGGTCTACCCATAACCCCTTCGTTGTACGAACAAGAAATGGAGGCGCTCGGTTACCGTACAACAACAGTGCTGGCAACTTCCGGGCAAATGGTGCGCCGTGCGGCCAGCTCCAGGGAAGTTAAATATGAGGTATTTACGCGTGGCTTTGAATTTTGGGATAAACGCGAAGAACCGCAAAAATATACATTGCGTATCGACGAAGGCAAAGTCGCTTCGCTCGTTGATTCTGCTGGTGAAGCTCTGCCGTTGGTGCGTATGGAGCCAGAAGAAATTGGCGGAATTTATCCTAACAATGTTGAAGATCGGTTATTGGTAAAATTAAATGGTTTGCCGCCCTTGTTTGGTGAAACTTTATTAGCGGTGGAAGATAAACATTTTCTGGAGCATCACGGTGTATCTCCTGAAGCAATCTTGCGTGCTATGTGGGTAAATTTTCGCCAGGGGGATGTGGTGCAAGGCGGCAGTACTCTTACACAGCAACTCGTGAAAAATTTCTATCTCACGCAAAAGCAAAGTCTTTCTCGCAAAATTCCTGAAGCATTAATGTCGTTATTATTAGAATTGCACTATAGCAAGTCGCAAATTTTAGAAACCTATGTTAATGAAGTCTATCTGGGACAAAGCGGTTCGCGAGAAATTCATGGCTTTGCCTTAGCGTCACAACATTATTTTCGTAAACCAATAATAGAATTAAATACCCAGGAAGTTGCTTTGTTAGTGGGTCTGGTAAAAGGCGCGTCCTACTACAATCCATGGCGTAAACCTGAGCGCGCTAAAGAGCGGCGCAACACCGTTTTATCGGTCATGCACGCGGAAGGTTTGATTGACGAAAAGCAAATGCGTTTGGCGCAAGCGTCCCCCTTAAGCTTGGCTGCTGAAAATGATGAGAGTTTGGTTAATTACCCGGCGTTTGTTGATTTGGTAAAGCGGCAGCTTAAACAAGATTATCAAGAAGAGGATTTGCGCAGCGAAGGGTTGCGCATTTTCACCACGCTGGCGCCAATGGTGCAACGTCAAGCAGAAAAATCAGTGAAAGCGCGTGTGACGCAATTAGAAAAACAACATAAGGTAAAAGATTTACAAGCCAGTATGGTAGTTACGTCTGTGGGCAGTGGTGAAATTCTGGCGCTGATCGGCGATAAGAATCCGCGTTTCACTGGATTCAATCGTGCGCTTGATGCGCACCGCCCCATCGGTTCTCTGATAAAGCCATTTGTCTATTTAACCGCACTGGAGCAGCCGCAGACCTATCAGTTAGGTATGCCCTTAAGTGATGATCCTGTGAGTATAAAAAGTGGCGATGGCAAAATGTGGGAGCCAAAAAATGCCGACAATCTTAGTCATGGTTCTGTACCTTTGTATCGCGCGCTCGCTCATTCTTACAATCAAGCTACTGCGCGTTTGGGGATGCAGCTGTCTTTAAAGGCAGTGGCAAAAACGATTAAAGCCGCAGGCTATGCTGGTGAAGTTCCACTTATTCCAGCGATGTTAATCGGGGCTGTCGATATGTCGCCCATTGAAGTCGCGGGAACTTATCACACGCTGGCAGCGGAAGGCGTTTATACACCGTTGCATGTTATTCGCGAAGTATTGAATGCCGAGGGCCAGCCTTTAAAGCGTTATCCCCTGGAATTGGATCAGCGCTTTTCCATGCAAAGTACTTTTGCGTTGCAGTTTGCGTTACAAGCTGTTTTGCGTGAGGGCTCCGGGCGCAGTGTGTATAATTCGTTCCCGGAATCATTACCGCTAGCGGGTAAAACCGGAACGACCAATGATCAAAGGGATAGCTGGTTTGCTGGTTTTAGCGGTGAGCATTTAGCGGTAGTCTGGGTCGGTCGCGATGACAATTCGCAAACACCTTTAACCGGTGCGGGTGGCGCCTTGCAGGTCTGGGCCGATTTAATGCGGCAGTTGCCAACCCGGGGTGTTAATCAAAGAAACCCGGACGGGATGAGTTTTGCCTGGATAGATTCGCAGACAGGCTTATTAAGTGCGGAAGATTGCGATGGCGCAATTTGGCTGCCGATGCGCGACGAATACCGACCAACAGAGGTCGCCGAGTGCAATTCAAAAGCAATTAATGAAGAGCATTGGTGGCGGAAAATCTTTCATTAAAAAGCCCTATTTTTTTAATAAATCTGAGCTGAATTTTTACGGGATATATTGTGAACAAAAATTTAATCATCATTGTTTGTTTAGGTATTGCGTTGCAATTAAGTGGTTGTAGTTCTAATCAACCGCAATCAACTGCTCCAGTTGAGGAAAGTTCTGTGCCCGGAGCAGAGCAGCCCAATGTTGTTCAGCCGGAACTACCAACTCCACCTGTAACGCCGCCAACCGTTACACCGCAAGCTCAGGGGCCAGCACCGGTACTTGCCAAAAATGCAATTGCGAGTTTGACTACGCAATCGCGTGCGCAATACCAGGCGAAAAATTATCAGGCAGCTATTGCGATTGCTGAGCGTGGTCTGCGAATTGATCGTCGCGCACCGGAGTTGTATTTAGTGCTAGCACAAAGTTATGTGCAGCTTGCCAATACACAGCTCGCACAACAGTTTGTGCAACAAGGTATTCGTTACGCACAAGCCGGTTCAGAAGTTGCGCAAAAGCTGGCAAAAATCAAAGATTCATTACCTCGCTAATCAAAAGGGCGCCGCTTGCTGCGCCCTTTTGTTTTTCTTTATTTTTTGGTTTCTTTTTGTTCTTCTTTTATTTCTTTACCCGAAAAAAATATCAGCAAAGCCACACCTGCCATGATTGCTACATCGGCCACATTAAAAATTCCGGTGTGCGCCCAACCAATACCCATATACATAAAATCAACTACGCCGCCGTTATTGGTGACACGATCAATAAGATTGCTAAATCCGCCGCTGGCAACTAATGCATAAGCGGTTTGTTGCCATTTGCTTATGTCTTTTTGGCGTATGGCATAAATACAAAAACCGATTAAAAAAATTCCCACCAAAGTGCTAAAAATAAAGTTACGCAAACCATCCGGCAAGTTGCTGCCTAATCCTAAAAAAGCACCGTGATTAATAGAATAAATTAAGCGAAAGCTACCACCTAAAAACAGTAAAGGGTCACTTGTCATTAGGTGTTGGGTGGCGAGGTGTTTGGTCACTTGATCAAGAGCTATAGATGAAAAAACGATGCCACCCATTAATATAAAATTACGCATTGTTAAGATTTTCCTGTGAATGCCATAAATAATCCTGCGGCAATAAGTATTGCGCCAGAGACGATGTTAAATAATGTTTGATGCGTGGGTTTTTTTAGCCATCCCATAATTTTTTGACCTGCTGCGGCGTAGGCGAGCATCCATAACAAATCCGTAATGAGAAAAGTCAATGTCAGTAAACTAAATTGGATAAGTAGTGGCTGATGGTAGGTAATAAATTGTGGAAATAAAGCGCCGAAATAAATTAATCCTTTGGGGTTGCTAACGGCGATAATAAATGAGTTTAACCACAGCGATGGATTCTTATTCGTCGTGTTGTTGTCTATATTGCAAGCGGTTACAGGCTGACGCATAAGTTGTATGCCAAGGATCATCAAATACAATGCGCTTAGCCATTTGAGTGCGTTAAATAAAAAATCATTATTATTAACGATCAGTCCCAGTCCCAATGCGGAAAGTCCGACAAGTAGTAAATTTCCCAAGCTCGCACCTAGCATTCCCTCAAGTGCTTTGCTGACGCCATAGCGTCCACCATTACTCATGCAGGAAAGCATAACTGGGCCGGGGCTAGCAGAAACGATAAATGTGATCGAAAGAAATAGGGTGAAGTTGGTTATTGGCATTGAGGCTCACCTAAACAGGTGGCTATATTATCCGAGGCCATAGCTGAAGAGCTATACGATTTACTGTCAATACCCAGCGAAGTGAGTTTTAAGTGTAAATATTAATTCTCTCCTATACTCATTTCATTATTGACATCATATAGGGGGTGGGATGTGGCCACAAAAAATATTGCTAATGTCGTTCATATTCTTCAAGAACTTTTACAGGGCCTTGATCAAGCCTATTGGGAAGCTACCAATATTGATCGTAAAGATTTTTTCTACGACATTATTAGTGCTTTGCATTTGGAATTGTCAGAACTCAATAAGCTGAGTGTGCAAGATCACGATTTGGAGTACGAACCCATTACCCAAGAGTTCCGCTCGGCTCGAGCCAAGTTGATTAGGTTGCGCAGGCAGTTAGAGGAGTTTGTGGGGCGCTCAACAACTTCGATTAAATTGGAAATATTAATTCACGATACTGTAGCTTTACCTGCACGGTGAAATCGACAGGGTCTGGATATAACCTTTCATTATGAGTTCGTGAGTTTTATCGCCAATGAATTTAAGAAATGGCATAAGGTTACTGGCTAATTTTTATTTAACAACAATACTTAAGTTACTGATAGAGATATTCGTTGAGATAGAAATGGGTAGATCGAAATGAATTTGTTTGTCTGGGTGTGAATTCCTCATTGTTTGCTTGACCTCTTTGTTTGATTGTCCTCTAGTATGGTCTTGCCGGTGTTTTTATTAACACCGGCTTTTTTTTGTCCGCAATTTAACCCTTCGAAGAAAGAATAAATTGTTCACAGGAGGTGAGGTTGTTGGAAGAGCGTTAAATAAAAGTATTTTCTTCACCGGGAAATACACCGGCCTTTACATCACTCACATATTTTTGCATGGCCCCGGGAATGTCGTTAGCCTCGAGGAGAAAGTTTTTGGAAAACTTCGGTGGCTGCTCGGTTAAGCCAAGAATATCGTTGATCACTAACACTTGTGCATCAGTATTTTTCCCCGCCCCTATGCCGATGGTAGGAATGCGTATGGCGGTTGTAATGGTTGCTGCCAGTACGCTGGGAACACATTCCAGAACGATTAAATCAGCACCGGCATTCGCCAGTAATTTTGCATCAGCAAGTATCTTTTCAGCTTCTGCTTGATCCCGTCCTTGAACCCGATAGCCCCCCAGCTTGTTAACTGATTGTGGTGTTAGGCCCAAGTGGGCACAGACAGGTATGCCTCGCTCTGACAACATTTGTACGGTTTCTACAAGCCATTCACCGCCCTCAAGCTTTACCATGTGAGCGCCTGCTTGCATGATGCGTGCAGCATTGTGTAGAGCATCGACGGGGGTGGCATAGGTCATAAAAGGCAGGTCGCCAATAATTAGCGATTTTTTATTTCCTCGTGCAACGGCTTCCACGTGATAAATCATTTGTTCCATTGTGACTGGGATTGTGCTGTCGTAGCCAAGCACTGTCATGCCCAGCGAGTCCCCCACTAATACCACTTCTACACCACAACGTTGTGCCATTGCTGCCATATGGGCATCGTAGAGCGCAATGACCACAAACTTTTCGCTATTGCCTTTCAGTTTATGCAGGGTATTTACCGTAACTTGTTTGGTGAGCGCACTGTTGGTCGTCGAGGTGCTATTGAGAGTGGAGTAGGGCATGGTGGGCTCACTGTTTGCTAAATGTAGTTAAAGCATGGGTGTTGGGTTGTAATAATGTCTGCCGCTTTTAATTGTCAAAATATACTCTACTAATTGTTTGAAGTGATCACGGTTGTTGGCGAGATTCAAATCTTTAGCATTAACAATAAGCAGTGGTGCTCCATCGTAGTAATGGAAGAATTCCGTGTAAGCATCGTTGAGTGCTTTTAAATAGTCGCTGCTGATATTTTGTTCATTACCTATGCCGCGTTGGCGAATACGATCAGCGAGTACATCCAGCGGTGCTTGTAAATAAATGACTAAATCGGGAGTCGGGGCGTCAATCAATAGTTTTGTATATACCTGGCGGTAAATATTCAGTTCATCGTCATCGAGCGTCACTCGCGCAAAAAGCTGATCTTTTTCCATCAGAAAATCGGCAACGCGTACAGGTTCAAAAATATCTGCTTGCCGTAGGCTTTGCAGTTGATTGGCTCGTTGAAACAAAAAAAATAATTGGGTGGGTAGCGCGGTGGATTTTGGATCTTGATAAAAGCGTGCAAGAAAGGGGTTTTCTTCTGGCTGCTCAAGCAGAACATCGTAATTAAAAAGACTCGCAATATTGCGAGCGAGAGTGGTTTTGCCAACGCCGATACAACCTTCTACCGCAATATACCGAGGCAATTTCACGTTCTGTAAATCGAGAGATAAGTCTTCAAACATTGCGCTCACGCTGAGGCTCCTTCATTTTTTATGCGCTCCAGTCCAGTGAGTGGGCTGTCAGCGAGTAATTGAGACAATGGCGTTCCACAAGGCAATACCAGATTGGGGTTGATATCAGCTAAGGGATAAAGCACAAAGTTTCGTTGCTTCATATAAGGGTGCGGAACTTGTAAGCGTTCAGTGGCGATAATTTGCTGGTCGAACAATAATATATCCAAATCCAGTGTCCGGGGACCCCAATGTTCAATGCGTATTCGATTATGTGCTAGCTCGATGGCTTGTAATTTTTCGAGCAAATCCAGAGGAGTTAGTTCAGTGTCAAGTAACGCTACTGCGTTGACGTAATCAGGCTGATCGCCAGGGCCTACCGCTTGGCTGCTATAGAGCGCTGAGCAAGTTATCAGTTGGGTCTTGGTGAGGCTAGCAAGCTCGTTGATCGCGCGTGCAATACGGGCACGAGGGTTGTCGAGGTTGCTGCCGAGGCCAATGTAGACATCTGTCATGCTATTCGGTTGTGTTAATGCTTTCAGTTTTGGGTTTACGTGGGCCCCGACGGCGAGGTTTGCTGCTAGCATTTTGCTTGCCCAGGTTTTCCACCATTTTTTCGCGCTCATCGTCATTCGCTTTTTGGAAAACTGTCCACCAGGTACCCAAGCCGTGCAAGTCCTCTCCCGCATCCTCACGCATTAATAAAAAATCATAAGCAGCGCGAAAGCGCGCGTGGTCAAGCAGGCGCAACGCACGTAAACCCTGGCGGCTGGGTAGGCGATGTTGTAAATCCCAAATTTCTCGCATCGGAATTAGAAATCGTTTTGGTATAGATGTCCGCGTTAATTGCTGACTAATAACATTTTGCGCGGCTTGTAGGTAAGCGGCTTGAGGAGGCATTTTTGCGCTCAGTAATTGTTGTTCTTTTTGCAGCGCAGGCCAAAGTAAGGCAGCGTAAATAAAAGCCGGCGTTACGGTTTTTTCAGCACGAATCCGTTTGTCCGTGTTGATCATAGATTGTTCAATTAATGCAGCGCCAAAACTGTCGCCCGCTTTAAGTGCGGCATCAGGCCCTGGGAATAATTGTTTAAATAAATCGTACTCACGCATTAAATGGAATGTCGCAGTTGCAGATCCGCTGAGGAATAGCTTAAGCACCTCTTCAAATAATCGCGCTTCAGATATGTTTGCAAGTAAACCACTTAGCTCGCTGATGGGTTGCGCAGTATTGACTTCAATTTTAAAACCTAATTTAGCGGCAAAGCGCACTGCACGAAGCATACGCACGGGATCTTCTTTATAGCGCGTTGCCGGGTCACCAATCATGCGTAAAGTACGTTGCTTTAAATCTTCCAGTCCGTTGCAATAATCCAATACCGCAAAATCCTTAAGCGTGTAGTAAAGCGCATTGACAGAGAAATCACGGCGCACCGCATCGGTTTCGATAGTGCCGTAGACATTGTCGCGCAGTAGCATCCCTTCGTCAGAACGTGTCGTGGTAGGGCCATCGTCATGGTGACCACGGAAAGTGGTTACTTCGATAATTTCCCGGCCAATGCGCACATGCACAATCTGAAAGCGACGGCCAATAATGCGAGCACCGCGAAAAATACGTTTTATTTCTTCAGGTGTAGCATCGGTAGCCACATCAAAATCTTTGGGGTGGCCGCCGAGTAGTAAATCGCGAACACCGCCGCCGACGAGATAGCCTTTAAATCCAGCTTCATCTAATTGTTTGATAATCTTGATTGCTGCCGGGCTGATATCTTTGCGCGAGATGTTGTGTTGATCGCGCGGTATCACCAGTGGCAAATTGGGTTGCTTGCTCGATTGGCGGGATGACACAAAATTGAAGAAACGTTTTAGCATAGAGTTTATAACGCAGAGTAAAGGATATTTGGGTAGGCGAGAATGGTTATGGAAGGGGAGTGTAGCAGATGCAATCTGGCAGGGGAAACATGAGCAGATAGCGATCCAATAAAGTTAGGTTATTGGTTCTATAGAAACAGCGCGAAAAGTAAAATCCACAAAAACTAAAACGGGAAAGCTTTTGGCTTTCCCGTTCGGAGGGCAGCACAACTAAGGTGCTCATTGGCATTTAATGGGTGCTTCCATGTCCATTTCAATTCGTTTGCTATCCCATCCTCTGCCTAAATCTTCATCCGCATCATTTTATTTTCTTATTACTTTTGTCTTCTAGCGCGCTTTTTTGTATTCATTATTATTGTCGTTATTATTATTATCATATTTTATTTTCTTATTATTTCTTGTCATTATTATTGTCGTATGTCATTTCTTATTATTTCTTGTTGTTATTAGTAATTTCTATTTTCTTATTATTTCTTGTTTTTATGGCTCTCTAAAAGCAGTTTGCGTGCCAATAAAAAAAAGTCATTTAAAAACAATAAGTTAAGATTTTTTTGCGATTTCTTATAACCAAATGTTATTTCTGATGGTTACAAATTCCCGAAAGTTTGTTACTTTTTTTGAGTGGTAACACTTTTAGGGGGGTAACAGCTTGAAAAGTGACGGTAACAGAGTTGGCGCCTAAGACTTTTTGTAGAGGGGTGGTGTGATTGAATAGTGCTCAGCAGCGCTCCGCTCAAGTTCATTTGGTTCGCGAGGAAGGCGCTGCTGGGTTAACTATCAAAAGTTGCAGTGAGTTTTATTTGACGAGACTGCTCATGGGGCTATTTTTAGTGCGAGGAATCCCCAAGCGCTGGCGCCTCTCCCAGAGGCATTTACGACTGACGCCAAGTTTGCGTGCTAATTCTGTTTCGCTCATAGAATCCTGATGTTCTAGCACAAAGCGCTGGAAATAGTCTTCGAGAGATAAATCTTGATTGGAGCCATTGGTTGGGGACGGTATATTTCCTGCTAAAGTACGTGCCTGCCCAAACAGCATATTGCTTGTATCATTTATTCCGAGTACGGCAATATCCGAATCAATAGATAAGAGTTGAGAGCTGATTTCGTTACTATCCTCACAAAGAATAACCGCTCTTTGAATAGCATTCTCAAGCTCACGCACGTTACCTGGCCATTGATAAGCCATAATAACGTCCACGGCATCGCTGGAAAGGCGTAACTGCGATTTGCCAAATTGACTGCAATATCGTTGTAATAATGATTCAGCTATGCTGATGATATCTTTGCCGCGTTCACGTAACGGAGGTAATGTCAGTTGAACTACGTTGATGCGGAAATAAAGGTCTTCGCGAAATTTTCCTTCTTTAGCCAGTTTGCGCAAATCGCGATGCGTAGCAACAACTAAGCGTACATCTACTTTGCGTGATTCAACTGAGCCTAATGGGCGAACTTCCCCTTCCTGTAAAACCCGCAATAAGCGCGCTTGAGCTTCAAGTGGTAATTCACCGATCTCATCCAGGAACAAGGTGCCGCCGTCGGCTGCTGCAACCAGGCCCTCACGATTAGTTGCCGCACCTGTAAATGCGCCTTTTTCGTGACCAAAAAGTTCGGATTCAATCAATGTTTCTGGAATCGCCGCACAGTTAACAGAAATCATTAAATGATTGTTGCGTTGGCTTTCTTCATGTAGCGCGCGCGCTACGAGCTCTTTACCGGTGCCGGTCTCGCCGTGAATAAGTACTGTGGCAGCGGTGGGTGCAACTTTGTGAATTCGGTTGTACAGATCTTGCATTACATCGCTGCTGCCAATCATTCCGGCAATGGCTTTGCTTGCGGTGGTAACGCTTAGGCCCTGAGCTTGCGCAGCATTTTTATCAATAATTTTGGCTTTGCCGATCACACGTTTAACCGCATTGACCATTTCATCATGATCGAAAGGCTTGGCAACGTAATCCACTGCGCCCATACGCATAGAATCAACTGCCGAGCGTAAGCTGGCATAGCTGGTCATAATGAGTACCGGAGTTTCACCTGCAAGTTTAATGAGGTCGGTACCCGGTGCTCCAGGCAGTCGTAAATCGCTTACGATTAAATCAAAGTCTTTTAAATTAAATTTTGATATTGCTTCCTTAACTGACGGTGCTTCACAAACTTCATAGAGATTGCGTTCTAGAAGTTTGCGCAAAGCCGTACGAATAATAGTTTCATCTTCAACAATCAGAATCTTGCTCATAGCAGTTTATCGACTTGTTTGGTTTATTACAGTTTGTAACACTTGGGTTGTTTGAAGTATACCGAACTTCCCAAAATGTGAGTTAACTATCGTACCTTAAATATCCACCAAAGAATCAACATGACGCGGTAATTTCACGACGAATTGTGCCCCTCGATTTCTTACGGTATCCGCCGGGCTAATAATATCCAACAAGCCTCCATGATCTTCTACGATGCTATGCACCATCGCCAGCCCCAGCCCAGTCCCCTCACCGGGTTCTTTGGTAGTAAAAAAAGGTTCTAAAATTCGTTCGATGATATCGGGGGCGATACCGCTTCCCTCATCTGTTACCGTGATATTAATGGAATACTCATCTTCACTGCTGGCGAGTACAACCAGGCCATCTTTGGGGCTCGCATCACGGGCATTTGACAGCAAATTAATTAACACTTGGATCATACGCTGAGTGTCACCCGCTACGATTGCATTTTTAGCAATTTCGTTAATAAATTGAACTTGCTGTTTGTCTTTTTGCAGCGATAGCAAATGCACGGCTTCGTTGGCGCAATCGCGTAAAACGACGGCTTTAAATTCGTTAGTTGCGGTGTGTCCCGTATGCGAAAACCCCACCAGAGATTGCACAATGCGCGTAACCCGATCAGTTTGGCTGAGAATTTGTTCGGCAGTTTCCAATACTTCGGGGTTATCCGAGTCGTAGCGTAAGTTTTGCGCAAGACAAGCAATTCCGGTAATTGGATTGCCGATTTCATGGGCAACGCCTGCCGCCAATCGCCCAACTGAAGCTAGTCGTTCGCTATGAACCAGTTCTTGCTCAAGCAACTGGGTTTCAGTTACATCCTCAAGCATCATGACCTTATCGAACACCCCTTCCGTAATGGGGCCTTCAATAACGGCTTTATGCAAACTAATCCAACGTGGGTGGCCATTCAATTCGATTTTATGACGATAGTAATGCACATCAGAACTGTTGCTGAAATCCATTAATAAGCTGCGCCAGGGTTCGGTAATGTCGGTTAAGTATGAGCCAGTAACCACTTCTGCTGGCGTGGCGGTCAAGCTAGACATAGCATGATTCCACATCAGGATCTCCGTGTCTGGCCCCAAAGAGCACACCGCCATGGGAAGTTCTTGTAACGTTTTACGATGGTAAAGGCGTAAATTATTAAGCTCTGCAGCCATGCCCGTCAGATGGCTTCGGTATTGTGCCAAGCGGTTTTCAATAAGATTGATATCGAGGGTTTCACGCACTTCTGCCACTTTAAAGGGAAGGTGTTTATCCATGATTTCGCTGGCGACGTGGATGCCCATTAAGCTTGATAAGTTACCTTCAATTTGGTCACGTAGACGGCGTAATGCATAAGGGCGACGCTCAGTTATGTTGAAGGTAAGTTGCTTTAACGCGTTGTCAACTTCACGACTCGCAGTAGTTTTGCCTAAAGGTTTGGCGAGGCGCTCCTTAAATTCCGCCGCTGAGTGTACATCGAGCGCTTGACGAACCGGGTGACTAAGCTCGTCGGCCGCACATAAATCCGCGCTGTATTGCTCGTCTTCAGTTTGCTGGGTGATCAGGGATACACCGATGAAGACTGCAGTATTCAAACCTAGCGATAAGAGAGTAATGCTGTTCCAATATTCGATCCCAATGGGAATATCGATATCAAAATAGGGGATAGATAAAAATTTTATTCCTGTAAGCACGGGTAGTAACAACCCTAAAAACCAAATGCCGGTACCCACAGACAAGCCTGCGAGCACGCCGCGACGATTGCCGGGGTTCCAAAATACAATGGCAAAGGTGCAGGGTAAAAATTGCAAAGTTTCGATAAAAGCTGTGAAAGCCAGGTCGGTTAAGCTGAAGCGATTGTTTAGCGCCCAATAAAATAGATAGCCACCCAGGAAGATTGCCGCGATCAAGCTGCGCTTGATCCAAAGCAGCTGGCGATATAAATCATGGCGCGCGACTAAGCGTAAACTAGGCAGCAGCCAATGGTTCATGACCATTGTTGCGAGCGCTAAAGTAATAATAATCATGGCGCCAGTAGCCGCTGAAAGGCCGCCAATAAATGCCAAAATCGTTAGTGATGGTGAGTTAAATGCGATGGGTACGCCCAGGGTAAAATATTGCGCTGGGAGGGGTACTTGCAATTCCGAGCCGGCCCAAAGGATAGGGAATATGGGCAAGGCCATAAGCAACAAAAATAAAGGAAATGCCCAGGTAACTGTACGCGAGTTCCGCATCAGTGGGTTTTCTGCCAGCCCCATATGAAATATGTGTGGCATGGTAACGGCGGTAGCTACAAACATTAATAATAAAGTATGGGCAGAGCTGTCTTGGATAGGAGTATGCAGTAAGGCGAGGTTTTCAGGATGGTCAGCTAGCCATTCCTCTAACCCATCCAGCCCATTGAAAACGCCAAACACAGCTGCTAAACCTACGGCGCAGAGTGCGCAGACTTTTAGCAAAGATTCAAGGGCCATTGCCGTAACCAGGCCGCGATGCTGGTCGCGGTTAGAGCCGAATAGAATGGTAAAAAGCGCTAATATTGCGCAATAACAAAGCGCCATTATGTCTTTAAAAGTAAGGCCGTTATCTTCAAATAACATTTGGCTGTAATTGCCGTTGTTAGGCTCGTTATTACCAGTGATGGTAAGAATATGCATAGTGTCAGCAATCGCCTGAATTTGCAGTGCCATCAGCGGCATTATGCCAAGCAGCATGCAAAGAGTTGTTAGCGCACCTACCGAGTGGCTGTGATAACGAAATACCAGTAAATCAGCGAGGGAGTGGACTTGATGGCGACGCGCCAATTCAGCAAGTGGTGCAAGCACAATAGGGGCAAACAAAAACAAGGCACCGGTACCCAGATAATACGCAAGAGCGCCATAGCCAAATTGAAAAGCCAAATCTACTACGCCATAAAACGCCCAGGCGCTGGCAAAAATACCAAGTGAGAAAATATAAGTTACTGGATGGTTGGTAATGCTCTCAGGAATCCAGTTGCGCTCAGTGATGTACGCAATCCCAAACAGTAAGAGCAGGTAGCTGATGCCGATGAGGGCAACTTGGCTTAAATCAAAAGTCATAAAAGGAATCTACAAAAGTATTGTGAGAAATACTGAGGTTGTTAATCTAGATTATGGGGTTTTTTGCGAAACGTTTGAAAAAGAAATGTCACTAAAATAACTCCCATCCAAAATAAATATGGGCGATACCAGCTTCCATTAGGGCTGATAATCCAGGTAAACAAGGACGGAGTAAAAAGATAAATAATCAACAATAACAAAATGATTAAGCGTTGATGGTTCATATATTCTCTTAAAAATTTGGGTGATGAGGCCTCGGTGTTGGTGATGACGGTGAGCTGATTACGCCTGCTCTATGCAACCTAGTCAATACTAGCACTCAATCCACGGATTTTTTCCAATTGCCAATTTTGCGTCCCCCATTCGAGCAATTCATTTGGCGGTGCGGCATAAAGCTCCAGGGGAGGATTTTGCCCCAAAAATGTTAAGGCTTGCCAGAGGTTCGCACCAGCGTCTGCTGATTGTAATGGGGGTGCGAGATTTTGTTTGCTAAGTTTTTGACCGTTGGCGTAGGTGGCGAGCGTAACATGACCAAACTCCGGAACTGGTGCTTGTAGCAAGCGAAATAAAAAAATCTGCCGCGCAGTAACCTCAAGCAAATCGCTGCCGCGAATGATGTGAGTAATATCTTGTGCGATGTCATCTACTACCACAGCAAGTTGATAAGCAAACAACCCGTCCTTGCGTTTAAGAATTTGATCGCCGACGTCAAGACGTAGGTTCTGCTTCTGTAAACCTTGAAGCAAATCAGTAAATATTAAAACCTCATCTCCCGCTAACGCAGTGGCATCACTGGGTAAATCTGAGAGTTTTAACCGCAGCGCATGAGGGCGACTTAAGTCAATTGTTCGGGAGCGGCAATGGCCCTTATAAATTCCTCCCGTAGCAACCAAGGCTTGCCGTGTGCAGGCGCATGGATATATAAGATTGTTCGTTTGCAGCTGCGCTAAATACTCTGCATAGCTATCTAGCCGTTGGCTTTGGTAAACGACGTCGCCATCCCAATCTAAGCCGTGATCCGCCAGGCTGTGCAAAATTGCCGCCGCTGCGCCTGCTTGCTCGCGCGGCGGATCAATATCTTCCATGCGCACTAGCCATTTGCCGCGATTGTGGCGAGCATCTAAAAAACTGGCGAGGGCGCTAACTAGAGAGCCAAAATGTAATAAGCCCGTAGGCGAGGGAGCAAAGCGGCCAATATAGGGAAGAGTGTGTAGCTCGTGGGGATTAATTTGCATAAGGATTAATGCGCGGCAGGATTTTTTCTGCCGCGTGCCTGGCATTAACCGCCAATTTGTTTTTCTTTGATTTCAGCCAGAGTTTTGCAATCAACACAGAGTGTGGCTGTTGGGCGTGCTTCAAGGCGACGGATGCCAATTTCAACGCCACAGGCATTGCAGTAACCGTAGTCATCGTTTTCGATCAGCTCAAGAGTGCTGTCAATCTTTTTGATAAGCTTGCGTTCGCGATCGCGTGTGCGTAGCTCTAAGCTAAACTCTTCTTCCTGGCTGGCGCGGTCAGCTGGGTCAGGAAAGTTTGCCGCTTCGTCTTTCATGTGGCTAACGGTGCGATCTACCTCTTCCATCAATTCTGAGCGCCAGTTCAGCAGCAATTTTCTAAAATGCAGCTTGTGGTTATCATTCATATACTCTTCACCTTTTTTCTCCTCATAAGGAGTGAAAGGGCGGAGTGCCAAGGTTTCAGTTGAAGGAGTTTTTTTCGCCATGTGTAGCGCCTCGTAGAGCTATTAATTTCGTACACTGTTTGCAATTGGTTTGCCGGGCAGTGGTAATGTCAGCGCCCAGCTTGTGTCCATCGTCTTGGCATTAAAAATATTTCACCGCGCGATAACAAATTCTGTGGCTAAGTAAGCCACAGAATTTGAAGGGGAGGCAAGCTAACAGATAATAAAAGTCTGTGCTAGTACTTTTTGCGCGACAGCTTAGGGCAATCCTGACGCATTTGCCTAAACTCATTTTTTTGTACAAATCCCCATTCAATAGCGAAGATTGTAGGAGCAACGCACGCTTTTAAAAGAATTATTTTGTGAACTGCATTTTTAATGGTATTGATCGCGTAAATCTTTGCGAGCCAATAACTTGCAGGTCCTGGATGACCACACAAATCTACATAGAGGATATTTGCTGATGAATACCGTTTTCCCCATATCAATTAAACCCCTGCTGCTTATCCCTATACTGTCGCTGCTTGCAGCTTGCGGAGGTAGTGGCAACGGCGGAGGAAATAAGACCAGCTCCTATGGCTATAACCTTTCCAGCGCCACGAGTTCCAGCGGGGCAGTCAATAGTCCATCAAGTTCTTCTTTGGTCCCTACCAGTGCACCCAGTACTAAAGTCACTAATATCGGTGGTACTTTTGTTGCGAAAGGTACCGTAAGTGTACTGTTGAATTCGGCTGGTAGTTTATCGATTGCGCAACAAAGTAAAGACGGCATGACTCTTTATGTATTTGACAATGATGACGCTGGACAGTCGACCTGCGTATCCGAAGTTTGCGTTACTGACTGGCCACCTTTATTGGCAGATGAAAATGCCATTGCAGTCGCTCCCTTATCCATTATTGAACGTAGTGACGGTCACTCTCAGTGGGCGTTGCGCGATAGGCCGTTGTATTTTTATTCCGGGGATATCAAACCGGGTAGTCTCATTGGCGAAGGTGTGGGTGGGATTTGGCATGTTGCTTTATTTGAACCGGTGACGCTGAGTAAATCTTCGCTCAATGCCGATGATGGCGATTATTTTACGGCGTCCGGTAAGTTGACGGTTGGGACTGAGCGGCTCGATCGTACCGGCTTTAGCCTCTACACATTTGATAATGACACTACAGATGTATCGAATTGCACGGGTGGGTGTTTAACGAATTGGCCGGCATTGGTAGCGGATGAGAATGATAAAGCTGAGAAACCCTACAGTATTATTACCCGTACGCCAGTAGGGGAAAGTGCCAGCGTAAAACAGTGGGCCTATCAGGGTAAACCATTGTATTTCTATGTTGGTGATACCGCTGCGGGTCAAACCAATGGTAAAGCAATCAGCAAATGGCACTT
The DNA here is from genome assembly GCA_040386215.1 of Pseudomonadota bacterium. GTDB lineage: Bacteria > Pseudomonadota > Gammaproteobacteria > Pseudomonadales > Cellvibrionaceae > Cellvibrio. Next base: position 78,690 of record JAZKFX010000006.1, read on the forward strand.
GGCGCGCCCGCAACCTACGCAAATTAAAAGCAATGTTGCCTTGGGTTCGCTGTTGACTGGAGCAGGGTTGGTTAAAGCGGCTATACCCGTGAACTCTATCGAGCAAACCAATAATGTACCCAAGCATGGCTTTACTCTTTACACTTTTGACGGTGACACCGCCGGTGTTAGTAATTGCACTGCAAGTTGTCTGCTGCAATGGCCCGCGCTGATGGCGAGTTCAGGTGCAGTTCCGCAAGCTCCTTTCAGTCTTATTGCACGCATGGAGGGTGGGAATCAATGGGCGGTAAACGGTAAGCCACTCTATTTTTATGCGACTGATAGTTCACCTGACGACGTTAATGGTGAAGATCTTGACGGCCTTTGGCATGTTGCGCGCATCCCTCCGGTTGCAGCTGATAGTAGTGGTGCTAATGGTTTGCTGTTTACCGCTCACGGCAATATCCTTAACGAAAGTGGTATGGAAGATAATGCACGTGACGGCTTTACGCTCTACACGGTAACAACTGATGCTGTGGAGCAGTCAAATTGTAACGATGCGTGCCTTGCGACCTGGCCGGCACTTTTTGCTCCCAATGACGCTACTAATTTTGGTGACTTCAGTGTAATTACTCGGACTGGCGGAGCCAAACAGTGGGCCTATAAAGATAAGCCACTCTACTTTTATAGTGGCGATACTCAAGCTGGCGACGTTAAGGGGATAGGAGGTAATTGGTTTGTGGCTAAACCTTAATGCTTAAGCGTTGACCTTGGCTGAGGGTAGAAAAAGACATTTGTGTCAGGATTGATGGATAACAAGGATAGTTTCTCCCCAAAGGGAAAAGTTAAATTTTTATTAAGCTGCAACTTTAATCCAGTCTGTTCCGTAAATCTCCGCGAACCCTCAACAACGGAGATTTTTCCATGACACACCAGCTAGAGAAAATAACAAAATATTTATTGCCAACATCATTTGCACTACTACTTGCAGCCTGTGGCGGAAGCGACAGCAAAGGCGGCGGTTATAGCAATATGTCTACCTATGCCAGCACTGGCGGTTATTCCAGTACGGCTGGCTATTCGAGTGTAGCTGTAGCAAGCTCCAGTTTAGTTGCTAACTCTGTGACTTCTGTAAATTCCAGTTCTGCGGCAAGTCTTGCGTCTAGCTCGGTGGCTTCGGTTACCTTACCTATAAGTCTGCAATTAACAACAATAGGTGGCACTTTTGTTGGCGAAGGCGATGTGACTGTATTGCTCAACTCGGGTGGCACTTTGTCCACGCAGCTGTTGGCTAAAACAGGTATGACACTGTACGTATTTGATACTGATCCGGTTGGACAATCCGCTTGTATCTCTGCTGGCTGCGTCACAACCTGGCCGCCTTTACTTGCGGATACGAACGCTGCTGCTACGCCACCCTTGTCCATCATTCAGCGTGCTGATGGTAATCGTCAGTGGGCCTTGCGCGATAAACCCCTATATTTCTTTGCGAATGATACCCAGATTGGCGATGTAAAAGGTGAGGGTGTGGGCAGTAACTGGCATGTGGCGGTATACCAGCCTGTCCTTGCTAGCGAGACGGCAATCAATGCTACTGACGGTACTTACTTAACAGCTTCAGGTAATGTCCTAGTGGCAGTAGAAGCTAGCGGGAATACGAGTGCAACGCCAGAGCGGTTGAATCGTGATTATTTCAGTCTATATACCTTTGATAATGACACCACTGGCGTCTCCAATTGTGATGGAGCTTGCCTTGCAAATTGGCCTGCGTTGCTGGCGGATGCCAATGATGTTGCAGAAGCACCTTACAGCATTATTGATCGCACTATGGGAACCGGGGCAGCCGCAAAACAATGGGCCTATCAAGGCAAGCCCCTTTATTTTTTCAACGGGGATACTGCGGCAGGTCAAACGAATGGTAAGGCTATTGCTAATTGGCGCCTGGCACGGCCAATGCCGGTGTACGCAAAAAATCATTCATCCTTGGGCTCCTTGTTGGCCGCTGCCGGTTGGGTAAAAAGCGCTACTCCCGTCAATAGCCTTGAAACCACGAGCAATTTGGCAAAACATGGCTTCACTCTGTACACCTTTGATAATGACACCGCTGGTTCCAGCAATTGTTCAGGAGGCTGTCTTACAAATTGGCCCGCGCTAATTGCTGATGTGGGAGCTGTTGCCCAAGCGCCCTATAGTCTGGTTACTCGTGCTAGCGGTGAGTCACAATGGGCATTAAATGGCATGCCGTTATATTTCTATATTAATGACACAGTGGCTGGTACTGCGGCCGGGGACAATGTCGGTGGCGTTTGGCATGCAGCGCGCAGCGCGCCAGTTGCTGCAGATGAGGGTAAATTTGTAGCTCACGGCAACATTGTTAATGCGAGTGGCGTTGCTGATAATTCTCGTCTCAATTTTACGCTTTACACTTTTGATCTGGATACAACTCCAGGCGTTTCCAGTTGTAATGGAACTTGCCTTAGCAATTGGCCACCACTTTATGCCCCGGCTGATGCCACCACTTTTGGTGATTTTACTGTGGTCGTTCGTACCGGTGGAGCTAAGCAGTGGGCCTATAAAGGCAAGCCTTTGTATTTTTATGTGGGAGATACTGCAGCTGATCAAACCAACGGCGTGTATACAAATTGGATTATTGCAAGACCTTGATAAGTAGATACAGGAATTGCGTGAATCAATTTCTGTAATCATTTACGTTATTTTTTGCGATTCAGGTGGGTAGTGTTGGCACCTGCCTGATCGCAATTCAAATAATTTTTTAAGAGAAGCAATATAGAAAATAACTTTTTGAGAACTTATCTTTTTGTACCATCAATCGCTAAGTGTCACTACATGTTGTAAGAGTAATTTAAAAATATTTCTTTATTGTCTTGTGCGCTCGTCGTTAAATTTGATGCTGAAGTGAAGTCTGCGAACCTTAAAGAAATTGTATGTTTAGGTGCTGGTTTATAAATAAAATCTACATCTATTTCGTTGCCCAATTTGTTGTTGTCCATGTAACCAAAAAAGGTGTGGTAACGAACATCAATTTTAAAAGGGGCCGCGCGCCATAAAAAGCCCAGGGAAGCATCTTTTATACCTTGCTTCGGTATTGGCGAAAATACGTTAGCCCAGCCCTGGAAATCATGTAACGAACCTAAAGGTGTAATGAAATTAACATTGTCTTTTGCGGAAAGCATTTCATAACGGGCGCTGATTTCATAAGCATCAATGTTTGCGCCCATATCGATTAGATAATAAGGCAAGGTGGGTGAATCTGAAATGTTAGTATGCTTTTGTAGAGCTGCTTCGATTTTTAAACGGTATTTTAACGCATCAAATTTATAGTTGAAGTCGTAGCTACTGCCCAATGTGTTGTTGGATGATCCGGGCAGGTCTTTATTGTCAATAATATAAAGATAAGAAACCCATTGCGAATAATCCCATTCGTTCCATTCAATACGTGTTAAGTGGCTATCGAGTTTATGATCGCCCAGGAAATTTGCCGGGCGCTTATTGTTGGTTGGTGTGTAATTGATATCGGCAGGGTCAAGATATTTTCCCGCGCGCTCACCAAAAATTCGATTTACATTAGCAGCATAGGCATAGGTGATAGATGAATTAGTTGACCAATTTAATCGACTTAATAATGCGTCAAAAGTCTGTTCATTTTGCCAAAAACCATTGCCACCGATAAAGCGTTGGTCATCAAAATTAATGCGTTGGCGACCCAGTTTTATAGAGAAAGCATCGCGATTGAACGATACGAAAGCTTGATTAATTTCTGTGCCTGAGGCATCGGGAATAACTGGCTTACCGTTAAAAATAACACCATCGCTGTGATCATCCTTAAAAAAACTTATAACGCTATCCATTTCAATCGTTGAGCGAAACTCATCATTCCACTGAGTGTTAAGGTTAAGTCTCAATAAAATAGATGCAGCTTTACTGGAGTTATCGTCAATGCTGGCAAAGCGACTGCGTTGCGCAAAATCAATATTATTTTTTACATCGCTATCGGCATAAGCGCATTGGATCGGAATTGCACCCAGGATAAAAAGTGCCCAATAAAAGCGGGGCTCTTTAATGGAGATAAATTTGATGGAGATGAGTGTTCCATTCCGTATGAACTTCAACGGTGAATGAATTTTTTGCCCATATGACATAGTTATTGCCAGTCTTTTGCATTGCCGTCATGTAGAAATGTAATTCCTTTAAGTTTATCCATCTCTTCATAGAGCTTATCTGGCATGGGATTTTGACGAATATCGATATAGCGTGCAAGGGGTAAATGGTAAATATCCATATCTACCATCTTATTGTTGAATAAGTACATTTTTTCTAACGCGGGCAGATCCTGATAATGAAATTCAACAATAAGATTATCATTTGCCTTTATTTGCTGCAGTTTAGGCAAATTGGACAGTTTGAGGCGTGTTAACTTATTGCCAAAAGCGTACAAACTTTCTAGTGCTTGAAAATCGCTGATACTTAAATCATGCATTTTATTTTTAGCTAAATTCAAATGTTGCAAGTTGGGTAGGTTAGATAATTTTGCTTCGGTAATCTCATTGTTATAAAGCGATATCTTTTTCAGTTGGGTAAATTTTTCTATGCCAGCGAGGGTGCGAATATTTTTGTTGTGACATTCTATCTCGGTAACGGCAGCTATAGTGGACCATTGTTTCTGCTGCTTCAATTGCAAAATACAATCCTGCAGGTTCTTATCTTCCAGCACCACATCAAATGCATTTGCTGCGTTGCTCATTATCCATAGAGTTATGAAATAAAAAATATATCGCGTGAATTTCATAAAAATATACTGTCCTGACTTGCCTGCTTAATACGATTATATGTTCTTGGATGTGGGTGTAATTGTTTCCGGCTCAGGTATCAATAAAACACACGCACCTTTGGCGAGAAGGGTAGCACTTGGCTCATCCAATGCAGAGCCCCCTACGTCTTCTTCAGTGAGAATAAGTGAGGCTGCTTCTTTCACTAAACGTAAACTTGCTGTTGATAATGGCAGTTTCCCGCTACTGGTTTGTGCAAATACCGCAATAGATCGCGTTTGGCCATCACGTTTTGATATGGCCCATAATTGCAAATTTTTATTCGGCGTAATAGCCTCTCTTTCCCATTTTAACCACATAATGTTATTGCTGGTTTCGGTTAGTGAGGTTAGCAGCGGCTCGCCTGTGGTATCGGTTAATACTGCAACATAATCGGTACTGAGTTGTTTCTGTTGCGGTAAAAATATAAATAAACAGCTAACGATGATGGCAGTCATAACACTGGGAATAGCGAATGTTAACCAGCTTGTCCAGCGCGATGGGCGAGTCGTTGTTGATGTTAAAGATTGTTGAATTCGTTGCTCTATAGCTGGCCATGTTTTCACATGAGGATTGCGCGCACCAGCAGTATCACTCAGGTTAATAAGTTGTTCTTCCCAAAATTGAACTTGTTCCTGTAGTTCAGGCCGATGTTGTAGCGCGGCTGCAAAACGTTTGCGTTCTTCTCCGCGCATCACACCTGTGACATAGTCAAATGCCATGCCGTCCCGGCTCAGGAATTCTGTGTCGTCTTTTCGAGACATAATCTCAACCTTTCTGCACCGCGGTGCAGCCATGATTTTACGGTGTTAGTGTTGGTATTAAATTTTTCTGCTATTTCTTCACGGGAATAGCCCTGCAAATAGGCAAGTTCAATACTGTGTTTAATATTATCGCCGAGCGTGACCAAGCATTTGTGTAAATGGAATTTCAATTGTTGCGATACCAGGTGTTGTTCAGGTTCGTTACCAGTCAGTGTTTCTTCCCTTTCGTATTCTTCGTCATCGGAGACAAATTTTTCCTGCCGCCGTTTTTCATGATCCAGTCGATCCAGTGCACGATAGCGCGTGATGCTCGCCATCCAGGTAAGGGGTTTTGCAAGGTGTGGTCGGTAGGACGCGGCGTTGGTCCATATCTGCAAGAAAGCTTCCTGCAATACATCGCTGCTAGCATCGTTGCAGCGTAATATGCGGTAAGCCACAGTATTCAAATAAGGGCTAACCCGCTCAAAAAGTGTTTTAATTGCTTGTTGATCGCGAATTGCGCAACGGGCAATTAAAGTAATAAGTTCATCGTCATTGGCGGCCATGAATCAGTCAACTAATGTAGGTTAGATAGTAGGTGTAATATATTCTATTATTGCGTTAATCGCGTTAACTTCTGTCAGTTGAAGCTCTACCTCTATCTACGCTCAAGTTGATATTAAGTTGCAGTGCAAGAAAAAAATAAATGATGGGATTTGAAGCTGACATTAATTTATGGATTATGTTGTTAAAATTGTAGGTTGAACTGTGCATTTATTGCGAATTGTTTTGTTGTGAAAGGTGTTGTCTTGAGTATGATTAATGCTCCCTCAATAGATGGTTATGGAGGCGCCCGCCTCTTAAAGCGCTATAAGCGTTTTTTGGCAGATGTGCTTATGCCTGACGGTGCTATTGTTACCGTACATTGCCCCAACACGGGATCAATGAAAAACTGCATCACTATCAATGCTCCTTGCTGGTATTCCACTGCAAAAAATCCAGCACGAAAATATCCTAATACGTTGGAAGTTGTCACAACACCCTCTGGTCACTTGGCGGGAATTAATACAGCGCGAGCCAATGACCTGGTGGAGGTTGCCATTCGCATGGGGGGCATTAGTGAGCTGCAAGGTTATACGAGATTGCGACGTGAGGTTGTTTACGGTCAAGAAAAATCGCGCATTGATTTTTTGTTAGAAAATGATGACCAGAAATGTTACGTGGAAGTTAAAAATGTCACCTTGATGGAAAAATCTGGCCAAGGGTTATTTCCTGATGCGGTAAGTGAGCGTGGCACTAAACATTTGCGTGAATTAATGTGCATGCGATCAGAAGGGCACCGTGCCGTATTGATTTTTTGCGTCCAGCATTCCGGCATTGAATGGGTGGAGCCAGCCGAAAAAATTGATCCTGTATACGCTAAAACAATTCGTCAGGCGATAGCGGCGGGGGTCGAGGTACTCGTCTACTCCGCAGAGCTCAATGTGACCGTTCTCGATATGAACAGTGGAGCGATTGCAATTAAGAAAAAATTATCTTTTAGAGTCAACAATGAATGCCTTAAATTGCAATCCGATGCTATTTAATTTTTCGTTATGTTGTGACCAACAATGCTGAATGATTTTAAATTGTTGGCAGCTTGATGCAAAATGCCTACATCTTGTTCGCCACGAACACCACTAAAAGCCAGCACCAAACGTTCACCATCTGCTGTTACCGCTTCAACGCCGCCATACCAGCCAATAAATTCAGGGCGAGCAATGCCAAACTTTTCTTCATCAACTTGCTTGCTGTAAACCAGTGTTTCGTAGTCGCCCGTTGCATAACCTGTAATCCATACTTGCAGCGCTTTTTTCCATGCAACCTGCGCCGCCTCGCGTTGGCGCAACGGATTATCGCCAAACATTTTTGCAAAAGAATCACCAGCGGCATTCATTATGCACAGCGTGCAGTTGCCGCGTTTTATGTTGAAATCTTCCGGGGTTTTTAATATTTCTGGTAGCAGTCGTGCGACTTCATTGGCGATTGAATTACATAAAGTTTGAAATGCAGGATTGGCCATGGACAGCTACTCTATTCATTGTTTTTTGACGTGGGAGCGGAGTCTAAAAGTAACTTCATCGCTTGTCAAACGCGGGTGCTTTGGTGACTATTCGTTGAAATAAAACGCGCGAGCTTAGTCTGCATACATCGCCTACTTAAAGTGCTTTATGGATTTTTTTGATGATTATTGACTTTAACTGGGAACCGTCATCCTCAGCTCACCCGACATTTTCGAGTGTCCAGTCGATAATTGATGGTTAAAATAAAATCCGGTTTTTTATTGCTGCATAATTCCTGTTAATGTGGAGGTTACGCAGACGGTAAAAAATAACGAGGATGTCTCATATGTCTATTAACTGGGAAGCGTTTGGTATTAAAGAAGGCTCAAGTGTTGATATTGATATGGTTAATTGTGTGCAGAGAAGACTTGGTGTTATTTTTCCCGAATCATACGTCGATTTGGTCAGGTATTCTGACTCTGCATGCCCTGAGATATCCTCTTTTGAATATGGAGGTGGTGGGACATGCATTAGCGAATTCTTTGAGTTCTCTGATAAAGAGAAACTTTATACCGTGTCTTGGTATGGAAAACCCAGTGTTGTCCCAAACTTACCAAGAGGATTTATTCCTATAGCTAGAGACGCGGGTGGATACTTGATTTGCATAGATGTTAATAAGTCGCCAGCGTCGGTTGAGATATTTAATCCAAATTCTCATCAGTCGACTTTGGTAGCGAAGAGCTTTGACGAGTTTGTGAGAATGTGGCATGAGTGATGGTGAAAGACACCTAAGCCTCAGAGTACATATCAATCTACAGGCGAACGTCATGAGCTCATGGCAAAGCCAATGGAGTTTCCAAATGATTCAACCAAACGATTACAGGTGTATGAAAAAAGACAAAGAGCTAGCTTTATAATGAAAATAAAACGAATAGAAAATACCAATAATTTTTTCAAGAGTAGAGTTGAGCGGGGATGCTTTTATATTACTGCGCTTCTTTTTTTGGGCATGATCATTGGTTTGTATTTTGTAAGCGGAGTCTATTTCTATCCATCTGTTAACAATATTTTTATCTACTATATTCCAATGATTTCGGCCGTTTTTTGGATTGTCGGTGGTGTTGTAGCATTTGTTAGGCTGAACGGAAATCCTGATGCACTAAAAGCATCAATGGGCACATCAAAATCTGGAAAGACGCCAAAATTATGGGTATTGCGATTAATTGCCGGATTTCTATTTCTTTGTATTTCGTTTGGGCCATTAATTTCTTTTCTATTGTGGAACAATGCGAAGCTGCTGTCTAAGGCTTTTTCTTATCAAGAATATGAAGAAATTGTGGAGCTGCGGAGGGTAGGGATAAATAATTATCGTAGAAAAAATATGTTAAAAGTCACTTTCCATAGCGAAAAAATACTTGATCCTATTAGAGTAGATATAAAGCGTGACAATATGAAACTTAATGGCTACAGCAAAATTATTGACGGCATCCAAGTTAATAAGCTGGTATGCATTAAAGGCTATCAATCTGCTTGGGGGCTTGTGATAAATGAAGTTGTTGGGCTGAACGATTGTAGATAAGTTAGATACGTGAGATCAGGACAAAATAAAATCTCTGTAAATTACCGAATTGCCTCAAGTTGATTTCTCTTTAATTTTAAAAATATACTTCAAGAAGTTGCGGTCATTATTTCATTAAATCGTTTCACATTGAAAACCCGATGTAGATATACATCGGGTTTAGCATACTAGATCCTAAAGTTAAGAAATACTTCGAATCGCCCTGATAATCAAACAATCATTACTCACCTCAACACAAACTGGAGTACCAATCGAAAATCCCACCTTATTAAGCCAATAGCCTTTGATGTGTATCCAGGGAACCGGAGGAGGGGCTTTGTAAGAGTGGGTGTCGAGCTTGTTGAATTGGTGATCGTAGTGGCCCTTGCGGACTCTTAGTTTGCGGGTATAGAAAGATTTTTCTTGGGCCGAGCGAAGTTCTGGCGCTATAGTACGTTTAGCCATGACTGATACTCCTAGTATCGATTGTGGTTAGCTGCCTCTGGGTGTATCGAGCACTCAGGGGTGGCGTCTCTTTAAGTTCATTAAGTTTAGATTTACAGTTAGCAATACCTCCGATTGAGTAAAAACTGCACGCCTATAAAACACTAAAACTCTGGATGAATCAACAGGTTTTTTTTAAAAGCTCAGAAAACTTTTGCAATAATTTTTTATTATGGAAAGAAGTTAAAAATCCTTTTAATCTAATAGCTCGTCACCTGGTTTATCTCTCAAAAAATATTCTGCAGAAAATTCCTGCGGCTGCGTCGACCTAAACAGCACCGCAAAATTTAATATAAGATTTTAGCTTACAATAAAACGCCCAAGGCCATCACAGCCTTGGGCGTTTGAGATTTTTCAAACCTTTGGTTATTCACCAAGCTGCAATTTGTGTGACAGCTTTGCGGAAACTCTTTTCAGTTTAGCGACATTAGCTTAATGACTTTGAATCGACTGTTATCCTATAAAAGGGACGCTCACATTGACCCTTATTGCATCAAGGGAAAACGTAAAATTACTTTTGTTCGCCAGTAACAAGATTGTAAGTAATATCAGGATTTAAACCTGTTGGATAAGCAATTATTCCAATGATTGGCGGAAAAAATATTGAAGAAACTTTTAATTTTGCGCGCAATCTTCCTTCTTTAGTTGTTTTTCCGTCTACGACTAAACGGTAAGGAATTCCCTTCGTTGGTGGTAGGCCCATTGCTTCCCAGCCAAATGCTTTGGTTTTTACAATCCCCCTCGAATCAATATTAACGGGTGTAGTGCGATCGCCAAGATAGAGTTTGCTTCCTTCAGGAACAACAAACTTTCCACTGGTCGTACAGGCAGATAAGAGTACAGCAATAAAAAAAATCACTCCAACGTTGGTTATTGAGCTTTTCATTTATAAAACCTCGTTATTGAAAATTAATGTGCTAGCTAATATTCGGGTATCAGATACCTACAGATATGAATGTTGGAAAAATAAAATGACATCCTGCTGCTATCCGCCACAAGAAGAGATTAGCCTAATTTTCTGCGGTCACCGGACAGGATGACTTATGCGCCAAACGAAAAACGCTAATTGAGTGATTGAGATCGGAATAGAGCTTGAGACGTATCTGATCTAATTGCAGATTATTAGTTATAGTGGCCATGCAACTCTTTCCTTTGCGTCATCCCGTCTAATTATTGTTAGCGGAAACTCAACCATGTGCTCTGATGTAATTGTGATTGAATATTAATAACGCTGTTATGCAATTCCAAAATCCGTTTTACCATCGCTAAGTCGAGGCCGGTACTGTGGTCCTGGTATTCGGTGGGCTTTATCGTGCAAAGATATGTGAATAATTTTATCTTGCTTTGCGAGACCTATTGAAATTATAAATTTAACGACGAAAAGCTCAGTGGTAGGTTGGCGCTTAAATTCTAAAAATAAAGTGAAGCGAGTAGCAAAAATACGTTTTAAATTTATGTTGACCCATAACGCAAAAATAAGAGTTGAAAATCGAAAACGGCTTCGGCAAGCTTAACTACATTATAAAAATTAATTGGCTATTGAGGATGAGAAATTTGGGAAATTGCAGATTTTTATATGGCCTCGTTGTTCAAATGGACTGGAGCTTGAAGTGAAGGTTAATGGAAAAATCTCGTTTATTGTAATCTGAAGCTTTCTGGTAACAAACGGCGGCACAACGATTTTAACCAACGCTGTCGAAAGTTTAAATTTTGTAAGTGACTAGGATCCACCCGCTCTACTTAGTTACCAATGTTTACTTCTTAGCTAGTCTACAAGCTGCTATTTATTTGCTTCACCAAAATTATTGGTCTTTGAATCAAGATTGCGTAATCTAAAAATATAACAGGATTATCAACGCAAACCTCAGGCTTAGAAGGGAGACCTCTAAGCCGTAAGCAACAGAAAATATTTATGAATTACCATAATTTTTCCGAAAATATGTTCGATTCTCTTGATATTTATGTCTTTGTAAAAGATGTAAGTGAACAAGGTAATTTTATCAACATACTTCACAAATCACGCGGCGATAGATCGCGAATTGTAGGTTCATTTTCGGAGTTCAATGGAAATTTTTTAGTGGCTAAAATTGGCGTCTATGATCCGATTAAAAAACGCGTATTGCTCGGCCGCGAGTTTGATAATAGCTATCTTACGCATCGTGAAGTCGAAATTTATTATCACACCTTGCTCGGCAAATCGGCGACACAAATTGCCAGTTTACTGAGTCGTTCACACCGCACTATTGAGTTTCACTTAGCTGCGATTAAGGCGAAATTAAAATGCACTAGCCACGGTGAGATTATTGCGACGGCGGTAACTACCGGTCTTACTTATACGCTATTTAATGCAATGGCATTTGTTCAAAAGACAGAATCACAACTTCGTCTCACATTGTAAATAGGTTCTCAGATAAACCTAGTAAATCTTACGAGGTTACAAAAACAATTTTTTTATATACGGTGGTTCTGCAAGAATTACTACTTCAAAAGTAGAGTGCAAACATGCAATTACAATAATGAGGAACTCAGTATGAAAAAAAATTTATTAAGTTTGGTCGTCGTATTAGGTTTAACGCCATTAGCTTCGTTTGCTGCAACCAGCACATTTCAAATACACGGTTCGCAATGTGAATCAAGCTCTGATATAACTCGTGATCAATGGGGAGCCAGTATCGGAACCCCGTACCCTTATGGTCCTACTTCAAGTGGGCAAGCTACCCTTAGATGTCCATTTACAATAGATTCCACGTTCCGTCCCACCTATGCCTGGATGGTGGTGAGAGCCTATGATCGCCATCCCAATGTGAATGTTACTTGCACCTTGAGTGCAACCGATTCCGCTGGTAATTTATTTGGTTCGGCAACTGGAGGAACGACCAGTTATGGCGATCCGTTGAAAAGCTTTCAGGTGGGTGGGCCACTAAATCTGGCCAATCCGTTGTCGGCAAAATATTTTTATGCAACCTGTACGATTCCTCAAGCTTATAATAGCGTACGGTCACATTTAACAACGCTTGATCTAAACCTCAGCAACTAACCCTAGCAACTAACTCTAGCAACTAACTCTAGCAACTAAACTGTGTAATAGAGTGGCTGTGCTTAAAACACGGCCACTTTAATTGAATAACTGTAATTGAGAATTATCTACTTCAGGTGTTTTATGAAGCCATCGCACTGTATTGTTATATTTTCTGCAATCACGACTGTTATTTATTTTGCCTATTCGACCACGGTAAAACCTCCAGCCAATTCCGTAGAGCCTATCGCTTATCAATTCAAACCGTCAAAAATAAATGCAAAAATACTACGGGTTGCAGATCCAGATAAGCATAACTCAAAACTTCAGCCGGTTATTTTAACATCTGAATCGCAAGACGGATCTCATAGTGAATCGTCAATAACTGATATGGAAATGCTTGAGTTAGCATTAGCAGCGGAAAAAAGTAATGATCCTGCACTAAAATTTGATGCATTTAATGTGCTTGTTGAATTATCGCCAGGTGAGGCCGTTCGACTTTTAAAAAACATTGATTTAAAAGGAAAGAATGATCCTTGGCATGCCCAGATGTTAATTAACGGAATGATGTTTTTGTCGCCTGATGATAATTATCTGAACGCTGAAAATTTGAAAGCAATTTATGAATTCGATGATCCTAATGTTAAAAAAATGGCGGCGCAATTATTAGCAGATAAAGGCGATGACAGCTTGGCAAATGAGTACCAGGAAATTAGTGATGCAAAATTTTCCAGCGAAAACCCGGCGGTGAGATTACAGTCACTCTTTGATATTACTGCGCTCAAAAAATTTAACGCTTTACCGCAGATGAAGATCGGACTGAAGGATAATGACCCAAGTGTGCGTTTACAGGCGCTAAATTTGTTTGCAACTTATGGTAGCGATGTTGATGTTGTTGCTGTTGAGTCCCTTATTAACGATCCTCATCCTCAGGTCAGAGCGCAAGCACAACTGGTTGTAAAAGATTTGTGGCACAAAAATTCCTCAGGTGTTATGACAGATGCACAAGAATTTGCGCCACCCAATGGTATGTTGCAGGATTAATTGCAACCCTCATAAATAGTATCCTTAAACCCCTGATTCTACCCATAGCCCTAGGTCAAAAATAGGGCATCGCCGTGCTTTTATTTTGTGTGCGACATTCAGGAATTAAATAGGTGGAACCAGCAGCGGCTATAGATCCTGAATAGGATAAAACAATCCGTCAAGCAGTCGCGGCTGGAGTAGAAATCATTGTCTGAGCCACAGCTCTAAATTTGGAGTAGGGAACGTTATTAGTAGATGCTTAGCTTTCAGAATAGATGATTCAATAATTGGTTTTGGCCTAAGCGTTTTGACAAGACAAAAAAACGCCCAAGGCCATCACAGCCTTGGGCGGTTAAGATTTGCAAACCTGTTTGGCTATCGTAAAGCTGCACCAGAGTGAACAGCTTTACGAAAGGCCCTTTATGTTATTGCTCCAGCTCAACAACGTTAAATCGACATAAACATCAACTTAACGCGCTGAGTTATTTTAGTACTACAACGCAGGGTAAGCGTTTTGTAGCAAAACCATGAAGCCCTCGGTGAACCAGCGACCTGCGTGTGGAGCACCCGCCATAGCACCGGTTGCTTTGCCATTGGCAGGCACGGTGTAAGTCGGATCACAGAAACGGTCAAAGCCTTTGGCGGGATCGTTAGGATCAATAATACCGGCAGTGGCAACACCGTCCGATTCACCCGGTGGTTTTACCCACACATAGGCATCAATACCTGGTGCCGGTGCTGCCGTGGGGCGTTCGCCAATACCTGATGGCTGGTTACACCACATACCGCGATGGGTACGACGGTCAATACGTGACGCGTCAACAAAGGTATCCACATTGGTGCTGGTTGACAGCGCGGTAGGGCGACCTGCACCACCCCAACCATTACGTGACGTATCCACCAGCATACCAATGGTCGACGGGAATCCGCTGCTGATCATTTTCGCGCGCCATGCATTCACGAAGGAGAACTCACTGAAGTGAGGATTCCATTCATAGTATTTCGCCTGACGGACTTGTGAACCGGTGTTGCCTGGCACGCCCGCTGCGGAGAACTCATCCAGGAAGGGTTCTTTCAGTGGAGTACTGTTAGCTGTGTTGGAAACGAAGCCCGCAATACTGTTCACACCGTTAGTAGTTCCTTTAATCGCATTACCGATTAAAGTGATCGCCTTATCCAGGTTTTCCGGCCAGCCCAACCAGCCCGAATGGGCGATGTCGATGTAGCTGTACACGTTTCTGATCGGGTAAAGAGTGTTCAGCGTAAATTGTGTGGCTTCGACATAACCACCGGCACCGGCGGCTTCCTGACAATCCGGATCGCTGATGTTGGTGACCAGGTTTGGCAAGGAGTCAGGTTCAATAATGGCAACAATACGAATACCGCTATATTTGGGATCGGCAAGAATGGCCGCCAAAGGAGTGATGTATTCGTTTTTGTAACGGTTGAAACCGTCTTCTTTGATTCTCAGTTCACCGGCAGAGGCCAGTGCAAAACAATCGCGGTTAGGCAAGTCGTAGACCACGACGAGGAACAGGTTTGCACCTTGGTCAAGGGCAGCATCCAGGTGCTCCCGTAAACCCTTCACATTAGGATCGGTTGGGTCAATGGCCCCGATACGGTCCATCCACACTGCAGTGTTGTAACCCGCAATGCTGGCACCACCGAAAGCGCGGGCATTACTCGCCCAATCCTCATTGACATACCATTTAGTAGGTGTGTCGCTCACGAACGGGTTATCCAACCGTGCACCAGCGCTGGTTGCTGACCTGCTGGATACCGCAATTCTTGAACTCGCCGGGATTGAGCTGGATGGCCTGGAACTGGCAATGATTACCGAGCTTGAGCTGATGCGGCTGGACGACACCACAACAGATGATCTAACTGAAGATCTCACGGAAGATTGCACGGAAGACGGCACCGAAGACGCGGATCTGGAAGACGTCCCGCCTATCAGTCCTGGCCAGCCTTGCACAATACTTTTTGCCAAGGCACCGGATGCAGTCAGTTGTGACGAAGCCCAGCCCCCGTTCGCACTGGCTCCAGGAACCAATGCGGCAGAACCTTCGGCTTTATCCGTCAGCGACCAGTTGGCATTGCTGATGTTGTTGGCCTTCATGAACGCGACCCAGGCATTTGTTTCGCTTTGCGCAACGCCACCGTTACCATCGGCATTGACAGAGCCCCACTCGGTCACAAATAAAGGAATACCTCTGTTCAGCGCAGTGGTTGCCTTGTCACGCAAGGACTGGCCGTGAGTGCCGGCGTAGAAGTGCAAGGTATAAGCAATGTTCGGGTAACCGACAATCGGATCAGCGGCGGCAACATCCACATCCTGAGACCAGGTAGGAGTACCCACAATAATCAGGTTGTCCGGGTCAATCGCACGAATCGCTTTGATCACGTCAACAGCATAAGGCTTGATAACGTTGCTCCAGGACACTTGCAAGGGTTCATTATAAATTTCATAAATGATGTTGTTGGTATGACCGTACTTGGTGGCCATTTCCTGGAAGAACGCAATGGATTGTGCCTTGTAATCCTGAGCCACGTGGGTGTGGAAATCGATAATGACGTACATGTTATTGGCGATAGCTGCATCAATAACCGCCATAGAGCGGGTTTTGTTAGCTGTATCGGATAAATAACCACCTGCATCATTAACACCCATTGCAGCGCGAACTAATTTAGCGTTCCAATCAGTTTTAAGCCAGCTAACTGCTTGAGCGTTATAGTATTTCTCGCCACCCCAACCAGTATTACTCCAGAACATGCTCATGCCGGAGATGCTGCCTACCTGACCACCAAACAACAATTTATTGCCGGAAGTTGAAATGGGCAGTACTCCACCCGCTGCGGAGCTTGAGGCTACCGAACTTGGTCGACTTGACGGGGTAATAACGGAAGAGCTTGATCTTATACTTGAGGCCGATGAGCGTATTGACGAGGCCGATCTTGAGGTGGTTGGCGTTGATGTGTTACCTGAGCAGGCATTTCCCGTTACGGTGGGAACTTGTGCACTGGCAGAACCCTTAGTGCCCGTAAATCCAAACTCTACGCTTTGACCCGGTTGGATGCTGCCATTCCAGGAAACATTGCTAGCGGTATAGGGATTTGAACCACTAAAATTCACATTCCAGCTGCTACCTACACGGTTATCACCCGAGTATTGCCAGGAAACACTCCAGCCGTTAATAGGGCTGGAAGTCGAATTGGTAATTTTGATACCTGCCTGAAATCCATTCCCCCATTGGTTGACGACGGTATAACTACAACCGGCAAACACATTGGAAGAAAAGGTGGACACGGCCAGGGAAAATCCCAACGCAATTGCGGAGCGCGCAATTGCGCTCACCATGCGTGGTTTTATCACAGAGGCTTTAAAGCTACTCATAATGTTTTCCTCGGAAATTAAGTCAAAAGTAAATCGGCAGGGTCGTGCATATTATTGTTAGACAGCTACAACGCGTTGCCAGGTTACAAGTAAAAAACACAAGTTCGAATCAATCAGACACCTGCAATTACGGCTTTAGCGGATATCATCGTTGAAACGTGAGGTGATTATTTAGATTAATAGGGTTATGCAATCATTAAGTAAGTAATCACTAAAGACCAATAACTACGGACGAGATTAAAGATATGAAAACGCTGAAAATAATTTCGTTAGACTTTTCGATCACTTATTATTATGAGTAGTGGAACAATACTAATAAACACGGAGTTAAATCGCTTTAGTATAATTATTCGAAAAACCGAAATATTTCAGTGCCGACAACTATAGCCCGTGTATCAATAAATAGAAACCCCTCAAATATACAATCGTAAGTAAATGATAAAAAGTAATGAGCGGAATTTTAAATACCTTTTTAACTTTCAATGAAGTTTGAGTTCCTCTCTATTACACTGGCATTTCACATAGTACATATTAAAAAATGATCTAAGAGTTTTGTGATGAGTAACTCATAATAAATAGTTATTAAAGGCTGAGAGAAAAATAATGTCAGCTACCGCGCTTTAATATAGCGAGTTATTTTATAGAGAGCTTAAAAACATTCGTTAAAGAAATCCTTCAGGTTGCGCCGATCTGATTCTCATTGGCCAATACCACATGATTGCCAGGCAGCCTTCTTATTAGCCTGATCTTGCCCATTCATTTGTAGCGGAAAAGTAAAACATGTACCCTGATTCAATTGCGATTGAACACTAATAACGCTGTTATGCAATTCCAGAATCCGTTTTACAATCGCTAAGCCGAGGCCGGTACTGTTCTGTTGATATTCAGTAGGCTTTTGGCCGCGATAATAACGTTCAAAAATATAGGGTATATCGGCTTCGATTAAACCTATTCCGCTGTCTTTAACACTTACTTCGACATTTTCTTTTTCCTCTGCGAGAGACAATTGAATGTAGCCACCCTTGGGCGTATAGCGGATAGCATTATCGATCAAGTTTTCGAGCACTCTTTCAATTAAACCAATATCGGCATTTACCATAAACAACTGAGAGCTTTTTGGTGTTGAAATGGTAAGTTCTTTATTTTGTGCGCTGAGTGAAAATTTTTGCGCAACATCTTGCAATAATTCTGCTAAAGAAAAATCTTCCCAGTGGGGATTAATTCGCCCCGCATCCAGTTTGCTGAGTTCGAATAATTCTTTTACAAGTTGCGTTAGATGGCGGCAGTGTTTGAAGGCGATATCAATATAGTTTTTTCGCTCTTCAGCCGTTATGTTATGGCGTAAAAGCATTTCCATATAGCCTTGCATGGACGACATTGGCGTGCGCAAGTCGTGGGATATGTTGGAAATAAGTTCGCGCCGCAATCTGTCTGTTTCCTGCAGTTTTTCTAATTGCTCTTGAATGCGTTTACCCATGGCGTGAAAGGTTAATGTTAAATAAGCAATTTCATCGCCATTGTTTTTTTCGTGGTCGGTGGATTTTAATTCTTTAGCTTGAAACGCATTCATCTCCTGTGCCAGTTTTCGCAAAGGGCTAGTTAGTACTGCAAAAATTAAAATAGCGCTTGCGATAGCAAACAGCGTGATAGCCGCTAAACCCGTAAGACTTTGTTGCACTATATAACTGCTGCGTAAAGATTGGATTAGTGTTTGGTAAGTTTGTCCGCCGAGAATGACGTATAGATAGCCTGCGGGAGTGTTGCCATCATTCACCGGAAAAACGGAAAAAACACGTTCGCTATTGAGTGACCTTGGATCTTCGCCCGCAATGGGAAATGGCTTGCTATTGGCTAATAATAATTTGATGGGTGCGGTATCAATATGTGAGCGGAGCACCGTTGCTTTCGGTACCGCAAAGGATAAAATTTTTCCGTTATTGTCGAGCAAATAAACTTCGACAATCGGGTTTACCGTCATGACCAGATTGCCTAATTCTTTCATGGCTTTTTCATTCACCACGCCGTGGTTAATTAAAGGTTCGCGCTGCGTTATGTACATGGCTAAACTTTTATTCATGTTTTGTGTTATTTCTTGGTAATAACGATTGTTGCTCCAGTTGGTCAGAACTAAAAATGCAAAGCCAATAACAGAGAGAAGTACAATAAATGCGAATGCCAGGCGAGCGCAAAGGCTCGAAAATAGTGTTGCATGATTATTTTTATTTGGCATAGGTTCATTTCTCTAGAAAATAGATTTATCTTTTTACTACATTGTTTTTAATTTAACTAAATCGAAATTAAATCGTTTCACAAAATTTATAGCCAACACCCCACACTGTGTGGAGTAGTTGCGGGTTGGCCGGGTCTTCTTCAATTTTGCCGCGCAGCCGATTAATATGACTGTTAACCGTGTGTTCATAGCCGTCGTGGCCATAGCCCCATACCGAATCTAACAATTCAGTACGGCGAAAAACCTGGCCCTGATGGCTGGCAAAAAACCACAGCAAATCGAATTCACGTGCGGTGAGTTCAATGGGTATGTTGTTGTTGTAAACGCTGCGTTGGAGTTTATTGATAGCAAGATTTTTAATAATAAATTGCTGCGTTGTTACGGGTATTGAATTTGGTTTGCGTTCGCTGCGGCGCAATAAGGCTTTTACGCGTGCGACTAATTCGAGTGAACTAAAAGGCTTGCTTAAGTAATCATCCGCGCCCAGCTCAAGGCCTAATACACGATCCAATTCTGTTGTGCGCGCGGTGAGCATCATCACTGGAAACTCAATACCTTTACTGCGCATTTCACGGCAGACATCGAGGCCATCCATACCCGGCAAACGCAAATCCAGAATTATTAAATCCCAGTGTTCATTAACTGCTTTTTGGAGTGCAAGGTCTCCCCGATTCACATGAAGCACTTCAGCGTGAAAATCCTGGAGATGTAATTGAATTAAATTGGCGAGATCCAGCTCATCTTCTACCACGAGAAAACGACGTTGCTTTGCGGGATTTGAATTATTTACCAAAGTGAGATGCATAGAGAACCTGTGTATGGATAAAGATAAGTTCGTTGTAGATGCACCAGGTAGGGTTTTGTTTCAGCAATCGCCACGCTGATTTTTGTTCAGGTGGCGATGCTCACTTCCGTAAAAAATTATGGATTTTTTACGGGGCCGAACGGGTAATGGTGATGCGTGCTACCGGATTATCCCAGCGCTGAAGGTGACTTAATGCGGATGTTGGCATATCGTCATCTTTGGAAATAACACCGGAATGCATCGAAATAATACTGGGATTGTCATCGCGCATGGCATTAAAACCTTCACCCATTGCTGCCGGCCCCGGTACTGTTGCAGCGGATTCGGTATTCTGCTCAGTGCCAGCATCGTAAGAGACAGTATCAATGGTCATTGAAGATCCGACTGCTAAATGGCTGATATTCACTGCATTCAAGCCTGTAAACCCGTCGTTAGTGTTGCCTAACATGGACAGCGCAGTGAGTGATAGCAGGCTCATATCAACAGTGGTAACTGTCGCTTCCAGCATTACCGTTGCTTTGGCTCCCGGTAATATGACGCTTGTTGCTCGGCCGCTTACCCAGGTTGCTTGATTGCTATTGGCATCTTCCAATAGCGCGGTTGGGTTGCCTCCTTCGGCAATCCTTTCCAGTTCGACACTGGCAGGCATACCGACCTGAAATAGTGTTACGCCAGATTTATGCAAGACTAATGCGGTGGGCGACAAAGGTTGTCCGGCAGTTAGGTTGGTAATGGTCACAGTGAGTTTTATGGCTGTTGTGTCCGGCATGCTTGATACGTTGCTTGAGCTTGTCGCCATAGCTGAGCTTGTTATTACTGCTGAGCTGGTCATCGCAGTTGAGCTAGTCGTCATCGCTGAGCTAGTGCTCGCGGCGCTGGACTTAATTGTGTTGTGCTTGTTGTCGCCGCCGCAAGCAGTGAGCAACATACTGATAAACAGCGTGATGATGACTGAAAATAAATTTTTCATAGCTATCACCTTATTCCACTGTCACTGTGACGCGAGCCACTGGATTCAACCAGCGATGCAGACCGGCATCATGATCGCTGGCGCCGCCGGTTTTATTTTGGTCACCAATAACGCCGCGATGAATATGCACGAAACCTTCAGCGGTAGCGCCCACAATTCCAGTGCCGCCGGTACCGACCATTGTCTCCAAGGGTGCTGGAACTCCCATGCCGGCAACACCCGGGGCACCGTCACCCCGAATTTCATCGTTGGCCTCTGTGCCTGCATCGTAACCGTTGAGTAAATAGGTGTAGGTGCCATGGGCGGTGGGTAGGGTGATGTTATTGAGAGTAATGAAGCCATCGTTTGAGGGAACCATCATACCTATGACAGACAGTTGCGTATTGGCAGTGCCCGGGTCGCCCAGGTCGGCCATGGTCTTGGCACCAGGAGCGAGTAAGCCAGTTGCCGGGTTTGCAACTGATGTGGCGCTGGCGTTAGTCATGTCCATGGATAAACCACTGATATCGCCGCCCTCGGCCATTTTTTGCAGGTTGCTGGAGGCAGCCATACCAGCGGTAAAATGTTTTATCGTGGTGGGGTGGGCAGATACGAGCAAGGGTGCGAAATAAATTCCACGAGTGAGATTTACCACTTCAACTTTGTAGGTTGCAGCAAAAAGTGCTGGGCTTATTGAGAGTGCAATTAAACTGACAATTAAAAATTTTTTCATTTTGAAGCTCCGCTGTGGTTGGATTTGACACAGGTAGCTTGCGCGTTATAAAAATCGCAATCCTCACGAAAGTATCACAAGAGAATCATTTTTTTGTGTTGTGAATTGTTTTAATAATTGGCGGGAATTTCTTGCGTGATAGACCGGGTTTTAATTGTTGACCCTGGCGGCGACTCGATAAAAAAACGCCCAAGGCCATCACAGCCTTGGGCGTTTAAATTTTTTCAAACCTGTTTGGTTAATCGCACAGCTGCCATTTGCGTGGTAGCTGTGCGGAAACTCTTTCCAGGTACTGTATTAACTTAATTAACTTTAAATCGATGTTACCAATCTCTTTAAAGCCCGGTGCCATTTACCCAAACATTATTAATGCGACCTGTGGCGCTTGGCAGCCTCACAGAGGTATAGCCTGCTTTCTCGGCCACAGTCATTAAAACGTTAGAGTGGTTCACGATCCCCTCAGCGGAAGTTTGATCACCCCACTTTAATCCTGGGGTTCCCAATGGCCGTAAATCTGCACAACGTCCAGTAACCAATCCAGTATTTTTACCTCCGGCAAGGATCATAGGTATACGGTGATGATTGTGCCTAGCGCCATGACCAAGATCCGAAACCGTGCAGATGATAGTGTTATCTAACAAGCTGCCGTCAACATCGGGTGTCGCTGCCAACTTTTGGATAAGTTGACGAAGCTGACCCATCCACCAAATTTTACTGCTGGTGTGGGCGGCGGCGTCCTGGTGCGAAAGATTATGATCATTATCGCTAGTGCCTGGCACAATAATCGGTGATACAGGTACACCGTACATGAAAGCAATGGTGCGCGTAATGTTGCACGAGAGAGCTGCAACTGCGATGTCCTGCTGAATGCCCGAAATGTTCGCTAGCACATTGGACGCCCAAAGCTTCTGGTCAGGACCGCCGACACCGATCGCATCTACTCGCGGCTTGATAGTCGTGGACACATCCAAACAACCACCTGCTACGGCAGTGTTCAAACGTTGCTCCAGAACATCCATAGCGTCGATATGCTGCTCAAGCCTTTGCATTTCGATGGAACCCAGGCGAGTTCTTAAACGAGTGAGGTCTGCGCGTGCACGAGCTACAACTTCCAGTTTGGTGCTATCAGCACCACTGGCACCAAACACTTGCGGATAGAGGATCCGGGGATCATCCACTGGATGCAAACTAGTGCCATTGTCGTAGCTAATACGCTTGTCAGCAGAGTCGCCCCATTGTGTACCTACCCCCATTTGTATGGAAGGTTTGGTAATGCCGGAGGTAGCCCGGTTTAAAAAGTCTTCTTTACCCATTTGCACTTCAATGGAAGAAGCCGTGCCGACTGCATTGGTGACTCCAGTCAGACATTTCCGCGCACCGCCTTCATGGGTATTGCCCTCACCCCAATAACCGATGCCGTCGAGAAATGTTAAGTGACTAGCAACCGGTTGTAAGGGCGCTGTCATCGCTGGGAAGGATCCTAGCGGACCTGCTGCAGGGAAGAATATATCCGGTACGCAGCCGTTAGGATGATAAAGAAATATGGTTTTAGTGCGTCGCGTATCTGCCGCCAGGGCAGAGCGCGCCAACATTGTCGCCAGTGGGGTCATGGTCATCGCCGCTAACGTACCCGCGGAGATGCCTTTTAGTAATGAGCGTCTTTTCATGATGACTCCTATTTGCGGGTCAAGAAAGTGGGTGAAGTAACGGTTTCGAGCATCATTGTTCTCAAATCCGGCGTCGCGGACGTGGCCTGCCAACGTGAATAGCTCGCGTTTACAGCACATTCATTCGGTTCGGAAATACCTGTGGCAAAACGTTGATATTGTTTTGTCAGGCATTTTGAAGTTGCTTCAATACCGGATGTGGCCAGGACGTTGGATAGCCCGCGCAGATCATTAAATGGATAGTTATCTGATGCTGACATCGTAATCAAACCGGAAATATTGCCAGTAGCGTTCACCGGTAAGTTATTACCTTCAGTCGTGCGGAAACGACCCACAGCATCATAGTTTTCAAACCCGAAGCCAATATTGTCAATGTACTGGTGACATGACTGACAGTTGGTGTTGTTCGTATGAGCAGCGAAACGTTCACGAGTCGGTTTATTAGGATCTAAAGGTTCAACCTCGCCGATATTCGGTGGTGGTGGTGCAAAATCCTGACACAGTAGATTGCGACGTATGAGCAATCCGCGATGAATCGGATGCGATTCTTTCATCGAAGCCAAGGTCGCAGTAACAGCACCCATGTGTAACACACCGCCGCGTTGCGCGTTGGTCGTTACTCTCTGGAATTGATCACCACTTACACCTGACATACCGTAATAAGTCGCCAGGGGTCCGTTCACGTAGCTAAAGCCAGGGCTGAATAAATCAGCCATTTTGTAGCCAGGTTTCAGGAAGACTTCACTTAAGAACGTAGTCATCTCTGTCTTCATGGCCGTGCCTATTGCTGGAGTGAACGCCGGGAAAAGTGTGCGATCACGTGGCAAATTCGCAACGTCATCCACTTTTAACCATTGTGTTCCGAAGCGGGCCAATTGCGCGCTGGCTTTAGCGGTACCAAGCAAACGTTCAGCTTGGGTACGCAGTTGCGCACTTGTGGTTAAGCGATTGTTGTCAGCCTCGGTAAACAGCGTTGCATCTGGCATAGAAGCCGTGAAGGTATATGACAGCAAGCTAGCTGTTTCATAAGGCGTCAAGGTAGTGTTGCCAGTCAGTGTGCTACCCAGTTCAGTGCGGTATAGGAATCCAGGTGAAGATAACATTGCCTGAATGACTAAGCGTGCACCGGCTTCGTTAGTGGTACCGAGTCTGAACAAATTCAAATAAGACGTTTGTTCGTCAGCGGTCAACAGTCTCCGGAAGGCTTTCTTACCAAAAGCAGGTACGAAAGTATTAGCACACTGATCACGTGGTACTTGTGCATCACAGCTCAGCAGATTGGTCATACTTACGCTTTTGGATAAGCTTTCTGCGGCATTCCAATAGGCATCCATACGCGTATTGGTCATTCTTGCGGCTTCTACATCGTTGTTAAAGAACTTCACTCTAACATCGGCTTCAAAACTGCCCGCTATCGTAGTACCCGTACTGATATTCAACAAGTCATTCACCGTGTTGGCGTATTCGTAGTTGGTCAGTAGGCGTAAGCGACGTGTCAGTATGTCTTCCCCGGAATTACAACTTACTACTGGACGCCAGGTTAAGATGTAATCCGCTATGGGAGTGGCACAATTATCAGTTGCACAACTACCGGGATTAGTTGCTGGCATAGATGCAGCGATTTTGGCGATTAATGTGTCACGGGTCCAGCTGGCCACCACAATGGGACGTGTTGGACTATCACCTTTAGCACCGTGGCAATTTGCACAGCCTCTGCTGACATACAATGCAGCACCGTCAAGTGGAACCGTACTACTTGCCGTCGATGAACGGATAGACGATTGTACCGACGATTGCACCGACGAACGTACTGACGAGCGTACTGACGAAAGAGCAGGTGTTGAGCTAGCGATTGGTGTGCTGGAACGAATAGAACTACTCATAGCCGAAGAGCCCACCACAACAGGCTTCAATGATAAGAAGTAAGCCGCTGTATCCGCTGCACATTGACCCACACATGCTGTCGCATCACCCTTAGGCATGTTGACTTCAATGTAATTGACCAAGTTAGCTACCGTAGTGAAACGTAGATTTTTTGGATCAATCTTGCTTGTAGTGCCAGCAGTACCATCGCTATTTACCTGATGACAGAACAAGCAACCTATAGCGGGATCTTCCCAATGTATTTTGCCTTGTGCCGCATTGCCTACCACGACTGGCTCAACCAATTGCATGGTGCCGAACACGCTGGCATCTTGATAACCGCGGTTATCTTTATGGCCTTGCGTATCCACAGAACCCATCATGCTTTCACGTTGTGAGCTACCGTCATTGTCGATATACGCCGCAGAGAAGCCCATTAACTTGCCTGAGGTCAGCGTTAAAGGTGTATTCACACTGTTGTCGACGTAGTTTGTGCCATAGATACGCACACTCATTTCCCACATGTGCTTATCGCCGACGCTGACTCTGCGTGTAGTGATATGGTCATTCAGCAGTTTTGCACCGCCGGTGGTGGAATCTACAACGTCATTAAGGGTGCTGACATGGTAAGCCCAGGCCGAGGTATTGGTTTCGTGCGAGCCGCCACTTCTGTTCTCATCGATAAACAGCTCTACGGTGTCGTCTTCCCAGTAATTATCCAGTGGGCTCGGACGTCCGTCGAAAAGTCTCTCATCGGTGATATCAAACAGCAGATACAAGTTGCCACTATCCCACAAGGCTTTGTAGCGACCAGTGTAATCAGCAGCTGGGGGTGTGCCTGCTTGTGAACCTAACCAACGAACATCGATAGGTGCCCATTCCGCGCTGTTCCATACCGCATCTGCTTGACCATCAATTACCGGAGCGGTAGTTGCTTTGGTGGCATTGTAGTGATTGCGATTAAGCACGCTGGATACACTTGAGCTAACACGACTGGATGCAACAGAAGAGGCCACGCGTGATGATGAGCTACCGCCATTGACTAGCGCTGGCCAGTTAAGGGTAATACTCTTCGCCAAGGCACCTGACGCAGTCAGTTGCGAGGAGACCCAACCACCGTTAGCGTTTGCACCCGGTACTAACGCAGCAGAACCTTCCGCTTTATCCGTCAGCGACCAGTTGGCATTGCTGATGTTGTTGGCCTTCATGAACGCGACCCAGGCATTTGTTTCGCTTTGCGCAACGCCACCGTTACCATCGGCATTGACAGAGCCCCACTCGGTCACAAATAAAGGAATACCTCTGTTCAGCGCAGTGGTTGCCTTGTCACGCAAGGACTGGCCGTGAGTGCCGGCGTAGAAGTGCAAGGTATAAGCAATGTTCGGGTAACCGACAATCGGATCAGCGGCGGCAACATCCACATCCTGAGACCAGGTAGGAGTACCCACAATAATCAGGTTGTCCGGGTCAATCGCACGAATTGCTTTAATCACTTCAACAGCATAAGGCTTGATCACTGAACTCCATGAAACTTGCAATGGCTCATTGTAAATTTCATAAATGATGTTGTTCGTGTGACCATACTTGGTTGCCATTTCCTGGAAGAAGGCAATGGCTTGCGGCTGGTAGTTTTGGGCTAAGTGTGTGTGGAAATCTATAATGACATACATGTCATTGGCGATAGCTGCATCAATCACCGCCATTGAACGGGTTTTGTTAGCGGCATCGGCTAAATAACCACCTGCATCATTAACACCCATTGCAGCGCGAACTAATTTAGCGTTCCAATCAGTCTTAAGCCAGCTCACAGCTTGAGCGTTATAGTATTTTTCGCCGCCCCAACCTGTATTGCTCCAGAACATACTCATTCCAGAAATACTGCCTACTTGACCACCGAACAGCACTTTATTACCTGATGTTGAAATAGGTAATACAGCGCCTGAAGTTGACCGGACTGAACTGGAAGTCACAGAACTCACTACTACACGGCTTGACGCAGCACTCGAAGCAACAGAACTCGGAGAAATGCGACTTGATGCAGTAGAGCTGGCTACAGAACTTGGCGCTACCGATGAGCGAACAGAACTCGCAACACTTGAAGGCGCAGAGCTTGACGAAATGCCATTGCCACAACCAATACGCTCACTGCCTACGGCAA